>NZ_JBFUCX010000011.1:0-316265 GCF_056405015.1 Mucilaginibacter sp. P2_A4 | reverse complement strand
GGAGCAGGCATGGATTCCTTGAAATATGCAGTGAATAATGGTGCGTATGTTCATTATACAGTTCCGTTTATCCTCACAGCTCCGGGTAATTCCAATATTTCAGTTAAATCGGGTGATGCCCATACTAACCAGGTTGTGACCAAGTCGAGTCCTTTTACTATTGTGGCTCAATCAACAGGAACCCATAAAGCTATCGCGTGTGTGCCATCTACATCCACTGCACCTACAGGTTACACAGCTGATAATGGTTTTGCTTATACCGATGCGCGTGGTTTTGGATGGATAAACCCTTCAACAAAAGCTCCGCAGGATATGACCGCGAACATACGTATCCGTACAGGTACGAGTGAAAAGCGATTATTAGGTGTTGTTCAGATACAGGCCAGCGATAAGGGACAGCTACCCGGAACCTGGGAGTGTGCTGTGGTGAATGGTACTTACCGGGTAACAATAGGAGCGGGTGATGAAGGTTATTATGACAGTGATACGCAGATAAACGCAGAAGGATTACCGGTTATAGCAGACTTAATCACCTCGGCATCGGCCAAACATAAAATAGCCATAGGAGTGGTAACAGTTACCGATGGTAAACTCACTATTGATGCTAATGGCGGTGTTAACAGTAAAATAAATTTTGTAACGATTGCTCCGGCAGATCCTGTTACAGATGCCATAGCGCCCACAGCAAGTATAAGGCTTGCGGGTACACTTAGCTCTCCCGGAGTATACGTTGATCAGGTACAGGTTTTATTAACGGGTACAGATAGTGGAGGAGCGGGCATGGATTCCTTGAAGTATTCATTAAATAATGCTCCATACGTTAATTATACAGTTCCAGTCATTATAAATACAGTTGGAAATTATAGCATTGTGGCCAAAGCAGTTGATGCCAATAATAACACAACGATAACCACAGCCACAACTTTCCGGTTTGTGGTAATTAAACCGCCGGCAACGTATATGGTGTTGAAGAACCCTGATGGATTTCCGGCCGATGATCGTTTGCTGTTTTCAAAGATTCAAACACCCTGGAGGCGTGTTAGTCCCGATACAACTCCTTACAACGCTAATCATGATAAAATAAAGCTTAGGATAAATAACAAAGGAGCTGCTAAACTTACGGTAACAAAACTGGCGCTCAGCAACCCGACTGCATGGAAGGTAGCTTCTGTAGGAAGCGACACCTTAGCAAAGGTGCCCTTTAATATAAATTCCGAAGCTTATACCGACGTAACAATTCAATTTATAAGTAAAGACGCTGGCTCACGTTTAAAGGTATTTAATGATACGTTGGCTATAACCAGCAATGATAGTATTGCCCCTATTAAAAGTGTTAAATTAACAGGCGTTTCGCAACTTGAGGGAGAGGGAGTTAACGAACCCTACGCCCAACAGTTGCTAACGGCCGCCGGCTTCACCTCAATAACAGGGTACGGTCATGATGATGGAAATATAGATGGTTCTGCCCGCGTGCCAAATTCAAGTGAGGTAGTAGCCTCTTATTTTGTGAGGGCGGATGCAAGCCGACCGGTAACCGTTCGGCAGGTTGCTGCATATCACGGATGTTGTTCGGCAACAGAATCCATAAGATATTTTAAAAAGGGATCAACGGCTTCTACTATGATTTTTACGCATAATAATTTGGATGGCCAGTCTGTAATTCCCCGGCTTTACGGCAGTACATCAGCCCCAGCCACTAATACTTTTAATCCAACCGGATCTTTTGGATTTAAGGTAGGTTCTTCATCAACAGATAGAACACAAAATTATAATGGATTGATAGGGATGCGAATTTTGAAAGCTATGGATGGGAATGGGAATATTATTCCAAATGCGTATTTTTTTGATTGCGATTATTTAGGTACGGCATTCACCAACTATGACTACCAGGACAATATTTATTATTTAGAAAACATAAAGCCGGATTCAGGGTCGCTGCACTATGCCGATTTGGTGCCACTTCCTAAAAAAATGATAAGTTTTGATCCTGCGAAAACAGGCAGCTCCATTTCCTATACCTTAACCATAAAAAATTCAGGGATCAGCTATCCCGACGGCAGCAATGACTCGCCGATTACATTGAAGAGTGTCCAAATCGTAGGGCCCGATAATGCCGAATTTTCCGTGAGTGCCCTAAAAACGGCAACTCTAGCGGTGCAGACAACTACCACCTTAACTGTTAAATTTAATCCTGCTACAGTTGGCATTAAAAATGCGGCTTTGTTGGTAAATTACAACAGCGCATCATCTCCGCTTCGTATCCCGCTTTATGGAATAGGTAACACAATCACATCAACGGTTAATGTCATCAAAAGGATAAAAAGTGGCTCGGATGTGCCGCTAACATTAGCGGGTAACACCTATGAAGCAGATAAAAACTACAGAGCAGGTTCGGTTAAACTTGATGCACAGGTAACAAAAACGACTGTTTTGGGTACAGATATAGATAGTTTATATCAAACTTATTTATCTGCAGCTGCAGAACTTGCAGAAACCAGATATGACATACCAGTAACTAATGGAGATTATTTTGTAAGACTCCATTTTGTTGAAAACTATTGGACCGTTCCTGGCACCAGGGTGTTTAATACGGTTATTGAAAACAAGGTTGTTTTAACCAATTTTGATATTTATGCCCAAGTTGGTTACAGGGCAGCATTAGTAAAGGATATTCCTGTAACGGTAACAGATGGGGTGATGAATATGAAATTTGACCCAACAGCTAATCGTGTCGGAATTGCAGCAGTAGAAATATTTCAAGTACAGCCGGTAAGTTCGTTTGCTTCAACATCTCTTCAATCAACCAGTAGTTCTCTCGTAACAGAAAGCGATAAGGAGAAAAGGAAGATTATTGTTTATCCAAATCCAAATTTGGGTAGTGTTTTTAATTTGAATGCAAGCAGCTTTTCAAAAAACGAAGAGGTAACATTATTGATTACCACGATGTCGGGTCGTTTACTCCAAACAAAAACGTTCACTACCAATGAGTCAGGAAATGCCAATATTTTGGTTAACCTTAATAATACTTTAACCAAGGGGGTTTATATCATAAATGCACGCAGCGCAGCGGGAAATTTATCTTCAAAACTGCTCGTTCAATAAAATTATTCTCCAACCATAATGTTTTACTTTTGAAGTAAAAAAACATTTGTAAATACCTGTCAATTATTAATTGATGGGTATTTACTTTTAAAGCATCTCTCAAAAATTCCTTAAAGCCATTTTAAGCTATTAACTCAAGTGGGAATAGTGCTTTTGAGGCGCAGATTAAATTCTTATAAGCCTTAGTTGATATTCACTTTTATATCGTTTTTTCATAACATTCTCATAAATCTTCACGTATACTTAATTAAGCTATCGTATAATTGCAAGTAAATTAAACGATTAGGTATTTTATGGCGATTTTTTACTTTTTTGTATTAATTTAATTTAAATGGAAACACCAATTTTAGTTGATGAAGCGAATGGACTTCACTATAAATCATTTTTTTATATGACCAACACTGTTAATCAATGGCTAATGAATGCCGTTAGCGTTCCGCAAACATATTTTACAGAAAAGTATTATTATGACTATCAGCAAAATGAGCTTTTCGTAGTCAATGAAGATGATGCCAACCTGCTAACGGTAATTGAAAATGAGGGGAACAGTCGAGGTTATACAGGTGAAGATATTGCAAAACTCACAGACAAAGTGTCAAAGATCTCTGCTGGTTTCGGAGTAATCGAAATTCCTCGTTTGAAATTGGAAGAACGTATTGCAATACAAATAGACTTTATTTCCTTGATGGAAAATTTTAAATTTTTTGAAGATTTTTCGGAAGTAATTAATCAACAGGATCAGACACAAACGTTTGCACTGGATGATCTGCTGATAGCAAACAAAAGTGCATATCTGTTTATTGATTACTGGGCCGAGTTTAAAACTAAACAACTTGCCTATTTTTTAAATGATTTTGAAGATAATCATGACATAAATTTGCAAACAGTTCAAATCTGGGATCAGTCTAATTTTAAAAGAGTGTCATAAAAAAGAAAAAGCAAAGTTTGGATTAAAATAAAAAACTCTAAAAAATCCCGATTACAGCTTTCTCAATTGTCTACCGATCATTAATAATATACAAACAGACATAGTAAACTGTGAAAATGTGTAAAGCTCTACTTTACACATTTTCACAATTTACTATTGAATATCTTCGTTAACAATAAAACAAAACCCGCTTTTTAAATAATTGAGGGCTATATTTTATCTTTATAGCCGTTTTACCCCCCTTTACACAAACTTTACAATTTTGAATTTAACTGTAGAAGTTGTGAAAAAAACTTGTCTCCCAGATTTTAAGTTGCCTTTTTTGTTGTAAATTAATATTTTAATTTATATTCAAAACAAAGGTTTAAACTATGATGTAACGGTGTCTGTCATTTTTGGCACGAACACGGTTAATAAGATTTAATGATAAAAATTGTTATGGTATCATATTGGGATAATGACGAAGTTTTAAGATATGCATCTTTAAAGTTTTTAAGACAATTTAATATTTCCGATAAAGAAAAAATAGGCACATTAACATTGAGCGAGTTATTAGGACCGCTTTATAATAGTCATTTGCCACATTTAACCTCAGTGCTAAGTGGCAATCCAAGGGTTTTTGAACAAAACCTTTCTGATAGTTTTACAAATCTCCGTCTATGCATTATTACTTACTACCCGGATTGGAAAGACAATTTGCCTGTAGGTTTTTATCTGCAGATTTTTGAAAAACCAGAAATAAATTTGCATGATCCTGATTTAATGATGGCAATTAATCAATTTAATAACTCGATTGTAAAATCGAGTTCGTCAGGTCAATCTTACGAAGAAATATCGGTTATTGATCCACAAATTGAAAGAGTAGCAGAATATCTGAAATCAATATTACTATCCAAATTTCCAGGCCTTTCTCATATTGCTGAAATTCATTTCATGTCGGCTTCCAAATTAAAACGGGATTTCAAAGTTGCTTATGGCGTAAGCCCGTTTATTTATTTCAGGAAACTTCAAATGGATGTAGCAGAGCAATATTTAAAAGAAAAAAGGTATCGAATTGGAGAACTTGCTACGATCTTCAATTTTTCAAATCCTTATAATTTTACGTCATGCTATAACCGCTTTAAAAACAAATCGATTGATTTGAAACTTGATTTACTTTCAATTTTAGCAATATTCATGATGATATTTGAATGTAAGCTGTTAAAGTTTTAGCCATCATTAATACTTACTTATATATGCTTTCGTAAAACGTCAACTAAGTATGCAATATAAGCTGGCACCCAATTTAGCTACAGAATAATTGTTACATATCCGCTTAAATTTACTTTGTCTGCAGTTAAAATGTAATAATAAACTCCTGATTGTAACTGTTTACCATTATAGAGGCCATCCCAGGTTGAGCTTTTTGAATTCACTATCATTTCACCGTATCTGTTATAAACTTTGACCCGGAATTTGGAGTCGTACTCGAATCCTTTAATTGTCCATTTGTCATTAACGCCATCTCCATTGGGAGTGAAAGCCGTAGGTATAAAAATGGAACTTTTGACAAAAACTTTAACCGGTGCCGACACAACCATACAGCGCCCGCTTGTTGTAATGCGCCTGTAATACATGTTCACGGCGCTTTTTGGAGGTTGGAAATCTACCTCTGTATTATTAGGTATAGGTTTCCAGTTTAAGTTGTCGGTTGACTCATCCCATGTAAATTTATATTCATTACTGCCTCCTGATGGATACCCTCCTTTTATAAGTGCAGGCGAATCATCCGGCAAGATAACCTGGTCTTTACCAAGGAGATTATAATTGACAATCTCAGGTTCAATATCAATGGTAACTTCGTTGGAAATGCTTGTACAGGAGCCGCTTGAAACCAATCGCCTGTACCGTTGATTTCCAGGGAGGCCGTTTGGAAAATAATCGGATGTGGTATTATTAGTTATATTGCTACTCCAGGTTCTGCCATTGTCTGTAGATATTTGCCATTGATATTCAAACTGGCCATTTCCACCTTTTAAGGCTTCAGTAGCTAATATTTTCAACGGAGTGTCTCCAAAACAAAGAATTTGATCAGTACCAATTGTATTGTTTTCTATAAGAGGCAGAATGTTCACGATTATTTCCGCAACATCGCTTTCGCATCCTGTTGGGTTTGTTTGCGACACATAATAGGTAATTGCTTGTGCAATGTTGGTAGGGGGAGAAGGTGCCTGGCTATATTTATTTTTTAATGTTGCATCGGTGTACCATGTAAGATTATTACCGTTTGCAGGCGTAGCTGTTAAAGGCGCTGCGCCAGTATTTAAACAAATATTAATGTGCGAAGTAACTACCGGTTTTTGGGGCAAATCAATTACGAAAATGGGACCAGTATCAATGGATACCTTACCACATGGATTTGAAGCTTCGATGACTACTGTATAAGCATTATTGAATGTGCCCTGGCTGGTAACTGCCGTTTGATTTTGAGAACTATTTTCAAAAGTGTGCATAATCGTGTCAACAGCTTTTGAATAGTTTTTAACAACGCCATCGCCATAGGTAACTTTATAACTTGTAGCAGCCGGTGTTAGATTTTTAATATTTATCACCATTGGTTGATGAACGCACACTTTATCAGCCTGTTTTTCAACGGATATTTGTGGACTGATGCCAACATATACATAGTATGTTTGCGTATTTACGCAGCCTTTAAGGCCCGTAACACTAAAAAACATTGTGTAAAAGCCCGGCAAATAAATATGTGTAACACTTTGAAATGTTTTACTTACAAAATCAGTCGATTTATCGCCCCAGGCAATTCGATAGCTGAGGTTTGATGTGCCGGATTTATTTATAAACTTAAATGATGAAGGGGTTGTTGCACAGCTAACAAAATAAGGAGCTCCGTTATAAAAAGTCAACCCATTTGCGCTTAAACTTGTGCTGGGCGTTTGGTTTAGTTTTATTGTTGTTTTTGCAACACTTGTGGCGCATCCTGCTTCATTTGTTACCGTTAATTTCACTGTGTATACCTGTGTGCCATTGCCATGGCTCCCGATAAATAAGTGGCTTGGATTTTCGAGGTTTGAAGTGTTGCTTTTTTGAGAATTGGGGTCGCCAAAATCCCAGGTATATTTCAAATTTGTACCCGTTGAAGTAGAGGTGAACCGGATAGGTGAGGTTGCACATTTCCCGTCAGCAGAATGGGTGAAACTTGCCACCGGGGTATCACTTTTTAGTATATCAACTTTGGGGAAAACTACAGTGTTGCCCCCAAATGTCGCGGTAGCACTATATGAGCCAACTGATGTTGCAGTATAAGTAGGTTGGTTGGCGGCTTGAATAGTGACCCCGTTTAAAAACCACACTATTTGGGCATTACTTTGATCTGTGGATAGCGTTAATTGAACGCTTCCTCCGGGGCATAGCATCTTAGAAGGGGTGCATAAAATTTCATCCGGATTGTTATATGAAATTATTATTCTCTTCTTTGCCGACAAATATTTTACATTAAAAAAAAACAATATCAACAGAAAAAGAGTCTTAATATAAATATATTTAGACATATCATTCGTTTTTGAAAAAACTCGGTATTTAATAATTGGTCATTCTGCTTATATCGGCTACATTCACATCTTCATTTGCAGAGAGAGGGGGTCAGAGGGCCTGAGATGAAAAAATTTGCTGAATAATATGCTGAGTTATAGGTTTAACGAAATAAGATTTAACGAAGGGAAACTTTTTGCAGAAGTTTCTATCACTGTTACTAATAGATGATGTTAGTATAAAAATGTCTACATGTTTGATGAGTTGATTTTCAACTAACGTGAAACTTTTTAAAAAATCCCCTCCGCTAAAATGAGGCATATTTAAGTCTAACAAGATTAAATCGGGCAAGGCAACTATATCCTGGCTGTGTTCTTTCAAAAAATCCAGCGCTAAGCGAGCATCAACGCTATGTAAAATTTCTAACGGTCGGGCATACTTATTAAGCATTCTATCTGCAATAAAATGCTCCAGTGGATTATCATCTATCAAAAAAACTTTAGCCATTGTCTTAATTAAATACTCGAAATTTTCAATAAGTAGAACGCGGATTTAAAACCAAGCCGAGTAATTCTGTACATGATCAATTATTCACTTAAATTATTAATCATGCACAGCTTACCTCATAAACAAAAATTGTGGGCTCTTTTTTGATGCTGTTTTCTTGTTTAACCATCTAGTCCTAATTTTTTGCGTTCTAAGTATTCGCTTATATGGGGATGGGTTAATTTCAGTTGATTATATTGCTCAAGTAATTCTATATACCGATTTTTCCACACATGATGTGTTATTGTATCTTTTAAAATCAGGTCGTCAGGATTTGGCTCCTGATAATTATAAATCTCCTGAAAATCTTTTTTAGTAAATAAATCTGGAAATTCGACTGAAAAATCGTGTTTTAATAAAAGACCTAAACTGAAAATAATTTCAGTTTTCAAGTATTTTTGGTTAAACCAATTATATACTGACCTTCGATTGACGTGAGCAAGATGAGCGATTTCACTTATGCTATAGCCTTTTTTTCTAATCACCGCCTCTACGGTTTGTCCATAATGTTTGTCCATGGTATTTTCCTTTAATGCCAGGTTAATAAGTAATTAAAATGTTTTCCTCTTTTGCAATTCCGCATACAGCATTAGTTACACGAAGCTCAGCGTTGTTTCATCAGTATTGATAACTAAGGCGCAATTGAGTTCTTTCATTAACATTACAACGGATTTTCCTTGAATTTTAAGTACTTCACCCTGCCAGTCTAATAGTACACCATCTTGTATTTTTATCGTGTCGCCAACCCTAATCCGGGGAAGGCCTACCGCTTCAACGTTATCGTAACTTTCAACAAGTGTCTTTATGCGTTCAATCTCTGTGTTGTTAATTGATGCAGGCTTGCCACAGTGATGAACAAAGTTCACAACCCCCATTGTTTGCCTAACCTTGAGCAGATCCTTTGGATTTGCCTTAACAAATAGGTAAGATTTGAACAAGGGTAGCTCGACAGTTTTAATTCTGTCGACCCAGCGATGTTTAGTTTTGATAGTTGGACAGAACGAATTGATGTTCTGCATTTTGAGGAGTTTATCAACTTTCTTTTCCCATCTGGATTTGGTGTAAACTACATTCCATCTGGAATTGTTGAAATCACTGATTTCTTTTTCTGTTTGTGTAAAATGTGCCATAAATTTATATTTGAGAGTTATGTTTTTGCGTTTGGATCACTTCTATTTTTACATATTCCTGCTTTTTTGCGAGTTAAATAATTAATTAAATGTTATGACAATAGATACTGGTTGTAATATTTTCCCTATTGAAATTATTTTCAATTTAAAGATAATCCCCTTGATTAAATTGGTGTTTAGGATTATGTATATCGTTTTGTGAAATTTTGATTACCTATGAGAAATTTTTTCTTAAAGAAGTTAAAGTTGAAGGATCTTCTTTAATTTTTCAGAATCTTTGAAATTATGGTGTCAAAAAAATAGAATATGATTTAATTCATATTGGCAGCTTTTGCTCGGTATTTCTCGTAATTACACACAAAACGTCGGATGTTATTTTAATAAATAGATAATACTTTATTATTGTATGAATTTTAACATCTATCATTTAGAGACGGGGCTGATAGTTTATGATCATGTAAGCGAAAGAGCTTCGCTATAATTAATATTTATATCGCAAAGCATGCGCACCATGCAATTTATCCGCCTGACGGATCTTGATGATCCAATTATTGATAAGATATGTAATGTGCTTAAAAATGCATATAGCAACGCATTGTCAGTTTTTTTTATATATAGGGATCCTAACTATAAACGCTACTTGTGTGGGATGATTGAGCGGCCGGATGTGTATGTTTTTTATGTAAGTGATTATTTGTCAAATGATCTTACGGGCTTTGTTCTTTTAGAAGTGGAAAAAAACGTTGTTTATCTACGCAACATCATTGTCAATCATCATTTTTCACATTATAATATTGGCTCGCGGATTTTTTACAGAGCACTGAATATTATAAAGAATGAAAGGAATGACGTTGATATGTTGTATTTGGATGCATTTACAAAAAACAGCGGAGTTATAAAATGGTACCTCAGCATTGGTATGGAGATTAACATGTATTTATATTGGTATGATATAACCGATTTATTTGAGACATCAACCATAGATACTGATGATATAGATAGGTATTTCAGCACACAGTTTGTAGTTGATGTAAATGGCTTTAAGAAAGTAGTTTTTAACGACCAGGAAATTGGAACGTTAATTCAGGAAAAGTATTTAGTTGTAAAAACGCTCTTGACCAAGGATATATTGAATTGTATTAAATACTGCTTTTTTTCTGTACCTCTTTTGTCTGTTTGTTTGATGAGCAATGAAGTATTAAATCTTAAGTTAATTGAAAAATCAGCCCAATTGGTAGTTAACCTAAAAACATTGGAAATTAAAGATTATTAGCCAAATACAACACGTCGGGATAGTAATAGAAAGTAATTGAAGTTCTATTTGTTTAATTTATATCAAAAGCCATGAAAAGATGTATTTTATTTTTGCTATTGAATATAATATTACAGAGCACAGTTGTTTTAGCAAACAACATCACTATTGATTCTACAGCCAATACTTGTCCTCCTTATAGTACCTTACCCTGCTCTGCTATTCAGGTTTCTTTGCCATATTCTTTGTCTTTTAACGCTGGTGTTACAGGCACTTTAGTCGATAAAGCTAATATTGGTACCGGTTTTACCATGGCACTGCCATATTCCGGCACACGTTTGGCCGTTGATGGCGTTCCATCAGTAGCTGATGCTCCCGGATATGAGCCTTCAAAAATCAGCGTAACACAGGGCCGTTTGATTTTTGTAACAAACAAGGGCATTGACTTTTTGACTAACAATAATCAAATAAATATTTTAGGGGTAAAGGTTTTACAAAGTGGGAAAATTAATATAGAGGTTTCCATTGTCAATCCAATAAACGCGGCACAATCACAACAAGCCGGAATTTGGTTTGGTTTAAATGACCATACATTTATTAAGCTGGATATAAGCGGAAATAAAGTGGAGCTTAGAAGAGAGTTTAACGATTTAAGCAGTAGCGTTATAGGCGCCGGTAATCCCGATCAAAGAATAACACCGGTTATAGTAAACCTAAATACCAACACAGTAAGATTGAGATTAACAATAGATTCTGCAACGCAAACTGCGGAAGGTTTTTATTCCACAGACGGCGGAAGCACTTATTTGAGTACCGGCGCTGCCTATCCAAATTCAAACATAAAGATTAACGGCATGGGCGTAACCGGAGCTGCAACTTATGCAGCTATATACGCTACGCATCGTAACGCCGCAAGCCCTGTTACCTACACTTTTGATGACTTTAGTGTAAAAAAAGATGTTCCGATAGTTCCTTCGGCTACCTTAAAATTCTCAGCAGACAGCCTGTCTTATACTTTTTATAAAGGAGGAGCACTTAAATCCCAATCAGTTGTTTTATCATCTGGTATGGGATCTCCAGCGGTTACATTCAGATCAATAACTGCCCCATGGCTAACTGTACCTCCGGCTGTATTAGGCACCATTTCATTTGGTGGAGCCAATATCAGTTCTGATTTAGCGCCGGGAACTTATAAAGGGGCGCTTATAGCAAGCGCAACTGGTTATGAATCAGACACTCTTGGTTTTAGATTAATTGTGGTGGATGGTATATCGCTTAATTCAACGTACGTGAATTTTCAAAATGCAGCAACAATACCACCCAATAACTGGGTTCGGGATTTTGGGCAGGCGTATGCTTTTAGAACCGCACCTTATCAATTATCTGGCCTGCAGTATGGTTGGCGAAGAAAGACAGATGCCACGCCATTTAATATAACATCAAATGGTTTTAATAGAAATGAGCCGGAAGATATCACACTTTCTACATTAATATACATGCAAGCTAACAACGTTAGTGGAACGTTTCCTGGTTCAAAAACGCAATGCTATTGGGAAATTAAGGTGCCAAATGGAACTTATGATGTAAATGTATCGGCCGGCGATGGCGTAGGAGATGGCAATCCTGAAAGTGATAATTTAAAAGTAGAGGGTGTGAGTGCCATAACAGGTTTTGTGCCAAGCGGGCTACCCGGCTCATCAACCAGATTTAAACAGGCTACGGTGAGGGTCCCAGTTACAGATGAACATATAACTATAACGGCCGACGGAGGCACAAATACTAAAATTAACTACGCCAGAATTACTCCTGTAAGTATAGCTCCTTTTATAGGATGGTCCAACAATACCATAAATCTCCTGGTTATTAAAGGAAACAGTGGCCCCAACACAATCTCATTGCAGGCCGGCAATTCCGATAATAAGTCGCTTACCTATGCAATTGCAGCAACCTATAACACAGGTACCGGGGGGTGGCTGAGTTTTGCTTCATCACAACCTGGTGTTACGCCTGTAATTGTGCTTAACTACGCTACTGCTTATTCACTACCTGTAGGTGCTTATAGCGCGGCAGTTAAAGCATCAAGCAGTGGTTACTCAAGTTCATATACTAATATTTATTTACGGGTTGTTGACGGCAACGGCCCGTATGTGGTTTCATCTTCGCCAGCCAATGCCGCAACTAAAGTAAATCCAAGCACAGTAAGTGTTGCTGCCAATCATTTGTTTGTTCCTGCTGTAGCCGGGTTTAAAGGAGGGGTAGATAACAGTACAATCAGTTCAACTACAGTAAAATTATTCAAAGTTATAGATAATGTAGCCACCGAAGTAGCGGGCGTAGTACAAGGAACAGGCGGAGGAGATGCTATAAGCTTTTCGCCTAAAACGGCGCTCGAAACAAATACAACTTACAGGTTTAGTATTACTAATGGTGTAAAATCATATAGTGGCGCTGCCTTTACTCCTTTCACATCAACATTTACTACCGATTCTGCAAATACTGATTTGACAATCAGTGTTTTAAATGCAAAATTTACTAAAAGCCTGGTGCAGGGCACCCAAAATAAAAAATATACCACTGTGCGTTTCGGTCCGGACGGCATGTTTTATGCTTTGCGACTCGATGGAGCAATTGAGCGCTATTCAGTTAACCATACCGATGGAACCTTAAGTAATCAACAAATTATTACCACTTTAAATACCAAATATGGCACAAGATCTGCAATTGGCTTAGTTTTTAGTCCTGCCTCAACTGCAAATAATCTTATTTGCTATGTTACCCATTGCTCACCCGGATTAATCAATTCACCGTTGTTTGATTGCAATATTTCCCAACTGAGTGGTAGCAATCTGGAAAATGAATTGCTTTTTATCACCAGGCTTCCGCGCTCAACACGTGATCATATGGCCAATAGCCTTCAATTTGGCCCAGATGGTGCAATGTATTTGTCGCAGGGTAGTAATAGTTCTGCTGGAGCGTATGACAGTGATTGGCAGCGTGATGAAAGCCTGCTCTCAGGAACAATCCTACGCATAGATATGGCGAGAATGAATACGGTTACCTTGCCTTTAAATGTTCAAACTTCGTCATCATTAAGTGTTATTAATGCCGCCCCGGCAAATTCAATACAGATGAGCGATGGTACTTACAACCCTTATAGCTCAAATTCACCGGTAACGATTTATGCTTCCGGCGTTAGAAATGCCTATGACTTACTTTGGCACAGTAACGGGCAATTATATATACCTACAAATGGTTCGGGCGGAGGCGGAAATTCGCCTGCATCCGTTGCCGGTACCCGCAGGCCAAACGGGGATTTCTATAACGGACAGGTTGTACCTGCAACTACTGACGTACAGGTGCAATTTGATTGGTTGTTCAGGGTAAATCCATTAAAAAACGTTGGATATTTCGGTCATCCGAATCCTTTAAGAGGTCAGTATGTTGAAAACAGGGGTAACATAGATAACCCGCTTTATTCAACAAGCATTCTACCAGATGCAGATTACAGGGGTGCGGCTTATAATTTCGGCTTAAACCATTCGCCAAATGGAGTTCTTGAATATAGAAGCAACACATTTAACGGGGCTTTGAAAAACAAAATTCTGGTTTGCCGTTTCAGTGGCGGTGGAGATATAATGGTAATGGAACCTGGCTCATTAGTAAAGGTATCATCTATAAATTCGGCAGATGACAATGATCACATATATGATATTGTTAAAGTTACACCCGGATCAGGAAATTACGGTTTAATTGGCATGTCGGGCTTTGCTAATCCAATTAATTTGGTTGAAGATACCCTGAATGGGAATTTATATGTAATTGAATATAATTGGAACGTAAATCCTAGCCTTGTTACACAAATTACACTATTAAAGGTAAACGATACCCCAACGGCTCCAGCTGGCCTTTTGAGTGTATTTTCAAGTCCGGCGCCTGATGTACAAGGGTTAATAGCCTATAAAAATTATGATATATCGGTTGCTAATAAGGGCGATGGAGATTTGAAAATAAAGGATATTAAGTTAAGCGGAAACGATGCGTCAAATTATAATATCGAAGGAATAGCTTTACCTACAAAGGATAGCCTTTTAGTGATGAAGAAAAATACCACGCTAAACTTTACTGTTCGTGCGCCTATAAATACAGCTTTAGAAAAAGCTGTAAAGCTTAGGGTAACCAGCGTTGAAGATACTGTTAAAGAAGTTGACTTGTCATTACAACCACAGTCAATTTCAAATTCTTCATCAGATAGTGCAAACCTTAAAAAAAATAAAGCTGAAAGTACATTGAAAGTTTATCCTAACCCTAATGTTGGAGATTGGGCTCACGTTCAACTGGCAAACTACAGAAAGTTAGAGAAGGTAAATATTTCGTTATTTAATATCATGGGTGTTAAACTTAGATCAATGGACGTTACTACTGATTTACAGGGAAATTGTAACACCACAATACAATTACCCAAAGTATTAGGTACAGCCTATTTTATTGTAAGGGCTGTAAATGCTACCAGTTCTAAAGAAGCTAAACTTATAATCCAAAATTAAGTTGATAACCCTATCAGTTAACTATTTGATGGAAGTAAATTAATTACTTCCATCAAATAATTATACAGACTTTGCAGGAGTTTGCAAAAATCCGGTTCAATACTTCCCGATAATATTTTGACATTTTTTAATAAGCCAACAATTGTTTTGGTTTTAAATAAGTCAGCATTTTAAATCTATTCTTTTACCTTATTTATCCCCTTATTTATCATTAATTTTTATTACGGCATGAAAAAAGTATTCATTTTGTCAGCTGCTACCATGTTGCTTTTTGTAGGAATTATAATTGTCCCTAATTATCTTTTAAATAACACTTTTGGGCTTGTTCATTCTAAAAAAATCGCCCAACCCACAGATGTGCCGGTTATTGAATTTTCGCAACCTTTAATGGAAACATTAAAAATAAATTTCCAGGATTCTTCAGGCTCAGAACCGGTTGGCTGGGTTAAGGATTGCGGTTTTCCATTTGGTACTAAGCCTGGGATATTTGAAACCGGCAGTTTACAATATGGGTGGAAAAAAAGAGCGGATGGAACTCCGTTGAATTTAGTTAACAATGCCAGAAACAGGAATAACCCTGATGATGTTTTACTTGATGGCCTTATACATATGCAGGCTAATGATATCAGTTGGTATTACGGGCCGTTCAAGGGCACAAAAGAAGAAGGTTATTGGGAAATCAAAGTTTTAAATGGCTATTACGATGTTGTTGTAACTGCCGGTGATGGTTTGGTAGGGAAAGCTAAAGAAAAACATTGCATAAACGTAGAGGGGAAGAAAGCTATTACTGATTTTGTTCCATTTGGAAAGGAAGGCAGTTTCGGTCGTTTTAAAATAGCTAAAATAAGAGTACACGTGCTAGATGGTTTTCTGACAATTAATGCCGATGGTGGAGTTAACACAAAAATTAATAATATTCAAATCAGTCCGGCAAAGCTTGATCCCTATTTCTATATAAAGCCATCTAATCCAAATCTTTCAGTTACTAAACAAGACACAGGCAATCACTTACTGCATATAGAGTTAATTAGCCCGGCTAAAAGAATCAATTATGGTCTGCATATCGATTATCTGGACAACACTCCGAGATGGTTGCACTTAATTGCCAATAATAAATCAAGCGCTGATAATTTAAACTTCGATTATTCGGAAGCAAAAAAACTGCCACCCGGTATTTATGCTATAAAATTAACTATAACCGCTAAAGGTTATAGCACGCAACAGGTAGCTTATCAGTTACGAGTTGTTGATGCTTCAAAATCTTATGTTATTGCATCAAATCCCGTTAATGGGGCAACGTCTGTAAGTATCAACACTTCAAATATTGCGGCAAACAGCCTTTCTGTGCCCCAGGTAAATGGTTTTAAAGGAGGAATAGATAATAGCACAATTAATAACAACACGGTAAAACTTTTAAAGGAAGTTGAGGGCAAATATGTTAGTGTAAAAGGAGTAATGCAGGGTACGGGTGGTGGAGATGCGATAAGTTTTTCGCCAAGTGAACCTCTTGATCCAACAACGCATTACAAATTTGTAATTACAAATGGGGTAAGATCATATGCAGGAACATCGATAGAAAGATTTGAGAGCAATTTTTTTACCGGCACCATTCCCGTTGACTCGAGTAAGTTTTACAACGCCGATTTTACTAAAATACCGGTTCCCGGCACACAGAATAAAAATTATACGACGCTCACATTTGGACCGGATGGTAAATTTTACGCGTTAAGAATGGATGGAGTAATTGAACGATTTGAGGTTAATCATCAAACAGGTGCATTAAGCGGACTCAAAACAATAAATACCCTCAAAGCAAAATACGGCGAGCGCACTGCAATTGGTTTAACGTTTGATCCTTCCTCAACTTCGCAAACGTTAATTGCCTGGGTAACTCATTGCTCTGGTAGCTTAACAAGTGCGCCACCGTTCGATGGAAATATCTCCCGTTTAACTGGATCTGATCTATCGGCGGAGGAGTTGATTGTGAGTAAGCTGCCACGGTCTACCAGAGATCATATGGTAAACGGATTGGCGTTTGGCCCTGATGGTGCTATATACATATGCCAGGGTAGCAACAGCTCGGCGGGCGCTTTTGATAAGGGATGGCAAAGAGAGGAAACCTTGCTTGCAGGAGCTATACTTAGATTGGATATTAAAAAATTGGCTAATCTGAAGCTTCCACTAAATGTAGAAACCAGCGACAACCAAAAGCTTATCAATCAGGCACCCCTAAATGATATTAAAACAGCAGATGGCAAGTATAACCCTTATAGCATCAAATCCCCTTTAACTATTTATGCATCGGGTATTCGCAATGCTTATGACCTGGTTTGGCATACTAACGGACAATTATATATTCCGGCTAATGGTTCCGGAGGCGGCGGTAATTCTCCGGCTTCGTTAAATGGAACCAGGAGGCCGGATGGGACAATTTATAACGGCCCTAATATACCTGCCACAAAATCTGTTCAGGTGCAACATGACTGGCTGTTTAGAGTAGACCCCAATAGGGGAGTTGGATATTTTGGCCATCCTAACCCTTTAAGAGGAGAATATACGGTTAACAGGGGGTATCCGGATAATCCACTATATAGTAAAGATATACAACCGGATATCAATTACAGGGGCGCTGCTTTTGATTTTGGTTTAAATCACTCGCCTAACGGAGTAATTGAGTATAAAAGCAACGCCTTTGGCGGCGCTTTAAAAGGAAAATTACTTGTTTGCAGGTTTAGTGGAGGGGGAGATATCATTGTTCTCGAACCCGGATCGATGGTTAAAAATACGCGGTTGGCCATTGGTGCAAGTGATAAAGAGTATGATATAGTTAACAGTGCGCGCGGATCCGGTAATATGGGTTTGATAGGAATGTCTGGCTTTGCAAACCCTTTGGATCTTGTAGAAGATACGCAAACGGGGAATTTGTACGTAAGTGAATTTAATTGGAATAACAACCCCAATTTAATGTCTCAGATTACTTTACTTAAGGTTAATGAAAAATATTCAACTAATGCAAAAGCAAATAAGTAAGGATTAAAGGAATGTTTATGATTGTTGAACATTCACGCTCACCTCTCTAATTTGATTGATGTGAATTGATATCAACGCAGTAATTATCAGTTGCTGTAGACGTGCTTTATGTATTGAATAATTACTCTAAATAAGAATAATTATTCAATATATAAAAATAAATAGGTGTATATCCAGTGTGTTATGGGGGTTTATTAGCGTATTTTTCACCATTTCACATAATTACACAAAAAGCACTCATTCCTAAAATTTCATCTTTTATTAGTGATATATTTTTAATATTTGTTTGTGATTAAAATTTATCAAATCATAATATCCTTGATCACCCAAATATAGTCACTCTGTTAGTGAGAATGCGAAGCCCGTTAAGGCATACCAAATTCTTCAATCCTTGAACTTTCAAACCCTTCTGGTCATTTGATTTCCCTGTTCAGTTAACTGAAGAATACTACACACTCAAACAAACAACTCTTAATAATTATGAGCACAAAATCAAACGCTAAAACGTGGGTATATCTTTCGTTTATAGTATGCCTAATGGTATTAAACTCTTGCACCACATCAAAAAAGTTAAAGTACTTTCAAGATTTGCCTGAGAATGCCCAGCTGAAAGAAATCGGTCAGTCGCAATTTACAGAACCCGTAATTCAGGCCGATGACATATTGTCAATTAATGTTAATACAACAGAGGCAGATGCGGGTCAAATTATTAATGCGCGCAATGGTGTTAATCTAACTGCAGGTATAAACAGCGCAACAGGATCTATCGGCGTTGGAGCAGGGTATTTAGTTGACAAAGATGGATTGGTTGAAATTCCGATTCTGGGCAAGGTTCATTTATCTGGATTGACCACATCGGTAGCCAAGGAAGCAGTTAGAACGGCTGCAAAAAAATATTTTAAGGATCCGATTGTTGATGTACGGTTTTCAAATTTTAAAGTTACTGTTCTTGGCGAAGTTAATCACCCGGCCTCTTACTTTCTGCCTAATGAAAGGGTAACAGTACTTGATGCCATTGGCTATGCGGGTGATATGACCATATACGGAAAAAGAAACAACGTTCTCATCATGAGGAAAAATACCGAAGGTAAAAACTTTGTGGTTACTGTTGATATGACAAAAAAGGACATTATTAACTCTCCATATTTTTATCTTAAACAAAACGACGTGGTTTATGTAGAGCCGCGCAGGGGTAGGCAAGATGCTAATACTGAGAATACAGTGCTAAAATATATCACTGTAGCTGCCACCGTTCTTACTGCCATTGTTTTACTACATCGTTATAGTCTTTAATTAACAGTTTAATTTTTACCTCACCTATAATAGCACAAACATGACAATTGAATTAGAGCCCCAAAAAAAGAATGGGTTTAAAAGTTTTAAAATAATGCTTTTAAATCACTGGAAATTATTTCTGCTCAGCATGATTGTATTTGTAGCATTGGGCTATGCATACTTAAAGATAGCGCCGCCGCAATATCTAATCAGTAGTGCACTTGTGGTAGAAGCTCAACCTACTCAGGCGGCACCGTCTTCAGCTTTTGGCGGTGGTATATCCACCATAAACAGCAATGAAAATTTAAAAAATGAAGGAGATGTGTTACGAACCCGCAATCTGATAGAAGAAACGGTTAAAACCCTGCATCTCAACATAAAGCTATTTTCAGGATCAGGGTTATTGTCCAAAGAAATTTATGATGAATCGCCTTTTGACGCAGCCACAGTTAATCAAAAGGTTGATACTATAAAGAAGAGAGCGTATGAAATTAACGTAATCAACAGAAATACTTTTCATATCTCCAACGCTGACGAAAATCTGGATGTAAACGGAACATTTGGCAAGCCATTAAAGTTGCAGCAATTTGATTTAATGCTGCAGCCAAGGGCAGGTGCATCTTTTTCCCAGGCAACTTATTCTGTACAAGTAACATCCGAAGATGAAGCCATTGGAACTTTGCTGAAAAGCTACGATGCCGAGTTTTCTGATAAAACAACTACAGCCGTAGATATAACCCTGTATTATCCGGTAGCGAAACGGGGCGAAATTATAGTTGATCATATTATGCGTCAATATTTGAAAGATAACATAGCCACCAAAAAAGCAAAGATTGATAGTATGCTTACCTTTATCAATAACCGTATTGCTATTGTTGGAAGTGAATTGGCCAGTATTGAAGGGAATTACGAACAATATAAATCCAACCAGGGAATTGCAGATATAAATGAGCAATCTAAAGTTTTGGTTGGCAACGCAAATGATTATGATAATCAATATACTAATCAAAAGGTTCAGTTGTCGGTTATCTATCAGCTTGAAAAGTTTTTAAAAGACCCTGAAAACAAACAAAGCATACCTGGTTCACTAATAGTACAGGATGCGTCGTTCACTTCTGGTTTAAATGATTATAATGCCTTAATTCTGCAGAGGCAGAAAAAATTATTATCATATACCGATGCCAGCCCGTTGGTTGTCAATATTGATGAACAATTAGCAATAGCGCGCCAAAACCTTTTGCAAACTATAAAATATTACAGACAGTCGATAGAGCTTAAGACGGCCAGACTTGGCGATCAAACTAATTTGGCGAAGGGTAATTTAAAAGGTGTGCCTCAAAAACAACGTGCTTTAAATGATTACGGCAGGCAGCAGGAACTTAAACAACAATTGTATGTTTACTTATTACAAAAACGGGAAGAAACCGCACTCGCCAAAACTTCAAATATCCCAACATCTCATATAATAGATAATGCAAAAAGCTCTAAAGAGCCTGCAAAACCTCTTAAACCGGTTATTTATTTGCTTTCCGCTTTGTTAGGTTTCATCGTGCCTTTTGCTTATGTAAATAACAAAACTCAACAGCACATAATTATTAATTCAGAACAGGATATTCAAAATTACACAGATGTTTCTATTATCGGAAAAATAGGACACAGCAATATATCCAAGGGGGTGATGATTGAAAATTCAGCTAAATCAGCAGTTACCGAAAGTTTCAGAACGTTGAGAACTAAAATCCAGAATATATTAAACTCCGAGGATAATAAGATCATAATGGTCACCTCGAGTGTTAATGGGGAGGGGAAAACATTTATAAGTGCAAATCTCGCAAACATCTTAGCTAAGGCCGATAAAAAAGTACTGTTGATGGAGCTTGATCTTCGTAAACCAAAGTTATCAGAGATGTTTAATCATAGTAGTGAAGCCGCGGGCTACTCTGATTATTTACAGGGCTCTGTGGATTTAGCTGATATTATTAAATCTACCGAATTAAGTGAAAACCTGTTCCTTATCTCTTCAGGCCCAGTGGTTGCCAATGCAAGCGAAATGCTGTTAAATAAGAAAACAAAAATGATGTTGGATATCCTAAAGGAAAAATTCGACTATATCATAATTGATAGTTCACCGCTCGGCTTGGTTTCAGATGCATTAATCCTGGAGAAATATGTAGATATGACGGTTTATATATGCAGGCATAATTACACCAATACCGAGCAAATTAATCTTGTAAACCAGTTACGCTCCAAAGATAACGTCGAAAATATGTACTTGGTTATTAATGATGTCGACTTTGCTAAGGCCGGTTACTTTGGCTATGGCTATGGGCTGGGCTACGGTAACGACTGATAAGATATTAATGTAGCTCACATTGATATTAAGCTGTAAATGATTAATAATTAAAAGATGCACATAGCAATCCAACCCGCAGAATCAAATAAAGATTCCAGGCTAAAATTTGTTAAACGTTATGTTAACTTGTTAATGCTGGTTTTTCCTGTGATTTCTTTTTTAATAATACCTTCTATCCCAGGCACTACAATCATTACCTTTTTTGCCGGAATATTATGTATAATCATATTTTTAACCCCCCTTGGGTTGCCTAAGCAAAAATTCATAAAGGAGCTTTTCATCTTCTTTTCAATAATTACGGTTTTGAGCATATGTTCCCAAATGGTAAATCTTTGGGTTGATCTTAAATTACCGGATGATCTTTTGCTGCTCAATATCAAAAACTACACCCAAACATTTTTCCGGATATCACATTTAACTCAAACGCTCAGTTTAATAGTAGGATTTACCATTTACCTGTATATAAAGTATTTCGCTGATGAAAAAACGCTAACATATGTTTTCTGGGGTGTTAGGTTAATGTGTATCTATGGTATCTACGAGCTGTTATATTACATGATATTTCATCAAAATGGCGATTTTATTGTAAACAGAACTTTTGGTTACGAAAACAAGCCAGCCTCCCAGTTTCAAACTATGAATATGGGAGGGATAAGTTTAATTCGTATGACGAGTTATACTGGCGAGCCTTCGATGTTTGTTTTTACCGCATATCCTTTTTGGGTATTGGCAGTAGCTTTGAAACGTAAGTTTGATAGCGTTTTGATTTTAGGATGTTTGTTGTTAACATTTTCAACTACAGCTTACCTGGCTATTTTAATATTCTCAGCCTTTTGGATGATTTACAAACAAGAATTTCATCTGATATTTTACGGGCTTGTCGGGTTGGCCGCATTTTGCATAATCTTGCAGCTGGATGTTTTCAGTCATCAGCTTGATAGTATTTATAAGATAGTTTTCGCCAGTAAACTTGATGGTTCGTCAGCATCATCAAAAGATAGGTCCGGACACTTTACAACACACATAACGTACTGGGCCAACTTGAATATTTATAACGAAATTGTGGGAATAGGCTTTGGCTATGTGAGGTCGACGGATTTTTTTAGTACAGTAATGGTAAACAATGGGGTTATCGGGTTTCTTTTATTTACCTCATTTTTTTATGATAAGCTGTCATTTAAAATTAAGCCCGAACAAGTGCAGTTAAGCTATCGCATAGGATTAGTGTTATTATATATCATATTGATGACTACCGTTCCTGAATTTGCATATCCAAGCCTTTGGATCTTTTTAGGTTTAGGCTATGTATTATCGGCAGATAATAAAAAAGAATTGTTCAAATCCAGTATTTCGATAAGAACCCGCGATTTGAAGCTTATAAATAACTAAATACAAGCATTTGATAATCAGATGATTTTATAAAAATCATCCCCCTCCTTAAACTTTGATATTTTATACTTCCTCATGATTTTTATCAACGGTAAGTTTTTGTTGCAACGCAGAACAGGTGTCCAGCGCTACGCTTATGAGCTAACCAATCTGCTTCTCAAGTCGGAGTTGGAGGTTAGAATCCTCGTTCCTGTGATAGCTGATCTAACTGCTCTTGATTTTCCTGAAGATGCTTTTATTAAAACAGGTTTTTTTAAAAGATTAACGCTATGGGAGCAAATTGATTTAACAGCGTATGTGGCCCGGAAAAAGGATTCATTATTGATAAGTTTTTGCAATACGGGGCCGTTTTTGCTAAGAAACCACATCATATGTATACACGATATGTCGTATCACTTCAATCCAAAGTGGTTTTCCAATAGTTTTTCCCGATACTATAAATTTTTAATACCCAGGTTGGCAAAAAAAGCATTACACGTTATTACAGTAAGCGAATTTTCGAAAAGAGAAATTTGCGAAAATCTAAATGTACCAACCACCAAGGTCTCGGTTATTAATAACGCCCCTTCCGAAAAATTTGTGGTCCGCAATATGGACTCACTTAATTTTCAAAAAGATAACTTTTTCCTGTTTGTGGGCTCTCATGATCCCAGGAAAAACATCCAATTGCTTATCAAAGTATTCTCTCTTAAAGAATATAGTTCTTTAAAATTGGTTGTGATTGGCGCTGCGGCCGGCTCCTTTCAAAATGAAAATTATAAACCTGCGGGCAATATTAAATTTATTACCAACTGCGATGATTTGTTGTTGGCCGATTATTACCAAAGAGCCAGGGCGTTAATTAATGGATCTTTTTATGAAGGGTTTGGATTACCAGTTGTTGAGGCTATGGCAAGCGGCTGCCCTTTGATTATTTCAAACATCCCCGCATTTGTTGAAATTGCTCAAAGAAAGGCCATTTATTTCGATCCACACTCGCTGTCCACACTTAAAATGGCTTTAAATAATTTTCTAAGGAAAACGGATTCGGAAGTAAAGTTACTGATCACCAAAAATTACCAGTTTAGTTTTAATTACGATTGGAAAACGTCAGGTAGCCAATTAGTTTACCTGATCAATAAATTAAGTAATGGGCGTTATTAAAGATATAAAACTTGACCTTTTTCGCTTACGCACCGAGTTTGAGGTAAGTAATTTGATGGCCTTATTGGCAAATAGAGGAATACATGCACTGATAAATTACCGGTTTTCGCATTACCTGTTTATTAAAGGAATACCTATTCTTCCATTACTATTAACCCGTATTATACAAATATTATATGCTATCGACATTGATTATAAGGCGGAACTGGAAGGCGGAATTGTAATAATTCATGGCGTTGGAATTGTAATTGGCCAGGGTGCTATTGTAAAATCTAATACAACTATTTATCACGGAGTTACACTTGGCCGTAAAAAACAAGGAGCTATAATCCTCCCCGGTGACGGCTTTCCGATAATTCAGTGCAATTGTGTTTTGGGGGCAGGAGCAAAGATAATTGGCCCAATAAAAATTGGACAAAATAGTATCGTAGGACCGAATTGTGTAGTCATGGATTCCATCCCCGCCAATACATTAATAAAGATCCAAACCTCCGTATTTGAAATGAGATCACTTCAAGCTAAAATAATTTACTAATATTATGAACATAGCAATAGTTCAAGATGAAATTGTTCGAAAAGGTGGAGCTGAACAGGTTGTTTTAAGCTTTCATAATGCGTTTCCGGATGCTCCAATTTACACACTTAATTACAATCCTGTAACCTCCTATCCGGAATTTAAGGTGTGTAATATTAAGACTACGTGGTTTGGGAAATTTATTAAAAGTGAAAAGAACTTAAAGCGTTTCTTTTTCCCTTTTGGTATTATGGCGATGAAGCAACTTTACCTAAAGGGCTTTGATGTTATACTGCAATCAACAACGCATTGCGCCAAATACATCAAAACAGACCCGGGCACAATTGTGATTACGTATTGCCATACGCCGTTTAGGTTGGTATGGAATCCGGAATCTTACGAGGCCATATCAAATGGTGGATTCTGGAAGCGAAAATTATACTATTTGATTATTGAAAAACTTAAAAGCATAGATAAACATTCGGCACTAAGGACAGATTATTTTATTACCAATTCCAGAACTGTTGTGCCGCGTATTGAAGAAGCTTATAACCCTTCGCTTGAGATTAAAGTTATAAATCCTTCGGTAAAATGCGATAATTTTTATATTTCCGAAAAAATAGGTGACTACTATCTGGTTGTTTCCAGGTTTGAATTTTATAAAAAAGTTGATCTGGTTATCGAAACCTTTAAATTAATGCCCGACAAAAAGTTAATAGTTGTTGGCAAAGGATCCAGAGAAAAGGAACTTAAGGAAATAGCTGGAGATAATGTTGTGTTTCTTAGCGGGCTGTCTGCCATTGAGCTTGCCAATTTGTATGCAAACTGCAAAGCTTTCATCTTTCCACAATTAGAGGATTACGGTATTACACCTTTGGAAGCCAATGCATCCGGAAGACCAGTAATAGCATACGGCAAAGGTGGTGTATTAGAAACAATGATACCATTGCAGGAAGATGCCTCAAAAGCTACAGCCGTATTTTTCCCAAAACAAACTGTAGAAGCATTGAAACATGCTATAGATATTTTTGAGTTATCAAATTTTGATTCTCAATTTATACGAAAACATGCCGAAGAATTTGACGATACATGCTTTGTTAAAAAAATCCGGGATTTCGTCGACGAAAAATATCGCACCCATGATAAAAAGAACCTGATTGCTAACGAAGCTTAATATTAAAAACAGTGCGTATTTTAATTTTTAACACTTTTTATTTCCCCAAATTTATAGGCGGCGCGGAAGTTTCTGTTCAGCTTTTAGCTGAAGGGCTTGTTAAGAAGGGGAATGAAATTTTTGTAATAACTTTTGGTGAAAAGTTTGAAATAAAGCGTGTTAACGGAGTAGTTGTAATTAGGGTTAAACAACGGAATATTTATTCCAGCTATACAGCAAACAAACACCGGTCGGCATCAGCCAAAATCCTTTGGCATTTGGTTGACTCATTTAATCCGCTATACTTATTTTTTATCAATGTATTCCTCAAGCGAATAAAGCCGGATGTTATCCATACAAATAATATAATGGGCTTTTCTCCCTCGCTCTGGGCCGTAATCAAGTTTAGTAAAATTCCAATTGTGCATACTATTCGTGACTATTATCTTATTTGTCATCGAACCAATATGTTCAATAACAATCATTCCTGTGACGGTTTGTGTAAGGATTGCAAAATTACGCATAGTTTAAAAAGTGGGTTTATGCAGTGTCCTGATTACTTCGTTGGGATAAGTAAATATATACTGAACAGGCATAATTCGATTATAGGAGATGAAAAGCCACGGTCTGTAGTATATAACGGGGTAAAAACCAATCATATTGAAGTAAGTGTAAAACTTCCATATTCAGATAAGTTAACCTTCGGTTATATGGGCCGGATATCAACGGATAAAGGTGTTGAATACATGGTAAAAGAATTCGCCGCTTGTGCCCCCAAAAGTAAAACTAAATTTAAAGTGATGCTGGCGGGGCGGGGCGAGAACGATTTTATCAATAAACTTAACGCGTTGGCCGTTGGGGTTGAAATTGAGTTTGTTGGAGTTGTTAAGCCGGAGGCTTTTTTCAGGCAGATTGATGTTTTAATAGTGCCCTCATTATGGCCCGAGCCATTTGGCCGCACGGTTATCGAAGCCCTGTCATTCGGGGTACCGGTTTGTATTTCAGATAGCGGTGGATTAACAGAATTGCATGATGACATCAGTACCTGGCTATATGCGCCGGAGGAAAGCCGCCTGACACAATTAATCGAAAATATCGTCAATAACCAGCAAAGTATAGAGCTTAAAAAAATACATTGCTTAAGCAGTGCCCAACGGTTCAATGAAATTAAATACATAGAAGGTTATCAAAATATTTATGAAACTATAAAAGATACCTCTAAATCAATGTCAGATAAAAAGCGGGTTGCTCTTTAGCAGCAGGTAGCTAAAATATTGTACTTCTACACACATATATGCAGCCCGAATCGGAGCTCAAAAACCAAATCTTAACTTACTTATTACATATATAAATGACAGATTCTGCAGTAAAATCTGATAAAAAGCTCGTAGCACAAGGAATTTTATGGAATTGCGTACAAATGGTTGTAAATCAATCGTTCGCCTTTATCATCAAACTGGTTTTAGCTAAACTGCTTTTTCCTGAACAGTTTGGGTTAATTGGCATGGCAACCATTTTTACCGGATTTGTTCAGGTACTTAATGATTTGGGAGTAGGTGCAGCATTAGTACAGCGTAAGGACAAAAATTTATTTGAAGAACATTTTCATACCGCTTTTTGGACCGGGGTTACCTGGTCTGTAGGATTGTATTTGATTATGAGTTTTATCATAGGCCCTTTAGCTGCCGTTTTTTACAAACAGCCTATGTTAACTACCATAATCCCTGTATTAAGTTTAGCAATTTTGTTTAGCCCGGTCAATCTGGTTCATAAAGCCCAGCTTACAAAGCTGATGGATTTTAAGAAAATAGCATTTATCGATAACATTTCAAATATAGTTGCCGGAGTAATATCCTTAGTACTTGCTTTTTTAGGGGCCGGCGTCTGGGCCTTGGTTTTCAACTCAGTTGCAATTGTCATAATAGCCATGCCTCTGTATTTTAAAGCAACCAGGTGGCTGCCAAAGTTTATGTGGAGCAAACAGGCTTTTAAAGATATTTTTGGTTTTGGCGCCTATACAACCGGTTCAAATATAATGAACTACATGTATAATAATATTGATTATTTGCTGATAGGCAAGCTTTTAGGAGCCTCTGTTCTGGGTGTTTATACGCTTGCGTTTGTCTTAACCGATACATTTCGCAGCAGAGTTATGGCAGTTATTAATAATGTAATGTATCCTGTTTACGGCCGCAAGCAAAATGATTTTACAGCTTTAAAAAGCTATTACCTAAAAGTAGTACAGTTCAATTGCATTTTAATTTTCCCTATTATGGTTTTCTTTATTGTTTTAGGGCAACCATTTATTGTAAATGTATTTGGTTTAAAATGGCAGGAAGCGGTTGTGCCGCTTCAAATTTTAGCCGGATCTGTTATGTTCCATATCCTGGTAAGTGGTAATACTGCACTTTTAAGAGGTGTTGGAAGGCCAGGTCTTGAAATGAAACTACAAATAGTAAAGGCCCTCGTTTTTTTACCAACGCTTGCTTTCGGAATTGAAAAATATGGCATTGTAGGTGCGGCCTGGGCCATTTTGTTTAATAAGCTGGTAGTTGTTATCGTAGCCCAATACAGTTTCCGGCAAATTTCGGCTGTAAAGATTAAAGTAATTGACCTGTGCATGGCTATTAAGGGGGCGGTAATTGCATCTTTTATTTCATATGCTGTGGCTTACGCTTTATCCGTAGCCCATGTCAATTACATCACTGCGGGTATTGCCTTATTCATCAGCTATTCGTTAGCGGTATACTGGTTAATGAACACCGAGCTAAAAGCGATATACCAAATATTTAAACCTGCAACTCAAATCAACTAATACCTAAGCCTATGAAAATATCTGTAATTATACCTTGCTACAATTGCGCGGAATTTATAGGCAGGGCGATATCAAGTGTTTTAAATCAAACCATTAAAGACTATGAAATAATACTCATCGATAATGATTCAACAGATCAAACTTTAGTAAAGCTGCTTTCTTTTGAGGAAAGGTATCCGGATGTGATAAGAGTTTTTAGTGAATTTACCAAAGGCGCTCCTGCTGCCAGGAATAAAGGACTGTTTGAAGCTAAAGGAGAATTTATTCAGTTTTTAGATGCCGATGATGAACTGATGCCATTAAAGATGGAATCGCAATATGAAATGGCTGAATTGACTGCAGCTGATGTAGTTATTGGTAATCATGTTTTGATTTATTCAACAGATGGTAAAATTAAAAAGCATATTAAATATGCCAATCCTAAACCCTGGGAAGGTTTAATAGAATCAAATTTAGGAATCACGAGTTCCATTCTCTGGAAAAAGGAAACACTTTTGGATGTTGGCGGATGGGATACTTCTTTAACGTCTTCTCAGGAGTATAATCTTTTATTCAATTTGCTAAAAATAGGGGCAACCTTTGTTTACCACAACCTGGTACAAACCAATATATATAAATCAGATAGCTCGATATCCAAAAGTGGCAATAAACGCCGCTTAGTTGAAATTGTTAAAAACAGAATAAACCTGCGGATTGCAATCAGGATGTACCTTACACAAATGGGTTTATTTTCCCCCAAATTAAATCGATTAATTGATACCTACATCTACACCGAATTAACGACCTGGTTGGATGTTTTGCCCGAATTTGTGGGTTTATACCTCCAAAACAATCGCCTGGACGTTTCAAAAAGGAAAGTTTTCAAAACTAAGGTAAAGCGCTTATTTAAAGCCTAACCAGCAATCCAAATCTTCGTGCTTTTAAGTTTAGTATCATAAAAAATCAAATTAATCCTATGAACAAAGCTTTTATATCAGTTATAATACCTACCTATAATGACTGGGATTGTTTGTCTCTTTGTCTCGAGGCATTGTCAAAGCAATCTTATCCAAAGGAGTTATTTGAAATTATTGTTATAAATAACATGCCCGGGTCAAAGCCTCCTGAAAATTATAAACTTCCAGACAATTGTATATTAATTGACGAAAATAAGCCGGGATCATACGCGTCACGCAATGCCGGGATCAGAATTTCAAAGGGTAAAATTATGGCATTTACTGATGCTGATTGTATCCCGGATAAAGATTGGATAAAAAATGCCCGCACATATATGCTTGCCCATCCTAATATTGGCCGTATTGCCGGAAAAATCGAGCTGTTTTATCGGTCCTCTAAACTCGTAAATGTTGAACTGTATGAAAAGGTATATGCCTTTAACCAGGAGCTTTATGTAAAAAATGATGCAACAGCGGTTACAGCAAACCTTTTTACCTATAGAAGTTCATTCGATAAGGTTGGTTTTTTTGATGAAAGCCTAATGTCGGGAGGCGATTATGAATGGTCTGTAAGAGCACAAAAAGGCGGGATATTAATACGCTATTTAGATAATGCCACTGTAAAACACCCGGCCCGGTATCATTTAGGTGAGCTTTTGAAAAAGGCAAAACGTGTAGGAGGGGGGCAAGCCAAGTTTTCCCGCGGCGAAGACGGAAAATCTATCAAATTAATTTCGCGATTCATATATGATTTACGCCCTCCAATTAAAAGTATCAAGCTTATAAATAGCAGAGGTAAAGATTTGACCCTAAGTCAAAAAATCACCGTATTCAGGTTGAGGTATTATCTTTCTATCGTTACAGCATACGAAAAATTTTTAGTCAGTAAAGGTAAAAAAGCTTCTCGGGCTTAACGCTCAACAGCAGTTATACTTTCAAATAATTAATCAAACATAATTTAACTTATTATCATTTATGAATATTGCAATAGTAGGAACCGGCTATGTAGGCCTTGTTACGGGAACTTGTTTAGCAGAAACAGGGAATAATGTTATTTGCGTTGACATTAATAAACAAAAGGTGAAAATGATGCAGGAAGGTCAGTTACCTATTTATGAGCCTGGTTTGGAGCAGCTTTTTCATAGAAACATTATTCAGAATCGCCTGCATTTTACCACAGAACTGGAAGAAGCCATAACCGATGCTGAGATTATCTTTATGGCATTGCCAACCCCTCCGGGAGCTGATGGCTCAGCCGACTTAACTTTTATACTTAACGCTTCTGCAGAGATCGCTAAATTAATTAAAGATTATAAGGTGATAGTAACCAAATCAACGGTGCCGGTTGGAACAGCCGATTGGGTTAAAGAGGTGTTTCTGGCTAATACTGATATAAAGGTTGACGTAGTATCCAACCCCGAATTTTTGAGGGAAGGTGTTGCGGTTGATGATTTTATGAAGCCCGATCGGATTGTTATAGGGACGGATAGCGACAAGGTTAAAGTTTTGATGAGCCGCTTATATCAACCCTATGTAAGGCAGGGGAATCCCATTATATTTATGGATCAGCGTTCGTCTGAATTAACAAAGTATGCTGCTAACTCATTCCTGGCTACAAAAATCACTTTCATGAATGAAATAGCCAACCTTTGCGAAAAAGTAGGAGCAGACGTTGATATGATACGGTTGGGCATTGGTACAGATGATCGCATTGGTAAACGCTTCCTTTTTTCGGGAATTGGTTATGGCGGAAGCTGCTTTCCCAAGGATGTACAGGCTTTGTCTAAATCAGCTAACGAAAATGACTACGACTTTAAGATTTTGAATGCCGTAATGGAAGTTAATACCGCGCAAAAATCTGTGCTTGTACAAAAGGTAAAAAAACACTTTAATCATGATCTTCATGGAAAAAAGTTTGCTGTGTGGGGTTTAGCTTTTAAACCGGAAACAGATGATATCAGAGAAGCGCCGGCTATTACTATAATAAGGGAGCTTTTAGCAGAAGGGGCCGATGTTGTAGCTTTTGATCCTGAAGCAATGAATAATTTCAGCAACTATACAAATTTAAAGATCAGCTACGGTGATGATCCTTATACAATGCTGGCAGGGTGTGATTCATTACTGATCTTAACAGAATGGGCCGTTTTTCGTAATCCCGACTTTGTTAAAATTGGAGATCTTTTAAAGTACAAAATGATTTTTGACGGACGGAACTTATATAATGTTGACTTAATGGATGAAATGGGCTTTTATTATAACAGCATAGGACGCCCATTAACAAGTATCAACTATCGCACTGTTTACCGCAATGGCTCATTAAAGGGCTAACGATGTGTGCGATAATTAATGTTAAAACCCGAAGTTTATGCAAACCAAAGGATATAAAAATAAGCCTTATTTAAAAACAAAGGGCTTGTCTACTTATCATATCGAATTATTTAGCCAAATACTGCTCGATAAAACATCTAGGAAAATTGGAATAGAATACGGTTATACGTCGCAATCGCACTCTGTGATGGATCATTGCCGTAGAGTAATGCATAAATTGATGGCGCTTGAAGGATTATCGCGCGCCGATCATTACGAACAGCTAAAATACCCACGCAAATATTTATACTGGTGGAAGGATTTATGGGGCAACCACAAAGATAAATTGTATGAATTAGCAATAGAGGCGAAATTTTACTCAGAAAATAATCGTGATTTAACAGCCTAATGCGTGGGGGTATCTCAAAACTACACAATATCACATCATCCCGGCAGAACCGTTGTATACTATCTGGCAAATCATTAATTTGTTAATATATACTACGCCAGACACTTCCCATCCCTAGCGCAGATCCACAACAGATCCTGCAGCGAATAGCTACTATTATATTTCCTGATGTTATTAGCAATAACAATTTGAGTGCCGACGAATTTAAGTGAGTTAAAACTGGTTAAACAAATCGGCTTGTTTCAAAATGATGGTTACAATCACTTTATAAATCAAATTATATGAAAACACAGTACTTATATCTATTATACTTTGTACTAAAAGTTACAGACCAGATTTTGGTGAACGCCTGTTTCATCCTGGCTTTTAAATTTGTTAATAAACCATTTGAGGATTATCTGATCTATTTGCTTTTATGTAACTATTTATGGGTTTTAGCGACTTCATTATCAGGTGTTTATAAAGCTGCTATATCACAGAAGCATATAAGGATTTACACGGGATCAATTAAGGCTTTTATTTTATTCGTATTTTTTTTTACGTCGCTCATCTTAGTTCCAAAAGATTCTATAAGTGTATTAAAGGTTACAATAGTTTACTACAACTTCATATTTGCAGGGCTCATTCTGAGCCGTTTTCTAGGAACATTATTTGAGTTTTATTTTAAACGTTTCTTCAACATAAATAAGTCTGTGGCGGTGATAGGTAACGATAGTATGAGTTTGAAGTTGGCGACATTTTTTGAAAATGCTGAAAATAATTTTTCCTTTAAAGGCTTTTTAAACAAAGGTGATGGAACCATCGAGCCTGAAGAGAATTCAAGTGATGAGGTGGTTGAAGAATACATAAGGAACGCGTCGGCAAGCGGAATAAACGAAGTATATCTCACGATGCCAATTGATAAACTGGCCGATGCCAATTACTTGCTAAAGATGGCCGAAAAGCATTGCGTTCGGTTGAAATTTGTGCCTGATTGGGATACCTATTTTAAATCGTCCTGTAAAGTAAATTATATGGATGACTTTCCAATTTTGAGTTTAAGAAAGGAGCCGTTGGAAGAAATGGAAAACCGATTTGCAAAAAGGCTTTTTGATATAATTTTCAGCTCATTGGTGATCGTATTTATTCTAAGCTGGCTTTATCCAATATTAGGGTTAATAATTAAACTGCAAAGCCCCGGTCCTATACTATATAAACAATTACGCACTGGTAAAGATAATCAACCTTTCATTTGCTATAAATTCAGGAGTATGAGGATCCAGGATGAGACAAAGTTTGTGCAAGCCACCAAAAATGATTCAAGAACTACGCCAATTGGCAAATTTATCCGCAGAACCAGTGTAGACGAAATTCCGCAATTTATAAATGTGTTGTTAGGTGATATGAGCGTTATCGGCCCCCGACCCCATATCCTGTCAATGACAGAACAATATGGCCAATTAATTAATCAATATATGGTTCGTCATTTTTTAAAATCGGGTATAACCGGATGGGCTCAGGTTAATGGTTTTAGAGGGGAAACAAAAAATGACGAGTTAATGGAGAAACGCGTTGAGCATGATATCTGGTATTTAGAAAACTGGTCGTTAAAACTGGATGTTAAAATAATTTTCCTAACCATCTATAACATATTTAAAGGCGAGAAAAACGCATACTAAGTGTTTCCCAATTATTTTAAAAGCTTACGCTAACCTGTTTTTACATTGTATATAATATGGCAATTCATACCTTTAAATTTTATGCTTTATTTATAGTTGGCTGCTGTATCATACGCCTGGAATCAAAGGCGCAAGCAAGCTTTAATACTAATGGAAGCAGTAATACCGCCATACCAATTGCTGTACCGTTTTTAACAATATCTCCCGATGCCCGTTCTGGCGCGATGGGAGATGCTGGGGTGGCTATAGCTCCTGATGCAAATGCCACTTACTGGAATGCAGCGAAACTCCCGTTTTTGCAAAACAATTCATCTTTTAGCCTTTCATATTCACCATGGTTAAGGAAGCTTGTTTCAGATATCAATCTTGCTTATTTAAGCTACGCAAATAAATTAGATGATAGAAATAGCATCGGCTTTTCAATCAGATATTTTAATTTAGGCAGGATCGATTTAATTGATGATAATCTTGTATCACAGGGTACTTATCACCCAAATGAATATTCAATTGACGGATCTTTCGCTCGCAAATTTGGTGAAGAATTGTCGTTAGGTCTTACTTTACGGTATATACATTCTGGGCTTTACAGAGGCTTTAGCTCAAATAGCCCAGGGTCAAACAGTGTTAATGCTGTTGCTACAGATATATCCCTGTTTAACAATCATAATACCGAGCAATTTGGCAAAGATGCTACTTTTGGCTTCGGGGTAAATATTTCTAATATAGGTACAAAAATAAATTACTCTGCTCAGGGGCCCCAGCTATTTTTACCGGCCAATTTAAGAATAGGATTTGCCAATACGCTGTTTTTAGATAATATCAATAAGGTGACACTTGCAATTGATTTGAATAAATTGCTTGTTCCAACGCCACCGATAAGAGATAGTACAAATAAAATAGTGAGGGGAAGGAATGATGACCGTTCAGTTGTTTCAGGCATATTCGGCTCATTTAGTGATGCTCCTGGCGGCTTTAAAGAAGAATTTCGGGAAATAAATTACTCAACCGGATTGGAATACTGGTACGACAACAAGTTTGCATTAAGAGCCGGATACTTTTACGAAAACCCTAACAAAGGAAACAGAAGTTATGTAACCCTTGGCCTGGGTTTGGTTACAAAAAACATCAATATTGACTTTTCATATCTAGCAGCCAGCCAAGACAAAAGCCCTCTTGCCAATACTTTGCGATTTAGTATCGGATACAGTTTTGGATCGGCCAGCGAGCCAAATTAGATGTTGATTTTATGAACTTTTAATATACAATCAAAAAATGCTTTTTATTTTTTACCCCTATTAATTATGAAGAAGCTTTCTGTTAATTTATTGCTTTTTTTTTTGCTATCAAGCATTCTTATTTCGGAGTTTATATCTACCTCAATTGATTTCAGCCAAGATGGACTTCATGCATTATTAAATGTTTTCTTACCGTTAATTTGGGGTATTTTATCGGCCATGTTTCTTGTGCCGGCATTTCTTTCCGTTAAAGAGGTCTATTTCCGCAAAATTGTAATTGTGCTTTGTATAGTTTCAAATTTGATTTTCGGAACATTATTAAAAACTAAATACTCTTCTCAGGAAAGTCCTGTAAAAGAAGATGTTTTATTAAATAACAAAGCCGTAAATGATTTTCATTTGGTATCAGATAGGCATATCAACGTTAACGGTGCCGGCGTAAAAGTTGACGTGATAAATGATTTTTCAAGTAATGACTATTTATTTTTTTCTCGTTTGAGTGATAAGGGTCGAAAAATACTAGGTAAAAAAAAGAACGCTAAGTTTAATATAAAGGATCATGGCCTGGTAACTATTCGTATTGAAAATAATAGTGATAAGGATTTAACTATAAATAAAGCTGTTTTTTTAAAAAATGACCTTTGGAAAATATGTAGAATAAATAATCTCAATGTTGATGAAAGTGCATTTCCAATTACAATCGGAGTAAATAATTTTGCAGAGATCACATTAAACTTTACTGCGGATATATTTGAAAAGCGGGCAAGGCGGGTGGGCTGGAATGCACTATTTAAATTACAGTGGAACTTATTGCGATATACAAAATCACTAAACTGCCAATCTGATTTATTAAGCAGCTGTATAACAGTTCGTAATGAACTAATCTTATACACCCAGGATAAAGTGTTTAAAAGACTGTATCTAAATGGCCTATGGCAATATAGGGCGGAGGGCGACTGGGAACCAGATTTGCAAAAAATACTTACAAATTTAAATTTTAAAACCAACGTCGGATTCAAATATTTCGATAACGGCTCCAACGGCGATGCAACCATTTCTAATTCGGATGAGATTGCTGCATCCTATTTTGAAAGAGTTAGTGATACTACAGGCGTTAAAATAATTCAGCTTGCTGCTTACCACGCGTTTAATTCACTCAAGGAAGATGATGCGTTGAAGTTTTTTTATAAAGGAGATAAAACAGCAATAACACTATTCAATAACGAGCCAGGTGCTGCACAGTTGTTATTACCTAGAATGCTTGTTAAACCATCTGTAAATTTTATCTCTTTTTATCCGCAAAAAAAATTCGGCTTTATAATGGGCTCATCAAGTACAGACCGTATGAAAAATTATAAAAACAAAATCGGTGTTCGTGTTTGGAAAGCCATTAATTTAAAAGGTGAGGAGCTAAAAAATAGTTATATCATAGCCTGCGACTTTATTGGGCAACCTAGAACCAATTATGATTACCAGGATAATGTTTATTTGGTAGCTAACGTAAGACCATTTGGTTACGAACAAAAGAAGCTGATAATAATCGATAAAAAAAATGTTGACATAGCCAGCGTAAAAAAATAACCTCTTTTTAGCTTTTATACAAATTTCAGACGACTATCTGCCGTCATATTGCTTGGGTAAGTTTTTATACTCTGCCACAGGAAAATAGCCGCAATACAAGATTTCTTCTTTTATGGTATCGCATACTATCCTTTTAAAATGCATACCATTTGCAAACTGCACACTTGAAATTCACGCTAATATTATCTTAATAATTACAAATTAAAAAAACATGAAACAAAATCAAACTCTATTACATGCTTCAGGAAGAAGCGGGTTATTTAACATCCCCACAATAAGAAAATGCATCGTTTGTGCAATCTTTCTTAGTTCCTCTATCTTTTTATTTACCGGTTGCAAAAAAAGTTCGGTCGATGATGTAAGTTATTATGGATACGGAAAGCTAACTGTTGACTGCGAAAAGAAATGTCATGTTACGTTCGGCGCAGATGATAAGCTAAATGATTTTGATGTTGAGGGAACAATGGCCACGTATGTTTTTAGGTATCAATCCAAATATGATTTAGATATCAAAGTTACACCAGTAGAAGATCAAAACATAACGCTGAATGTTTACAGCAGGGAGCAAAGACAAATATTTCATAACACAGCAAAAAGAACAGGCGCTGAGGTATGGCGAAGTATCATCTTAGTGCCGTAATATTCTTATTTTGAGGGAGAAAGACTATCAAATTACAGCATCAACTTCACAAAATTTATACATAATAGCACAATTTTGAATAACTTAATAGTAAGTTTTCTTTTTATCGTAAATAATTTATAGATTTGATATAGATCAATTACACCAAGCGAGTTAAACCTTTATTCTTTTTTTTTATTAACTCCTACAACATATATAAATATTTATCGTATAAGATTTAAATGAAATTTGTTTTTCATAATTGGTACAAATGTGAGAGTTATGTGCCTGAATCAGAGGGTGTATTTCAATACATCCTCTTTATTTTTTTATAATAAATTATTTTCCTACTACTCTTGATATACGACATAAGCTCGTCGTTGGTTTTCTCATTTCCATTTTTTTTTTAAATTAGATTTCTCTCATAAAAGGCTTATTTAAAAGTAAGCTTTGATTCAAGCCTCTTGCCACAACATTTTTAAGTAACCAAAAGGTTGCACAAAAAAGTAACGTCCAAATAATATCACTTTAGTTTAATAAACCATCAACATTAATCAAATAATTAGCAAATGAAAACAGAGCATCTAAGAGTAGACTGGGTCGATTATGCCAAGGGTTTAGGAATTATCCTTGTTGTACTGGGGCATGCTTTAGTGGGTATAAAAGAAGCCCATATACCAACAAATCTATTTGTGATTAATTCCCTATTTACATTTATTTATAGTTTTCATATGTCTTTGTTTTTTGCTTTGTCCGGATTCTTTTTCGAGAAAAGCTTAGATAAACATCGCGAGAAGAAATTTTTGATAAATAAACTGCAGACTATTCTTTATCCATTTGTAATTTGGTCAATAATACAAACCGCTTTTGAGGTTGCTTTTTCCAGCCAGACAAACGCGAAATTGCCAGTTCAGGCATTGTACACATGTTTGTTTATTCCTCGTTCTGTTTATTGGTTTTTGTTTGCCCTGTTTTTTATTAATGTTGTTAACGTACTTATCTATAAAGTTTCAAGAAAATACGGCTTATTGATCTCCTGCTCAATTTGGCTTTTAATTTATGTATTTAAGCCTCATTTTGGATCATTTGATAAAACATTCTATAATTTGATCTATTTTAACTTTGGTATTTTACTGGCCAGGAACATGACATATTTGAAGTTTGTACTTGAAAACAAACTGTGTATTATTTTAACTTTTCTCCTCTTTGTTGGCGCTGAATTTTTATATTTCAGATACGGAAGATGGACATGGTTTAACACATTAGATACCCAGGTTTTGGGCACCTTACTTGTGATACAATTATCTTTTTATGCCGTAAAAACCAGGTCAAAAACAGTAATTAATTTCCTCGGTGAAAACTCAATGATTATATTTTTGTCGCACGTACTTTTTACGGCCGGTTTCAGGATATTTTTACAGAAAATTTTACATGTTGACAATGCTATAGTGCACATTGTGTTTAATACGTTAGTTGGCTTATGTTTCCCATTAGGATTAAAATACCTGTCGATTCATCAACCTAAATTTGGATGGCTGTTTCAATACAATAAATCATCGCGGCAAGCTACTGCTAAAGAGGTCGCCATTCAATAAATCTAATCCCCTAACTTGATAATTTGTATAGCTGCAAACTGACGTTTAATTCTCACTAAGGAATATGGTACACGCTTGATTGTTTTACCATCATCAAAATTACTTGCCCGAATTAACTGTTATTTTAAATAACACAAAAACGGCAACCAATAGCAGATATCAGGCTATTGGTTGCCGTTTTTTGTTTCTTCATAAATTAAACATGACGAAAGCCGGCATTTTTCTTCTTTAGTAAAGCAGGGGATGATGCAAAAAGGTAATAAAGTTATTTAATAAGCGAAAGGATATTATTCAACTAATAGTTTTGAGCTTAAAACTCCTGTTTGAGACTCTGCAGTTATAATATAAACTCCTTTACCCAAACTGCTATTTAATTTAATTAGTGTATTAGCAGCACCAGTTTCATCAGTAACAAATGTCTGTTTCTGCAACAGTCTACCAGACATGCTTGTAACAGATAATGTTACTTTTTCTGACTTTTGGAAATTATTAGCGTTTAAATAGAATGCAGCGCCATTATTGGGGTTAGGATAAACCGTAATTGTTCGTTGTTTTTCCGCCAGGCTGTCGGTAGCGTTAGCAGATAAGGCTGATGCGCCTGCGGTAGTTTTCACCTGGAATATCTCAACAGCAGCAATGCCCACCCGGTTGGCTGTAGGGTCAAATTTAATGCTTAAACTCCCATCTGCCACTGTTGTACTAAAATCCTTCACCAGCGCGGCACGGTAACCTACTTCGTTATAAATATCGAAATTGTTGAGCACCTGTTTGTTTTCCATCGCAATATGAAATACCCTCATACCAACTGCTGTCCAATAATTTTCTACAAAATGCATCCGTACCAGGTAATTGCCATTTGCGATAGGGATTTCATAACTTGTTTGTGCCAGTTCCGCATTGGCCGATAAGTATGTTTGATATAATAAATCTATATCTGTACCGGCTACACCGCTGGCTATAACCTGTTTATCCAGTTTTATAGACCCTTTTCTATAAGTAGCATCTGCCTCATAAGTATTTCCGCCAATCGTGACAGCAGCATCGGATCCTCCTTTTATTCTTTTCAAAGCAGTTACTGTAGATGTAGAGGTGTTGCCAATTCCATACAAAGGGATCCGCAGCGGCGACGTTCCGTTTTTGTAATTCACTAATAACGCCGCATTTTTTATACCTACGCTATTGGGGGTGAATTTTACAGTTATTGCGGTTGTGGCCTGTGTTGCCAACGATGTAGTTGCAAACGTTCCTGCCGAAAATTCACTGGCATTGGGCCCTACAATTTGTAAGCTTTGTAATGTTATTGCGCCATCAGTTGAGCTATCGGGATAATTTATTCCCGTATTCTTTAACGTAACACTAATAGATGAAGAGGTTCCTGTTAAAGATGGCGTAAAGTTAATAGCCGTATTCGGAAGCGCGGCCAGATCGGCATGATGTTTTGATCCCGATTCGGGCATAATGTTTTCAACGTAATATACATTGTCCTGGTAATCGTAATTGGTAAACTGTGTACCCAGGTAATCACAATCCAACAAATAGGCGTTTGGTATTACATTTCCGGCAGCATCTATTGCCTTTAAAATTCTCATACCTATAAGTCCATTAACGTTTTGGGTCCTATCTGATGAGGCACTGCCAGCTTTAAAACCGAATGAGCCGGTAATGGTGAAGGTTCCAACCGAAGGGATAGTATTACTACCGTAAATTCTGGGTACTACAGATTGACCATAAAGATTATTATGCGTAAAAACCATTTTGGTAGATGAAGATCCTTTAGTAAAATACCGAATAGCTTCTGTTGCTGCACAACACCCATGATAGGCCGCTAATTGACGGACCGTTACTGGTTTTGAGGGATCGGCCATTACAAAATAATCTGCTTTCACTTCACTTGAGCTCGGCACTATTGTTGTTCCATTTATATTGCCATCATCATGGGCATAACCCGTGGTTGTTCCTAAACCGAATGCTTGTATAATCTGCTGGGCATAAGGTTCATTTAAGCCTTCGCCTGCTATTTGCCAAATGCCGTGAAGCCCAACTTTCTTTACCGGTGCAATACTGTCATTGCTAACTATTGTTAATGTATCGCTAAAGATTTTGATCCTCGAAGCGGCATTTTTAGCTATAAACTTTACGGTTACATCTGTAAAAGCTTCAGAATTAACGCTAAAGGGTAACTTTGCAGTACTATCCGTATTAATTGCTGTAATCTTCCATGAGCCAGGATTAGACAGTTTCAAATTACTTACAGTAAGTTTTCCTGTTCCCTTATTATTGACTCTGAGTTTTATATTGTCATGATTTAAGTTATAGGGTGTAGTATCGGGACTCGTGCGCCTCCAGGGCGTTTGTATTAATGAAAAAACAAGCTGGTCATCACCAGGGAAGCCGTCGGGATTTTTCAAAACCATGTAAACGCCCGGTGTTTTTTGACCCGCGCTGCTAACTATGCTAAATTTATAAGCAGCAGTTATAAATTGATTATTATTTGCATCTGTAGCCTTTATAGTTATAGTGTAATTGCCGGCTGTATTTAAGGTAAATGGAGCCATGAAATTAACATAAGCTGCAGCATTGATTGAATACTGTACCTGAGCCAGGCCCGAGTTACCGTTATCAGTGGCTGTTATAAATACTTGTGCCTGATCAGTATAAACACCTGCGGATTGAGTTGAACCAACTAATCTTAAACTTGCAGTTGGCACAGCTGTATCTGTAACAGTGCCGGAATCAGCAATTGTTATAAAATTCATTTTACTGTTTATACCGCCGTTGGCATCAATAGTAAGCTTGCCATCTGAAACGGTTACCACGGCTATAGCAACTTTGTGTTTGGCGACTGAGCTGGTAATCAAATCGGAAATAACGGGCAAGCCCTCGGCATTTATTTGATGATCACTATCAAAATACCCTTCGTCGCCGGCACCAATTGTCACCCTGTATTTGCCGTTAGGTACTGCATATTCCCATGTGCCGGGCAACTGGTCTTTGTCTGAGGCCTGCATTTGAACAAGGCCAAGCAATTGTTTGGCGCTCGTACCCGTACGTATACGCATATTTGCAGTCATTGATTGTGCTGCTTTTGTTGTTGGATTTACCCAGCCATAACCCCTGGTTGAACTGTAGGCTAAACCATTATCGGCCAGGTAGCCAGCAGGTGCTGTGGAGGTTGACGGTAAAAATGCAATGTTTATTGTTGTAAAAGCCGGACGCGTATTGGTCTTAGCAAAGGACAATCCTGTCATTAAATTGATTATCAGGATTATATGTGCAAATTTAATGAAGGGCTTTAATGTATACGCAGCTTTGGCATAACAAACCCAAGTGATTTTTCTCATAATTGATAGGTATATTAATATCAATCAGAACCGGCGCAGAAAGCAACAAATTCTTCTATTAAAGATAAGCCCTTTTACAACCCAAAGCAGATACACATTTATTGTTGTGCATACTTTGGGAAATTGTGTATACCAAAAGTTAATATTGCGATATTAAATCAATTTACAGTTAACAACTGACAGGCGAATAGGTGCGATGCCAGCAATATTAGGGTTCGACAGCTGCAGTGGCCTGTATTACTATGGAAGGTTTTTTTCTCGACTTTATAAATGATTTCCCGATAGCAATGGCTGGTTTTTCAATTAAATAATAGCACAGGAGTGCTGAAATTATTGAAAAGAGCATAAATAACAGTATGTAATTAAGTGATGATATATGCGGAAATATGTTCCTTATATATTTCATTGCACCAAACCCTACAACAGGGTGAAGTAAATAAAGAGAATAACTAATGGCGCCCAAAAAGGCGAATGCCTTATTGCTCCATTTGTAGTGAAAAAACAGGGCAAAGAAAGCTGCCGCGGTAATATAAGATGAAAAATATTTATACCATTTTTCATCATAGCCATAATCTTTGTTATAAGCCAAGAAACAAATTGGTAACAATGTTACCACAAATACTGCTACATGCTTTAAAATATAGCTACGCGTAAAAATCTCATCATTGTTGCTAAGCTTCCTGGCCATTAAACCTAAAAACATTACATTGAGCGAAACAGGAACAGCAACCGGTAATTTTAGCCCGGTGAAATATCGTACTACGGATAAAAGAACAGCAACCACCAGGAAAAGGTAAAAGCCTTTAACAATTGTTTTGGCATTGTACAGCAACCCTTTGTAAAACAAATAAGCACAAATAACATAAAATATCAGTTCAATTTGTAGAGTCCAATAACCAACATTTAAATCGGCTACGCCTACAAATCTTTGAAACATGGTAATGTTTGTGAGTAATACCAGTAATGAAGGTACGCCAACAAAAATAACTGATAATATTATTGAAACCCAATAAGCAGGGTATAAACGAAAAAAACGCGTAATAGCAAACTCATCTAAGGTTCTGTTATTTAAACTGTAGGGTATTACATAACCACTCACAAAAAAAAACACAACAACTCCAATTTTACCCCAGTTTAAAAAGTCATTAATGATTAATCCAGGAATGCCATCCAAACTGAAAAATGAATCATGTGGATACAATCGTCTCGATTTGTTAAACAAATGAACAACCACAACAGCTACAGCGGCTAAGCCGCGAAGCGAATCAACCCATTGAAGTCTATTTACCGGTGTCTTTGTCATGTTATTATTTTTTGTAATCATTAATCAACGATTGATAACGTGTGTATACTTCCTTTTTTGTATAATCAGGATTTGCATCTTGTTTCATAACCAGCCCATAATTAGCTTCGTTAGGAGACCGTTGACCTGATGCCGACTGATCAAACAACTCGTATATGAAAAAGCCTTTGATGATGTTTTGTGAGATAATGGATTTTATACTTTGACTTATATAATCGGCTTGCTTGGTATAGTCGCCATTTTTGGTTCCTCTGTAATAATTGAATTCGGTGATCCAAATATCTTTATTAAACTTATCACTAACAGATTTTAATAAATTGCCGGATACAAAAGGCGTATGAACGTTTGTAATATCACCGCCACCCATGTTTGAATACCAGTGGTAGCCAATAATATCATAGTTCACATTATTTTGCTTTAACAACTCCAGGTAGTAGAAGTGAACCCAACCAAAAGAAATGCTTACTTTAATATCCGGACTTACAGATTTTAACCCATCAATAAAGCCTTTAAGTTTGGCCATAACATTCGGTATTTTCTGATCATTATAATCAGATGCTTTTATGCCATTTCCTGATGCTATTACTTTATTGTCTTCCTCATTGCCTACTTCCAGCCATGGAAATTTGTTGCCATATTTTAATCCAAAGGTTTTGCCCTGATTATAACATTGTGTGTATATCTGGCCGGCATCCAAACCAGATAACCCGGTGATGATGAGCACGGGGAACATGCTAATTGAATTTGAGTTTAGCTTGCTATTAAGTTCTTGAAATGAATATTCATTTTTGGGTAAGCCTTGGGTATCAAGCATTACATCAACACGATATGTATTTAAATTTAATTCCTTTAAAAAAGATATCTGTTTATCCCAGGTTGTTTTGTTGTAGTCGGATTGGGTAAGCGGATGACCATTTACTCCCCAACGAAAAGAATTATTGGATATTTGGGCTATTCCACTTGTTGATAAAAATATAAGCAAGTACGAACATATTATAGCCTTTGTTAATAGCATACCGTAGAAACTATATTTTGCTGATTACATTATTGATGCAGCTTAGCTAATATATGCTTTTAAGAAAGCTTAATATGGGAACCAGGTTTAGATGGTAAAAAAGTGTGGAATAGTGTGTAATGCCATGATAGGTTATTAAAGTAAGTTCGAACTGGCATCACAGAATCCGGGTAAATTCCAAATAAAATATCGGACATAAAAAAAGAGTGCTTTTACACACTCTTCTTTTTAAATGCAAAAAAGCTAATTTTTAGTTTACAAATAGGTCTTGTGCCGAAAGTTTATATGCCCATTTAACGTATGGAATAGTCCACTTAACAAAGCCAAAGTTACCTTCAATTGCAACCCGGTCTGGTTGGTCTATAAGTTCATAAAACTGCAAAGACTTCACTTGTGAATTTGCCTTACATTTTTTTATAAACGATCCGGTAAAGTCGCTTTGTATTTGTTCAAAATTCGCTATCTTTTTATAACGCTGGCCAACTTCCGTAAACCAAATTGGTTGGGTAAATAGGCTTGAAAGCTTTTGGGTGATATCTGGAATGCCCTTACTTTTGGCAGCGCCTTCCATATCAGAATACCAGTGGTAGGCAATGATGTTGAACTTTACACCATATGATTGTAGCATCTGCAAAAATGTATAATGAACCCAACCTGCATCTACCATGGTTTGTGCTGTTGGTTGTTTTGATTTTATACCATCATCCATGCCCTTTAAATAGGCAGCCAATATTTTAAAATCTTTTGCATTATAATCTGTAGTAAGATTTCCATTACTTGCCGCCTTAATTACACGATTATCAAGCTCATTACCTAGTTCGTAATATTTAAAATATTTTGAGTTTTTTGCGGCAATGTTAGTTCCTAATGTTTTCCCGGCTGTGTATGATTGACTTTCTGTTTTCTTAAAATCTAAAGTTCTGGTGTTAATCATCGGCAAAATTGTTATACCGGCAGCACTGGCAGCTGCATAAAGCTCATCAAATGGTGTCCATGACGGAATTGAACCATCAGCATTGAAAACAATATCCTGACGATAAACTTTCATCCCCATTTTTTTCATCATTGCTATTTGCTGAGCCACCGATACGGATAAATAGGCTTTAATACTTAATGAATGGCCATTAACACCCAGCATTAAGCCTGATGTTGAAGGGGCAGACGATAATGTTGATGCCTTAGCCAAAACAATGTATTGGCAGCTTACATTTAATGCCGGCGAAGCCATATTGGCGCCAAGTGTAACGGTTCCTGCGTCAAATGTTTTGCTGTATATTTCTAAAGAAGAAACGTTGTCTGTAACGGGAATTTCAGTATTTGTTTTTGTCCAGTCGCTGAGCCAGTCTGGTATGATAGTTGCACGTGAATCGTAAGCTACGTAAACGGTAGCTGAAGTTGTTAATGTAAAACTGAGGCTGGAAGTTTTGTTGGTTTTATCATCGCAAGCAGTTTTAATCAAGGTAGCTCCTGATAAAACAGAAGGAACAGAAGTGATTTTATAAGTTCTGTCGGTGTAATAAACGGCGTTTGCAGCTACCGTTTGTGTTAGATAGGGTTTTGACGTTCCTGATTTGACATTTGTAACGAGGGCCGAGGATGTTGCTGCAAAGCTCATGTACGATGCAGCGTCGATCGTCGAAGGGCTTTCCGGGACTGGAGCGGGCGTAATATTATTTTCTTTATTACATGAAAAAAGTGTCAATAATAAGGAGCTCGCGATGATAGTTTTTTTAAAAAGCTTCATTTGAGTTGTTTTAATAGGGTTATTTAAAAGTTAATAAAAATGCATTTGTGGAAACTTAACGTTAAAAAATGTTAAAAAGTTGTATTAAATCGATTGATAATTTGAAATTATATCAAAAAACAATCATTTTAAAACAATAGGTTGTAGGCTAAAACTATTTGTATATAAGCGGTTTATCGCTTTTTGAGGAGTGATTTTTCCTTAACGAAAAAAAACGACATTTTTTTCGTTAAGGAATCAAAACCACTTTAAATTGAACGTTATTATCAGTATTGTTACAATATAATATTCTTGTTTTTTATCCAGATTAATCTTTGTTGTTCCAATGAATATCAGTTATTTTTTAATGGTATTAGATATTCTAAGAATAAGTACTATACATTTATAAGTTATCCCCTTAAGGCTGCTTTATCTCTTTATTATTGATAAACCTTTATTCGGCTCAACCTAATTTTTATGACAGCATTTTCTTTTGAAACCTCAAAACGCTATATGGCGCAAAAGTGATATTTTTTTTTATCAAAAATGTTAGTTGGGTGTGAAACGATAAAAAGTTGTAAAAAAGTATGAACTTATTGAGAGTCAACTTTTTAGTATAATTATTGGCTGCGAATTGATAGATAGATAACAACATTCGCAAAATCTGCCAATGAGTACGTCTATACGATAGTGATACGCAAATATCCTATCGCAAGTTTTTGCTTTGAAAGGTTTCTCAAATATGGAAAAGCAAAATTAAAGGCTTATGTGATTTGGCCATTTTAAGAGAGAAGCCATTTTCATTTAGAAAGAAAACATATAAAAATTTGATCTCGTTGAGTTACATGACATTAATCTACATCTCAAAAAAGGAGGGATGTTAAAATAATTAAAGATTTTCTATCAGATCAAATATCAATTTTAGTTCCGAAGTTGAAAAGTAAAATTCAATGTTTCGTATCTCCCCATTTATTTTAAATATCAGTTTGGTGTGTTTGCCACTTTTATAGGGTATAATTTCGCAATCTCCTTTCATTAGGAAGCTATTATTTTTTAAAACTTTACTTGCGCTTTCTGTTAATTTATTCATGTTCGCCGATTGTGGTAAATAACTGTAAATTAAACAGATGGGTTTTAGTTTTGTTATTAATTATAGGTTTAAATTGCCTTAACTATAACTCATATCGCAATTTTCGTATCTATATTTCTAACAATTTAATGACAAAAAACCCTTATCTAACCAAAATATAGCATTTTTTTGTGTTATTTTCTCAATAATCAATCAAATTGTTTATTTTTTGTCTTCGCGTATAAGATTTGGAAGGTTATTGACGTTTTCTTAACGCTTATTGCTATCAAATTCGACTTGATTGACTTGGCGATGCTTTTTTGTTTCATGAATATAGCATTGGGTTAAATAAATTAACAATAAACGCTAAAATAATACAATGACAATTTAAATTGATTGATAAAAATGATCAGAATGAGCCTTTTTCTGTAAAAATTGAAAAGAAATCAGTTGAGGTTCAGTTGATTAAAAAATAACAAAAGAAAAAATGTAACTAAGACGTTAATTCTCCCGTTAAGAGCAGAAATTAACTATTGATTAAAATATTAAATTCATGTCGTATCCAAAAAGAATTGCCCTTTTTGCTGCGCTTGCTTTTTCATTCTCTGCTTGTAAAAAGGAAGCTACCAGCCCAGATTTAACACTGTCAAACAATGCAACTACAAGTTTTGCAACCTCCGCAACCAGTTCATCCGTCATTAGCAATGTAGTTGTTGCAAGCGGTTTAACTAATCAAGTATCTGTTTTAATAAAAGGTTCAGCCTACTACATTGACCGGAATTATGCCATTACAGGCGTACCTGATTCCCTCGCTAATCTTGACATGATCAAAACGGCCAATGCCGATAAGAGTAACGCCTCATCGTCTTACATGTCTTTTAACTTGAGTCAAGCTTCAACGGTTTACGTTGCCTTCGATCCGAGAGCAACATCTTTACCAACCTGGTTAAAAGCCTGGACAAAGCTTAAAGCCACGGTTTCTCTGAATGACTCAAAAGTTACCTATTATGCACTATACAGTAAAGTTTTTGATGCAGGCACTGTAAAACTTGGCGGTGCTAATGCGAGCGGTGCTGCAGGCATATTAAATCAATATTTTGTTTTTGCTAAAGCTAAAGTTAAAACATCAGCGCCTATTGCCACACCATCAGATGAAACAACCGGCAGTACCAATTCTTTTATGTTAGGTGTTAACGGACACTCATTAGGATTGCCGGCTTACATGACAGTTAGCCAGGAAGATCAAATATCACTACTAACTAAAATGGGGATGAGCTGTTACCGTCAAAATATTAACATCAATTCCGACGGTTCCATCCCGCTTTCAAATATCTTTTTGCCACTTTATAAGGCGGCTTCGGCCAACGGTGTTACAATTTTGCCGATGATTAATACCACAAGCCTTGATTTTTCTGCCAGCGAAAGCAGCGCTTATGCTACCGGGAAATCGCTTGGTGTAAAAACCGCAACTAAAAATGCCGGATACTTTAAATACTATGAGTTGGGTAATGAGATTGACAATAAGGTACTTAAAGGAGGCAATGGTGACGTATCAACAGACTATGACGCCAACAAGCTTAAAATAGCGGCGGCTTACTTAAAAGGCTTGGATGATGGTATTAAATCCATACAGCCAACTGCTCAAACTATGATTGATGCAGGTTGGTTGCATTACTACTTCCTTCAGTATATGATATCGTACGGGAATAAATTTAATATTGTTGCATGGCATTGGTATTCTGATATGGAAGCAACAGCTACAAGAATTAAAATACCCGATATTTCATTAAAGCTGACAAGTTTGTTTAATAAACCTATCTGGTTTACAGAGGTTGGTCAAAGGCCGGATGCGGTTGCTAATATTGAGCAAGTTCAAAGCGATTTCTTATCCAACTTTGTAAAAAAAGTGAAGAAAAATCCCAAAGTAGGAGCAGTGTTATGCTATGAGCTTTTTGATGAACCGGAGAGAGCGTCGGCCGAGAAAAGTTTTGGTTTATTAAAATGGACATCCATGTATGATAAATATTCAATGAAAATAGTAGCACAAACCTTTGTAGCTAATAAATAGAAAAGTAACCGGTTAAAAAAAACTTATTACTTGGTTGAAAGAGGCTGGTTCATCAATAGATGCAGCCTCTTTCCTTATTTAAAGAATATTTTTTTGTGTTATAATTTCAATTATTTACAAGTAGAATAAGCTATAACTGTTAAAATAGTAGTATTAGGAATACGTTTTTATAAACAAATTAATAAGTTGCTTGTTGATTTCACAGTTAGTTAATAGGGTTATTGATTAACAAAAATGCAGAAGCTCACGCACCTTAATGGTCGTGAGCTTTGTTTTTTTTAGACACGTTTGCATCAATAAAACAATACAGCAAGATTTCCGGGATAGCCTTCAATAAAAGAAATCAATTTAATTATGAGTTGATTAAAAAAGAATAAAATTTGCCAATATTTCACAGTTGGATATACAATAATTACTAATTGTTAAATTTTTGTATTATAGGTTATAACTTGCAGTAATCTAAACATTTACGATAAGTTTAAATATTTGAATTTACCTTAAGCCAATGTTTGATACTATAAGCTGTCCCTGGGTTACCATTTCTGGTCATAAGCTAGCATATATCTAAATAACCTTTATCATGAAACGCAGCACAAAGTTACTACAGTTAGCATTTCTGTTAGTGTCAGAAATTGTAATGATCAAATCTGTGAAGGCGCAAAGTTTACCAGTTTCACTCAGGACTGATATAAAAGTCACCAAGCTTTTAGATGTACCAACCGGCTGCTCAAGGCTGGCCCGAGATCCCGTATCTGGCCACTTGTTTTTTGTAAATCAAAACGGAGATGTTTATGAGGTTATGAATAGCAACGGCACTTACACCAGTGTGTTGAGAGCCACAGCAACAGATCATGGAATAACATTGCTTCAGGGATTGGCATTTAAGGGAAAATCGCTTTTCCTGATAGGTAACCGAAATGCGGATAGCATTAGTTATGAAGGCAAAATTGTAAAGGGTACATTGCAGAATACAGGAAAGAGAAGCTGGACACAGGTCATGACAACCGAAAAATATGGTTATACCAACACCGCTTATAATCATGGGTATAGTGGATTAGTAGTTAGTCCGGACAGCAACTATCTTTTTATCAGCAGTGGATCCAGAACTGATCACGGCGAAATTCAGACAAGGAAGGGCTTAAAAACAGATTTGAGAGAAGAACCCCTTACGTCTGCGATATTTAGAATTCCCATCAATTCGTCAAACCTGGTGTTGCCAAATGATTCGGCAAGATTGGCGACGTTGGGGTATCTTTATGCGGATGGAACGAGAAATAGTTTTGATCTGGCTTTCGGGCCCGACGGGAATTTGTACGGATGCGAAAACTCAGGCGACAGAGACGATCCAGACGAATTAAATTGGATAAGGCAGGGCCATTTTTACGGCTTTCCGTGGAATTTGGGTGGCAATGAAACGCCCATGCAATTTGCAGGATATAACCCAGCTACTGATAAATTACTTAATCCCAATTGCAACGGCGCAAAAAAAGGTTTTTTTTATAACGATCTGGCGTATCCAAAGAAGCCTAACCGCATTTTTACAGCGGGAATTGTAAATATCGGTACTGATGCTGATAAAGTTAGAGATCCTAAAACCGGCGAAATTTTGGATGCTAACGGAACGGGGCTAAAAATGACCACATTTACAAGCCATCGGTCGCCCCTAGGGCTTGTGTTTGACAGAGATAGCCTTTTGACAGATGAGTTTAAAGGGCATGGTTTTTTATTGGGCTGGACGGCGGGTGTTTCAGATACATCCAAGGAAATTGGTCCATTTGCAGACCCGGGTCAGGATTTACTTCATGTACAATTTATATATGATAACGTTACTGACAATTATAGAATACAAACTCACCGCATAGCATGGAAATTTAACAATCCCGTAGATGCGGAAATGGTGGGAAATATAATATATGTACTTGAATACGGTGGCTCGTCGCCCAAGATATGGAAGGTAGAAATGCCTATACCTGCGCCCTGCGGTAATCAATCATATGTTACCAGGGAGCAATACAATAATATTCCTGGTAACCTGGTAAGTAATTTAACTGCTAATAAAAACTATCCCGATCATCCTACTATTACAACCAGGCTAACTTCATTTGAATCTCCACTGAACACGGGCGATAGCTATGGTGTACGCATCAGGGGGTACGTTACAGCGCCCGCAAATGGTAACTACACCTTTTTCTTAGCTGCCGATGATGTAGCCGAACTTTGGGTAAGTACAGATGCTACAACAACGCAAAAAAAGAAGATAGCTACTGTTAACGCTTATACTTATTCAAGGCAATATAATAAATATGCAACTCAAAAATCCGCCCCTATAGCTTTAAAGGCCGGAACCAGGTATTATATTGAGGCCCTTCAAAAAGAAAATACCGGCGGTGATAATTTATCAGTTAGCTGGCAATTGCCTGGTGGCAGTATGGAAACCCCCATATCATGCAACCGCTTGTCGCCCTTTATTCAGTCTGCACAGGCAAAATTTATCTCAACAGATTCAGTTGCTGCGCCTACAGATATAGTTTCCGAGGAATTGTTGGTTTATCCAAATCCGGCACGAAATGCTATAAATTTAAAGTTCAATGCATCTAAAGCACATCGCGGAGAGGTGATCGTTACCAATTTTACTGGCTTAAAGGTTTACAAAAAAACAATTGAGGTTGTTAACGGAGAAAATAAAATAAATATTAACAGCGAATTTTTACCTAAAGGTATTTACATCATAAATGTTACCTATTCAGGCATTACACATAGTAGTAAAGTAATAATAGAATAATTGAAGGCCAAACCCCAAGCCAAATTCTTAAGTATTGCAAACTTGTACCAGATAAATATGCATACAGGCAACCTTCAGACTGCCTGTATGCTATTGAAACATTTTAATTATGACATGTTATTGCCGCATTTGTGAGGGTGATGCGTCATTTTGATTGTCAGAAGCGTAAAGCTTTGTAAAATCTAAAAGCAGTTTATTATAGTTTTCTAAAAGTGTAATGTATCGGTCTTTCCATACATGATGCGTCGGCAATTCCCAGAATATTGGATCATCGCTATCTGGTTGTTTGTAATTAAGAATTTCTCCAAAATCTTCTTTAGTAAATAAATTGGGGAATTCAGAAGAAAAGTCATGTTTAAGAATTAGTCCAATTCTGTAAATTATTTCTGTTTTTAAATATTTCTGATTAAACCAATTATACACAGATCTACGATTAACATGCGTTAAACGAGCGATTTCACTAATGCTGAATCCTTTTTTTCTAACCAGCATTTCCACAATTTGTCCGTAATGTTTTTCCACAGGAGCATCATTTAAAAGTTTAAAAAATAAGATCTTAAACCATGAGCATCAGCGGCCTTTAAGTTATTATGAAATTGAATTTAATTCATAGTTTTAATTTATGTGTAAATTTCAAGTTCGCCGCAATAGTGATGATTAAGCTTAAAATACTGTTTCTATCTCGCCTTAGCCATTAATTGGCCAAATACTAATTGCACTAAACTTAAAGACATTAAGGTCAGCTACATTAAATTCAAAAAGCGACTTTCGCTTGGTTTTAATTGCCGGCCAAAATAAATGAGTGTTCTGTTTTTTAAAGAGATCATCTGCTTTTCTTTTCCATCGGACCTTGATGGCTACCGCAATTCTCCTGAATTTGTCGGTTTCTTTAATTTGTGAAAGGTTTTTCATAATAATTGTTTGAGAGTTATGTGATGAATTTTGAGGGCAGGCACAATAATAAAACAAGCATTTTATGTGTCAGCCATGATAAAAAAAAGTATACCTAAATGTTTATATTTTATCATAATCTTCTTTTATTAATATAAAATGTTAACAATGTGTGAATTACGTCCTATAAAGATAGAGATTTTCAATGCTAAAAATTCCTTTCTCAGGGCCACTTTTCGGCTACACAGGCTCACCAAACATATGATTAGCCATACACAATCAAGGCGGTTGATGTCCACATGGATGATAAACTGTACGTTTCAAAACCTTGATTACTCCGTCCCTAAATAGCAAATTAGGTCATTTTGTAAACTTTACGCTACATCTAACATATACCTTGGCTCACAGAATATTGAAGATGCACTTGAAAATTAACATACGCTAACTGGCAGCAAAGCCAGTACATGCACAGCATGTTCAGTGCGCGCAATGAAACCTTGGATAATGACCGCTATGCTGTAACGTGGAGCAGCCTGTTGGACGTATTGGGAAATAGCAACTAGCGCCCATCAATTGCCTTATTGCCGAAAGGCCAAAAGTTTCGGTGATTTTGACTGCCTATTTATTTAAAACATGGATCGTTAAAAGATCACTTGCTATTTCTGCATTTTTCACTGCAATATTTTACCTCTTCCCAATTCTTTGCCCATTTCTTCCGCCACGAAAAAGGGCGGCTACAAACCGGGCAGGTTTTGGCAGGTAAATCTTGCTTATTTACCTGCTTCACTGATCCAATTTTATTAAAAAGTTTTCGGCGGCCGTTAAGTGATATTGTTGCTTTTCACTACTCATTTTATCAAATGTGCTAATCAGCATGCCTAAACGCGGATTGGACAAAAAGAAGCTGCGGTGAACATGCAAAAACCTCCAGAAAAGCCCGTCCCATATTCTTTGCCAGTCGCCTTTTTCGTAGTCACTCATTTTCATTAGGTAGTTACTGCCGCTGATATAAGGTTTGGTCACCATCAGGCCACCATCGGCAAATTGCGTCATTCCATAAACATTGGGCACCATTACCCAGTCATACGCATCAATAAACATTTCCATGAACCAGCGGTAAACATCATCGGGATCAAACTCGCATAGTTGCATAAAATTTCCAAGCACCATCAGCCTTTCGATATGATGACAATAGCCTGTCTTTAAGATTTTTTTGATGGTGATATCGATAGGCGCAATGCCGGTATCGCCTGTCCAAAAACTATGCGGGATCTTTCTTTTAAATTTCCAGTAGTTGGTGGTACGTTGCTTAACGCCTTCTCGTTCGTAAACCAGGTGGATGAACTCTCTCCAGCCCATAACCTGGCGAATAAATCCCTCTAAAGAATTCAAGGGGATATCGTAGTCTTGGGCAGCGGATAATGCCGCTTCAATAATCTGGCCGGGCAATAATAACCCGATGTTAAGCATCGGTGTTAACACGGAATGATTAAGCACGGTTTCCTGAGCAACGATAGCGTCTTCATAAACACCAAATTTTTCAAAACGGTGCCGTAAAAAATCATCCAGCCATTGAGCGGCATCATCAAAGGTAACGACAAACAAACAGGGTGTGCATGCATCGCCGTAGTTATCTGGAAAATTTGTTTTAACATAATCTTTCGCTTCAGTAATGAATTTGTTTTCTTCCGGTAATTCAATTATCGGCGCTTTTTCTTTTTTAGGATACTTCTGCCGATTATCCGAATCATAGGTCCATTGTCCGCCAATGGGCTGGCCATTACTTTCCAGCAAAACACTACGCTGTTGCCGTTGCCATTTATAAAAGTCGGTTTGAAAATAAGTTTTCTTTTTGCTGAAATAATCGGCCGTGCTTTCGGTCGTATTTAAAAAGTTGGGGCTATCGTAAACGCGCAGCGAAATATCATTCTGATCACAGGCCTGCTGCACTCTTTTAAATAGCCAGTCATCTGATACCGCAGCCATATGAACCTGATCGATTTGCTGAGCAGCCAGGGTTGCCATTAATTGCCTGCAATCGTTTTCCGGAGTATTGGCTTCGATATAATGAACGGTATAGTCCTGTTGCTGCAACCAGTCCTCGTAAAATTTCATGCTCGCCCTATGCAATACCAATTTTTGGCAGTGAAAATTATACTGCCGGAAAAACAACCACTCTTCTGCCAGATAGACAACGCGGCCTTTTTGCAAGGCCGGATGGTGCTGGAATAACTGGTGAGGGAAAATAAGGGTTGCGGAGTGATTCATGTCAACCAAAGATTTTGAAACAGGTTATTCGGATCGTAGGTTGCAGCCTGTTTGGCAATGTTAAAATACCGGTTAGCTTTGGGACCGTGGCCTACACCTGCGAGATAAGCCCAGTTCCCCCAGTTATTACAAACATCATAGTCAATTAGTTGCTGCTCAAAATAAGCTGCGCCATAGCGCCAGTCCAGCTTCAGGTCATTACAAAAATAACTGGCAACGTTCTGTCTGCCGCGGTTGCTCATAAAACCCGTTAGTTTTAATTCGATCATATTGGCGTCTATAAATTTCACACCGGTTTGGCCATTAACCCATTTATTTAACGCCGAGTTGAATTTATTGGGATCAACCGCTTTAAGTTGTTGGTTTGCTGCCCTTAAAAAATATTGTGGTCCGTTTTTTTCCATACAAAATCCAAAATAGTCCCTCCACAGCAACTCAAAGAACAACCAATACGTGGATTCGTTTGCGCCATGGTTAGTTTCATACGCTTTGATGGCATGATAAATTTCTCTTGCGGAAATACAGCCTAATGCCAGCCAGGCAGAAAATTTGGAGGAATACTTTTCACCCACCATTCCGTTACGAGTTACTTTATAAGATGACAATGCCTGCGTATCGTAAAAATAGAGCCGCAAGCGATCATGTGCTGCTAACATACCACCTTGATATTGCAGAACGGCGCGTGGGTCTGCGATCACCAGATCCGGAAGCAGCGCTAAATTTATAGGAGGCAGACCAGGAGAGGCTATAGAAACTGGTATCGGCAATACGGGCCTGATGGCAACCGTCCTTTCCGTTCGTTTTCTAAACTCGGTAAATACTTCGGGCAAGTTGGTAATTGGAAATGGCAGATCAGTTGTATCCAACAGATTACGGCACTCAGAAGTTAAAAAGGTGCAGTTTAACTTTAAAAGTTCAGCAGCTACTTTCTGCTGCGTATTCAACTCTTCAGGTGCACGTTCTTTTTCGGCATAAATACGGTGAGCATCATAATCTTCAGCTAATTTAAAAATCCCCTGTTCGGGATTTCCGTTCAATAAAACTAACCCGGAACCTAAGTTCCTTAATTCATTCTCTAGTTGCCTCAAACTTTCACGCAGAAACTTCAGCCGGAAATCTCCCGTCTTTTTAAATCCAAACGAGGTTGTTGCAAAAAGTAAATCATCAAGGCAATAAAACGGCACGATGAAATCATTTTCAGCTATCGCTCTGACTAAACATTCATTATCTCGCAAGCGAAGGTTTGTTTTAAACCAGACAAGGGCAATCTTTTTTGTGTCCATTAAAGTGATTAATTTCTTTTACTGATCTTATTACCGCTTATTTGACTTTGACTGTCGCATTTGAATCTACCGGATACACTGCCATGTTTTTTTCTTTCTTGTACCCGTTCCCGCCATATTCTAAAACTGGAAGGCTTCAATTCCTTTCACATTAATTTGATCACCAGCTGTTCGCTAATCCCAAATTGCAGCTTAATGGCATCAAATGAGGTGCGGTCTTCCCAGGCCATTTCAACGATTCGATCAATAGCTTCGAAATGTAATGTCAATTGTATTTGTGCAATATAGTACCAATATCTGTAAATTAAAATAATATCGTACTATAGTTGTCTTGTAATTTAGACCCTGGCATCGAATTGTAGAGATTTGACGTGGTGAAACATAGTTGTAGATTTTTATATGGTGAACTGACGTACGATCCGCTACGCTTTTTAACCGAAGAAGATAGTGATACGATAGCAAAAACCTTTACCTTAGCCGTATCACATGCTGTCAGAAAATTTAAAAGAACAAACTTTAGTTAAGCACCAGGAACTGGAAAAAAAATTGATCGGTAAAATGCGGTCTATGCAAAGTGTATTAGATTATGCTTTGTTGCTGCAATTATTTTACAGCTATTTTGGTGGATTGGAAAATTTGATCAATCCACATATCAGCGCTAAAACATTGCCTGATTATATTGAAAGAAGGAAGGCGGTTTTGCTATCCTCTGATCTGCTAATTCTTAAAGCCAAAACTCCAATGTTCGCCAGTGATGACCATTTGCCCAACATTACCAATACGGCAGAAGCCTTAGGTGCTTTATATGTCATGGAAGGTTCAACGCTTGGTGGCCAGATCATTAAGAAGATGCTGGGTAAGCAATTAGGTATTGCTGAAAATTACGCTACCTCTTTTTTTAACGGGTATGGGGATGATACGATGAAGATGTGGGCTTCTTTTAAATCTGCGCTAGATAAATTGAATTTACCGGAGACAAATGAACAGGTGATCAATTCCGCTAATCAAACTTTTCAGAAATTTAGCGAATGGTTTGATATTCATTATAAAACACTGTAATTATAATAAGACTTGGGTCTAATCCTTTCTCAAATTAGCTTCAATAATCCTTTCTAAATCTTCCAGATCAAATGGCTTAGCCAGGAATGCTTCCGCTCCGGCAGTATTGGCTAAAGCTTGGATATCATTATTGGCGAAAAAATAAATTACCGGTGTGTGTTTTAAAGCAGGCGAACTTTTTAATAGTTGAGTGGTAACAATTCCGCCTTCATCAGGAATCCAGTTATCCATGAGGATGATATCAGGCATAACTGCTGAAACCTTCTCAATTGCATTAATACAGTCCGTATAAAAATGAACCTCCCAGCCATTTTCTTCTAAAATATACTGGCAGATTGATACAACATATTCATCGTCATCAAATATTATGATTTTGCGGTTTGTTGAATTCATATATAAAATATACCTTTTAAAATTTAATGAACCCCCTGAATAGGCACGGAAAACCAAAAAGTCGAACCTTCACCCGGGCTACTTTCCACGCCTAAAGTACCGTGGTGCTGTTTCACGATCTCCGCAGTTATATATAATCCTAAACCCAAACCGGCGAAGTGCGTAGATGACTCCTGCACCCGGTAAAACCGGTCAAACAGATAATCCTTTTTACTTTTAGGTATACCGATACCAAAGTCCTGTATATCCACCCGAAATTCATTCTTAACGATAGCACATTTAATGACCACCTTTTTACCATTGGGAGAATATTTGATGGCATTGGTCAGAAAATTATTCATCACCTGTTCTAATCTGATGCGGTCAGCACTGATCTCCATGATACATTCGTCGCCATCAATGATCAATTCATGGGAATGACTCTGAACCCGTACTTCGTCAACGCTTTCTTTGACCATGCTCCAGGCATCAAAGTGGCTATAATTCAATAATAGTTTACCTTCCTGGATTTTGGTTACATCCAAAAGATCATCGAGCAACACGGTCAGTTTACCGGTCTGTTTAGCCGCTTTCTCAATGAATGAAATCATTTGGTCGTTCTTTTCCAATTTGACGGCCATTCGCTGCAAGATCTGTAGTGATCCTTTCAAACTGGTAACGGGAGTTTTCAACTCGTGACTGGCGATGCTCATAAATTCATCTTTTTTGTGCATCAGCTCTTCCGTTGCCTCGTTAGCACGGATCAAAGAGGTTACATCAAATCCGAAAAAAGCAATGCCATCTATTTCTCCGTTAGCCGCATATACCGGGTTGATGATAAGGTCAAACCAATAGTCCTCCACATCATTATCTCCCAGCGCCTTTTTCTTTAAATGACAGGCTTTACCTATATAGGCTTCGCCGTTGGTGATCACCGTTTGTTCAATTACTGAAAGTTCCAGCTGGTTAAATTCGTTATGCACATCTACCGACTTACGACCAATGAACTCTTCCTGGCCGACAAATTCGCGGAAAGATAAATTGGCAAATTCATATATCAGATCCGTACCCCGCCTGATCGTGATCAAGGCCGGCGCGTTATTAAAGATGCTGTAAAATTCGTCGCGCTGTTTTTTAATCAGGTCAAGCAATTCGATACGGCGGATCTCTGCTTCCTTTCGGGCGGTGACATCTACAATAGAACCTACCAGGCGGAATGGCGTACTGTATTCATCTTCCAAAATGCTGACACGGTCCAAAATAAACGCATAATCACCGTCGGCTTTCAGAACCCGGTATTCCGAAGTCCATTGTTTCTGATGGCTGTTAATGGCCTCATTGACGCTTTGTTTAACCTGCTCGCGGTCCTCGGGGTGAATTTTGTCGTACCAGAAATTAATAGAGTTGGCCTCTTCATTCCGCTCATAGCCAAACATGCTGACAAAAGTTTCACTCCGCCACATCGTATTGTCTACCAGGTTCCAGTCCCAGATAGTATCATTGGTCGCTTTAGCCACCAGGTTAAACCGTTCCTCACTTTCGGCCAGCTTTCGGGTTCGCTCACTCACCCGGTCTTCCAATTCTAGGTTAAGCGTTTTAAGGCCTTCACGAACAGTGATCAATTCCTGGTAATTTTTACGAAGTTTTTGTTCTGCGTTTCTTCTTTCTGTTACCCTGGTCAGGCTCATTACAAAACCGTCATTCATTTTTGCCGTCAGTACCTGGTACCAATTGCCATCAGCAATCTGGAGTTCGGATTGTAAAGGATTGCCAGTATCAACAACATGAAACAGCTTATCCAAACTTATCGTACCTGAAATGAGCCCTAGTGACTTATAGGAAGGATTTGCGTCGAACTCAGCATTTGTTTGCGATAGTAAGGATAGCGCAGCTTCGTTATAAGCGATACAATTGTAATCTAATACTTTTTTGCCGTCTTCGCGAATCTCTTTAAAAGCAAATATAGCAGCAGAGCTGGCGTTAAATACACCGGAAATAATGTTACTGAGTTCCGTAATTCTGGAAATATCAATAAAGGAAACTATTACGCCGTCTTTCTGCCTATCCTTTCGGATGTAAGGCATAATACGCATCAGATTGGTCGCCCCGTTTATAAGTTCTATTTCCTTTTCAATGGTGGAACCGTTTGCTAAAACGGCGTGAATATCATTAATAAAATTGTCGTACTGGATGTTACGGGAAATGTGGTTGATTGGCCTGCCAATATCTGCGTTGATCAGATTAACCAGCTTGATCGCTGCCGGGTTAAATTTGCGGATATTAAGGTTGCTGTCAATAAAGATCTGGCCAATATCGGTTGACTTGAAATAGTTATCAAGATCATCATTCAACTCAACCAGTTCCCTGATCTTGGCCTGGTGTTCCGTATTTAAAGTGTGCAACTCCTCGTTTAAAGACTGTAACTCCTCATTACCGGATTGTAATTCCTCATTGGCCGACATCAGTTCTTCGTTACTGGACTGGAGTTCCTCATTAGTGGTCTCCATTTCCTCGACAGCCATTTGGAGATTTGATCTGGTTTCGATCAGTTCCGCTTCCACTTCCAGTAAATGTTCCTGCTGATCTTCCGGCCCAATCGGGGAAAGTGCAATGCCCTCCCTGTTGCCCGGCTCAGCTTTACTTTCCGTAAGCATCAGAATGGTATAGCCATGGATTGAGGCAGGCTCAGGTGGCTTTACGGTGATCTGCAAAAACACATCCTCACCAGCCCGGCTCATCCTGATCTTGTTCAGGTAGGTTTTTTTGTTCTCTTTCCAGGCTTTACGAATGGCGGTATTCAGGATCACAGCGACGTTGCGGCTAACCAGGTTCAATATATTCAGATCGATCTTCTTTTCCGGTAGATTAAGGTATTGCCGGTAATTACCGATCGTATCCCGGACTGTATAATTTTTGTCAATAAATACCGCAACCGAATCAAACTCTTCAACGATCAGATTTAAAAAATCCTGCTCCACCGTATTTTCAGGTAAGGCATTGCTAACCTCTTTTTTCTCCGGTGCTTTTTTGATCAGCGGCGTAACTGTTGTGTAAGTGTGATGTAGCCCGTAATTGATGGTTCCCGTTTTCTGATAGATCTTCCATTTGCCGTTGATCTCCGTAATTCCATCTTTTATGCTCGAAGCATTTTCACTGGAACCTAAAAATAAATAACCTTCTTTCAGTAAGGAAAAATGAAAAGTCGCCATGATCTTTTGCTGCAACACATTATTCATGTAGATCAGCATATTGCGGCAGGTGATCAGGTCATTCTTAATAAAAGGTGGCGACTTTACTACGTTATGCTTGGCAAAAACGATCTGTTTACGGATCGCAGGAATAACAGAATAGGAGGTACGGTCTTTTATGAAATACTTTTTCAGTAGTGGTGACGGGATCTCTTTGGCGATGGTCAACGGGTAGCTGTTCTTTGCGGCCACTTCAATGCTAGCATCATCGAGGTCACTGGCGAAGATTTTGACATCCAGATGCCTCCCGGCCTTATCCAAACAATCATCGATCAGTATCGCAATAGTGTAAGCTTCTTCACCAGTACTACAGGCGCAAACCCATATCTTGAACAGGTCGCCGTCTTTTTTATGACTGATAATCTCCGGAATGATATCTTTCGCCATAATCTCAAACGCTGGCTTATCCCTAAAGAATTTGGTCACATTGATCAGGAAATCTTTGGCTAAAAGTTTAATTTCCTTATCATTTTCTTTTAGGAATTCTACATAAGCTTTCAAATCGGCAACTTCCACCACATTCATCCGCCGTGCGATCCGCCGCAGTATGGTTGGTGTTTTATAGAGGTCGAAATCCTGACCACTGCTGGCACTTACCAGCTGAAATAATTCGTTAAGGACAACATTATCGAAATTGTCCTCATTCAATTCCGGTTCAGCTCTTTTACTCAGAAAAGATTCCAGTTCCAGGTACATTTTTTTAGGTGCCGCGATATGATCTGCATTACCGGAGGTAATTGCACTATTGGGCATACCATCAAATTTTGCAGTAGTTGGTTCCTGGACGATAACCGTTCCGCCAAATTCCTTGATTGCCGCAATCCCTTTAGAACCATCGGTGCCTGTGCCCGATAGTACAATGGCGATCGCTTTATCTTTTTTATCCTGGGCTAAACTAAAAAAGAAATGATCGATCGCAGTGTTCGGGGATTTGTCAGCTATTTTATCGGCCAGTTTAAGCTTAGCACCTTTAATGGTCATCAACTTTTTATTCGGAATGATATAGATACAATTGCGCTGAAGTTTCAGATCGTTAGCTGCCTCGAAAACCTGCATAGTGGTATGTTTTGCCACCAATTCTACCAGCAAGCTTTTATAATCCGGCGATAAATGCTGGATAACGATAAAGGTAAGCCCGGAATCCTCCGGCATATGGTCAAAAAATTCATTGATCGCTTCCAAACCACCGGCTGACGCACCAATAGCTACCACACAAAGTTCTGCGGACCTGGCACCCAGAAAATAATTTTGTTTAATATCAGTCACTTAATTAACCTTTAGATTTGGTGATAAATTCATATAAAAAGGTTCTCAAGTTTTCAGCAACTGCTAATTCCTGTTTAGACCATGGACTGGAAGTATTATTTACCTGTTGTTTCCAAATCTTAAAAGATGCCCGGGGATGATATTTCTTACCATCTGGTTCAAAATTGATCGTTTTATTTGGATCGCCACCCCAGTTAATAGTTTGAACAACTTCAGGCCGAAAAGCAATAATAAACTCGCCGCTTTCAAGATTGAGGGGAATAGCTAAAAGGCCGCACGCCAATTCAGGATAAGGTAAAGCTTCTTCAAAAAGTTCCGGCAGATGATCGGTATAAAAAATCTTTTCAACCTGCTTATTTTGAAGCCAAAGAAACAAGTTTTCGATCATGTCCCGGTCAGGCACAGCGCCGATCTGCTGATAATCGTTTTGGAAATTTGAAACGATGCCGGTCGCATGGAGCAAGTGCATCAAATTATTACTCCCGGCATTTAATAAGCCTTTGTTGATATCGTTAAGCGTATAGATCTGAGCGAAAAGTTCAGTTTGCTGATTTTGGAGATCACTTTCTATTTCCCGCGTTGTTTTATGCAGGATACCAGCGATCCGGTTAGAGGTTACTGAGGAGATCAACTCACATATTGCGCACAACTCAAAATTAAGATAGAGCGGTTCAATATGATGGCAGGCGATCAGGCCCCATAATTTATCATTGTCAATCACTCGGAAAGACATGGACGCTTTGACGTTCATATTTTTCAGGTATTCCAGATGAACGGAGGCAACGCCACGAAGGTTACAGTCAGAAAGGTCGATAAACGCGTTAGTTACCGGATTAACCACCGGGTACAGCCTGATCGGTTCGTACTGACGATCAGGTATCAACCGATAGGGATTTTTTAAATAAAGGTCGCGCGCCTGCTTGGGCACATCAGAACCGGGGAAGGTATGACCTAAATAATTTTCAAGCTCATCTACCTTTTCTTCAGCGATCACGGTACCGTTCCAGTCATCATCAAACCGGTACATCATAATGCCATCGAAGCCCGTCACTTTCCGTAATTCATGGACGGCAGCCTGGCTCACCTCGATGACCGATGAAGCTGATTCGATTGCCGCCATGGCATATTTCACCTCTTCAAAAACCTTCGTGAAAGTGCGTTCATATTCCACCTCGCTTTTCTCCACTTCCAAAATGATATAGCCGGGTTTGAAATGAGCCAATACCGGAGTTTTCCGGTCGCTAATCATGATGGTAAATGGAATTTTTTGATTGGCTTTAGTTTCGAAACGGCCCTGCAATTCCTTCAACTGACTTAGATCAAATTCTTCACCAAGCAACGTTCCGATGATCTCCTGTAAAGGTCTATCAAATAATTCTACCACGTTTTCACTCACTTGTAAAACTTTGAAGGTGTGATTTTCGACCACCAGCAAATAGCCGTAAGATTGAATAACGTTAATGTGATTTAAAGGAAGACTTCCACAGAAGTCCGAGTCATATTTTTTTTTAGACATATAAACTTATTCGATAAATAAACAGCCTTCTTGAACAAGTTTTAAATGTTTAAAAGGACGAGCCGGATGTAAAGTAAAGTTAGATTTTTAGTTAGAAAGAAACAAATTATCCTTTAAAGGCAACTTTATTACTACATAAACCCTTAGTCTTTACTTTACACCCGGCGCTGTTTAATAATTTAATATTTATTAATAATTTAAATTAACATTATTTATCCTGTGACAAAATGATAGCTGAATAAGCACCTACGGCAACGTTTGTAGATTGCGCATAGCCATCACATTCCAGCTGCTCTGCTTCCGTGTCAAAAGCCTTAAAATCCCCGAATTCCTTATCGTAGCCTTCCCAATCGCTGTTGAAGCGAACTTTCCAAAGCCCCAGATCAGGCATACCGATACGGTAATCTTCATAGGCCTGCCCTGAAAAATTCAATACGACCACGGTGGTATCGCCTGCACCGCCTTCCTGCCAGCGCTGATAAACCAAGACTTTCTTTTCATTATCCACTCTAATTACTTCTGAATGTTCCCCGCTTAGCCCATCGGTTTGTCCATTATAATTCAAACGCAAGCGTATCAAATCGCGGTGCAGGTTAACGAAGCCGTTAAATTCTTTTTTTCGTTTCCAGTCGATCGGGTCGGTATCCGAAAACCATTGATCCTCCAGCAATTCATGACCCTGGAAGATCATGGGAATACCGGGCACTGTTAACACCATAGACATCCCAAGCGAAGCACGCTTTTTAGAGTAGTAATTATTGACGTCACCATCAGCGATTTCTTCAGCTACCCGGGCCTTACCATTTGCCACTTCATCATGACTTTCGGTGTAAACTACCCGGTGAAAAGGATTGCCACTGTAGCGCCGGATAAGCGCTGCTTCCATGGCAAACATATCGCGCTCCCCATCTTCGGGTGCGATAATGGCGTTGCGAACGGGGTGTACAAAATCGCCGTCCCATTGTGCGCCAAAACCCAGTCCACCGTTTTCCACTTTATCCGTTATCTCATCAAGGCCGTGCAGGTCTTCTGCAATGGTCAGTTTCCAGGGGAATTTTTCAGCAATTTCGCTGTTGATCCACCGCAATAAGCTCATACCGTCTTCCAGCATGCTGTCCGGACTTTCATCTGCATGAACGTTACGGATATATGGGATCATGTCCATACGTAACCCGTCTACCCGGTATTCCTCCAGCCACATCATCGCATTATCACGCAGATACTGGCGAACTTCTGCACGCCCATAATCCGGGCGGGTATCTCCCCAGGGTGTTTCTGATTTCCAATCGTTATAAAAGTAGATGCCGCCTTTATTATTTTCAGACCAGCCATCGAACTGCCACAGGTCAAGGTCACTTGGGCCAAAATGATTATAAACCACATCGAGAATTACTGCAATGCCCAATTCATGCGCAGCTTTCACCAGGCTCTTGAATGCATCCGGCCCGCCATATGCTGATTCTATAGCAAAAGGCTGGGAGGGATTATAGCCCCAGGAAAAATCACCGGGAAATTCAAAGGGCGGCATCACCTCAATGGCATTGATGCCCAGATCTTTCAGGTAGGGTAATTTTTCGATTACGCCGTAAAGGTCGCCGGGCTTACCTTCTTCCTTCACATTAAAGGTGCCAACGTGTAGCTCGTATACCACCAATTTATTCCAGGAAGGCATATTATATTCTGCATTACCCCAATCGAACTGGTTACTGTCGTAGATCACGCCGTTACCCACAGAATTGGTCATCTGCCGGGCATAGGGGTCATTCCGAAAAAACTCTCCAAAAGGAGTTTGAAGGAAGTATTTATATTCATCACCAGCTTTGGCATTTTCAGCGAATCCCGCCCAATAACCATTGTCTTCATTTTCTAATGGACAAGCCCCCTTGTCAAAATTGTTAAAACTTCCGAATACAAATACAGCTTCTGCGTTTGGTGCCCAAACCCTGAAGTAAGTGCCTTTATCAGTTATTATCGCGCCCATTCCGGCTACCTTATTTTCCGGGGTTAAAGTTTTCGTTTCCATATCGAGCTATAAAAGGATTATTTCTACAAATTGTTTAAAAACTGACCAATTTTTTACACAAGTATCAGGAAGCTTAAATTATTTAGTTCAACACTAAAATGTATTTCCCTGAGCAAAACTTTATTCGTCACTGCCTCACACATTTGTTTGGAACACATGTTGTTAGCTCGAATTCAAAAATTAAGATTATGGCAACACATCAACACTTTAAAATCGGAATTTTAGGCGGAGGCCCGAGCGCGCTTTTTATTTATAAAAGATTGGTGGATGCAGATCTCCCCAATATGGAGATCACAATTTTTGAGAAGCGAAGCCGCTTAGGCGAGGGTATGCCTTACAGTATGGAAGGGGCAAATGATGAACATATCACTAATGTATCCGGCAATGAGATCCCTGAAATTGTTACTTCAATTGCGGATTGGATCAACACAGTACCTAAGGACACTTTAGATAAATTCCATATTGATGCCTCTCGGTTCAATGAATACAAAACACTGCCCCGTTTGCTATTTGGTCAATATTTGACAGCTCAATTTAAAATGCTGGAAAAGATAGCCAAGGATAAGGGTATTCAAACCAATATTCTCTTTAATACAGAGGTGGCTGATATCATTGACGATAAAGAAACCAAAATTACCACGGTAATTGCCAATGACCAGGAGAAGCATGACTTTGATGCAATCGTGATTTGCACCGGCCATTTATGGCCCAAAAAACATGAGGGAAAGACCCCGGGCTACTTTGATTCACCATATCCGCCGGTCAAGCTTGGATTTAAAGCTGACCACCCAATAGCTGTACGTGGTTCTTCACTTACGGCGGTTGACGCCATCAGGACCTTGGGACGTTACAACGGTGATTTTGCTAAAGATAAAAATGGTAAGCTCACCTACACGGTCAAAACTGATACACCGAATTTTAAAATCGTGATGCATTCCAGGAATGGCCTGCTGCCGGCATTGCGTTTTCATTTAGAAGACTCGCATTTTGGAAAGAATACCGTGCTGACTGCGGAAGAAATCAAAAGTGTACGAGCAACCAATGATGGATTTTTGCCACTCGATTATGTTTTCGATAAGAATTTCAGGCAGGGTATAAAAGAAAATGATCGGGAGTTTTATGAGCGCATCAAAGATTTCACTTTAGAGGATTTTGTAAATGATGTCATGGAGCTCCGGGAAAAGCTGGACCCATTCCAATTGTTAGCAGCAGAATATGCTGAGGCAGAAAAATCAATTAAGCGCCGGGTGTCGATCTATTGGAAAGAGATGTTGGGTGTATTAAGCTTCGCTATGAATTACCCGGCCAAATACTTTAGTGCAGAAGATATGCTCCGGCTACAAAAAGTGTTGATGCCCCTGATCTCCGTGGTGATCGCTTATGTGCCACAAAGTTCAGCGGCGGAAATGCTGGCCATGCACGAAGCGGGTGTACTGGATATTGTTGCGGTTGGTGATGATAACGAAGTAGAACCCGTAGAAACAGGCGGTATTATATATCACTATAGCATAGACGGACAGGAAAAACATGAGGCATTTGAAACTTTTGTAGATTGTATCGGACAGCCGCATTTATCATTTGAAGAATTGCCTTTTCCTGGCCTGATCAACAATAAAACGGTAAGCCGGGCCAGGTTATATTTCCGGGATCAAAACTATGGGAAAACTTTGCATGATAAAGGCAATGAAAAAGTTAAAACCGATAGTGACGGCAAGTATTTCCTGAATGTTCCCGGTATCACGATTAATGATTCATTCCAGGCGGTAGATGAATATAATGCTTTTAATGACCGGATCTATATTATGGCAGTACCTTTTATCGGCGGCTTTAACCCCGATTATTCCGGGCTTGATTTTGGAGAAGCGGCTTCAGCGCTGGTTATAAAATCCTTAACTGAGGTCTTTAACGCCCCCAAATAATTCACGAAAGTGGATAAACTAATCTGATTGAACCGTTCCGCCAATTTCAGAATACAAAAAAACAAATTAGTAAAGAGGAGACAATAGCTTATGGTTTTTACAGGTCATTATCCGATACATCGCGAATATAATCCAAGTTAAACGTAATAACCCTGCCTGGCAATCAAACTTATGGTAATGGTATGTTTAGAACCGCTTTTATCCATCCAGCGTTCTATGATAACGTACTGAAAGTCAATAAAAAAGGGGTTGCTTTTTTACAAGCAACCCCTTCAATTTTCTAACCAGATCCCGGTTAGTACCCAGCGCCGGAGTCGAACCGGCACGGTTTCCCACAGGTGTTTGAGACCAGCGCGTCTACCAATTCCGCCAGCTGGGCTTACTATGCTGTAATGTGATCGTTGATCCCTTACAGGCGGGCTGCAAATGTATCTAAACTCTCTTTAATTCGCAACAAATATTTTTGTCTATAATAAATATCTGCAATTTTTATGCGGCGTTCTTCCTGCGCACTATGGTCAAGCTTGGTATAACCCGCAGTTAATCCGGATAATTTTTCATTAATATCCCCCTCAATAGCAAGCACTTCCGCTGTTATAGATCCTAACTCTCCCGAGTCGTCAACTTCCATCAGGCGTTCATTAATATCCATCATTTCCATTAAAAAATCTGCCGGTAATTGTGGTTTTGCACCCTCAGAAACCAGGTCATGCAGCTTTAAAATGTACTCCATTCTGCGCGCCGGGTCGGTTAAAACCTGGTAAGCTTTATTATTTAGGGTGGATAGTTCCAATATTTCCTGTTGTTTAGCTTCATCTTCTCCGGCATAAAAATCGGGATGATAAAGTTTACTTAGCTCATAAAACTTCTTTTTTAGCGTAGCCGGTTCAATATGGAAAGACTCGGGTATGCCATAAAACTCAAAATAATTCATACCACGAATTTCACTAATAATATCCGCTTTTACGAATTTCAGTGCTTGGAACATCATTAACCCATCAAATTCTAATAAATCCTTAAACAGGAGCAACAGTAACCCTCAGCAGTTATTTTCATTACACCCGTTTAACTTTTACCAGCAGAAGGAAAAGGATTCGACGGTACATCTATAGGAAACGCGGCTTCATGTTTAGATTGTTTCATCACCAGGGTACTTTGAACCGATCCGATGGCCATGATGCCAAACAATTCATGCATCAGAAATTGGTGATAGGCATCCAGATCCTTTACGGCTACACGCAATATAAAATCAAAAGCCCCTGTCATGTGATAACATTCCAATACTTCTGGTAACTGAATAATGGCCTGTTCAAAATTTCTTAAACTATCCTGGGAGTGATCTTTAAGCTGTACATGGGTAAAGGCCATCAAACCGCGGTCTATTTTTTTTGGATCCAGCACAGCCACATATTTTTTGATGAAACCTTCTTCCTCCAAGCGTTTAATTCTTCTATATATGGGTGAGGCGGTTTTGTGCAATTTGTCGGCTATTTCCTGATTAGTGAGTCGAGCGTTCTCCTGTAATATCTTCAGGATGCTGATATCAGTGTTATCGAGTTGATGAAGCATATGATTAGATTTTCCACATTAACAATCAAACTTAATTAATTACGCATTATTTAACCTAAAAAAACCTATTTTTTGATTAAATAAACCAAATAAAAAAATTAAATAGCAATATATTGTTGTAAATGTGAATTTTGATGCAACTATTATCCTATATAAATGAATCATCAAGACATTATCCTGGTTACAGGAGCCTGTGGGCAAATTGGTACGGAGCTGGTAAAAGTATTGCGGGATAAATATGGCCGTGAAAGGGTGATAGCTACAGATATCCGTAGCATTGATGAAACTTCTTCCGCAGAAGGTCCGTATTTCCGCCTTGATGTGTTGGACAAGCACGAACTTCAAAAATTGGTAACCAGTTTGAATGTTACCCATATCTATCATCTTGCAGCGGTGCTGTCTGCTAATGGTGAAAAGAATCCCCTGGGTGCATGGGATTTGAATATGCAGAGCTTGCTTAATGTATTGGAAGTAGCCCGCGTGGAGAAGCTACAGCAAGTTTTTTGGCCAAGCAGTATAGCTGTCTTCGGGCCGGAATCGCCTAAACAGCTTTGCGGCCAGTATGCGCTTATTGAACCAACTACTGTTTACGGGGTAAGCAAAGCCGCTGGAGAGCATTGGTGCCGGTATTATCATAAACAATACGGACTGGATGTACGCAGCTTGCGCTATCCGGGGTTAATTAGTCATTCTGCACAAGCAGGCGGTGGTACAACTGATTACGCTGTTGATATATTTCACCAGGCGGTAGGCAAGGGTTATTACGAATGCTACCTAAGTGAGCAAACGCGACTGCCAATGCTTTATATGCCAGATGCTGTAAGGGCCACTATGGAACTGATGGACGCGCCCGCTGAAAATTTATCTATCCGATCTTCCTATAACCTGGCCGGGATAAGCTTTACACCTGCAGAACTGGCTGCGCAGATTAACAATTTTCTACCTTTAGCGATAACCTACCAACCGGACTTAAGACAGTCTATTGCGGATAGCTGGCCCGAATCTATTGACGACCAGCAGGCAGCGAATGACTGGGGCTGGGCTCCGACTTATGACCTGGAAAGCATGACTGCCGATATGCTGCAAAACCTTGGCAACTATGAGGGGAGTAGTTCCTCGTCCATTGATATGAGCAAGCACTGATCATAAGGGGCAATTTATGGTGGCGGTAGTGACCATTAGCAGAAGGGGATAAATTGACAACAGAATCATTTACATAAGCGGTTTGAATTAAATTTATCTCTTACATTTATGCTTTGATCATACCCCATCTAAAATATGACTAATTCTACTATAACGCTTCCCAAAACAACAGGTGGCCGTATTAAATCAATTATTGCAGGTTCGTTGGGTAATTTGGTTGAGTGGTATGATTGGTATGTTTACACTGCATTTTCCCTCTATTTTTCGGATGCCTTTTTTCCTAAGGAAAATGAAACTGTACAGTTATTAAACACAGCCGGTATTTTTGCTATCGGCTTTTTAATGCGCCCAATTGGTGGTTGGTTGATGGGTACATTTGCCGATAAACGCGGCCGCAAAACAGCGCTCACCACATCGGTATTACTAATGAGCGTGGGCTCGCTCATCATCGCTGTTACACCTGGCTATAAATCTATTGGTGTTGCCGCTCCTGTTTTATTGGTAATAGCCCGTATCATCCAGGGTTTAAGCGTAGGAGGAGAGTACGGCACCAGTGCCACCTACCTTAGTGAAATTGCGGGCAAAAAGCGTAGGGGTTTTTATTCCAGTTTTCAATACGTAACGCTTATAATGGGGCAGTTGCTTGCCCTCGGCGTACTCATTTTATTGCAACGCGCATTTTTAACCGAACAACAATTACATGATTGGGGGTGGAGAATCCCTTTTGGCATAGGCGCTTTTTTAGCCGTTATTACTATGTACCTCAGGCGCAATTTGCAGGAATCGGCATCATTTACTAAAGAAAAAGATCAAAGTGACTCCATGCATGGTACCATAAGTGCGTTGGCCAAACACCCTAAAGCTGTACTTACTGTTATTGGCCTAACTATTGGTGGTACCCTGGCTTTCTATACGTTTACCACCTACATGCAAAAGTTCCTGGTAAACAGTTCGGGTTTTAGCAAAGCCAGCGCCACATTAATATCAACACTTACGTTGGTTGTTTTTATGCTGGTTCAACCCGTTTTTGGTTTACTTTCAGATAAGATAGGCCGCAAACCCCTGTTGATCGGCTTTGGTGTATTGGGAACAGTTAGTACTATACCCATTCTTACTCTATTAAGCCATACCAAAGATGTTTGGGTGGCTTTTGCGCTCATTTTGTGCGCATTGATCATTGTGAGCGGCTATACATCAATCAATGCTGTTGTTAAGGCCGAACTATTTCCTGCAAATGTGCGTGCCCTTGGTGTAGGTTTCCCTTATGCCATAGCAGTATCCATGTTTGGTGGAACGGCGGAATACATCGCCTTGTTATTCAAAAATCATCATCATCCACAATGGTTTTATTGGTATGTAACCGTTTGTATTGCCTTATCCCTTGTACTCTATATTTCCATGAACGATACAAGGAAGCACTCCAAAATGGAAGAGGATTAATTTGAGTTTTAAGATGTGCCGGTTTTTTACTGTAGCTTTTTAACGGTTCTCCGGAGAGTTAATGTGTTTTGGGTTTCCAGGCGATTTAACAATGTAGTTTATAACCATTTTCATAATAAATATTGGTTTGTGGGTTACCAACTTACCCGGCCAGGAAGATGGTACTTTTTATCTTTATTTTAGATGTATGCCATCTAATTGCTATAATGCTAAAGCTGCCCCGGTTATTTTATACCATCCGTTTATCACTGCCGTTACATAAAAAATATTAATTTTGCCCACTTAACATTATGGGAGTTAGCCCAACATCTATGACCGATAGCAACAATTTATTTCAACTGGCAGTTACTTTACTGCAGCAACTTATATCTATACCATCCTTTAGCAAAGAGGAGGACCGCACTGCCGATCTTATTAATGAATTTTTACAGCAGCATGGAGTAACAACCCATCGTACACTAAACAATATATGGGCCTGGAACAAACATTTTGACCCCGCAAAGCCTACAATCCTGCTCAATTCACATCATGATACAGTAAAACCAAATTCGGGCTATACCCGCGATCCTTATGATGCCCAAATTGAAGATGGCAAACTTTTTGGTCTCGGCAGTAACGACGCAGGCGGTTGCCTGGTATCACTTATCTCGGTGTTTCTTTATTTTCATGATAAGGAAAACTTAAAATACAATTTTTGCTTAGCTACTACTGCCGAAGAAGAAATCTCCGGAGTAAACGGGCTGGAATTGATCATACCAGAATTGGGTAAACTGGATTTTGGAATAGTAGGAGAACCTACCTTAATGCAATTAGCAATAGCCGAACGCGGTTTAATGGTGCTTGATTGCACCGCACACGGCAGAGCGGGGCATGCCGCCCGCGAGGAGGGTGAAAACGCTATTTACAAGGCATTGGCAGATATTGAATGGTTTCGCAGTTTCAAATTCCCAAAGGAATCAGAAGTGTTTGGACCTATAAAAATGTCTGTAACCATTATCAATGCCGGCTCGCAACATAATGTTGTACCGGCCAGCTGTGTATTTACGGTTGATGTGCGGGTTACTGATGCCTACCGTAACGAGGAAGTATTGGAGATTATTCGCCAGCATGTAAATTGTGATGTTAAACCGAGATCTATTCGCTTAAAACCATCATCCATACCAATGGAACACGCTATTGTGCAGGCTGGTATTGCTTTAGGCCGAACAACTTATGGTTCACCAACCACATCTGATCAATCACTGTTGGATATCCCATCAATAAAAGTGGGTCCGGGTGATTCAGCACGTTCACATACAGCAGATGAATTTGTATATGTAGATGAAATAAGGGAAGGTATTGAATTGTATATTAAGATGTTAGAAAGCATAAATTAAACAATAAGTTCAAGCGACCGTCCTTTAAGGATGGGCTTGAACTTATATTATAACTCTCCCAAAAATCCAACCAGCGCAATAGCAACGCCCAACAACACTGCCATCATCTTCCGCAAGTTAAATCTATGATCGGCACTTGATTCAAATAGGATGGTGGTGGAAATATGCAGGAATATTCCAATAACTATACCCATTATCCGGTTAAAGTAATGCTGCAGATTACCAATATCACCGGTACTTAATGCGTTGCTAAAAAAATATCCGGCGGGTGCCATTATAGCAAATAGCAAGATAAAAAATACGGTCTTTTGTTTTCCCTGTTTATTAGTCAATAACACGGTACCTAAAGCAAAAGAGGCTGGTATATGATGTAATGCTATGCCATAAACCAATTGATTTTGGTTTCCCTGCGCCAACGGCATACCTTCAAGAAAAGCATGCAGGCAAAGGCTCACCATAATACCAACAGGAAACATAGCCAGATCATGGGTATGCCTGTGCATATGACCATGCTCAATCCCATCTGAGAATTGTTCCAGTACTATCTGGAACAGGAAACCGATCAATATAAATACACCTACATAATTATCATTGCCATGATAGGCATCAGGAATTAAGTGCAAAACAGTTATACCAAACAGGTATGCCCCGCTAAACGAGAGAACCAGTTTCAGCATTTTATGGCTATCACCTTTAAAAAGAAAAACGGCTAATCCGCCGCATGAGGCACTTAAAAACAATATTAAAACTTTCCAGATCTCCATTAAAACGCAGGTTGTATTTTTTTAAACAGGTAAGCAAACAAGATACCGACTACAGATCCGTAAATGGCTCCGCAGATCACATCTACCGGAAAATGCACGCCAACATATACTTGTGCAAAACAAATCAACGATGCCCATAAAATTGCTAAAAACCACACCCAGCGCCATTTTTTTCCAAAAACGAGGCATAAAAATATAGCCATGGCAAAATGATCGGTAGCGTGTGTTGAGGGGAAGCTATAACCCGATCCGCAGGGGATGCGGTTTATATCAGTAATACCTACAACAGGGTCGCGGCAGGGGCGAAGCCGCTTAACATTGTACTTGATTATGCTGGCGCTTGTAAAATCGGCAAAACCAGCCGTTGTAGCCAGCAATACAATAATAATCGCACCTACCTTTCTATATCGCCACAAACAAAAAACAATAATGAAAATATACAGCGGGATCCAGAATTTAGGATTACGCAGCCAGGGCATCACCAAATCGAAAAATGGGTTCGTTAGGTCATGGTTGATAAAGTAAAATAAATGCCGGTCGAGCTGTAAGATATAATCTGGCATTGATGTAATTGTCAATTTTATAGTTTCGGCTCAAAGTTATTAAATACTTTAAAACAAGTTTTATAATAGCGAGCTAATAAACTTTTAAACTCATTTTAGTTTACTGGTAAATATGCTTTAGCTACAGGATACCCTATGCTCATTAAACTATAATAATGTTATAAGGCTGTTTGCTGAGTTATTCTGGGCATTTTTTGCTGAGCAAACGTTTGCAGAAAAATATAATTTGTACCCTGCTATTGGTTAAATACCTTACTTTTGTGGTACAAAAAAACAACAACATCTTGACACTTATAAAATCAATTTCGGGTATACGCGGCACCATCGGTGGTGCGGTTGGCGATGGTTTAACACCGCTAGATATTGTAAAATTCACTTCGGCCTATGGTGCCTGGGCGGTCAAAAAATCTGGCATTAAGAAAATTGTTATTGGCCGCGATGCACGTTTATCCGGCATCATGGTAAACAACCTGGTTATTGGCACGCTGCAGGGATTAGGCATTGATGTTATTGATCTTGGCCTGTCAACCACGCCTACTGTAGAATTGGCTGTAACCGGCGAGCATGCTGCAGGTGGAATTATCCTTACGGCAAGCCATAATCCAAAACAATGGAACGCCTTAAAATTGCTTAATGCCGATGGTGAATTTATAAGTGATGCCGATGGTAAAGAAGTATTGGAGATTGCAGAAAACAGTGATTTTACATATGCTGATGTTAATGATCTGGGTAAAATAACCCAGGATGCCAGCTGGCTGCAAAAACATATCGACCTTGTGCTGGCTTTGCCATTGGTTGACGTTGACGCAATCAAAAAAGCTGATTTTAATGTAGTAATTGACTGTGTTAACTCCACAGGCGGTATTTTTGTACCGGCTTTACTGAAAGCCCTGGGGGTAAATACTATTCACGAATTGTATTGCGAACCCGATGGCAATTTCCCTCACAACCCGGAACCACTTCCAGAGAATCTTACCGCTTTATCAAAAGAGGTTTTAAGTAAAAGAGCTCATTTAGGTATAGCTGTTGATCCGGATGTTGATCGCCTTTGCTTTGTGTGCGAAGACGGTAATATGTTTGGCGAAGAATACACGCTGGTGGCAGTTGCAGATTATGTTTTACAGCATAATTTGGGGAACACAGTATCCAACCTGTCATCAACCCGGGCCCTGCGTGATGTTACAGAAAAAGCCGGTGGCGAATACCACGCTTCGGCCGTAGGTGAGGTAAACGTAGTTAACAAAATGAAAGAAGTTAACGCGGTTATTGGCGGTGAAGGTAATGGCGGCGTAATTTATCCCGAACTGCATTACGGTCGTGATGCATTAGTTGGTATTGCTCTGTTTTTAACTCATTTGGCTAAATCCGGCAAATCGGTTTCAAACTTGCGCCGGTCTTATCCGGGTTATTTTATATCTAAAAATAAGATAACCTTAACACCCGAAATGGATATCGATGCCCTTTTAATCAAGGTTGAAGAAAAATACGATAAACAACCTCACTCCACCATTGATGGTCTAAAAATAGAGTTTGATAAAGAATGGGTACATTTGCGCCGTTCAAACACTGAACCAATTATCCGTATTTACTCCGAAGGCAACTCAGAAACGGTTGCAAACGGATTGGCAAATAAGATAATTGCTGATATTAAAGAAATTTTGAATTAACTATTGAATTAACGGTTAGTGATTGAAGGTCAAAAAAAAGTCACTAACGCACAAATTCACCAACTCACTAATTAGATAAGATGCGTGTTTATTTTGACAATGCTGCTACAACGCCGCTTGATCCGGAAGTTTTAAAAGAAATGTATAAAGTAATGGAAAGCCATTTTGGTAATCCATCATCTATCCACTCACATGGCCGTGAGGCAAGAACCCTGGTTGAAAGATCACGCAAAACCATTGCCAACTTGCTGCATACTTCGCCTGCAGAGATATTTTTCACATCAAGTGGTACCGAAGCTGATAATACCGCAATCCGCTGTGGCATTGTTGATCATAACATTACGCATGCCATAACCAGTCATATTGAACATCATGCTGTGCTCCATACGCTGGAAGCGATGGAAAAATCGGGCATTATAAAATTGAGTTTTGTTAATATTGATAGCAAAGGCAATGTTGATTATGATCATCTGGAAACCTTGCTTAAGGATAACGAACGCAGTTTTGTATCTATTATGCATGCGAATAATGAGATAGGCACACTATCGGATATGAATCGCATTGGCGACCTATGCGAATCCTATAACGCCATCTATCACTGCGATACTGTACAAACAATGGGGCATTACCGCCACGACCTCAGCAAGCTTAAAACTCATTTTTTAGTTTGCGCAGGCCACAAATTGCATGGGCCAAAGGGTGTAGGTTTTTTACATATTAACCACCGCATTAAAATAAAACCATTTATATACGGTGGCGCCCAGGAACGCAATATGCGTGGTGGTACCGAAAATATTTATGGTATAGTAGGCCTGGCTAAAGCACTTGAAATAGCTTATGCCGAAATGGAACAACACCAGGCCCACATCCAGAATTTAAAATCATACATGATAGGTAAATTGACTAACGAGATACCTGGTGTAAACTTTAATGGAGAAATTGACGCGGACAAGAGCTTGTATACAGTGCTTAACGTTGCCTTTCCGGAAATGGAAATGGCTGACATGTTGTTATTCAATCTTGATATTTCTGGAATCTCGGCTTCTGGTGGCAGCGCCTGCAGTTCTGGTACCGATATTGGTTCACATGTACTTACAGCAATTGGGGCAAGCTCATCACGGCCTTCGGTTAGATTTTCTTTCTCAAAATATAACACAAAAGATGAAGTTGATTTTACCGTTGCCAAAGTAAAAGAACTTTGTTTGGTTAACGCATAATCCTTTGCTCATAAGCCTTACGAAGTTTTAACGACTTCGTAAGGCTCATTAAGCGCCAATTGATCTTGCCTTACTTCAACGCTGACTCAAGCATTGAATATTTATAATTCTTCTCCCGCTCTTTTTTGCTCACCATAACTTGTACAAAGCAATGGAGCTTGCAAAGACAAAACTACCTCGACGAGTTTTTTAGGTTTAGACATCCCGAACAGGCACTACACAATCTTTGCATAAACTAATCTACCTATCGAACGCGGGGCGGCCCTCTTAAACGCCATTGCAAAAAAAGACGAAAATTCAGCATAACCACTCAATTCTAGAAAATTATTTTCTTATTTCGAAAACAAAATAATAATTCAATAGGTTTATTAATTAATATAAAATTTAAAACCTATGAACACAAATAAAGAAGAATCCCGGAATAACCAGGATGAAAATCGTAACGATTTGAAACGAACAAGCAATTCGTTTCCAGGTCAAAGGCACGATAATTTGAAAAAGAATAAAAACGGTGATGACCCTGATGAAATACCAGAGGAACATGAATCTGAAAACGAAGGTACAGGCTACCATACCCAATCAGAAGTTGATCAGCCACAAAAAGGCGCCGATACTTCATACAGTGAACAAAACGACGTCACTCCACCCAACAAAAAAGAATTCCCGTCCGTAGGGCCAGCTAAAACAGATTTTGAAAGTCGCCCGCATGGAAGAACAACGGGTAGAATGATAGGGCACGAACCTGGTACAGAGGGAATATAAGAACACCCGCTACACCGCGCTAAATTGTAAACATCTAATATAATTCCAAAACAGTCTAAAATTCGAAAACGATTTTGGATAATAATTTGGATAATAATGAGTTAAAGTAACAATAGGGTTTATGACGACAAATTAAACCTGGCACATGTTAGGGTCGGCCTTACTTAATACTGAATAAATATATTGTCATGAACCAGTGCTAAACAAATGTTTAGTAGAACTAATATTTTAACCATAAAATATAGAGGAGGACATGATAATGAACAGCTATGGAGAACCCGATAGAAATCGGGGCTACAACAACAGGGTAGGAGGAAGTCACAGAAATTTTGATATGAGTACCTACCAAAATGAATTCAACCTGGAAAGGTCTGGGCCTAACAGAAAAAATCTAAGAGTTTTGCATGAAGATGGAAGCTTTGCTGACCTTCCTGACAGAGAAATACCTGGAGCCGGTGCACAATGCGCTGCGATAACAAAATAACTCGCTGCTTTTAATGAATAAAGGCTACCCAAAACGGATAGCCTTTAATTTGTATTTTGTATCGAATAAACCTAATTCTTCATCATTTTCAAAAACGACGCTAATTTCTCTTTCATTTCCCTGCGGTCAACGATAAAATCAAGAAAACCATGTTCCTGAACAAACTCTGCAGTTTGGAAGCCTTTAGGCAAATCCTTTTTAATAGTTTCTTTAATCACCCTCGGGCCGGCAAAACCTATCAGAGCACCTGGTTCGGCTATGTTGATATCGCCCAGCATGGCGTAAGATGCAGTTACTCCACCCGTTGTTGGATCCGTCAATAAAGATATATACGGGATCTTAGCCTGTGATAATAAAGCAAGTTTAGCTGATGTTTTTGCCATTTGCATTAATGAAAATGCTGCTTCCATCATTCTTGCACCACCCGATTTCGAGATCATTAGAAATGGGATCTTGTTGGCGATGCTATAATCAATGGAGCGGGCTATTTTTTCCCCAACTACAGAACCCATTGAACCACCAATAAAATTGAAATCCATACAGGCAATAACAATATCCTGTCCGTCTATTTTACCTACACCAGAACGTATTGCATCCTTTAAACCCGTTTTTGACTGAGTTTCAGCAAGCCTGTCGGTGTATTTTTTGGTATCTTCAAAGTGCAGCGGATCGCCCGATGTAAGATTTTCAAACAGTTCTGTAAACTCGTTATCATCAAACAGAACAGAAAAATATTCTTTTGAACCAATGCGCAGGTGATAGCCACAATAGTGGCAAACATATTGATTTTCAACCTGCTCAGAATAATGTAAAGGTTTCTTACAATTAGGGCATTTATTCCAGATACCATCAGGGGTTTCCTTCTTTTCCTCAGTAGTCGTAATTATCCCTTTCAACTCTCGTTTAAACCACGCCATATCTATATCTAGCTCTTTCAATTGACTACAAAGAAACGAAAAATATTAAACAAGTACTAAGGGATAAAAAACTTGTCGGCATAAAAATTATTTATCAAAAATACGCAAGGCCGTTTTTATGCCAAATCCGCAATAAAAGGGCTTTATTTTTAGTAAAAAACATTATTTTGATATATAAATCCCATTTTTACTACCTTTTAAATATACTTTGCCAATTTTGCTGAACAAAATGTTAATATTCAATCAATAATAACAAGTTTTCTTACCTAAAACAAAGAAATTTTATAACTTCGAGGCCCAAATAAAAGCTCATGGATTTAAAAAATTATAAAGGTGTTCTGCACGGAGATCAAGTGCAGGAACTATTTGAAGCAGCTAAAAAGCATCAGTTTGCTTTACCGGCAGTAAACGTTATTGGTACAAATACCATTAACGCAGTTATGGAAACAGCTAAACTGGTAAACTCCCCGGTTATTATTCAGCTATCAAATGGCGGTGCACAATTTTACGCCGGCAAATCATTAGATAATTCAAAATTACAAGCCTGTATATTAGGTGGTGTATCTGCTGCAAAGCACGTTCACTTGCTGGCAGAGCATTATGGTGTAGCTGTTATTTTACATACAGACCATGCTGCAATGAAGTTTTTACCGTGGATTGATGGATTGTTAGATCACGGCGAAAAATTCTTTGCAGAAACAGGAAAACCTCTTTTTTCATCACACATGCTTGATCTTTCTGAAGAACCTTTGGAAGAAAATATCGAGATCAGTGCTAAATACCTTGAGCGTATGGCTAAAATGGGTATGACACTTGAAATTGAATTAGGCGTAACCGGCGGTGAGGAAGATGGCGTTGACAACTCTGATGTTGACAGCTCACGTTTATACACTCAGCCAGAAGAGGTTTCCTATTCATATGAGCACCTTTCAAAAGTTAGCCCGCGTTTTACAGTAGCTGCTGCTTTTGGTAACGTACACGGTGTTTACAAACCAGGTAATGTTAAATTACAGCCAGTTATCCTGCATAACTCACAAGAGTATGTAAAACAAAAATTTGGTTTAACTGCCGATAAACCTATCAACTTTGTATTTCACGGTGGTAGCGGCTCAAGCCAGGCAGAAATTCGTGAGGCTATTTCATATGGCGCTGTAAAAATGAATATTGATACAGACATGCAATGGGCTTACTGGGAAGGTATAAAAGATTACTACAAATCAAAAGAAGCTTATCTTCAAGACCAAATTGGAAACCCAGAGGGTGAAGATTCTCCAAACAAAAAATATTACGATCCACGTGTTTGGTTGCGTAAAGGTGAAGAAACCTTTGTAAAAAGACTTGCTGTTGCTTTCGAAGACCTTAATTGCGTTGACGTTAACAGTAAATTATAATATTCATTAAAAACTAACAAAGCGCCGGTACATTTGTTGTATTGGCGCTTTGTTGTTAAATAAGGCGATCTACTTTACATAAAAAACACACCAATGGCAAAGAGCGCTAGAAAGAAAAAAAATTTATTTGAAAAGTTTGCCAACTGGGCAACTATAGCCACCGGTAGTTCGGCAGCTTTTATAGGCGCAGTAGCCATAATTGTTGTTTGGGGAGTTACAGGTCCAATTTTTCAATACTCAAACACCTGGCAGCTTATCATTAATACCGGTACCACCATTGTTACCTTTTTAATGGTTTTTTTGATTCAAAAATCACAGAATAAAGATTCAAAAGCCATACATTTAAAATTAAATGAACTGCTAGCGTCTCACCAGGGAGCGAGTAACCGTATGGTTGATATTGAGGACCTAAACGAACAGGAACTTGATCTGTTGCATAAATTTTATGTGCAATTATCTGAACTTGCAGAGGAGGAAGACGACATTACCTGCACACATTCAATTGATGCTGCAGAAGAAAATCATACCAATAAAATTAATTCCTATAAATTAAAACCTCATTACATCAATGCCCTCAAAAATCGTAGTAAGCAAAGCAACCACACAGGAAAATCTTGACAAAGTATATGCCGTACGCACAGAAGTTTTTGTAGTTGAACAAAATTGCCCCCCTGAATTGGAATGGGAATTTGAAGATGAATCAAATCATTTTTTAGCTACTGTTGATGGTGAAGCTGCAGGTGCCTGCCGGTGGAGAAAAACTGACAAAGGTTATAAGCTGGAGCGTTTTGCTGTATTACAAAAATTCAGAGGATTTGGTGTAGGGCAAGCTCTTGTACAAGCCGTCCTGGATGATCTCCCGGCTGATGCTGTTTATATTTACCTGCATGCCCAGATACAGGCAGTTTCATTATATAAAAAATTTGGATTTGAAGAAACCGGGCCCGAATTTGAAGAAGCAGGTATCAGGCATTATAAAATGATCAAAAAATAAAATCTTATTTAACTTATTTATAGATAGTTATATTTAAGACAATAATTAAATGAATTTAAAATGGTGATATGCAACCAATTTAAGCATACCATCGTCTTCCATTTAATTACACATCTTATATAATTGCTTTATGAAACTTAAATATCACAATTTATCAAAACCTTCAACCTTAAAAATTATCACTGCATGCTTACTTTGCTTTATTGCGATAGGTAGTTTTGCGCAGGATAAAACCAAAACCATTGGGAACAAGGCCCGAAAAGGATCAACCAATACTTCTTTTACCGCTGTAAAAGGCGCGCAAGTTGGCGTCATGATGAATGCGGGACATAAACCTGTAGAACTGCTTAAGCTTAATTTCCACGCAGATAACCGGGCAGGTGATAGCATTGCATTTAAAGTAAATGTTTATCAAATGAATGGAAAACTACCATCAGATACTAACCTTGTAAAAGAGGAGATAAAAGGTATCATTAAAAAAAATAACACGGAAGAGCACCAGTTAGTTAGCGTTGATCTGTCTCCATACAAAATTAATGTTAGCGGAGATATTTTAGTGTCGATAGAGTTTTTGACCACCAAAAACGGATTATATATTGGTTTTGCCTGTGGTTTATTTAATGGCGGCACTTTCCATAAGAATGCCAACAGCTCCGAGTGGAAGAAAATTCCGGTGGTTGGTGCCGATTTTAATGTACTGGTAAAGAAACTGAAATAAACAATAACCTTAGCTCAGTTATACCGAAATTAGCATAATTGAGCTAAGGATTATTATTTACTCAAACAACTCCTGCTCATCAGTATAATAAGTTTTCCGGGTGCCTTCTTTTATCCTGATCTCAGCACCTTTTGGGCTATGTGTTTTCCTGGAGTTGTGAATGAGCATAAAATCCCTTATTTCACCACTGATGATATCCGGATTTGATTTAAGGATAGATTTTTCGGCATTGGTTAAAACGCTTTCAATTGATTTCGTCAAGTCTTTTAACTTGTCCTCCGGAATTTTGTTACTTGCCGAAAAAGGGGAGATTCCCGCATCCCATAGAATCTCGTCAGCATATGCATTACCAATACCTCTGATGATCTTTTGATCCAGCAGTACGGTTTTAATATTGGTTTTTGTTTTGGCCAGCCGCGTTTTTAAAAAATTACTGTCGATCTCCATCGCATCCGGCGCTTCCTTTTCTTCGGGATTTAAAGTAGGGGTGGCTATGCCCTGGAAATCTGTGAGTACCAGGCCAGTATCGTCACTAAAATGTAGTTCAATTATCGGGTATTTATTTCCGTTCTTTCCCTCAAACAAAAACAGCTTGCCATGAAGCATTAGGTGTAGTGCCAATGTATCACCTTTGTCGAATTTAAAGTAAAGTTCTTTGCCTTCTCGGTATACCTTATCCAGCTTTTGGCCCTCAAGTGTATCCTTAAGTTCTTTATGGGTAACATTCAGTTTTTTAGCATTAACAATAATAATCTCCTTAACGGTTTTGCCGCCAATTTTTTTGTTGAGATTATAGCTGAATGCCTGGAGGTCTGGTAATTCGGGCATAATATTTAGTATTAAAATTTTAACCAAATATAAATGTATAAGTTTTAGTTTATATGCTGATCTCCACTTGCCCTACCGAAACCTACCGTATCTCTGTACATTTGTGGTGAAACATCGGCGTTGGTTTTAAAAAAACGACTAAAATAATATTCATCATCGTAACCCAATTCCCACGCAATTTCCTTTACAGGCTTATTGGTTAAATAAAGTTCCCGCTTAGCCTCAATAATAATACGTTCGGCTATGAGGTTACTAATGGTCTTATTGAAATGAGCTTTGGTGATACGGGCCAATGCTTTTGCAGAAATATTGAGCATATCGGCATAATTGCTTGCGCTGTGTTTGGTTCTGTAATGTGCTTCAATGGCTTCCTGCAAATTCTGCAATATAAACGGCTCTTTATTAACATCATCCGGATGCCGGCTCAATTCCTGCTGTTCTGCTTTTAACCGCGATGCCGTGATCAGAAAAATTTTGAGATAGGAAACCAGGATCTCAAATTGGGCTAACCCTTTATTTTGCATTTCGGCTCTTACCTGGTCAATAACCACATTAAATGTAGCGGCGCTTACCTCATCAATCCTCACAAAGGGGGGATGATAAATATTGTCAAACAAAATGCCACTGCACGAAACCTCCTTATGATGCTTATGGATACAAAAAAAATCGGGGTGAAATTGAATGGCTACTCCGCTTATTGGCTTTTCTGTAGATAACATAAAAGGTTGATATGGAGTAAATGCCAGCAGGTTATTCTCTTCAAAATCATACTCCGAAAAATCGGACTTTAACTTACCCGATCCTTCTTTTACCCAAATAACCGAAAAATAGTTATTTCGTTGTAAATGATCGAAATAACTATTATCCTCAAATAAAAACAACTTAAAGGCAAGGTTTCCGCTCACCGGATCAACCAGTGTAAATGTATTTTGCGAATCGGTCATTTAATTGATGCTAATTGCGCCTTAAGTTCCGCGTTCTCGGTCCGCAGTTTATTAATATACTCATGCTGCGCCATAAACTCATCCCGTATTTCCTCTACCGTATACCTGGGGGTAATGTGCTGAGGGCAATTCCAGTCATACGCTTTAACCTTTAACAGAATAATACGCTCTGGTTTAAATTTATAATCATCCAGGTTAAGTTTATCATATAATTCTGTATTGCCATCAATATCTAAAACACTTGCTTCAGCAAATATTTTTAAACGGGCCTTTGCAGCCTGATCTAATAGGAATAAAGCCACCTTACTATTGGTAGCTAAATTTCCTGTTGAAATATATTGTTTGTTACCGCCAAAATCAATAAAACCTAAAGTTTCATGATCAAGTACTTTTAAAAATCCCTTTGGCCCGCCTCGAAACTGGATGTAAGGATATCCGCTTTCGCTTATGGTTGCCATATAAAAGTTATCCTGGTGAGCTATGAAATCTGCCTCGCTTTCTGTAAGTCCATCAGTATATCTAAACTCCTCCTGCCGGCCATAACTGGCCCGGCTTCCATAACGCACCTGGAAATCCTTCACAGCTTCTGTAAAAGCAATTTGTGGGTAATTCATAATAAAATTAGTTTAAAACAACTTACGATCGGTTTCGGCTATGGGCATATCATTGATGCTGGCAAATCTTTTTTGCATGTAACCGTTTTCATCAAATTCCCAAAGCTCATTACCATAACTGCGATACCATTGACCGTTATGATCATGCCATTCATACTCAAACCTTACGGCCATACGATTTTCGCGAAAACCCCAAAGCTCTTTTTTTAGCTTATAATCCAGCTCCTTTTCCCACTTCTTTTTTAAAAACTGTTTTACTTCTTCGCGTCCATTCAAAAAATCAGTTCGGTTGCGCCATTCGGTATCAATAGTATAGGCCAGGCTAACCTTTTCGGGATCACGGGTATTCCAGGCATCTTCAGCTGCTTGCACCTTTTGCAGGGCCGTTTCCATGTTAAAAGGAGGGAGGGGATATCGTTTATTTTCCATGACAAAATATTTTGATTGATTAAAATTAAACATAAGAACCAATAGTCAGGATGTAAGAATCAAGATAAAACTCTTACATCTCAATTCTTACATCCTGATTATATTTTCCTTATGCTTCAACAGCATTTAATGCTTTTACTGCCGGAAAATCAATTTCAGTTGCGGCAGTATTATTAAAGTAGTTAGTTAATATATTTAAAGCTACATGACCAACAATCTCGCCAACTTCACCGTCTGTAAAACCGGCTGCCTTAACTGCATCAACGTCAGTATCATTTACTAACCCTTTTTTAGCCACCAAGGTGTTGGCAAATTTTAATGCGGCTTCGGTTTTGGCGTCATCGCTGCTGCCACTACGTGCGCTTTGCAAAGTTGCAGCATCAATATGAACCAATTTTTCGCCAATATATGTATGGGCAGATACACAATAGTCACAGCTGTTAGTTTCAGATATAGCGAGGGCCAATAGTTCGCCGGTTTTTGCACCAAGTTTGCCATGCGCCAACGCTCCGCTAAAGTTAAGGTAACCTTCCAGCAAGGCAGGTGAATTACCCATGGTGCGCATCATATTTGGTACCACACCTAATTTGCCTTGTATAGCGTTAAATAATTCTTTTGTTTTGCCTGTTGCTTCATCAGGACTTAATGCTTTTAAACGTGCCATTGTTGTTATGTTTTAATTGTCGTTATTGACAGTACAAATGTGCAAACGTTAGCGACGCTGTAACATGGATGAATTTCGTCAATGCATGGACAATTTTCCCGGGAAGTTATAAAAGGAATTTTTTAAATCTATTGGCTGCTATTTCTACTGCCTTTGTTTGCGCTTTATTAAGGTTACCATATAAGTTTAAGCTGACGTCGACCTTGTTACTTTTAATGGCCCGTTTCCAGTTGCCCACAACCTGGTTGTCAATCACAATAGCCGGATCAAAAATTACATGACGGGCTTGCGCCAGGTATTTGGGATTAACTAAAGCATCCCGATATTTATAAGCAATAGCAAATTCATCAAAGGCGGGTAATAAATAGGCATCATGTTTTGTGGCGATAATGGCATCATTATTATTTGCCATCCAATAGGTTTTTCCGTCAGATTTTATGCCGATCAATTGCTCTTTAATATTTTCCAGTCCAATGGCCGCATCAGCAATGGTAAGCCCAGACCAATTGGCAAAGTCATGTACGGTAGCAGGCCCACGGCTTTTAAAATAGCCGGTGGCTAACTTAATTAACGCTTCTTCATTGGTTAACTGTGGAGTTTGGGGTACTCTTTCATCTAGCAACGTATAGGTAAATTGTTTGCCGTTTCGGGCACCGCTGCAAATAACGGCGTCGAGTTCCGCATGCATTAGGAGTATAGTTAATCGCAGATCATCTGTTGCTATGCCGGCCTGGTTTAATGATTCGGTAATTTCGGCGCGGGTAAGTTGTTGGTTCCCCTCCATTACTTTTACCAACACATCGTTGCTCTTGTTGAAAATAGCATTATCTACTTCAAACTTTTTATACATCCCCGCATTAATGCTATTAATGCGGGGAGCGGTAAGTGCAAGTATCCAGCGAATATCAACCGGCGATACAAAGTGCCAGGTTGGTCTAAGCAGGTGGGTTCGCAGTATTTTACCTTCGGTTATGGCTTGTTCAATAACAGTGTCATGTGCATTTTGCATCCGTAAACCAATAGCCCATTTAGCACCGGCATAATCCTGTGCCTGCATAGCTACCATATATTTTACAACATCTGCAGGATCTTTAAACTGTGGATTGCTGATATGTTGGTTAAACATACGCAAACAGGCTAAATGATCATCTTTCATTATTGATATAAAATAATATCCGTAAAATTATATCGCACTATGAACTTTAGGTCCTGCTAAAAATCGTGGTACAAATTCCTGAACGAGCTTCTTAGTCCAAAAGTTACCATGGTAGTTTTGTTGTCTGCTGCACTGTTCTTTTCCTGTCGATATAAGCCGCTTAGCTCAAAACGCAGGTTATACTTTGGATTAAGGAGGAATGATACAGTACCTTCGGCATAATAAAGTTGGGTATTTATTCCCTGGCCTATAGTTGTAGTTGTGTTGGCAGTAGGTACCAATGGCTTAGTTACAATTTTACCATTGTTTATAGCCGTTGTAGCATCAAGGCCATATTTGGCATAATTTACCTGTCCTTGCAGATCGATCCGGCCAAAAGAGTAATTCAATATACCCAAAATCTCCCTGAAATTTGCACCATAAGGATGCGCCAGCGGATCGCCATAAAATGCATAACTGCTGATGGTGTTTGTATTTTGGTAAGTGTATGGTTTAACTGTATTAAATTCAAAAATGTAATTAAAGCGCTTAACCTGTAACAGATCGGCTCCGCGTATACCCACCTGTACGCCATTTGTATTATCAGTGTTATTACCCGAAAAGAAATCACTGGCTTTAAACCTATCCAATAATAGCTGGGCATATAATGCGGTTTTATCAAATATTTTATACTTGCCTGTAAAACCAATTAATGTATTATCCTTTGGTTGCTGAGATGGGCCTAAGGAGCTCGAAAACAAAAGGGGATTTATAAAATTCACGTCAAAACCGCGCCTGTTGCCTGCCTCATCAGCTTCTGGCGATATAAGGGCATTGAAGAACCCGAATGAAACACGATTACTTACATTCCAGTCGATATAATGAAAAAATGCCCATTTACGGCGGTTGCTGCCAAAGGTATCAAATTTGGTTTCACGAGTATCTTCAATATAAGCCCATGTAGCCATGTATTGAACATGCTTGCCTAAGTTAGCTGTAACTCTTAACAAAGGCATATTAGCAGCATAATCAGATAGCAATAAAGACCGGTAGCCATCACCTATAAACATTTTATCCTCGCCTAAAGTTACATTTAAGTTCTTGGTAAAATTATATGACAAAATTGCGGTAACGTATGACCAGTCTGCAGTGTTTTTTGCTATACCGCTATAGTTCCGCAAATAAGCCTGTCCAGGTATAAAGCGATCTACACCAACCAAATTGCTGTAGTATAAAGGGAATTTAGCCGCATTTTCAAAACCACTGGTATAAAACGAGAATTTGGTACCAATGGTGCCGCCTACCTGGTAGCCGCGGGTATTTAAATAGGTTGATTTTTTAGATGTGAAATCAGTCCCGGCTTGTAGATCGAGTATAATATCCCCGTAAAAAGTATAGTCGGGTTTATTAACTTCAAAAAGATGTTCATTAAATATTTTTCGGTCCAGCCAGCTTTTACGATTATTATTTACACCAACATTCATTACCGAATCATAAGAATGTTGAATTAAACTATCAATCAAAAATGGCCGTAATGAAGTATGAAACGCGCTTTTTGTCGAATAAATATCGGCGTTGAACTTTTGATAAAGCTGGTAGGAGTTAGGCAAATAAGTAGATTGGCCTTGACATAATTGTACCGAAAAAAGGATTATCCCGGCCAACAAAAATGTTTTTCTGAAACTTACGGAGTAGAGTTTTTGCATCGCAACAAAATAAGTATTATTTATTGTAACATAAAAATTTCGTTTTGTTTATGATTTATTCATCCTTATATATGGCTTATTATAACCCTCATATTTTAGGATACAGAATATAAAAAACGAAAGTCACCTAATAAATGCAAAATAGTACAAATTTGTTTTCCTTATTAATTGTTCTAAATGAAGCTTTTACAGGTTCCATTATAATCAAACTTAGTAGCCGCCTTAATTGTGATGCATGTAATAGCGCGCCTTTAAAAGTTAATAAATGTTAAATTTGACATCGTCGATCGGTTTTTTTTAAATAAGCTGTAAAAATCATGATATTTGCCCGCGCGACGAAACCATTACTATTTATATAAATGCAGTACAAAAAAATCAATAATCTTTTAGGCTGGCTTTGCTTTATTATAGCCTCAGTGACCTATATTCTAACCTTAGAACCTTCCGTAAGTTTTTGGGATTGCGGCGAATTTATTTCATGCGCCTACCGTTTACAGGTAGCCCACCAACCCGGATATCCTGTATTTGCCATGTTGGGTAAATTGTTTTCCCTTCTTTCACTGGGCGATAATACCAAGGTTCCTTATTTTACCAATATGGGTTCGGCAATTGCCAGTGGTGCTACCATTATGTTCCTGTTTTGGACAATTACCGCATTAGCTAAAAAATTGATATTGGATAAACGCGATGATGTTGTTAACCAAACAAATCTTATCCTCATCATGGGTGCAGGACTTGTTGGCGCATTGGCTTTTACTTACACCGATACTTTTTGGTTCTCAGCTGTTGAAACCATCGTATTTGCGCTGTCATCATTATGTACTGCCATTGTATTTTGGGCCATATTAAAATGGGATGCCCATGCCGATGAAAAAGGTGCTGATAAATGGCTGGTTTTTATAGCGTATGTTATTGGTTTATCAATAGGTATACACTTGCTTAACTTATTAACTATTCCGGCATTAGCCATAGTTTATTTTTTCCGCAGGAGCAAAAAAATTACTGTTGGCAATGGTATCCTGGCTATACTTTCGGGCATTGTTATACTTGGATTGGTACAATATGGAGTTAGGGGATATACTATAAAATTTGCCGCCTACTTTGATCTTTTCTTTGTAAACTCTCTGGGACTGGGGTTTGGTACTGGTGCCTTTTTCTTTATATTGCTGATAGTGGCCGCATTAGTAGCCGGCATAATCTACAGTATCCGTGCTAAAAAACCTGTTTTAAACCTTGCTTTGCTTTGCCTGGCCTTTATATATTTTGGTTATGGCTCATTTGCATATATTCCCATCAGGGCTACGGCCAATCCCGATTTAAATAACTCCCATCCAGATAATGCGTTTACGCTTTATGGCTATCTGAACCGCATCCAATACGGCGAAAACCCATTGTTATTTGGCCAGTACTATGATGCCAAAGCTGTTGAGCAAAACGAGGGAAGCATCATATACCGTAAGGGAAAAACCAAATATGAAAATGCCGGCCGAAAGGTTGAAACCGTGTTTGATCATACTACCTTTCTTCCACGTATGTATAGCACCGAAGCGCAGGATATTCAGTTTTATAAAGACTGGTTACGCATTCCTGAAGGACAGGCGCCAACCATGGTTGATAATATGAAATGGATGCTGAGCTGGCAAATGTACCAGATGTACTGGCGTTACTTTATGTGGAATTTTGTTGGCCGTTATAATGACGCCGACGGACAGCAAAGTACCGAAAGTATTGACGGTAACTGGACAACCGGCGTTTTTGATGGCGGCCGTCACCTGCCAAAATCTGTAGTTAATGCGCCAACTTATACGCCATTATATGCTTTGCCGCTAATAATAGGCTTTATTGGGGCTGCCTACCACTTTACCCGCAAAAAGAAAGATGCGCTGGTAGTGTTATTACTATTCTTCTTTACGGGCCTTGCCATTGTTATATACGTAAACCAACCGAGCGTACAACCCCGCGAACGCGATTACTCTTACGTGGGTTCCTTTTATGCGTTTGCCATTTGGATAGGTTTGGGTGTGATTGCTATTGCCGAAGGCGCCCGCAAATTTTTGGATGGCCGTACCGCAGCAATTGGTTCAACAGCTATTTGTATACTGGTTGCTCCGGTATTATTAGCCAGTAAAGAGTGGAGGGCTCATGACAGATCTACCAAAATGACGCCACATGATATGGCCTATAATTACCTGATATCGTGCCCTAAAAATGCCATTTTGTTTACTTATGGCGATAATGATACTTACTCGTTATGGTACGACCAGGAGGTTGAAGGAATAAGGCCAGATGTACGCATCGTAAACCTGAGTTTATTCACCGGCGATTGGTATATACGCCAGATGCAGGGAAAAATGAACCAATCGGAACCATTGCCTATCACTATGCCTTTTGATAAATATAAAGAGGGGGTAAGGGATGCTATCTATTACAGCGACCGTAAATTAGACGGTCCGCAGGAAGTAAAAGAGGTGTTTGACTTTATAACCTCTGATGATAAGGCAGCCCAGGTAGAATATCAAAGTGGTGATTATGGCAATTATATGCCTACCAAAAACTTAAAGATCACCATTAACCCTGATGAAGTGGTTAAAATGGGAGTTGTTACACCTGAGCAGAAAAGCAAATTAGCCAATATTATGGATTGGAAATTCCCGCCAAATTATGTAACCAAAGAAAATCTGGCCATGCTTGATATCCTGGCGCATAATAACTGGAAAAGACCAATTTGCTTTACTACCACCATTGGTAACGAAAATTTGATAGGCTTACAGCCATACCTATATAAAGAAGGTTTTACTTATCATTTAATACCTTTCCAGAAAGATACAACCATACGTGATCAGCTGAGCAAAACAAACACTTTGGTGATGTATGATAATGTAATGAACAAGTTTAAGTTTGGCAATTTTAAAACTGCCAAATATCTTGATCATGAATCAACATCAATGTTTTACCCGGTAATGGTAACCACATTTAGCGATCTGATCCAAAACCTGATGAAAGAAGGCCGTAAAGACCTGGCGCTAAAAGCCCTTCATAAATACGACCAGGAAATGCCCGATATAAACCCGTATATCGACATTGCCGGACGTAAAATATTTTTAGCCCAAATGGCTTTCCAAGTAAATGATGTTGTACTGGGAACTAAAATGGTGCAAAATATTGATAACTATGTGGTTGATCAACTTGATTATAACTATCATTTATTGACATCCAACAGCGGTGGCTTAAATACCCGTGATGTTCAGATTAGCTTACAGGTACTAAATGGAATGACTGATTTCATGAAGGAAAATAACCAAACAGGATTGTTTAAAAAGTTTGATGGCCAATTAAAAGATTACGTTAAAAAGTTTTCGCCACTATTAGGCGGCCAACAATAAAATGCTTTGGTAAAGTCCCTATCCAGGGAATCAATTACCAAGAGCCACGATAGTTTAAATTCATAAACAACAAATGGAAGTTTTCTTTAAGAGAGAACTTCCATTTGTTGTTTTAAACGAGCTTGTTTTACCGATATCCTTTGGGGCGGGCATGGATTAAGCTAAATATTAAATAAATAATCATAAAGTCGGCTTCTTTATTTATTTTCATAGCCGGTATGCAAAAACACTTTAAATTATATCTCACATTCCTGTTTTGTTTTCTGTTCTTATTAATTGGCAACCGGGTTGTTAAAGCAAACACACCAGCAGTACACGTAACTCCCAAACCAACCTGGTTAAGTATTTGTAAACCCTATAACCAAAGACCATCAGCACGTACAATAGAAAAAGGTTTTTTTTATGCCCTTATTGAGCAGCAGGTACATATTGAAAAGCAAGCTGAATATCACCATATCATAAAAGAAATAGTATCCGAAACCGGGATCCAAAATGCATCGCAGATCAACGTTGGTTTTGACCCCAGCTTTAAGCGCCTTGATTTTCACGAGATCATTGTATGGCGTAACAATAAACCTATCAACCGCCTAAACATATCAGCATTTAAAGTTATAGCCGATGAACAGGATCTATCTAACTTCATTTACCAGGGTAGCTACTCTGCATTATGCATATTGGATGATATCCGCAAAGGGGATCGCATTGAATATTCATATACCTTAACCGGCCGTAACCCTATATTTAATGGAAAATTTTGCGATGATATCTCTTTTCAATGGTATCAGCCGGTGGCGCATCAATACACCGTTTGGATCACGTCGTTACAAAGAAATTTAAATTTTAAGGCCTTTAATACTATACCTAAAGCAACCATTACTCAAAATGGTGGCTTAAAACGATATGAGTACGAAAGCTTCCAGGTACCGGCTGCCCACTATGACGATAGCCAGCCAGTCTGGTATGAGGGTCGCGCACGCGTTCAGATCAGCGAGTTTAATGATTGGGCCGCTGTTACCAACTGGGCGCTCAGCATAAACCCCGCTGCTATCAATATAAAAGGTGATCTGGCCGCGCGTATAGCCGAAATAAAAACAAAAACAGGTTCCGACCAGGTAAAATACTTTCGCGAAGCGGTAAAAATCGTGCAGGACGAAGTAAGGTACATGGGCATCGAGATAGGGCAATATTCACACCGGGCTAACAATCCCGACAAGGTATTTAAACAACGTTACGGAGATTGCAAAGATAAATCGCTGCTGCTGGTATCAATGCTGCAAGCGGATGGCATTGATGCATCTATGGTATTGGTTAACTCGGGCGTACGGGAACACATTGCCGATTACATACCTACTTACTATGCTTTTGACCATGCCGTCGTTACTGCCAACGTGAAGGGAAGACAGGTTTGGGTTGATGCTACTATTGGTTACCAGGGAGGCACCGGTACCAATATTTATTTCCCCAATTATGGCAAAGGGCTGGTATTAAAACCTGGTAATAAATCGCTCACCGCCATACCACAATCACAAGCAGGAAGTATAGTTTATAACGATATTTATAAAATTAAAAACGATAAAGCTCCTGTTGAATTTACCGTAAAAACTACCTATACCTTCAACGAAGCGGATGACATACGCAGCAGACTGGCATCATCAGGTATGGCCGAAACGGAAAAGAACTACCTGGAATATTATGCAAAAACATATGCAAGAATTGAGCCTAAGGATTCGATAACTGTAGTTGATAACCTGGAAAAGAATGTACTTACAACAACCGAAACTTATATTATAAAGGACTTTTTCAAAACTGATTCTGAAACCAATAAACGATCTGTTGATTTGTATGCCAGTTATATAACGCAACAGTTGCCGACAATAAATGGTCAAATAAAAACACCGGTATCGCTAAGTTATCCTCTTAATTACGACTATACCATTAATGTAATATTACCCGGTGGTTGGGATATTACAAACCGTACTAACGCTATTAACAGGGATTATTACAAATTTTCGTCAGATTATTCTTCATCCGGAGATACCTTGCGTCTCAATTATAAGCTGGCTTATCTTAAAGACAATGTGCCGGTTAACAAATTGGCCGAGTTTAAAAGCGATTTAAAGAAACTTAATTATGATGATTTAAGTTACAACTTTACTTATGGAACTGTAAACGAGCCTCCTTCAAACGCAAACAATTTTATGATACTTTTTGCAGGATTCCTTACAGTGGGTCTTATATTTTTAGGTGTTTGGATCTATCAGCGCGAAACCCCGGGCATTGTTTTTAGCTATGGTTCAACATTTACACCTGTTGGCGGCTGGCTTGTATTGGTGATTGTGTTATTGGCCTTAACTGCATTTTTTTCAATATCTGTTCTGCTTGCGGGTGATTACTTCAGCCTTAAAACCTGGAATTTGGGTGGCGTTGGCATCCAGAACCTGAGCTATAAATTATTTGTGATTATGGAAGTCACCTGCTTTATAGCCCTAATATTTTACTCTGTTTATTGCCTTGTATTACTCTTGAACAAGCGCGATATATTGCCAAAAGTAATTACAGGTTATTTCCTGTTCACTGTTGCTTTTGTGCTGGTTGATTTTGTTTGGACGCTTACTATTAAATCCAACAGAATTGTTCAACCACATCCGTACATATTGGTTTACGCGATGATAGTTGCAGCTATATGGATTCCATATTTTAAAAAGTCGTCGCGGGTAGAGGATACTTTTATTGTGCCGTATCCTCCATATAATTACAGTTACGAAGGGCCCGAAGAACATCATTCGGCATCTAAAAACGGATGAGAAATCGCTATATGCCGTAATATATTACGTTTTTCAGCGATATATCGATTATTCAAGAATCCGGTATTTACATTAAGTAATTGATAAACAAATTGTTTATCAATTGGCACAAGATTTGAAAATAAGACTGCATCATTTGTATTCTGCCTTATTTTCAAATAACTCTTACGCAATAATTAAGCCCATAATTTTTATTAAACAGTTTAATAAAAAATTTTAGAATAAATTTGATAAACAATTACCCAATCCAAATGAAATTTCAACAACTATTAGAAGAGGTAAAACAATATGTCACTTCCTATTTCGACGCCTACCAGGATCCGGAACTGATATACCATAATATTAAACATACTAAAGATGTTGTTACTGCAGCAACCAAAATAGCCAACCATTACCAGCTAAGTGATGAGGATTTTTTTGTGGTAGTATCATCTGCATGGTTTCATGATACCGGCTACTTTACGGATAGGGCCGATCATGAAGCAAAAAGTATAAGTATTGCAGAGCATGAGTTGAAACAATTAAAGGTAACTCAGCCTGTGATAGATAAAATTAAAGCCTGTATCCTGGCTACCGAAATGCCTCAGAAACCAGTTGGCTTACTCCAGGAAATTTTATGCGATGCCGATCTTTTTCATTTAGGAACCGATGATTTTAGTGAAAGAAGTAAAATGGTTCGCAAAGAGATAGAAGCAGTGAAGCGTATCATCATTGATAAAGATGAATGGCGTGCCCGCAGTATTGAATTATTGCAATCGCACAAGTATTTTACAGATTATTGCCGCCTGTTGCTTGGTGATCAGCAACAAAAAAACCTCGACAAACTTTTAGAAAAGCAAAGTACGGTGAAGGATAAAACCGAAACAAAAGAACCTGCTAAAACAGATGAATATGTTGAAGCAGATGAATCTGCCGAAATAAACATTACCGACGCTTTCGATGAAAGCAAAAATGATCATGATAAACATGGTAAAAAGCATAAAAATGATAAGCCCGAGCGAGGCATAGAAACCATGTTCCGGATTAGCTCAAGCAACCATCAGCGACTGAGCGATATGGCTGATAATAAGGCCCATATTATGATTACGGTAAACTCCATTATTCTATCAGCTATAATCAGTTTGGTGTTACGAAAGCTTGATGAGCACTCAAACCTGCTGATTCCTACGTTTATGCTGCTTGGCGTAAGTTTATTAACGATGACTTTTTCTATACTGGCAACGCGGCCATCCATCCCGAGTGGATTGTTTACGCGCGCTGATATTGAAAAGAAAACTGTTAACCTGTTGTTCTTTGGTAACTTTTACCGGATGTCGCTGGATGAATACGCCGACGGTATGATAAAAATGATGGATGACAGCGACTTTTTATATGGCAGTCTTATCCGCGACAATTATTCACAGGGTGTTGTATTAGGTAAAAAATACCGGTTGTTGCGTGCTTCTTATAATATATTCATGTTTGGACTTATTATTTCGGTAGCAGCGTTCATTATTTCGACATTGCTCTAAGCAGTAAATTTTATAGCTAAATAGATAAATACTGCGATTATGGATCATTATTCATTTTTTGATAGGGACCTGAGCTGGTTGCTTTTTAACGAGCGTATTTTGTTGGAGGCCAACAAGGAAGATCTTCCCGTAATGGAAAGGATAAATTTCCTATCGATATTTTCGTCAAACTTAGATGAGTTTTACCGGGTAAGAATGCCGGTTTTACTGGCCCTGCACAACCTGACCACGCATGGCAATAGCGAAAAGGAAGATGTTTTATTGGAAGCACAAATACTGATAGGCCATCAGCAGCAAAAATTTGGGCAAGTATTTACCAGCAGGCTTATTCCCTTGTTAAAAGACAATAAGATTAATCTCCTTTTTAATGAGCCTATACCCGTTGCTATTAACGATAAAGTAAGCGATTACTTTTATAGCCAGGTAATGTCTTTTTTGCAGCCGATAGATCTTGCTGACACCAAAAAGAACTTTTTCCCTGAAAATAACAGGTTATATTTTTTTATAAATCTTCGTACCCGAGACGATAAGGAGCGAAATGTAATACTCAATATCCCTTCAAACCAGTTACCGCGTTTTTACAGTGTTAGTGCTGATGATCAGCAATACATTATTTTCCTGGATGATATCATCAGGCATAACCTTGATAAACTGTTTGCGAATGAAACATTACAAGGATGCTTTAGCTTTAAAATAACCCGCGATGCTGAACTGGACCTGAAAGACGAATACCAGGGCGACCTAACCGAGCAAATAGAAAAGCAACTGTTAAAACGTGATCTGGGCATAGCCACCAGGTTTTTGCATCAACCAGGTATTCCTTTGCGTATACTGCATTTTATAACAGAAAAGTTTAGCCTGCAAAGTTCAAGTGTGGTTGAGGGCGGAATGTACCATAATCTTAAGGATCTGATGGGCTTACCGGTTAATAATCCTTCACTACGCTACTCCCGTTGGGCACTCGCCACAAACATTGCTATTGGTAGCTGGAGTTCTTTGTTTGATTATATTGAAAAACAGGACTGCATTTTTCACGCGCCATATCAATCATACAATACGATACTACGCTTTTTTAACGAAGCTGCAACGGATGTAACCGTAGAGGAGATATTTGTAACCCTTTATCGTGTAGCCAGCGATTCACGAATTGTGAACGCGCTGATTAGCGCAGCCAATAATGGCAAAAAGGTAAGGGTGATGGTTGAGCTGAAAGCACGCTTTGATGAAGCCAATAATATAAAATGGGCTAAAAAGATGAAGGCCGCCGGCGTAAATATCATTTATAGCGATAAGGCCCTTAAAGTTCATGCTAAAGTAGCACTGGTAAAAAGGCAGGTGAATGGTCGTGATAAATATTCTGGCCTATTGGCTACCGGTAATTTTAATGAAAGTACCGCTGCTTTTTACACTGATCATATTTTAATGACGGCAAATCCATTGTTGCTGCGCGAAATGGAATTGCTATTTATTTTCTTATCTAAGGGAAAAAAATCTGCGGAGGGTTACCCTATCAATTTTAAGCATTTGCTGGTTGCGCAGTTTAATTTGCAATCGGGCTTTATGGAATTAATAGATAAAGAAATTGCAAACGCGAAACAAAACTTACCTGCAGCCATCACTATAAAGCTAAACAATTTGGAAGAGCGTAAGCTAATTGCTAAATTGTACGAAGCATCGCAGGCTGGGGTTAAAATAAGCATGATTGTGCGGAGCGTTTGTTGTTTAATCCCCGGAATACCGGGTATGAGCGAGAATATCACCATTAGACGTATAGTTGACCGTTACCTGGAGCATGGTCGTATATTTATCTTTCACAACAATGGCGATAAAAAAGTATTTCTTGGCTCAGCCGATTGGATGAACCGTAACATTTACCGCCGTATTGAGGTTTGCTTCCCGGTTTATGATGAAAAGATAAAGGCGGAAATTTTACAGATTATTGATTTACAATTAAAAGATAATGTACAAGCTGTAATTCTAAATGCGCAATTGCAGAATATAATCATCGATGCCAAACCACCCCTGGTGCAATCGCAGCGTGAGATACATAAATTTTTAAGTGGGGTTTAAAAGGTTATAATTATGCGTAAAGCCGTTATTTATATATCCATTTTACTTGTTTCGGTAGGTGCTGTTTCATTTATATCATGCACCGAAAGGGCCGACAGAAATGGAAATGATAGTCCTAAAGGCTATAACCTGGATAAGCCAATAAAATACAATATGCCCGACGAATTGCTTGAAATCTCGGGAATCACTTTCAATAATGGCAAAAGCGATTCCTTATATGCAGAGCAGGATGAGGAGGGTAAAGTATTTTACTTTAAATTAGGCGATAAACAGGTTAGCCACAGCAGGTTTGGCAAAAAAGGCGATTACGAGGATATTGCTATCTGCCATAACCGGGTAATTATGTTGCGCAGTGATGGGCTGCTGTTTACTTTTCCGCTTAGCCAGATAAGAAGCAAAGAAGTAGCCGACGTACAAAAGCTGGAAGGCCTTTTACCGCCCGGAGAATATGAAGGTATGTATGCCGACGAAAAATCGGGCCAGCTCTATATTTTATGCAAACATTGTACGGATGAGCACCCCACAAAAAGCAGCAGTGGTTACATATTTGCCTTACAAACCGATGGCTCACTTAAGCAAAGCGGAGATTTCGGCATCAACGTTAAATCTATTGAGAAAATACTGGGTAAAAAGCGGATTGGTTTCCACCCATCGGCATTAGCGAAAAACGTTAATACCAATGAATGGTACATTTTGTCGTCGGTTAACAAAATGCTGGTGGTAACGGATATTAATTGGAATGTAACAGCGGTTTACCCACTAAATACTTCATTGTTTGGCCAACCCGAGGGTATGGCATTTGATGCAAACTATAACCTTTACATTTCCAACGAAGGAAGCAAAACCAGCGAGGGGAATGTTTTAAAATTTAAATACACTAAATAATAGCAAAATGATAAGAGACGCGAAACTGATCTGGATTTTTTTTATAATCATTGCATTTACAGGTTATCATAATTGCTTAGCCCAAAACCCAGATATTAATATTTTAAAGAGTATCAACCCTCGCTATCCAACGTCCTTATATTGGCGCAATACCAGTAATTCGGCCTATTATGGAGCAGGAGCTGCCTCCTTCGGCACGCTGATATATGGTTTAGTCAGCAACAATGAAACAGCTAAACGTAATGGTATCGAAACCATTATCAATTTAGGAGCATCTGTTTTAGTTACGGATCTTCTTAAGGTAACTGTAAATCGTACCAGGCCGGCTGATAGATACCCTAACGATGTGTTTGTTAATTCGCCAACACACAATCAGTCTTTTCCTTCGGGGCATACCAGCCTGGCATTTGCAACAGCAGCCACTTTATCTATACAGTATCATAAATGGTATGTAACCGTACCGGCTTATTTATGGGCATCATCGGTAGGTTACTCCAGGATGTATCTGGGTAAACATTACCCAACGGATGTATTAGCAGGTGCTGCTGTAGGCATAGGTACATCATATGCAGGCCATTGGCTTAATCAAAAGTTATTTAAAAAGCACAACCCAACCGTAACTGATCATGAATAAAAAAATACTTTTCTTATTCATTTTATTCCTGGGCAGGCTTGCTGCAAAGGCCCAGGATTCGGTACGTTACCGGGTAATACTGATTGGTGATGCAGGCGAAATGGGGGTGCATCAAAGCGATGTTTTAAAACATGCAGCGGCTAACATCGTCAAAAACAAAACCATTGTAATGTACCTGGGCGATAATATATACCCAACAGGTATGGGCTTACCGGGCAGCCCTGATGAAGATCGCACAAAAAAGATCCTTCAATCGCAATATCAACCCATGCGCGCTAACGGCGCACCCGTTTATTTTGTGCCCGGCAATCATGACTGGGATAAAATGGGACCGCAAGGACTGGCTAAAATTAAACGCCAGTGGCAATATTTGAATGAGCAACAGGATAGCTTATTGAAAATGATTCCCTCAAACGGGTGCCCAGATCCGGTAGAGATTGATTTGAATGAAAATTTAACAGTTATAGCCTTTGATAGTGAATGGTGGTTATATCCCTATAGCAAGATTAATAACGATGCGGAATGCGATTGCAAAACCAAAGATGATATAATAGATAAATTTGAGGAGATATTGAACAGGAACCGCAATAAGGTTATTCTGCTGGCATCACACCATCCATTTCAAAGCTATGGCACACATGGCGGCAAGTTTTCTTTGAAAGATCATATTTTTCCGTTAACTGCGCTCAACAGCAATTTAATGGTGCCCTTACCGGTAATTGGCTCATTGTATCCTTTTTTACGTTCATCCTTTCCTAATCCCGAGGACTTGAATCATCCCTTATATAAGGATATGATAACGCGAATAGATGGTGTTTTTAAAGGCTTCCCAAATATGATCCACGTAGCAGGACATGAACATGGCCTGCAATTTATTAAGAGCGACCAGGTACAGGTAGTAAGTGGGGCAGGTGCCAAACGCACCTACGCTACAAAAGGTGCACACACTCTTTTCGCCGATGCTACTCAAGGGTATGTTATCGCCGATATGCTGATCGATAATAGCATCCGTTTTACTTACTATATTGATAGTACAACAGGCGTAAAGCAGGCATTTACCTACACCCAACCTTATACACCTGTAAAAGAAGAGCTTGATGCGACTGTTAAACCAATTACCGCAGATAGCGTGGTAGTTAAAGTGCATCCTTCCTACAATAACGTAAGCAAATTTCACCGCACCATATTTGGCGAAAACTACCGTAAGGAGTGGGCGGCAGATACTAAATTACCTGTTATCAGGATCTCTGAATTTAAGGGAGGCTTAACTCCCGAGAAATTGGGTGGCGGTTTTCAAACCCATTCCTTACGTTTAATAGATAATACAGGCAAGGAATGGGTGATCCGCAGCGTTGAGAAAAGTCCGGAAAAAGTACTGCCCGAAGAATTCCAGGAAACTTTTGCTAAAGATTGGGTAAATGATGCCATGAGTGCACAACACCCATTTTCAGCACTCATCGTTCCGCCATTGGCAGATGCCGCACGCGTGCCTCATACCAATCCCCAGATAGGGGTGATGTCGCCAGATGAAAAGCTGGGTAAGTACAATAAGATATTTGATAATAAAGTAGTACTGATTGAAGAAAGAGAGCCCACAGGAAAATCCGATGCTACCGCAAAAATGCTGGCAGTTATGTTGAAGGACAATGATAACAGGTTAGATGGAGATGCGTTTTTACGCGGCCGTTTGCTTGATTTATTAATTGGTGACTGGGACAGGAGAGGCGACCAATGGCGCTGGCAAGGCACCAAAACCGATAAGGGTATTGTTTATACAGGCGTTCCCCGCGATCGCGACCAGGCGCTTTACACCAACCAGGGTATATTACCTTATCTTGCTTCAAGAGAATGGCTGGAACCCGACTTACAGGGCTTTGATGGCAAAATTCGTAATATATATTACTCTGCCTGGAGCAGTATGTTTGCAGATCTGCTTCCTGATGTAAAATATAATCACGAGCACTGGACAAAAATAGTTAATGATTTTGTAGCTGCCGAAACCGACGAGGTTTTAGAAGCGGGCTTAAAAAGGCTTCCGGCATCATCCTATAAATTAAGGCATGATCAACTATTTAAACAATTAAAAGAACGCCGTGCAAATATCCCGGCGGCGATGGAAGAGTTTTACAAGATCACCAATAAAATTGTTGAGATCCACACCTCCCGCAAAAATGAATTGTTGAATATTAAAGATATCCCGGGTAATGGCCTCAACATTGTTATCAATAAAATTAACAATAATGGCAAAGTAAGGGATACGTTAATGGATATCAATTTCATGCCGGATATTACCAAAGAGATTAGGATCTATGTTGGTGCGGGCGCTGATAGGGTGATATTGAATAACGCAACATCCCCTATAAAACTTAGGTTTGTTGATAGCGTGGATGTTAAAAACTATAATATCATCAAATCAAAAAACAAGGTGCAGATTTATGACCCCGGCACGTTTAAGCTTACGGGTGATACTTCAAAAGTGCGTAGATATCTTTCGGCAGATAGCGCTAATATCTCCTACATGGCAACAAACTTATCTAATGTTACCATGCCGCTTGCCAATATTGAAATAAACCCCGATGAAGGCTTTTTGCTGGGCCTTGGTTTTAAATATACCCACCAGGATAGTTTTCGTAAATTCCCTTACAATGATGTGCAGCAGGTGTTTGTAAGCCATTCATTTTCAACTAAAGCATTTAGGGTTAATTATAATGGTGAGTGGATAAAAGCGGTGGGAAATGCAAACCTTTTATTGCAATTTCAGGCCAATTCGCCCCAAAGCCTTAACTTTTTTGGGCGTGGCAATGAAACAGTATTTGATAAAACAGGCGACTATAAAAGATTTTACCGTACCAGATTCACTACCGTTCAGTTTGATCCTGCTTTAAGCTGGCATAGCAAATCGGGCACTACTATAAATGTGGGTCCATCTTTTCAATACTATAATTTAAACGATGCCGATAACACAGGTCGTTTAATTACAAATCCATTACTTACAAAAAGCACAGATCGTTATAACTTTGATAAACAAAAGCTTTTTGCCGGCGTAATAGTTAATTTTACCAGCGATAAGCGTAACAACCAGATCCTACCTGCCTGGGGAAGCTATGTAAATATTAAACTGCAAGGTTATGCGGGTTTAAATAGCTATTCAAATACCTTTACACAGCTTATACCACAAGCAGCATTGTATAAAAGTTTAAATACTAAGGGCACTGTTGTACTGGCCGAAAGGATTGGTGGCGGTATCACCATTGGTAAAACAGCTTTTTATCAATCCTTGTTTTTGGGTGGGCAGGATAACTTATTAGGATATAGATTATACCGTTTTGCCGGGCAATACAGCTTTTATAACAACCTGGAATTGCGTGTTAAACTATTTGATTTTGCCAGTTATATTGTACCGGGACAGGCCGGGCTTTTGGGCTTTTATGATATTGGCAGAGTTTGGGAAAAGGGAGAGCATTCAGATAAATGGCATAATGGCACGGGTGCCGGTTTATATATTGCACCCGCTAAACTGGTAGTAATAAAAATAGTTGCCGGGCACTCTGAAGAAGGATGGTATCCTTATCTTTCAACAGCATTCCGATTTTAACAAGGGATAATTTTATAATAAAATGCACACCGAAGTATTAAATATAAGCAAGAACGAATGCACTGTTTGCCAGGTTGATATGTGCCTGTCATTCAATCCATTTGTGGAACATTTAAAGGAGCGTGTAATTACCGAGAAAACCCTTAAAAGTGAATTCTATAAATATGTTCTTAACAAGTTTGAAACGGATACCTGTATAGACCTGGAATTGAACCCGGAACATGCAGAAAAATACCGTGGAATGCTGGAACTTGTTTTTAGCATACTCACCCCGCCCATACTCAACGAAAAGGAATTTTATTGGGCATTAAGCACTCCGGTGCCTGATAAAATTTTTTTTAGCACAGAAGCATTCTTTAATTTCCATTCCAGTCATCACTCTGGTTTGTATGTGGTAGATATGCCCGGTAGTGAGCTGTTTACCCAACGCCAGAGAAGGTTTGTTTACAACTTGATATTGGAGCGCATGTATGGTTTTAGCACAGTGCTTAAAAACGAACTTTTGTACAGCTATGTTGACCCGGAAACAAACCTTACCCGGTATTATAGCATTTTCACCAACCCCCAGTTTGTAACTATCATTGCAAAAGGCGAATTACCCAAATTAAAGTTTGAAACGATAGAGCCTTACCTAAATGGCTTTGAAGGAATAGAGGTATTAGAAAACATCTTACCGCTATCAAATTTTATGTTCCGTGGTTTTACGGTGATCACCTTAACGGATATTACACTTCCGCATGCTATGGAAAGCATCAGGAATGAGTTGGTTAATCACTCTGCAAATGAATCTGAGCAGTATGATCATATTATCAAGTCATTAAAAACTTTGTCTGAAGATCCCTTTATCGAATTTGGCTTAATGCCGTTTTTAACCGTTAATAACAAGCCGATATTTGACAAGAATGAATGCTCGCAAAGTATTTTAATATCATCAGCAAAGCAATATAGCATGGCCGAAGAGGCTTTTCTGTCAGTTGCTGAAGATTACAGTAAAAATCCTAAACCTTTATTTTTTAATATCATCAGTGATGAAAAGGTAGCAAAATTTCCTTTTCTTAAAGTATTAAAACAATCCGGAATTAAGTCGTATGGAATTTTCCCGGTTTATTATAATAAAAAGAACGTAGGCATAATGGAAGTATACTCGTATAAGGAAATAGCCTTTTACGAAAAGCTGCTGTCCAAATTGCAAACCGCTATTCCGTTAATTGCCCAATTACTGCAAAATAGTATCGACCAATTCGATGAAAAGTTAGAGAAAGTAATTAAAAATAAATTCACCTCGCTACAGCCATCTGTACAATGGAAATTTAATGAAGTAGCCTGGACTTATCTTACACGAGGAAACAAAAAGCATAAGAACCAGGAAATAGAAACCGTGGTTTTTAATAACGTTTACCCATTGTTTGGCGCAATAGATATTCGCAACTCCACTATAGAGCGTAACACAGCCCTACAGGATGACCTTGAAGCGTTGTTAGTCCTCACCATAGATACTTTAAAAAAGTTAAAAACACACATTCACCTTAGTCTTATTGATAACCTGGTATTTAAATGTGAAGAGTGGCTGCAAAAAGTTAGTGGATTTATAACTACCAATGATGAGCTTACACTGGATAGCTTTTTGCAGGATGAATTGAATCCGTTTTTAAATCATTTCAGGCAAAACTATCCAGAGGAAAAGCCGGTGATTGATAAGTACTTTGATGCCCTGCCCGAAGAAACTGGCCTTTCATTTGCCAACCGCCGCAACCTGGAAAACTCTATGCAGCTCATCAACACCAGTATTAACAATTACCTGGAGATGGCTCAGGATGAGGTACAAGGATCGTTCCCATGTTATTTTGAAAAATTCAGAACCGACGGGGTTGAATATGATATTTATATTGGTCAATCTATCGCGCCTCACAAAGCATTTGATCTGCTGTATCTAAAAAATATTCGCCTTTGGCAATTACGGTCCATGGCCGAGATAGCCAAGTTAACCAACAGCTTAACCGACCAGATATCCCGCCCGTTACAAACTACACAGCTGATATTTATACATTCAAACGCTATTGATATCAGTTTCAGGAACGACGAAAGGCGTTTTGATGTAGAGGGAGCTTATAACATACGTTATGAGGTGGTGAAGAAGCGAATAGATAAGGTGTTAATTGCCGGCACGGTTGAACGCCTTACCCAACCAGGTAAAATTGCGATGGTCTATTTTAATCAGATGGAGGCCACTGAGTACCAGGAATATATTAAATACCTGCAGGATCGTCATATCCTCAACAATGATTTGGAATATCTCGACCTGGAAGAATTACAAGGCGTTACCGGCTTAAAAGCTTTAAGGGTAGGTGTTAATTATGATTTTAAATCATAAAATAAAGTTATGTGTTGTAATAATTAATACATAACCGATTAATTTTAAAACGCATATAAATCAACATATAGCCTATGAAACCTCCATTATTGTTTTTATTGGGGATGACCTTGTTTATCACTAATAATATAAGTGCGCAATCATTAGGCGATAGCGTAAAATTGGCCATCGAACCTCAATACAATAATGTAAGCGGTACACACCGTTTTTTTCTTGGAGAGAATTACCGTAAACTATGGGCAGCTCCGGTAAAGTTCAGCGTTTTTCATATATCAACAGAAAAGGGCGGCTTAAAGATCTTGCAGAGGGGCGGAGGGAAACAAACAAAATCTTTACGCCTGCAAGACCCCACAGGGCAGCAATGGGTATTACGGACCATCCAAAAATATCCGGAGAATGGCTTACCGCCCGACCTGAGGCCCACCGTAGCGAAGGATATTTTACAGGACCAGGTATCTGCCGCGCATCCGTTTTCGGCGTTAACTGTGCCACCATTGGCATCAGCATTAGGAATTCCGCATTCTAATCCTAAAATTGTATATGTGCCCGATGATCCCGCATTAGGCGAGTACCGTAAGGATTTTGCCAACCAGGTTTTCCTGTTCGAGGAACGTGAACCGCTGGATGCTGAAAAAACTGAGAACACCGAAAAAGTACAACAAAAGCTCCAGGACGATAACGATAATCACGTTGATGAAAAGATAGTGTTACGGGCCCGCCTTCTGGATATGCTATTGGGCGACTGGGATCGTCACGAAGACCAATGGCGCTGGGAAAAAAAGGAAGGTAAACACGAAATCATCTATGAGCCAGTACCCCGCGACCGCGACCAGGTTTATTATAAAACCTCCGGGCTGTTCCCCTGGATAGTTGCCCATCAGTGGTTAAAATCAAAATTCCAGGGATATAGTGAAGAAATAAGGGACATTAACGGATGGAATTTTAATGCCCGTTATTTTGACCGTTATTTTTTAAATGCCCTGAGCGAAGATGACTGGAAACAGCAGATAGCTTTTGTGCAGAGTAAGCTGACCGACGATTTGATCAAAAGGGCAGTTAAACTGATGCCTGATACCATATACAAGCTTTCGGGCTCGGGAATTATCAAAAAAATGATAGCCCGACGGAATATACTTTATAAACAGGCAATGGAATATTACCGCTTCTTATCCAAAGAGGTAGAAATTCCAGCGAGCGATAAAACGGATAAATTCAACATCAATAACCTGCCTGGCGGTAATCTTTCTGTAACCATAAATAAGATAAAAAAAGACGGTAGTATTGACAAAGTTACCTATCAACGCACTTTTAAACCGGATGTAACACAGGAAGTAAGATTGTATGGTTTTGCCGGTGATGACCAGTTTTTAGTAACGGGTACTGAGCCCTCGCCTATAAGGGTGCGCATGGTTGGTGGCGATGGGGTGGATAGTTTTTATGTAGATAAAAATCTGCATAATAAAAGCAAGCTTTATTTATATGATCGATCAGATCAACCGAATAAATTACCATCCTCAACAGAGGTAAAAATTCGCACGTCAACAGATACCGCGGTTAATCAATATGATAAACAAAGTTTTAAATTCAACAGGTTTGAGCCAATTGTACTGGCTAATTATAGCACAGATCTTGGTATATCCCTTATCGGCGGTTTTTCTTACGAAAAACATGGTTTCCGTAAAGAGCCATATGCTTTCAGAAATGAGTTTTTAGTAAATTATAACTTGTCCAGGCAATCGTTCCTGTTAACGTATTATGCCAATTGGTGGAAGCTGATAGGGAATAATGACCTGGCCATTAATTTTGTTTCGCTCGGGCCCCATAATCTTAGTAATTTCTTTGGGATAGGTAACAATACTGTTTTCGAAAACAAGGGTGATAAAAAAATCTCGTACTATCGCAATCGTTACGATTTTGTTACTGCTGATGTTTCCTTACGACAAACACAGGGTAACTGGCATCTAAGTGAAGGCATTGCGGGGCAATATTATAACAGTAGCATATCTAATAACAGCAACCGTTTTTTAAACAATTACGATCAGTTAAATCCGTCCGAAAATGTATTTGGAACCAGGTTTTATACAGGGGCATTGGTAACAGCTAAACTGGATACCCGCAATAAAGCAACCATACCTACCAAAGGGATCTACTGGAGTACTACCCTTAGCGGGTTTACAGGATTAAGTTCTGGTAGTCATAACACTTACGGGCAAATACTATCAGAATTCAGCTTTTACCTAAATCCCGACAGGGACTCGGTACTGGTTATAGCCAACAGAACGGGTTTGGGCACTACAGTTGGGGATGCCACCTATTTTCAGCTAATGAAATTGGGCGGAGCCCAAAACTTCAGGGGGTTTCATACCAACAGGTTCACCGGTAAGTCTATCGCCTACAACAACCTCGAGCTTCGCCTTAAAGTGCTTGATTTTGCATCTTACCTGCTGCCCGGTTCAATAGGTGTTATCGGCTTTAATGATGTAGGCCGTGTTTGGGTGCCGGGCGAAAAATCCAGCCAATGGCATGATGGCTATGGTGGTGGTATTTACATCATCCCTGCGCAACTGGTTTTAATTGAAGCAGTAATGGGTTTTTCAAAAGAAGGATCATTACCTTACATTACTATTGGATTGAGGTTTTAAGCTTCACCTGTCCATGACGTGCTTGTCTAATCGCGCAAAACTTACGAAGTTTTCAAAACTTCGTAAGTTTGATCCCAGCGATATCCTGTCATTCTCCCTTCAGAGGATAAACATTTTTAATTAAAGAAGAAGTATATCTATCTGGTGCGCATGTACCATATTTACAATTGGCGACCATGCAAAAACCGTAAACCTGCCATCTTGCGAGGCCACTAAAGCAATAGCATCTTTTTGATCAAACACAAACTGCGCTGCAGATAAATGCCGCGTACCGCCGTTTTGTGCCGGGTGAATTATTTTTGTTGAGCAGCCAACAACCGGCTCGGTAACAATAATTTCTTCAACACGCGTGCTTTTTGATGAACGGCCTATTTTGGCACCAAAGGCAAGCAGCTCATGTTTATCATTAATTACCGTGGCGCCATCTATAGAGGTTAGCCCACCAATGGTATCAACTGCACGGCGTAGTTTTTCCTGCCAGGAAGTATGATATTTTTCAATGCCTTCATGAATCATCAGGTCGGTAAGGCCAGAGAAAGCCGGCGAAACCGGGTAGGATATAGGAGAAATAATGGATTCTGTCCAATCGTCGCTCCCGGATGGTACAACCAGCAGTATACCGCCACGTTTATGAGCCTGCATAGATGCCGCTAACTGTACCAGCACATTCACCGGATCATTCCAGGAAGATGGCAAAGTAAAATCAAGCATAGAGGTAAGAATGGTGGGACAGTCGGATAGGGTAGAGCCTTGTTCATCAACTACCTTAATATCGTCGCCTTTTAAAATGGCTATATTCACAAACTTACCAAAACCATCAACACGGCGATGTTTTACAACCAGTAATCCCGGCTCTATTACCTCCAGTACAAAACAATAGGCAGGTATGGCAAGCGTTGTTCCCCAAACGTAAAGTTCCCCATCTTCTATCCAAACGCCTAAATGTATCCCCGGTTGCTGCACAGCCGAAGCAAATTTTGTAAGAATATTGGGCGCAAGTTTTATTTTATGTCCGAACAACAGCGGTTGTCCGGCGCTTTCAGGCGGTAAAAAAGCCAAAGTAAATTTTGGCGAATAACCTTCTTCGCGACGTAGGCTCGCCCAGAAGGATATATCGATAATAGCCTCAATAGTTGCAATATCAGGTGTTGGCGCGGCCAGGTCGACGCTTTCTACATTTACCATTGAATGGAAATGTTTAAAATGCCGCTCTAATGACGGAGCTACAACGCGGGCAGCTTTATAAGTTGGTTCAGAGGTAATACTCCTTGATTCCATATTGATTATAAGATGATTCCCGGCTGGTACGGCCGGTTAAATAGATTGTACTACCCAAAAATAGCGGTTCTTTATCGCCATCACAAACAAATGCCTCAAAATTGCAATTAGCCGATAATTGGGCAACATGCTGATTAAATTATATGTTTATTTTTGAAATTATTTTAAATCCTGATCCCGCATAAATGTTTGATACTTTTTTACAATACGTAGCAGATTACTCATCATTAAAATTATCTGATGAAGAAATTGAAGTGATAAAGAAATCCTTCAAGCTCAAAAAACTGCGTAAAAGACAATACCTTTTGCAGGAAGGCGATATGAGTAAATATATCTCATTTGTAACTAAAGGAGCTTTAAGGCAATATACGGTTGACGATAAGGGTCATGAGCATATTGTGCGTTTTGGTATAGAGCGCTGGTGGATGGGCGATTATGAAGGCTTCACGATGAAAACCCCCAGCCGCTATAATATTGATGCCATTGATGATTCGGAACTGTTACAAATATCATATGAGCAGCTGGAGGATCTGAAAAAGAAAGTCCCAGCTATTGAAGCCATGGTAAAAAAAATAGACCAGCGTAGTTACGTTTCACAACAAAGAAGAATTCATTCCTCTATTAGCAATACCGCCGAGGACCGTTATATAGACCTCCTGAATACCTATCCCGATTTTTTGCAGCGCTTCCCTCAAAATATGATCGCATCATACCTGGGCATATCGCCAGAAACCTTGAGCAGGATACGGAAGCAGATGGCGGGTAAGTAATTTATTTTTACTTTTAGGCCATGGATAATGCTACCGTCCCAAACAGATCGAAATTAAGATTTGCCTGCGGAGTTTTCTTCTTTATTTCGGGCTTTGGATATTCGTCCTGGGCATCACGCATACCATCTATACAACAACAGCTTCATTTAAACGAGGCGCAGTTAGGAGCGGTTTTGTTTGCCTTGCCAATAGGCTTGATGCTTACTATACCCATAACCGCGAAAATGCTCAAGCACTTTAGCAGCAAAAGTATTATGCTTATTGGCGCTATCGCTTTCAATTTATTATTATGTGTACCCGGCTTTACTACCTACGTATGGCAATTGGTTATACTGCTTTTTTTCTTTGGCTCGGCACGTAATATATATAACCTATCAACAAACTCCCAGGCAGTAAGTGTGCAGGCGTTTTACGATAAATCTATCATGGTAACCTTTCATGGCATCTGGAGTATTGCCGGTTTTGCCGGTGCCGCCGTTGGATACGTCATGGTATCTTATAATGTGGGCGCATCCTGGCATTTGCTATTAGTTGGGATAGCAATGCTTATTACAACAGCTATTTTTTACCCGCACATCTATTATGAAAAACCAGTTGTTACATCAGCCTCATCTGGCTTTAAATTACCTGATAAACATCTTATAAAATTTGCATTGATATGTTTTGCCTCCATGGCCTGCGAAAATACGATGTATGATTGGAGCGGCATTTATTTTCAAAAGGTGGTTCATCCTTCTAAATCAGCAGCAACAGCGGCATTTGTTGTTTATATGGTATCCATGACCATTGGCAGGTTCACCGGCGATAGACTGGTGGCCTCAATAGGGATAAAAAAAGTACTTACACTTAATGGTATCCTGGTAACCTCAGGGCTGTTGTTTTGCATTATTTTACCCTATGCCTACACCACCTATATGGGTTATGCCATGGTAGGGCTGGGGGTATCATGTATTGTGCCATTGGTATTCAGTATGGCCGGTAAATCACAAAATATGAATACCAGTCAGGCACTCGCAGCTGTTTCAACTGTAGGTTATCTGGGGTTCCTGATCATACCGCCGGCAGTAGGCTTTATAGCACAGGCAGCCGGCCTGCGCTGGGCATTTGGCATAGTGGCTGGTTTCGGCGCATTGATTATTGTGATGGTATCTCAACTTAAAGAAAACGCGTAAAATAGGTAGATCACCTCGCGTCTTTGTGCGAAAGCGTCATACCTACATTGGTATAGCGTTCTTCGTCGACAAGAAACTCCAATTACTCTTGATAAATATCAACGTTTTTTTTTGCCTTTTGTCATTTGGCAGCATTTAGCGTTGCCCCATCTTTGTTATGTAAATAATACACAACAAAATGAAAAAGATAGTTTTAATAACAGGAACAAGCACAGGGTTTGGTAAGTTAATGACTCAAACCTTAGCTAAAGAGGGGCATACTGTAATAGCCGCCATGCGTGGTACAACAGGTAAAAATGAAGCCGCCGCCAAAGAGCTGGCCGCATTACCTAATGTAGATGTTGTAGAGCTGGATGTAACCAGTGATGAATCTGTAAAAAGTGCTTTCGCTCAGTCTCTAGCCAAACATGGCAGGATTGATGTATTGGTGAACAATGCAGGCATAACAGGTTATGGCTTAGCCGAAGCATATACCATTGACCAGGTAAAGAAAATGTTTGAGGTTAATTTTTACGGAGTTTTGCGTACCTACGATGCAGTGCTTCCTTCCATGCGTGCAAACAAAAATGGCCTTATCATTAATATTTCTACTGGCGCCAGCGGCTTTACACTGCCATTTATGGTACCCTACATGGCTTCCAAATTCGCGATGGAATCATTAACAGAAGGCTTTAATCATGAACTGAAGGCTTATGGAATAGAGAATGTATCTATACAAAGCGGTGTTTACCCAACCGAAATGAACAACGGCAGCAAAACAGGTTTGAACGCCGATAAGGAAGATATCATTGCCGCCTATGGACAAGGCGCTGTAAACACCTTCAACGCGATGGGTGGTGCTTTATTTGGCAAGATGGCTGATTACAAAATGGATCCGCAAACCATTGCTGATGGCGTACTCGATTTGATTAACCTTGATAAAGGCGAACGCCCCTTACGTTACCCACTGGATGCTATTGCACAGGGCGCAGATCATGAATTTGTAAAATCACGTGCCGAAATCAAAGATAAATGGGCAAAGAATTACGGATTTACTTTATAAGTAATACCTTGGCAGCATCAAAAACACAAACGTGTGTCTCTTCAATTTATTTGTAGAGACACACGTTTGCATTTCATATCACATTAAGAACCTTTAATTTATCTGTTATGGAATTGTCTCTTCATATTATCCTGCAAAAGCCGCCTGCCAATGTTGACTTTGGTTTGCAAAAAGGATCAGGCAGCAAATATGAAACTGTGCAAACACAGCGATCAAATTCAACAGACCTGCATTTTTATTTAACAATTGTGGTTAAAGGCGACAGGCAAAAAGATAGTTTACCCAAATTTAGCAGCCCATTTATACAAGGCCCATACCCAAACAACTTTATATATTTAGATATTGGAAGATTAGCCGGGCAGATTGGCTCCTGGGAAAGAAGACTTAAAATTCCACTAAACGGCGTCACCTGGGAAATTATTGATCAGCTTAAAACAGAATCAAATTTAATTTTGCAGACCAAAGTTCCGGGAACAGCAAAAGATGGAACGCCCAATTGTGCAACGGTTAAACCTTTTGACGGCTGGAAAATAACCTCAACATCACCAATAAATTAAAAACACATATACCCTCAATGGAAACTCAACAGGAAACAACAACAGCGCTATTCATAAAAATGGCGATATCAAACTGGGAATTACAAAATACACGTTTAAATGCGCTGTTAAATAAACTGACAGATGATCAACTTTCTGCCCAAACCGCTCCCGGCCGCAACAGTGGTATATATCTACTGGGACATTTGGCTGCGGTAAGCGATGGTTTATTTACCTTTCTGGAACTTGGCGACCGGCTTTACCCGCAATTGGATGAGATCTTCCTGAAAAATTCAGATACATCGGGGCTCGAAAAGCCGTCAATTGCCGATATTAAAGAATACTGGAACCATGTAAATACTACGCTCAAGCAAAAATTTGATGCCATGCAACCCGAGGAATGGTTTACAAAACACAGCGCTGTATCTGCCGAAGATTTTGCAAAGGAACCACATAGGAATAAGCTAAATATTTTGATCAACAGAACTATTCACCAGGGATATCATATGGGGCAACTAACTTATTTGGTGAAGAAGGACTAAAAGGTATGCGCATTCTAAAAAGGCCTGTCACCTTGAGCTTGTCGAAAGGTCGAGCGCAGAAGCCTTTGCCCACATGCTTCGACAAGCTCAGCAGGACAGCCTTTTTTTAAACATCACTATATTTTACAACCACCTATCAAAAGTTGTAGAATGTCAGATTTACGAAGTTTTGAAAACTTCGTAAATCTTTCGCTATCTCTCAGCTTCCCCCTCTAAATCCGTTGCTTTTATAGCCTACAATACGGGTTTTTATTAGAATTAACATAGTTTATCTCAATTCTCCATGCTAATTCCATAAATTCTTCCCCATCCTGACATTTAGATGATCTCAATTTTACAAAGCGATGGTACTATGGATCAATAAACAGTCATATATTTGCTTAACGCTGTTAAATAATTTATCACGTAAACAAAATGGCCAGTAAAGAACGTATTCAACGCTTAAAAGACGAAACCAGGATCAACATTCTGGATGCCGCTCTCCACATTGTAAAAGAGGAGGGATGGCAAGCCTTAAGTATGCGCAAAATTGCTGATGTGATTGAATATACAGCGCCCATCATATATGAGTACTTTGCCAACAAGGAGGCTATCCTGTTAGAGCTTGCCCGTAAGGGTTATCTTATTTTGGCTAAAGACCTTAGAACAGCCCACGAACAACACAACTTGCCAGAAAAACAACTGGAAGCTATGTGGTTGGCCTATTGGAATTTTGCCTTTGCAAACAAAGAGCTTTACCAGATCATGTTTGGTATAACTACCAATTGCTCATGCGAGGAAGTAAATAAACTCGAAGAATCGGTAATGCCATGGGACCTGTTTACAGATGTCATCGGAAAAGTAATGCACATCGAAGATCCCGCATCTGATGTAATCTGTACTAAGTATTATACTTTTTGGTCTGTTGTACATGGTTTGGTTTCTATCAACTTATTGAGCCGCGGGTCATCAGACGCTATCAATCGCCAGGTATTAATGGATGCTATTACAGGTATCATCAGATCAATAAAACCTGAGTAATTTTTTAACATAAAAATAACGGTGTTAAGTTATTTAACAGTGTTAAGTAACTTTAAATTAAAAACAAATTAATAATAGTAACACCATGGATTTCAACTTCTACATACAATTAATCAACAGTGTTAAATTACCTGTCATAACCATATCAAATACCGCTGCTAACCGCCGTTAGCGCTGTTAATTTTACTTATGTGGTTATTATTTCAATGAATTACACACATAATAACAATTAAAACAATCAACTCTACATATATCTACCGGCCGCGAGGCCACAAATCAACACTCTATCCATCACTTTAAATTAATCATCATGAAAAGTATCACTTTAGCGCTTTTAGCACTTACATTATATGGTTGCTCTCCCAAGCCGCAAACGCAGCAGGCACCGCCTCCACCATCATTACCTGTAGCAAGTATAGCATCAGGCACACAAACTACTTTCCAGGAATATCCTGCATCAATTGAGGGTACTGTAAACGTAGAAGTTAGGCCACAGGTAAGTGGCGCATTAGATAAAGTATTTGTTGACGAAGGTGCTTTTGTAGGTGCCGGTCAACCTATATTTAAAATAAATGATCAGCCTTACCGCGCAGCATTAAACAACGCCCTTGCAAGCTTACATGCCGCCCAGGCAGCTGAAGGCAATGCACAACTGGAAGTAGATAAACTAACTCCATTGGTTGAAAACAAGGTAGTTTCTGATTACCAGTTAAAAACAGCCAAGGCAGCTTTCCAGGTTGCAAAAGCTAACATCGAATCGGCTAAGGCAAATGTATCAACCGCGCAAATCAACTTAGGTTATACCTTAATTAAAGCACCAGTAAGCGGTTACATAGGTCGTTTGCTTAAAAAACAAGGAAGTTTAGTTACTCCGCAGGATGTTGAAGCATTAACCCAGTTATCAGATGTACACGACGTGCATGTTTACTTCTCTTTAGGCGAAAAAGATTTCGTAGCCTTTAAAGAACAATATCCCGGTGAAACTTTGAAAGACAAGCTGAAACATTTACCATCAGTATCATTATTATTAGCCGACGGCAGCGAATACGCTAAACAAGGTAAAATAGATGTGATTGACGGACAGTTTGATAAAAACACAGGTGCCATCACCATCAGGGCAAACTTTGCCAATCCGGATGGTTTGTTACGTGCCGGTAACACCGGTAAAGTACGCCTGAGCTTGCAACATACCGATGCCCTGATCGTACCAGAATCGGCTACGGTTGAAATGCAGGATAAAGTGTTTGTTTTTGCCCTTGCAGATAGCAACAAGGTGAAAAAAGTACCTATCGGCATTGTTGGCAAAAGCGGCGAAAACTACCTGGTTAAAGATGGTCTTAAAGCTGGCGATCAAATTGTGTTAAGCGGCATGGACCACTTAGTAGAAGGTATGGTAATAGCGCCTCAAAAAGCTACTGATAAAGTTGCCGCTTTAAAATAAGAGTCAAGAGTTAAAAATCAAAAGTCAGGAAAGCTGCGAAAATCGCGCAGTGAGTTTACTACTCCTTTGGTTTAGCGCTCTGTAAGAAACAAAATTAAGATAGAAACGGGTTAGGACTGGAATATAGATGATAGACAGGTTTTCTGTCTTGATTCTTGACTCTTGATTCCTGACTCCAATATCAAATTAAAAAAGAAAAAGCCATGTTTCAAAAATTCATAGAAAGACCGGTACTTTCCACAGTGATCTCCATATTATTGGTGATAGTTGGTGTACTTGGTTTAACAAAATTGCCCTTAGAGCGATTCCCGAATATCGCCCCTCCGGCGGTATTGGTATCTGCTGTTTACCCGGGCGCTAATGCCGAAACTATTTTACGTTCTGTTACGCCTTCGTTAGAAGAAGCGATTAACGGTGTGGAAAATATGACCTATATGACCTCCACTGCCAGTAACGATGGTACATTGGGTATCACAGTTTACTTTAAACAAGGTACTGACCCGGATCAGGCGGCTGTAAACGTTCAAAATCGTGTTTCACAAGCTACAAGCCAGTTACCTGCCGAAGTTGTACAATATGGTATAACTACTACCAAGCAACAAAACAGCTTCATAGGCGCTATGGCTATCTACTCAGAGGATCCCAAAAAATACGATCAAACGTTTGTGGCCAACTATGCACAGATCAACATTGTGCCCGAAATGAAACGTATTCCGGGTGTAGGTTCGGCCAGTATATTTGGTGGTGTTAAGGATTACTCAATGCGCGTTTGGCTTAATCCCGGTCAAATGGCAGCTTATAAAGTTACGCCTGCCGAAGTGATGGCAGCTATACAGGACAAGAACCTGGAAGCCGCCCCCGGTAAATTTGGCGAACGCAGTAACGAGGCATTTGAATATGTAATTAAATATAAAGGTAAACTTACCAAACCAGAAGAATATCAGAATATTGCCATCCGCGCCAATGCAGATGGTTCTGTATTGCATTTAAAAGATGTAGCACGTGTTGAACTGGGCGCCTATTCTTATAACAGCGTAAGTAACCTGAACGGACACGACGGTATTATTATAGGTATCATACAGCTGTCTGGTTCAAATGCCAACGAAATTCAGATCGGGATTGATAAGCTGATGCTGAAGTTATCAAAGGATTTTCCTGCCGGCATTAAATACAACCAGTTCTATCGTACCAAAACCGACCTCGATGAGTCAATTAACCAGGTTGAGCATACATTAATAGAGGCTTTTATACTGGTGTTTATAGTAGTATTTATATTCCTGCAGGATTTCAGGTCTACCTTGATCCCGGCCATAGCGGTTCCTGTCGCCATCATCGGTACTTTCTTCTTCATGAATCTCTTTGGCTTCTCTGTTAACCTGTTAACCCTGTTTGCATTGGTGTTGGCCATAGGTATTGTGGTGGATGATGCCATTGTGGTGGTAGAGGCGGTGCATGCCAAAATGGAACATGACCCCAGCCTAACCCCCAAAGCGGCAACTACTGAGGCTATGCGCGAAATTACCGGCGCCATTATATCTATTACGCTGGTTATGGCAGCGGTATTTTTACCGGTAAGCTTCATGGTAGGTTCAACAGGTATATTTTATCGTCAGTTTGCTTTAACCATGGCTATAGCCATCATTATATCTGCTGTTAACGCTTTAACATTAAGCCCCGCGCTTGCCGCTTTGTTCTTAAAGAACAAACATAGTGCTGATGGGCATAATGAACCTAAAAAGGGTTTTGTAGAAAAATTTTATGCAGGCTTTAATGGTGGTTTTAATTATATGACCAGCAAATACCTTGTGGGTTTAAAGTTCCTGATCCGTAAAAAATGGTTTAGCATAGGCGGCCTTGTATTGGTTGTGGCATTTACATTTTACCTGGTAAATAAAACAAAAACAGGATTTATTCCTACCGAGGATCAGGGTTTTGTGGCTATAGCTGTTAATACACCATCCGGAACTTCGTTAAGCGGTACTAATAAAGTTTTTAAACAGGCCGAAGACCAGCTGAAAACTTTACCATCAGCAAGGTTTGTTACCGCGTTATCTGGTTTTAACTTTTTAACACAATCCAGCAGTCCATCAGCCGGGGTAATTTTCCTGTTGTTAAAACCTAACGAGCAAAGGGGCGCAGTTAAAAACATTGATGATATACAGAATATTGTAAGAGGGAAATTAGGTGGTATACCGGGTGGTACCTTCTTCGTGTTCAGTTTTCCAACCGTTCCAGGATTTAGTAACGTAGAGGCGCTTGATGTGGTGCTACAGGATAAAACCAACGGCAAACTGGATAAATTTAGCGGCGTTGCCAATAACTTTATAGGAAAGCTGATGGCGAAACCAGCTATCGCTTATGCCTTTACTTCTTATAAAGCAGATTATCCACAGTTACAGTTAGAAGTTGACGATGAAAAGGCCAGCCAGTTGGGTGTAAATGTTAAAGACATTTTGCAAACAATGCAGGCGTACTTTGGTACCGCACAGGCATCAGATTTTAACCGCTTTGGTAAATACTACCGGGTGGTTGTTCAGGCCGATATTGCTGACAGGACAGATCCATCTGCCATTGACAGGGTGTTTGTTAAAAATAAAACAGGTGAAAACGTACCTATCAATACACTGGTGAAACTAACCCGTGTGTATGGTTCAGAAACGGCGTCACGTTATAACCTGTTTAACTCTATCGAGATCAATGCTATTCCTAAACCGGGTTATAGTTCCGGTGATGCCATCAAGGCCATCCAGGAAACAGCGCAGGAGCAATTGCCATCGGGTTTTGGCTACGAGTTCTCTGGCCAAACCCGCGAAGAAATTTCTTCTGGTGGTCAGTCGGCTGTTATATTTATGCTTTGTTTGATATTTGTATATTTCTTATTATCAGCACAGTATGAAAGTTACATATTGCCACTGGCGGTAATCTTTTCAATCCCAACAGGTATTTTAGGTGTGTTTGTGGTATTAGGTTTAACCGGTATCGAAAACAACATTTACGTACAGGTGGCTTTGATCATGCTCATCGGTTTGCTGGCCAAAAATGCCATCCTTATTGTGGAGTTTGCGGTACAGCGACGCAAAGCCGGGCATGGTTTGGTTGAATCGGCAATTGAAGCAGCAAAACTAAGGATACGCCCGATCATTATGACATCACTGGCGTTCGTATTCGGTTTGTTCCCAATGAGTATCGCTACAGGCCCATCAGCGCAAGGTAACCACTCTATTAGTATAGGTGCTGCCGGCGGGATGGTATCAGGAGTACTGTTAGGTTTATTCATAATCCCGGTATTGTTCGTGGTATTCCAGGGCTTGCAGGAAAAAATTAGCGGTGCGCCATTGGCAGTATTAAACAGTGGAGGTTCATCTGCCCATAAAAATGGCCATGCCATTGAAGCGGAAGAATTGGAACTGCAAAAAAATTAAGAATAGAATCAAGAGTTAAGAATCAAGAGTCAGGATAGAAAAGTAAAAGTTACAGAATAATAGGATTGAAGATTGTCTTCTGTCTTGATTCTTAACTCTTGATTCTTTACTCTTTCAAAGCAATAAACAAATGAAACGATATATAACTCCATTAGCTTTTGTATTACTTATGGCCTTTTTAAGCGCCTGTAAAGTATCAAAAGATGTGGAAACACCCAAACCCGAGCTACCTGTAAATTTTAGAAATAGTGTAGCAACAACCACTGCCGATACCAGCAGTAATGCCGACATACAGTGGAAGAGCTTTTTTACCGATGTCACCCTGCAAAAACTGATAGACAGCGCTATCGCTAAGAACTATGATATGCAGATTGCCGTTAAAAACATCGACGCCGCACAGCAGTTGTTTAAACAGGTAAAATGGAACTATGTGCCAGAAGTTGCCTTAAATGTTACTGCAAGTACAAGCCGGCCAAGCGATAACAGTTTAACCGGTTTAAGTATCAGTCAGTATAATATCGGCACCAAACATGTTGAGGATTACTCAGCAAATCTGGCACTTTCATGGGAGGCTGATATCTGGGGTAAGATCCGTAATCAAAGCCGCCAGGCGCTGGCCCAATACCTGCAAACCACTGAGGCTAAAAAGGCAATTCAAACCAATATTGTTGCCGGCGTATCACAGGGATATTACAACCTGCTGATGCTGGATGCTCAATTGGATATTGCCAAAAAGAATGTAAAGCTTAATGATAGTACCTTAAGGATCATTCGTTTACAGTATGATGCCGGACAGGTTACTTTATTAGCAGTACAACAGGCCGAGGCACAACAACAAGCTGCGGCCCAACTGGTGCCACAGTTTGAAAGGAACGTAGCGGTACAGGAAAATGCTTTGAGCGTTTTAGCAGGAAGACTGCCAGACAGCATCGAACGTAATGGTACTTTAAATGATGTGAAGTTCCCTGAAACTTTAACAGCAGGTGTACCAACAGCCATCATTAGCCGCAGGCCCGATGTGAGGAGCCAGGAACTGGCCCTTACCATTGCCAATGCCAAGGTGGGTATTACCAAATCAGAAATGTATCCTGCATTAAGGATTACTGCAAGTGGAGGAGTTAACTCCTTTAAAGCCAGCAATTGGTTTAACATACCAGCTGCCTTATTTGGTATTGTTGCAGGGAGCGTTGTCACTCCTTTGTTGGAGCACAAGCAATTGAGCACCCAATACCAGGTTGCCAAAATCGATCGTGAAAAAACAGTTCTTCAGTTCAGACAGTCGGTATTGAATGCAGTTGGTGAGGTGTCAGATGCGCTGGTTAAAATTGATAAATTAAAACAGGAGCGTGCTATAGCTGCAAACCGTGTAAAAACGCTGCAACAAGCTACCAGTAATGCCAGTATGCTGTTTAAAAATGGTTTAGCTAATTACCTTGAGGTAATTACAGCGCAAGGCAATGTATTACAAGGCGAATTGGCGCTTGCCTCTATAAAAAGAGATGAATTGACCGCTACTGCCGATCTTTACCGTTCATTAGGTGGAGGCTGGAAATAAGCAGAAGACAAGTAATTGGTGAGGCGAAGAGTTAATTTAATCATCCAATTGCGGTAAAATCTTAATAATATAAAAAAGGCCAGCCGATTGTGATTGATCACAATCGGCTGGCCTTTTTTACTGGAGTGTATATGATGAACGTTTTGTGAAATTAAAATTACCCGATGCATTGGTTATTTGAAAATTGCTTAGATTTATCAGGTAGATCAAAAAAACTATTTGATCAGAATTTTTAACCTATCCAGTATGCAACAGAACGGGGTGCTTGAAAAAGCAGGTAGCAAACAAACCATCACTATTGATAAGCGCACAAATCTTTCAAGAGCTGAATTCATACGTGAGTATGTTGATAAATCTCTACCCGTTGTACTAACCGATGCTGCCAAAAACTGGCCCGCCATGGGCAAGCATACGCCTGAGTTTTATAAACAAAACTATAGCCATATCGTCAAAACAATTGATGGTGTCACCTATACCATTGCCGAGGCTATTGACCGCATACTGGTTTCAACTGCAGAAAACAGGGCGCCATACCCTTTCAATTTTGATATAAAAAAAGTATTTCCTGAGCTGATGCCTGATTTTTTACCACAGCTTGTTTATGGAAAAAGCGATAGGATCAACAGTAAACTAATGCCTCAGCAAATGCTTGCAGGTACTACTGTTCATGAGCTTTTTTTGGGAGGCAAGGGGGCAAGCTTCCCATACCTGCACTATGACGCGCTATTTATGCATACGCAGATAACGCAGTTGTTTGGTTCAAAAATGTTTTTCATGTACCCGCCATCGCAAACGCCTAATATGTATCCTTATCCGGATAATCCAAAGTTTTCCCAAATCAACTTCCTCAATCCCGACTATGAAAAGTTTCCTTTATATAAAGAAGTTGAGCCAATAATAGTTCATCTTTTGCAAGGTGAAACTTTGTTTTTTCCATCGGGCTGGTGGCATACAACCAGGATCACCGAGCCAAGTATTACCTACGGCCGTGCCCAGTTAAATACCTATAACTGGAACAATTTTATCAATGATCGTTATGTAAACTGGAAAAAGAAGATCTCCTTTCTGGCTGCGCCAGTGTTGGCTTACGGAGCAATTGTTGGGGCAATCATGAACACCTTCGAATTATAAGATTCAACATTTATTACAAATAAATTACCCGGATCTATCATAAAATCCCTATCATAGCGTATCCTCAATAGTTTGAACTTGTTTTTTAATGAAATTTAAATTTTTAGCAGCGCTTCTTTTATTCTCTGGTTATTTAAAAGCACAAAACTTAAATATAATCCCCCAGCCGCGGTCGGTAGTAAACAGCACAGGGCAAATCAGTATTAATAACCGTTCTGCCATTGGTGCAAGTGATACTTCGTTAACCACTTTGGCTGTTTACTTTCAAAAGGAATTATTTAAAATAAAAGGTTTATCGCTTGATATAAATAATGAGGACTCCCGAAGTGTGATTAAGCTTATTTTAACCAATACTAATCAAACTATTGGGGCATATTCGCTTAAAATCACGCCTGATCGTACAACCATATCCGCCTCAAATAAGGAAGGCATTTTTTATGGATTGATATCATTGTTACAGATCATCAAAAACCAGCCAAAAGAAGGAGAGAACATTACTCTTGCATCAACGGATGTAAAAGTCGCCAGCGGATTCCAAACCATTACCCTTGCGTCTGCCGAAATTACAGATGCGCCGCGATACCAATGGCGGGGTTTGATGCTGGATGAATCAAGACATTTTTTTGGTAAAGAAAAAGTAAAGCATCTATTGGATTGGATGGCTTATTACAAACTGAATAAATTTCACTGGCACCTTACAGATGTACAAGGCTGGCGCATCGAGATTAAGAAATATCCAAAGCTCTCTGCTGTGGGTGCAATTGGTAACTACAGTGATACCTCCGCCGAAGCTAAATTTTACACCCAAAACGATATCAAAGAGATTGTTGCTTACGCTGCACAGCGTTTTATAACGGTAATTCCTGAAATTGATATGCCGGGTCATGCCACCGCGGCAAACAGGGCTTATCCGGAATACTCTGGTGGAAGTGTTTCGGGCTATCCCAACTTCACTTTTAACCCGGCAAAAGAAGAAACTTACCAGTATTTAGCCAACATTATAAAAGAAACAAATGCGCTTTTCCCGTCTAAAATGATGCATTTGGGTGGCGACGAGGTTGTTTTAGGCATTAAAGCATGGTCGTTGGATACGGCTATAGCCAGGATGATGCAAACAAAAAACTTTGCAGACGTAGGCGAACTGGAACGTTACTTTTTTAAGCGGATGACGGATACCGTTACCAACCTGGGCAGTAAAATACTGGCGTGGGACGAAGCTACCCAAACTGATCTTCCGGCAGGCAAAACCATCATTTTTTGGTGGCGCCAAAATTTGCCGGGCCAATTAACTCTGGCGATGCAAAAAAACTACCAGGTTGTACTATGCCCGCGTTTACCACTTTACTTTGATTTTATGCAGGATGGCGACCATATTGCCGGCAGAAAATGGAACGGTGTTTTTAACCGCGTAACAGACGTATATAATTTCCCCGACAAGCAATTATCAGCAGATCAGCTTACATCAAGCCAGATTATTGGTGTGCAGGCTAATATCTGGACGGAAAAGATTGCATCAGAAAAACGTTTGGATTTTATGCTTTTCCCGAGAATTGCCGGTTTAGCCGAGGCTGGCTGGACAGCGCCTGAACTTAAGAATGAAGCAGCATTTAACGAAAGATTAAAAACTGATTTAAAGAACTGGGACAAGGACAATATTTACTACTTTAATCCATTTGATCCTTTAGCTCACCCTGAAGCTGTTGATTTTGCGCCAACCGTCAAAAAAACGTATGTAACCGGGAAGCGTGGTCACAATCACAGTTCAAAAAAATTGCATTCAAAAGCTGCTAAGAAACACACCAGTTCCACTAAAACTCATAAAACTTCGTCAAAAACGACAAAAAGTAAAGCGCATAAAAAAAGGAAATAGCCTGTGGGTTATTTCCTTTTTAGATAAAGTATAATCTACCTACCTGTAAGTTGAAAGGTGGGTTGTTTTAATGCTCAATACAAATGATTTTCCTACGCTTATTTTAACGTTTTTATCCAGTAACATGGCTTTAACTGCGTCATCACCTTTAATGGCTTCAAAAAGATCGCGCGCTACTGCCGAACCGCTGATGTTATTGGTAACTTTGCCATTCTCCATATTGATATTGAAGGTATAACCTGATTTTCCGCGATCTCCCGCAGATTCAAAATCTGTGATGTTCAGTTTAAATTGCTGATCTTCATTTAGGCTTTTCTTCAAATGCAAACGGATAACGGGCATGTACCTTTTCCAGGTAGTTAAATACTTTCTTTCTTCCATGATATTCTTATCTATATAAAAAATAAAAGCCCCTGTAGGTATTCGTTTACAGAGGCTTTAAAGGATCTTTAAGAACCGGGGAACACTATCTCCTGATCTTATATTATTTGTGTGATTTTGTTGTTTTGAAACTAAGGTAATGAGGGACAGCTACTCCCGGAATAATATTACCGCATAACAATTCAAAGCTACCTAAATAAAAGTGTACTATGGTAATTTATATTTCCATATAGTTAAACCCAATAAAACATTGTTAATCAATTATTTATACATGATAACATATTTTGTAGTAATAATGTAGGGGCAAGCACCGCCGATTTTAAACGCGCTTTTGTTCATGCTGATACTTAATATTGGTAATTTGCAATTGTAAATAACAGGAAATCAATTAATCCTGCAATACTAAAAAAACCTAAAATCCCATGAGATATATCCTGAGTTATTTGATGCTCTTACTCCCGTGTATTTGCAAAGCATCACCTATAATTTATGTGAACCAGGTAGCTTTTGATTCGCGGGGGGCAAAAATGGCGGTTGTTGGTAACGACGCCAGGCTTAGTGGCTCAACCATATTTACACTAACCAACCAGGAAGGAAAAATTACTTTTACGGGTGCACTTAAAGGCCCGTTACAAATTACCCAGTGGGCAAAAGGAACTTTTTTTTACCAGGCCGATTTTTCATCGGTAAGTAAATCGGGCAGATATAAGATAAACATCAGTGTAAACGGCAAACGATACGTGTCTGATGAGTTTAATATTAGCCCAAATGCACTCACTATTACTACTATGCCATCAATCATTAACTATTACAACCGGCAAAGGGCTAATACCCCAACAGAGCTTGAGGCTGATAAACATCTGTTGTTATACGGTAGTGATAAAACGGTTGATATGCATGGTGGCTGGTGTGATGCCTCGGGCGATGTGAGTAAGTATTTTTCGCACCTGGCATATGCCAATTATATGTCGCCACAGCAAATCCCGCTGGTTACCTGGTCAATGATTAACGCTGTGCAAACAATTCCTGCCACATTGAACAAGCTCAGTATATATGATAAAACGGTTGACGAAGCGCTGTATGGAGCAGACTACCTTATGCGGGCCTTATCAACGGACGATTATTTTTATATGATTGTTTTTAGCTATTTTAATAAAGATCCAAAAGCACGTAGGGTAGTGGGGTTGAAAGCAAACAGTGTTACCACCAATGAATATCAATGCGCGTTTCGCGAAGGTGGAGGTATGGCTATAGCTGCACTTGCCCGAATCTCTCAGCTAAAAAAAGATAGAGATTTTAAATCTGAAGATTATCTTGCTGCTGCCAAACGCGCCTTTGCACACCTGCTAGTCCATAACACCGAATATGATGACGATGGTAAGGAGAATATCATTGATGATTACTGCGCCTTGATGGCCGCTACCGAACTTTGGATAGCTTCCGACAGTTCATACTACCAAACCGAAGCCCGAAAGCGTGCTGAAAGCCTTGAAAAGAGAATGAGTCCGGCGGGATACTTTTATGCAAATGATAGTGGCCGCCCGTATTGGCACGCATCTGATGCCGGTATGCCGGTTGTTGCTTTAAGTCGGTATTTAAGCAAAGAGAAAGATGCCGCTAACAGAACCACCGCGTTAAACACTATAAAAAAAGCATTGGATTATAACCTGCGGGTAACTGCCGAAACAAGCAATCCATTTGGCTATGCAAGACAGACTTTCCGTTTGAAAGATAAAATTCAGAATGGCTTCTTTATTCCGCATGAAAACGAGACCGGTTGGTGGTGGCAGGGCGAAAATGCTCGCCTGGCATCATTGGCCACAGCGGCTATTATAGGAGGCCGTTTGGTTTATCCTGAAAAAGGTGGTTGGGGTGTTAAAACAGACCTTGCAGCTTATGCCTCAAATCAACTATCATGGATACTTGGTTGCAATCCATATTCCATGTGTTTTATGTACCAGTTTGGTAAAAACAATGTGCCTTACATGAGCTCAAACTTTGGTCATGGTTCTGGTAAAGGGGGAATATCAAATGGTATTACCGGCGCAAAGGAAAATGCTGATGGCAGCGGCATTGATTACAAAACCGAAGACAATGGCAATGAATGGCGCTGGACAGAACAATGGCTGCCTCACGCGGCCTGGTTTTTACAAGCAATTACAGCTATGGCCGACGAAAAATAAGCGTAACAACTTCATAAGTTTTATCGGATTTACCTATATTAGGGCATGAGGTTGTAAAACAACGGAATTAATCGCCCCGGAGTTTTACCTAAACAGCCCTCAACCAATCATTATGTTTAATATTCAGGCAATTACAACTAATACAGTTGTAGCTAAAAATTTAATTTATGATGATTGCGGTATTGATGATCCTTATATTTTTATGCGTATTGATAGTACCATTGCGCGGCCCTTCAAAAAACACTAACACCAAACTCACCAGGCCAACAAACTTGTCTAAATATATGGTTAACAAAGATGGCTGGCTTGAAAAGATGAATGAACATAAAGAGCAAGAACGATAATTTTTTTTGCTGATGGTTTATAAATGATTGAAATTTGGACCATGCCCAATAAACTTATTTCGTTTCTATCTTTATTTAAGCATCTATCAGCAGATGATCAGGAGCTTATTACAAACACATTTGAAGCCAGAACATTTGATGAGGGCGATTACCTTTTTAAAGGTGACAGGGTCTGTCAGCAGTTATTTTTTATTGTTGAAGGGGTATTGCGTATTATGGTCAGAAATGAAAAAGGGAATGAGGTTACCCATTATTTTTTAAAGGAAAATCAGTTTTGCACTATATTGAAAAGTTTTATTAACCAGGTACCTGCTCATGAAAGTATCCAGGCGGCTTGTAAAGCAACAGTATTGGTTGTTACTCATACCAACCTGATGGCTCTGTACCTTCGGGTGCCATATTTAAAAAGCCTGATAGATGAAATAATACAGCAGGCCCTGGTTGAAAAGATCAATGTAAGAAATATCTATTTGGGACAGGATTCAACTACCCGTTACAAGCTTTTTATGATGAGGCAGGCTGATATTGCACTGCGTGTTCCGCTGAATGATATTGCTTCTTATTTAGGTATTACGCCGCAATCCCTTAGCCGTATCAGGAAAAATATTCGCTGATATTAACTACTTTGAAGGGGTAACGGCCATCATGCGGTGATACTCATATTTGGCAAAACTGGTAACTGGGTCGCCTGCTATTATGTTTTTTAACTGCTCCTCGTCATCAACGGCAAAGATCCCCAGGCCATAAACTCCTGCAGGATCCATTACCGGCCCAAATACAAGTATGATGCCCTTATCCATAAAATCCCGGTTGTAGGCAATATGTTGTTGCATAATGGCGCGCTCACTATCTGTCATATCATTCGGAAAAGTGGGGCGGGGCGATAATAATTTAACTGCAAAATGTAATTTTTCCATGTTTTTGATTTATTGAACAAGATAGTGATAAAGGTAAATTTATTTATGCTTGCGCAAATACTCATAAAATAAGACATTTGCCCATAGCATGAATAAAAATAGCCTATCAGAAATAACTTTTCAAGCAGCAACGTCAATTGAGCATTTTGAGCAGATAGTTCAGTTACAAAATCAAAACTTGTACAAAAGTCTGAGCACCGAGCAGCAGGAACAACAAGGCTTCGTATTTGCCGAGCATACCGTACCCTTATTACAAGTAATGGCAGCTCAAATACCACAAATTATAGCGTTATATAAAAACAAAGTAATAGGTTATAACCTGGCGATGACAGCCGCCATGGAAAATGAATTGCCAAGCCTTGCACCCATGTTTAGGGAGTTTCATAAAAGCCAGTACCTGGGCAAACCTTTAATAGATTACAAATTTTTTGTAGGCGGTCAGGTTTGTGTAGATAAAGATTTCCGTGGCCTGGGTTTATTAAGTAAACTTTATAACGCAACTGCTAATGAGGTGGAGGAAGATTATGAACTTTGCATAACAGAAGTGGCTGTAAGAAACACCAAATCATTAAAGATTCACCAAAAAATGGGGTTTGAGGTTGTGAGTACGCATAACGACGGATTAGAAGACTGGAATGTGGTTGTGTGGGATATAAAAAATAAAGCATGATAAATTGATAAATCATATCAACGCTGTTTATACCAATTCCCTTTCCCGCTTCATAGCTTCGGCCATTTTTATGCCTTGCTTGCGTACCTGTGCACTGCGCACATAACGTTTATCGGCGCCTAAATTGGGTTTGGTGATGAAATCATAAAACATCCTCGTCCACGAGTGGGTTGAATCCAGGTGCTGATAAAACTCTTTGGTGATCTTGTAATACTTTGGTAAATGCCGGCCGGGAATATTCATGATATCGTGATGCTCGTTATGGTAACCTACATTAAAGCATACCAGGTTTAGCCATCCGTAATAGGAGTTAGTTTCCTGTCCTTCCTGAAAAATAAAGTGTTCATGAATAAAATGCCCTGCCGCGGGATGAAGGCTGAATCCCCATAAGGTTGAGAGGAATAGGTAAATGATGGCTATCTTCCCAAGAAATACCCAGATTATTATGTCGGTAATAATTAATGTGATGATATTAGCCCATTCCCATCGGGTAGGTTTAGTATCAAATCCCCGCACTAAAAAAAGAAAGAAAATATAAAAAAACAACCAAAAAAACTTCCTGATGCCCGATTTGCCTACCATTTTAACTTCCCAGTGGCTGGGGAAGTCGTTATCTATCTCCTCGATGCCTAAATGGGAGTGGTGTTTCATATGATGGGTTCTGAAAGCGATAGCTCCAGGTACCAAAACCGGGATATTAGCAAATATGGCAAGCGCTTTATTCTGGGCAGGTGTTTTAAGCATCAGGTTATGGGCCATTTCATGTACGGCCATTGCCGACCAATGGTTCATAGTACCACCAACCACATACGATAACAGGATTATTTGCCACCAGTAGCCACTAAATGAGGGAAACCACACGCTTACACCCCAGGCAAAACAAAGTTGCCCGGCTACAATAAAAAATGTAAGCACAGCCGCCCAGGGATCATATCCCATCAACTGTCTTACTTCGGGATATTTCTTTAATACTTCTATCCGCCGCAAAAAATGAATATCAGGTGTTTGAATGTTTTCAAAAGGGGAGTTACTTTTCATAACGATATGTTTTAGGCTATGCTAAATAACATAAATTCTTCAACCCAATCCGCAGTGCTGGTACTCAATTTAACCACGTATAAATACTTAATTACCCATATCAATAACACGGTTTTAACCGTAATTACTGCAAAAACTTTTAAGGCGCATTAAATGGATAAATACTTATCACAACAATTTTCCGTTCTAATTCACAGCAAAGAATAACGACATCTACCAAAAAAATGTCACGATATTCCTTTATTTATAGATACGTTATAGCAGTTTAGGCTGAATAACGATTATTTTTTTATGTTTACCAAAAAAATCAATCTTAGTTATGAGAGTTTTAAAAACCCTTTTATTTCCTGTACTTATTGCATTAGTTGCGCTGATTTTTCCTGCTTGTAAAGCCAAGAAATTAGCCGAAAAACCAGCACCGGTTGAAACCGAAAAAATGTATGCCCCGGCTCCAAAACCAACACCGCCGCCTGCACCGGCTCCTGCGCAAACACCGCCGCCGCCACCTGCAAAGCCAAACTATAATTTCAGCAATATTCAGTTTGAATTTAACTCAGCTGTTTTAAAAACAGCTTCATACCAGGCATTAGATCGGGCTGTGGCAGAAATGAAGAAAGATGCAACAGTAAAATTTGTATTAAATGGTAATTCATCTGCCGAAGGCACAGATCAGCGTAATATGGAACTATCTGTTGAAAGAGCCAACTCAGTTAAAACATACCTTGTAAACAGCGGCATAAGTGCCGATAATTTAAGTGTTAAAGGTTATGGCGAAAGCAAACCAGTTGCCGATAACTCAACCGAAGAGGGAAGAGTTTTAAACAGACGCGTAGAGATAAAGCTTAATTAATAAGTTTAAAACACTTATCATAAAATAAAGCACCGGCAGTTTAAAACCGGTGCTTTATAGTTTATAACAGGCAACCATTATGCTTTAATATTCGTTAATGTTTAAAGTAGTAACAAACTTTATCGGGCGATTTGAAGCATATTTTTAAGGGGATCCTAACCCTGCTAAATACTAAAGAAAAAAACAAGTTGTGCAGGCTCATCCTGCTCGATCTGTTTATTAGTGTATTGGATATTCTATTTTTAGGATTACTGCTAATCGTTATCGGCTTTTACACATCCGGGAAGCCCGACAAACATTATTTTATTCCCGGCGCATGGTTCAACCAGGATTCTATCCTGCTCATCGGCTTGTTCCTGGTGCTGTATTGTTTTAAAAATTGGTTGGGATACCTTATCCTTCGTTTTCAACATCACTTTTTTTACGGTGTAGCAACGCGCTTATCCAAAAGGAATATTTTGCATTATCTTAAGGATGACTATATAAAATTTGTAAATGTTGATTCATCGGTGCATATCCGGCAGATAAGTCAACAACCTATTGAGTTTAGTCATTATATACTAAACAACGTTCAACAGATCATATCGCAAAGCATCCTCATTTTATTTACTGTTGGCGCAATTTTATTTTACCAACCCCTGTTGTTTTTATTGTTATTGACGTTTTTAGTACCTCCAATAATTATCTTGGCCTACTTTATAAAACGAAAATCAAAACAGGTACGCGAACATACCAAAGTAACCAGCGAAAAAAGTATCCAGTATTTACAGGAATCGCTATCCGGCTTTGTAGAAAGCAATATTTATAATACGAGCGATTTTTTGGCCGATAGGTATAACAACTATCAACAGCAATTAAATAATAACATTGCCTCACAGCAAACCCTGCAGGGGTTGCCGTCAAGACTGGTGGAAGTGTTTGCCATATTTGGCTTTTTTATTTTGATTTTCATTAATAAGTTTTCGGCCCATGGGCCAATAGTAGGTATCCTTACTATTGGCGTGTTCATGGCCGCAGCTTATAAAATTATTCCTGGTATCATTAAAATATTGAACAGTGCCGGGCAAATTAAAACTTATGAGTTTACTTTAAATGACCTATTGGCTGTTAAAGAAACAACTGTATCTGCCGATCTGCTCAATATTGTTCAACCTATAAATTCTATCCGTTTTAATAATATCCGTTTTAGCTATAAAGAACAGACCGTATTAAACGGTATTAGTTTTGAGGTTTGCTCAGGCGATTTTGTAGGCTTTTCGGCCGCATCAGGTACTGGCAAAACTACAATCATAAATTTAATTCTGGGATTTTTAACTCCCGAATCCGGCTACATAGATATAAATGGCAGACCTGCAAATACCATAAAAAGACAACATTACTGGAAAAAGATTGCCTACGTAAAACAACAAACTTTCTTCATTCATGATACCATCCTTAAAAATATTACCCTTACCGATAAACAACACGACCCCGAAAAGCTGGCCGAGGTAATAACCTTTTGCGGGCTTGAACCATTATTATCTGGTTATGCCGAAGGGATCAATAAAGTAATTCGTGAAAACGGTAAAAATTTAAGTGGAGGTCAACGCCAGCGTATTACACTTGCAAGGGCATTGTATCATGATTTTGATGTATTGATATTAGATGAGCCTTTTGGCGAAATGGACCAACAAGCCGAAGAGGCTATCCTTGATCGGTTAAAACTCCTAACTGCCGAGGGTAAAATCATATTATTTATTACGCATAACACCGCAAGTTTAAACCACTGTAACAAAATAATTCCCCTGGTAAATGAATAAGCCCAAAGCATTGGTAATATTGAGTCCCGGTTTTCCTGCGGATAGTAATGATACTACTTGTATACCACCGATGCAGGTTTTTGTAAAAGCTTTAAAGCAACATAATCCGCAACTGCATATTATAGTTGTTAGCTTTCAATATCCTTTCACCGCTTCACGATATCACTGGTATGGAGTGGAAGTTATAGCAATTGCGGGCAAAGGCAAAGGACAGTTATTCAGGTTAATTACCTGGAGGCGTGTATGGCAAGCTCTAAAAAAGCTTCATAATCAGTATGAACTCAGCGGACTGTTAAGCTTTTGGATGGGCGAATGCGCCTATATTGGCGACCGCTTTGCCAAAAAATACAGTTTACTGCATTACGCATGGCTGCTTGGTCAGGATGCAAAAGCCGGCAACGAATACGTAAACCGGATAAAACCTAAAGGAGAATCATTAATAGCTATATCTGATAGCCTGGCACGGGAGTTCAGGATAAATTATGGGATAGAACCTGCATATACCATTCCTACGGGTATCGACACTACACTTTTTAATACGGGATCAGTTGATAGGGATATTGATATTATGGGCGCAGGTTCGCTTATTCCACTTAAGCAATATCATTTGTTTGTTAATGTTGTTAAAAGCTTAACCGCCGAGTTCCCTGACATAAAAACAGTTATCTGCGGTAAAGGCCCCCAAATGGAAAGTCTTCGGAAACAGATAAGCAAACTAAAATTGGAAAACAACATCCAGTTAATAGGTGAATTAGCACACGCCGAAGTACTTGCGTTGATGCAGCGTTCAAGAATATTTTTACATACATCGGCATACGAGGGTTATAGTACCGTTTTAAGTGAGGCTTTATACGCAGGCTGCCATGTAGTAAGCCTTGTTAATGGGATGAATACCCGCCCAGCCCAGCACCATGTTCCCGATAACGCGGAACATTTGCCGGATATAATTAAAGACTTGCTTAGCAATAAAAACCTGCTTCACGAACCAAGTTTGGCTTATCCAATTAAAACTGTGACGGCAAGGGTAGCCGCTTTATTTGGTCATTAACCTATGGCAAATTTCAACCAGGTCATCGGCTATGGTTTTAAAGCTAAGGCATTGATTAAAGTGGGCTAAAACAGCTGCCGACATTTCTTTTGGGTTGATACTTTCAGTCTCCTTAAGTGTTTGGGCCAGCATATCTGCGTCGCCGGGCGGATATAAGAAGCCGTATTTGCCATTCCCGGTTATTTTTTGATATGGTGGAATATCTGTAACAACAGGAATACAACCACAGGCTATTGCTTCAAGCAGTGCATAACCGCTCCCTTCTTTACGACTGCCCGATATATAATAATCTGCCGCGCTAAACCAATAAGGCATAGCAGCATTAGTAACTTTCCCAACCAATGCAACTGATGCTGACAATAACTTGTTTGATGCCAGCTTTTGATCTATCCTGCTCAATAACTCGTCTGTTTGATATATCATATAAAGTTTCGCGCCGGGCCTGGCTTGCAGATACTGTTCAAAGCCGCTTAAAACCGTCATCGGATCTTTATTAGCATTTAAGTGACCCACCCAAAGAAAACTGATCTCACTTGTAATACCGGTATATGTTTTACTCAACTGCTTTTCAATGGGTTTAAAACCGGTTGAAGCTTCCAAAAGTTCAAATACTTTGGCATCCCGCTTTATGATATTTTTTTTCTTCCACACATCCACATTGCCTGCCGCTGTAAAAAGAAATGCATCGGCAAGACTACAGGCTATTTTTTCTAAATAACCTTTTATACCTGTCGATGGTAATTCGCCATGATGCTGGATGATTAGCTTAAATTTTTGATTACAGAACAGCCGAAGAAACATCACCTGGATAGGAAATACCAATCCTTGTACCAATATAATATCGGGTTTTAAAGCTTTAATAAAACGATGGGTTTTAATAGAAACCGACCAAAATCTATTTTTCCCTCTAAAAAAATAATACGGAACATCGTCCATGATCACCTGCTGTTCAAAAGACGCATGTTTAACAAAAGTAATATCGACGTGATTTTTAAGATAAGAGGCAAAAGCCAGGGCAGGAGCATGGTTTTCCCTAACCTGTTCTGGCCGGGTGTAATTTAAATGGGAGTGATAAGTAAGATCAACCAGTTTTATCAATTTTACAATATTTGATGATGTATAAATGTTCCCGGGAACACAGCGCCCGGTAAATAAGAATGAATAGACGACATAAGTTCGCCTATATTTCCCTCCACATATTTGTAAACATCTCCCAATTTAATCAAACTAAACTGCTTTCCTTTAAGTTCATTCGCCAATTTGGGCAATAAACTCTGGTCGAATAGACGAATGTTTCCCCGATGTACTATCAATTGAATATCGGCAGGTTCTGTAGCATAAAAAGCATTGTAACCTGCTGTTTGCCCTTTTGCTTTTGCAATTACCAGGTCGGCATATTTGTGGGCAGCAATTTCACCATTGTTTGTTTTCCAGACGTTTGCAGCTGTTTTATTAAGGGATAGATACAATTCCTCATCACTAAGCATCCCGGTATTTCGTGCTATGGCGATATGATCCCAAATGTTCCAGCTACTTGTAAGGGTTGAATCGGTGCCAAAAAGAATGTTTGTAAAAGATTTTAGTTTTTGCATAGGAGCTGTTGCGTTCAACAGGAAATAGTTGGATGCAGGGCACCAGACGATGGCCTTAAAATTTGGAGCCTGTTTCAAGGTCATGGCCACGGCATGAATTCCTATAAGTTCCCGGGCCATTTTATTCCAGTTGATAAGGCCGTCTATTTCCTTTTCGGCCTGTGCGTTAGTTCCCTCACCGGTATGGATCACTACCTGCAACTTTCTGTTAAGTGGATTATTTAGTTTTATTTTCCAGTATTTTTCAAACGCTGCCGAATGCAGGTCGTGGGTATTTTCGAATATATTAATGAGCGCAGACTCAACAAATAATTGTTCCCCATGATTTACCACCGTAGTAACCCCACAAAGCAAATTTTTGTACATCCCCCATAACGTACGCAAATGTTGGGGAACATGAAGCACAGCGTTTATCTCATACTTAAACTCTTTATGAATGTAAGCTCCCCATTCGGTATAATTATTATAAATGCGATTGCCTAACTGTGGAAAAAGATTAAAATCAAGATGATCATGCGAGTTGATGAGACCAGGGAAAACGATGCAATCATCAAAGTAAAGCTGAAACTCGCCGCCGCTATTGATCACCGGGTAATTCACGTCAATGATTTTATCATTAACAATCTCTATGTCAACCACCTTCACGCTATCAGCCAACCTCACATTATGCAGTATCATTTAATCCTTTTTAAATGAATGCCATAAATAACCGGGAAACCATAATACTTTTCATATACATGCATGGCATTTGCCTTTTCGTAAAATGGTTTCATGGAGTCATCAATTTTTATTTCCAGCTGGCTTACCACCTGAAAGTTATTTTTCAACAAAACATCTTTAATACTATAGATAGGATGTACGTAGTTACGAACGGCCATTAAGGTATTGCGGTGTTTAAAAGTACGTTTGCCACCAGATGCTAACGTATGTGGATGAAAATCGGTAATAATAATATCGCTATCGGGTTTTAACATCCTGCACCAGGCCTGTAAAGCCTCTTCAATATGTTCAATATGCGCCACAGTAAGTGTTGAAACGATGATGTCAAAAGCGGCATCGGGAACATCAGCAAAAGCATTGTTTTTAATCAGCCTGGTTTGTGATGATGGGTATTTATCTTTTAATTTATCAAGCATACCACCCGACACATCAAAACCTGTAAGACCTGCGGGATCTTTACTGAAAATAGCGGGCCACTGCCTGCCTGTGCCACAGCCTATATCAGCAATTTGTTTGCCTTTAAAATCTATATTTTCAATAAGATTTTCAAATAGTCTTTTGTCAAGGTGCAACATTAAATTTCCGGGCTGTTTATCATAGTCAGATGCCCACAGGTCGTAGGCTTCCACTACACTTTTTTCTATAACAGCCGGGGAGTTTATCTTGCTTTTAATATAGTTTTTGAGAGTAGTCAGCATTGTGCAGGGTTTATCATAATAACGGGCACAAAAGTGATATGGTTGCCCGTCATTTTTATTATTAAGCAGGCAACCCCTGTTAATTATGCAGCGTAGTATATTATGAATAGTTTAATGTTGATCTGGGTTAGAGGGCGATGAGTATAAAAGCTTATCGCCTTCATTTAACTGCCAAAATAAGTAAGTATGAATAAGATATTACTTTACAATCCTAAAAGTGCTATAGCCAAGCACCGCATTCCTAATTCTATTTTAAATATCGCCGCTTCTGTTGAAGGTAAATATGAATGGGTGATTGTAGATGGTAATTGTGAAGCAGATCCCCTTCAAAAAATTGAAAGCTATTTAAAAACCGGCGAGTTTGGCTATCTTGGTTTTACAGTGATGCCCGGCCCTCAACTAAGGGAAGCTATTCCTCTATCAAAAAAAATAAAAGAGAGATACCCTTATACTACTATGATATGGGGAGGATACTTCCCTTCAAGTCAGCCAAAAGCGGTTTTAAGCTCGGGCTTTGTTGATTTTATCATCAACGGTCCGGGAGATAATGCCTTCCCGAGATTGATAGATGCCCTTGAAAATCATGAACCTTATGAGTTTATTAAAAACCTGATTTACAAAGCCGATGGCAAAATTATCAAAACAATTAAGGAAGACCTGCTTGATCAGGACTCATTGCCGCCATTACCTTATGATAAACTTGCCACTTTTTATCCTATAGACAGGTACCTGGGCAAAACCTATTTAGGAAAACGTACCATGGCCTATCACTCCAGTATTGGCTGCCCGTTTACCTGCTCGTTTTGTGCCGTTGTGCCTATTTATGAGGCACGCTGGAAAGCCAAATCGGCAAAAACGGTTTATAAGGATGTTAAATACATTAAAGACAGGTGGGGCGCAGATGCCATTGAGTTTCATGACAATAACTTCTTTGTATCAGAAAAACGTACCGTTGAGTTTGCGAAACTGATAGAGCCCGAAAATATGACATGGTGGGGGATGGCCCGTATTGACACCATGGATAAATTCAGCGACGCCTCATTGGCACAGATCCGCAAGGCTGGCTGCAAAATTATATTTTTTGGCGCCGAAAGTGGTAATAATGATATTTTGGAACAGCTGGATAAAGGAGGCACCCAAACAGGCGAACAGATCATCCGTTTTGCCGAGCGGTTAAAAAAGTTTGATATCATCCCTGAGTATTCATTTGTTTTGGGAACACCAGCCCCAACGCCCGAAAAAGTACAGGCCCAGATAGATTTTGAAATTGATTTTATAAAAAAGGTAAAAGCTGTAAATCCGCGTACCGAAATTGTACTGTATACTTATACCCCAGTACCCACCGAAGGTTCGGAACTTTATAAACAAGTTTTGGAACAGGGATTTGAATACCCCAAAAGTCTTGAAGATTGGATAAGTCCGGCCTGGGAAAATTTTGATCTGCGTAAAAACCCATTAACACCCTGGCTAAAACCAGGGATGATAGATAAGATCCGCAACTTTGAAACTGTGCTTAACGGCGTATATCCAACTGTAACAGATATTAAGCTTAATGATATCAAAAGAAAAGCGATCAAATTAGTATCTACCCTGCGTTATAGAACAAACCTGTATAAATATCCTTACGAAATTAAAATACTGCAACGCTTATGGGAATACCGCCAGCCAGAAATACAGGGCTTTTAATTTGTAAAACCATTGAAGACCAACGTAAATAATATTGCCCCCGATATATCCCAAGCCGCCCAGGAAGCTTTTGAGGAGATGTATATTGCTGTTCGTGATAAAGAGGGTAGGTTATATAGCGATAAAGAGGTAGCCCGTTTACCCTATTTAGATAAAGGGCATAGGTATTACAAAGAATGGAAAAAGAGAAAGCAATCATCAGAACAACTCGTCACTTATCTTAAACAAAGACAACAGCCACTTCATATACTGGAAGTTGGTTGCGGTAATGGCTGGCTTTCTTCAAAGCTTGCAAATATCCATAATGCCCAGGTAACCGGGCTTGATCCTAACCGGGTAGAAATTGAACAGGCACAACGCGTATTTAAAAAAAAGCCGAACCTGAAATTTATTCACGGTTCATTTGATAACAATACTTTCAACGAACCTGTAAAATTTGATGTGATCATATTTGCGGCGTCAATACAATATTTCCCGTCGATAAAAGACACCATAGCTGATGCTTTTTCTTTGTTAAGTAAAACAGGGCGGGTACACGTACTTGACACCCCTTTTTATCATACAAACGAATTAGAAATGGCTGCTAAAAGAAGTTTTGATTATTATGATTCTCTGGGCTTTCCGCAAATGTCACGCTATTACTATCATCACCCCTTAAAACAAGTGTTGGAGCTTAAGCACAAAACGATGACCGATCCAACAACATTATGGAACAGGTTGACCAAAAAAAACATTTTTTACTGGATAATATTAAAACCCTGAACATGAGCGGGCAAACCATATTGCAAACGTTTAAGCGTTACCGCACCCTGCAAACACACAGGATATCGGCATTGCCAATTGTAATACTGATGCCGCACAGCGCGTGTAATTGCCGTTGTGTAATGTGTGATATATGGAAAGACAATAAAAACTTAAAGCAGCTTACGGCCGAAGATATCAGCGGCTTGTTAGGGTCACTTAAATCATTAGGGACCACGCAAGTGCTAATGTCGGGCGGAGAAGCTTTACTTAATAAAAATTTTTTCGCATTATGCAAAATTTTGAAAGATGTGGGGATTAGTGTTGTATTGCTCACTACCGGCTTATCTATAAAAAGCAATGCCGATGATATTTTAAAATATGTTAGCGAGGTAATTGTATCTATTGATGGAGATGAACCACTGCATGATGCCATTAGGAACATCCCCAATGCCTTTAAAAAACTAAAAGAGGGCGTGGAGTATATTAAGAAGCTAAACCCTGCATATCGAATTACAGGCCGTACGGTAATTCATCGCCTCAATTATCGCAATTGGGCGGCCATCATAACCGAGGCCAAAAAAATGGGACTTAACCAGGTAAGCTTTTTACCTGCCGATGTTAGCAGCCACGCTTTTAACCGCCAGCAAGCCTGGGCCGAACCTAAGCAGAACGAGATCCTGATATCGGAAAAAGAACTGCCCGAGCTTTGCGAAGTGATCAGCTATTTATTTACCGAGTTTAACCACGAATTCCACAACGGCTTCATTGCTGAAAGTAAAGAAAAGATACAGGATATATATCATTATTATGCAGCGTTTTATGGCTTAAATGAATTCCCTTTTAAAAAATGCAACGCCCCCTGGGTATCTACCGTTGTAGAAGCCGATGGAACGGTTAGGCCATGTTTTTTTTTGGAATCGATGGGAAATATCCGCGACACATCATTAATCAATATATTGAATAGCCCGGATGCTATCGCGTTTCGCAAATCATTAAATACTTCAACAAATCCGACCTGTGTAAAATGCGTGTGCTCACTTAATCTGTCGCCATTAACACATCTATCGTAATTTTATGGACCAGTTAAATAACATATTGTTTACGCATTCCTATTTTTTGCGGTTCGACCCAAAGCAATGGGCCATGGGGCAACCATATGCCCCTTTGGGAACATTGTATGCAGCCTCAAATATGCGGATGAACGGTTACGAAGTTTCGTTTTTTGATAACATGTTTTCGCACACGGCAGAAGAGATTATACCTGCGATTGAACAAATCAAACCGGGCTTTTTTGTAATTTATGACGATGGGTTCAATTACCTCACCAAAATGTGCCTTACCAATATGCGGGAGGCTGCTTTTAAAATGTGTAAATTGGCAAAAGACCGCGGCTGCAAGGTAATAGTTTCAAGCTCAGACTCAACCGACAGATATAAAGAATATTTGCAGGAAGGTGCCGACTTTGTAATAATTGGCGAAGCCGAACAAACCCTTCTTGAGCTAACAAATGCGATTAAGACTGGAGAAGATGATTTTTCACAAATACCGGGACTTGCTTATTTAAAAAACGATGCTGCATTTAAAACCGTTGCCCGCCCTGTATTAAAAAACCTGGATACATTGCCTTTACCAGCCTGGGATTTGATTGATATTACTCCTTATAAGGAAAGCTGGTTAAAACATGCTGGGTATTTTTCCATGAACATTGGTACCACGCGCGGATGCCCCTTTAAATGTAACTGGTGCGCCAAGCCAATTTATGGCAACCGGTACAATTCGCGCAGCCCAGAGAACGTGATAACCGAACTGAAACTATTGAAGCACATGTTCAACATGGATCATATATGGTTCTGTGATGATATTTTTGGATTAAAGCCAGGTTGGGTTAATGAGTTTGCCAAACTTGTTCAACAGGAGGGCTTACAGTTCAGGTACAAGCTCCAATCCCGCGCTGACTTGCTTTTGGATGATGAAAATGTAAGCGCGCTGGCGGCCTCTGGCTGCGATAATGTTTGGATAGGGGCAGAAAGCGGTTCGCAAAAAATACTGGATGCCATGGATAAAGGAACTACCATTCACCAGATCTCTGCAGCAACACAACTGATGAAAAAACATGGTATAAAACCATCTTTTTTTATACAATTTGGCTATCCCGGCGAAACAAAGGACGATATTGCGCTTACCATCAACATGATTAACGATTTGTTACCGTATGAGATAGGCATATCGGTATCATACCCGCTGCCTGGTACCTTATTTTATGAAAAGGTAAAAGCCAACATGCAGCAAAAAACCAACTGGACAGATTCTGACGAGATGGCACTGATGTTTAGTAATACTTTTAGTCCTGCCTATTACAAGCAGTTACATAAATATGTGCATCAGAACTATCATGCCCACCTGGCAAAATATAATCTTATCAAGCTGTTTAAAAATCCACTTAACCCCAATATAAAACGAATCAGGAAAGCGGTTTCATTGATATACCATGCGCCAGCCACCCTGATAGCCGGATTTAAATTAAGCAAATTGGAAAAAGCGATATGAGTGAAGTCACCTTTACAAATAATGAGGCAAATGCTTCTGATGCCTTCAGCAGGCAATCAGTGGTATTTGATGAAATTTACTCAAACAATGCCATTATTAATTATAAAAGAGCAAGAGTAAGGGATCATGTATTACAGTATTTAAAGCCCTGCAGCAGGATACTTGAGCTCAATAGCGGCACTGGCGAGGATGCCCTCTTTTTCGCTAAACAAGGTCATTACGTACATGCAACCGATATATCAGCAGGGATGCAGGATGTACTGGAGCAAAAATCGGTCCCTTACCGCCACCGTATCAGCTTTGAAACCTGCTCATTTACCCAACTTAATCAATTAAATAAAAAAGGGCCATATGATCATATTTTCTCCAATTTCGGCGGTTTAAATTGTACCGGTGAACTGGATAAGGTTTTATTATCATTTGATGCTCTTTTAAAGCCCGGAGGAAAAGTAACGATGGTTATCATTACACCATTTTGTTTATGGGAAACATTGTTAATTTTTAAGGGAAAATTTAAAACCGCATTTAGGCGTTTATTTAGCAGCGAGGGACGATTAGCACATGTTGAAGGCGCTTATTTCAAATGCTTTTATTATAGCAACTCATTTATTATAAACACTTTACAAAATTCATTTAAAGTGTTAAAATTGGAAGGTTTATGTACGATAGTGCCTCCTTCATATATAGAAGGCTTTGCAGAAAAGCATCCTAAAACTTATAAATTCCTGAAGAATAAAGAAGACAAATTAAAAAGCACATGGCCCTGGAAGCATATTGGCGATTACTTTATTATTTCATTAGAGAAGAAATAAATGACCATTATAAGCCTTGAAAAAATAACTTTGCCGGGCAAATTGCCACGCCCATGTTTAAAAAAATTATTCCTGGTTTATTGTTTAGCATGCTTTGGGCTACAGGGTCTGTTGCTGTTAAGTTAGGAATACACTCTGCAGATGCCCTGATGTTGGCCAGTATAAGATTTATAGCAACCGGTTTGTTTTTTGGCCCGTACTTTGGTTTATTCAGGAAGGAGCGATTCTGGCCTTTAAAACACGAATGGAAAAGCATATTTATTTACGGCTTTTTATGCACTACCTTAACGCTGGGATCTTTTTTTGCTGCCCAACGTTACGCCTCGGCGGGCATTAGTATGCTGTTTATCGCAGTAGCTCCATTATTAATCGCTCTATTTTCATCATTAATTTTAAAGCGAAAGCTTACACGATTTGAAATTGTGGGTATGCTTATTGCATTTACTGGCCTGGTACTTGCTTCTGCAACAGCGTTGCCTAATGCCAGTATAAAACCTATAGGCATCTTATTATTGACCATCTATGTACTGGCCTATGCATCAAGCAGCGTTTATTTTTCAACTTTAAATATTTCGTTACCAAATGTATCCTTTAACATCTGGCAGGTATTTGTAGGAGGGATAATACTTTTACCTTTTTGCCCCTTGTTTCATCAAAATCACATCCAGCATGTCGATCTTAACCTGTTTTTGTCTCTCTTTTGGTTAATCGTTGTACTCTCATTTATAGCCAATCAACTATGGCTTCACCTGGTAGGGCAGGATGCTGTTACAGCCGGCACCTGGCTGTATGTTACGCCTGTATTTGGATATGCTTTTGGATACCTGATACTTGGCGAAAGCATTACCATTTACGCCATTGCGGGTACATTACTAGTAGTTTCGGGCCTGGTTATTTCTAAAATGAAGGGTTAAGAAAACCATCCAATATTGCCAGATAATTCAGCTGTTAATTAAGTAGATCAATTAGCCACACTGTGCTGATTTTCTTCTAATAGTTGTGCAACTTTAGCTTCAAAGCGGCTAATCAATTTAAACTGGAAGTTTGCGGGATCTGGTTTGGCAAAATGTTTGCCAGTTACCATTGCCAATACGGTGCCATGATTGTTTACTCTTTTTTGCTGCGTTTTAAGATTCCATCTATCGGCGGTAATTTTCATCAATTTATCATCCAGGCTGTCGCCAACTTTATTATTCAGTAATACCTCAAATAAACTTTTTAAAATATTCTTTTTTAATGCTTTAGCCGTTGATACCCTCATGATATGATTAGGCAGATATTTGAGTGTCCAGGCGTTTGCAGTAAAAAAATCAGCAAAGGTGGTATCGCCTTGTATGGGTATTAGTGTTACTACTTCTGTGGCGGTGTAAATATTTTTTTCGGCAATTTCAGGCTCGCATTCGTCAATATAATAGTTCATGCAAAAGCAATGTTGCCTATTAACCAAAAAAGTTAATTTTTTGAAACAATGCATCAACGTACGTGCTATCCAGAGACGATTAGGGGCCGTAATAATAAAGAGATCAATATCAGATGCATCATCCGCATAATTTTTTGAGAGAGAGCCGGAAATGGCAATCCCACGCACATAAGGAAACCTAATTAGTAGGTTCCCAACCTTATAAGCGGTTTTTATCATCTCAAAGGCTTTTTGGTTTCCCTTGTTGCGACGCTGTACCAGGTATTGATCATTTTTAAGGCTATAATACTTATCAAAACGAAATATTAACCGACCGCCCACTAAACAAGCCAATGCTTCATCAAACGTTTTCCACTCATATTTTACGGGCAAAAACAGGCAAACTTCCTCGCGGGTGAGTGGATAATTAAACGCATCAAAATAGGCCAGGGTAGCCAATATGTTCTTTTTAATTTCTGACACTTTATTGATGGTTAAATTTTGACTAAAAGCGGACCTGATCTGCATATATATTAGTATGACGTAACTGTTAAACGGTTGGTTGCTATCTCGTTTGAATTTTCATGTGATTTGTTTTTGCCGGCGAGGGATGATTTTTCTGAGCTATCGGAAAATAAGAAAAACGCAAAGAAAAAGCTGTAAAACATAACACCCTTGTCCGCATCCAGCACGTTTTCGGATAAGGATACGATAGCTATTACCAGCATAAAACTGATAAAAACCAGATCCTTTTTTTTAAAGGCCATTTTAAATCCGTAGCCCAGTGTCAGCAAATAGACAAGCAAACCCCAAACGCCCGATTTCATTATAAAACTGAGGTATTGATTATGGGAATTTAAACCTGCAAGAAACGAGCTATACATTTTAGCCTTAAAAAATTCATCATGTAACAAGGAAACTTCTGAGCCCGAACCATAACCCATTAACGGCCGTTGCTTTATTAGTTCGACTACCACATGCCAACGGGCCAGGCGGGGATCGGTACTTTCACCTGGCCTGGCAACAGCAAAATCATCTTTTAAACTGGTTATATACCGTTCATTGAATGATTTTCCATTTAAAACTATAACAAAGGCCAAAGTTGATAAAGCGAGCGCTACTAACATAAATATCAGCCTTTTTTTGCCCTGGAACAGGCAATATGGAAGTGCCAGGTTAACAATCAGGAACAACACTGCCAATATAGATTTTGAACTTAGTTGAACAATTCCGCATAACAGTATAAAGCAACAGACGCCATAAAGCAGCTTTAACGATAACGCTAAGGGTTTAAACAGCAGGGTTAATAAATATACCAACCCTATTACCAGCTGAAGGGAAAAAAAGGTGGCATGCATATCAATTGGTTCCGAGAAGTTATGATTGGTAAATGCAGCTGATAATATTGTTTTTATGGGTAAATGGTAGTATCTGATGGTTATAAGGGCATCAACATATAAATAAATTATGGTTGCCGTACAAACAAGGCCAAATGCCAGCAATAAATTTGATCTGTATTTTTTAAAATCGAGGGCATTAAGTGCAAACACAACAGGAAACAATAAAGCAGGCAAGCGTAATGTTAATTCGTTAACAGCCTGGGAGCGGTAAAGGGAATAAACCGTAGCAATCAGCGATACTAAGAATACCGATTGTAATACTGCCGTTTTTACAGTAAAGACCGATACCAGCGTTCCTTTTTTAAAGTAGATAAGTGTATGAACTATAAAGCTGATCAATATAATATGGCTGTAAAACCTATCAAACGGCAGGCTTGCCATCAGCAACATGATGTGAAAGTAACTTATCTTATTAGCGTTGGTATCGCATATCAGCAACAAATGCTTCATAGTTTTTACGTTTATAACTCTCTACAATAAATTCTTCGTATTGATCAATAACCCGCTCCCAGTTAAACTGGTATTTTATTTTGCGCAGGTTATTCATTACCATATTTTTTTCCAGATCCTTCCGTTGAACATTCTCCACCAGTTGAGTTACCTCTGCAGCATTTGAAAAATAAAATGCATCCTTATTTAATACTGATTTATTGAAAGGGTTGTTGTGTGCGGCTATTAAGGCTTCACTGGCCATGGCTTCTAAAAGAGAAGGGTTTGTACCACCAACACTATGCCCATGGAAATACAGGTGGGAGTTGTTTTGCAACGATCTAACTTTAGGCGTATCAAAAATGGCCCCTTTGAACTGGATCCGTTCATCATTGGCAAATCTATTGGTGATGAATTTTCCAAATCGGTTATCGGTATTCCCCAAAACTTTAAAACTTTTAGTGGAGTTACTTTTATTAAAACCCTCTAATATGGTTTCGATATTGTTTTCAGGCTCCATGCGTGCCATCAGCAAAAAGTAGTCTTCTTTAACAGCTTCTGTAAAATGATATTGCCCGCGTTCAATATCAGTGAAAACATCTGCGCCATATGGAATATACTTACTATCAATGTTGTACTTATCCTTTAGGTATGATTTTATCACCATCGAATCTGCAACATAGTACTGACTGTATTGAACCGCCAGTTTTTCGGCATATTTCAGAAATTTCTGTACAGCTCTGGAATATTTTGATCTTTTCCATTCCATGCCATCCATGTTGGAAATGATAGTGCTGTTTTTAGGATAAAGCGGCCCCCAAACCGAGCTGCTGGTATACCCCATGAGCATTACCACATCAAAATTTCTTTTGCGGGCATCAAGCAGGCAGTTCATATCATAAATAAACTGACCGGCAGTACCTATAAGGTATTCAGGATCATAACAGTGCCTTATCTCCACACCATTCCAGTTATCCTTTGAATAGGGGTGGTTGTGCGAATTATAAACAGTTACAGCGTGGCCATGTTTTACCAGGCCGGCAGATACATATTCTGATATATGCTCAAACCCTCCGTAGTAATTCGGTATGCCCCTGGTTCCTAATATTGCTATGCGTAGTTTCATGTTATAATACAGATTGATATGCTTTTAGCGTTTGTGTTGCGGCGTGTTTCCATGTATATTTTTCAAGGATCTTATTTCTCAAATGATTATTAACGGGTGATTGACTTGCCTTTTCTATTGCATTGAATATACTTTGTGGTGAAGCAGGGTCGCAATAAAAGGCATCATTGCCAAAATATTCCCTCACATCACCCTTATCACTAATAACTACATTACAAGCCATCAGCGCAGCTTCTATTGAACTTAAGCCCGTGGTTTCAAACCAGCTGGGTAATACATGTACCCTGGCGCGGGCATAGTATTTTACCAGCTGATGCTGGGGCACCTGGTCAACAAATTCAATATTATCAGCAGCTATATCCCGGCATTCACGGTAATACGCCGCCTGGTTTGGCGCATGGCCCCCGATAAGTAGCAGGTGGTACGCGGTGTTATTTAATGCTTTAATGAGGTTCAACTGGTTTTTAATTCCCTCTATTCGCGCGGCACAAATAACCTGTTTATCGTCTTTGATGACGGATTCATCATATTTAAATAAATGCTGATCTGTGCCGTTTGGTATTACCATATGCTTTACTTCGCCAGGGTAATTGTTCAATACACGCTGATATTCTGATTGTGAATTTGGCAGGATCATAGCAGCACGGCGCAAAATATCCATGATGCTTTTACGCTGCCCCTTCCATGTGTACGACATGCTGGCCATTCCGTCACGGCCGAGCAGGAATCTTGCCATTGTTTTAACATATTCAACGCCATCAGCCGGTAGGTACCTGAGCAGCCTGCCTAAGCCTTTGCGATGTTGCTGATCATATTCACTGTAGTTGCAAAGGATAGTTGACACCACAAAAGGCTTTTCGGCCTTATAGCTGTGGTATAAAATATCGGCCGGGCGACTGAGGTTAAAAAAATGCAGCAGATCATAACTGTTGTAATTGATATGCTCATTTGCCAGTTTTATTTCGGCAGTGATGCCCATAAATGTGAGGTGACGGGCAGTTTGAACAACCTGAACAGTATCACCACCAGGGGCGGTGTACAATGTAGACCGGGTTATAAACGCTACTTTCATAACGCTGGCCCTCCCGAAATAAATTTATGCAACCAGGAGATCATCCCCGCTGGAAAATAACTAACCGTGTACAACAGGTAGTTATCTAACCTAAGCGGAGATATACTGATGGCTCTTGCGGCATATAAACGGGCCTTTTGTGGCTGAAAATTATTGAGCAATAATTTTTTACCACAAAGCGCATAATAAGACCCCTGCTTAATTTTAGCTGAATATTGTTTTTCCCCAATTTTAGCCAGCAAGTTACCCTCGCTGATACTTATAGCGCGGTTTTTAAGAGTAGTATATTTAATATGCCTGAATTTGCGCGGCCTCCACTTTTCATCAATAGTAACAGATTCGGGGTTGAGCCTCACTTTAATAAGTGGTTGAGCAAGATTACAAGCCTTTTGATCTTTAAGGATATTTACCCATAAAAAATGATCTTCAAAGGTATAAGCATGCTCATTATAGCCACCCTTACTGATAACCATATCTTTTTTGTAAAAAACGCAGGAATGGATGAATGGGCAAACCGAATATTTAAGCCGCTGGATCTCCTCATTATTAAATGCCGGGGGGGTATGCGTAAATAGAAAATGCCCCTCCATATCAATATAATCTGCCGCCGAACCTATAACGCTGTATTCGGGATTGGCTACCATAAAGTCATATTGCAGCTGCAGCCTTTCGGGGTAGCAAATATCATCGGCATCAAAACGGGCAATAAACGGTGCACGGGCATATTTTAAACCATAATTTAAGGCATTGGCTATACCTTTATTGTCCTGATATATAACCACAATACGGGGGTCATTAAATGCCCCAATCACCTCAACCGTATCATCTGTCGATCCGTCGTTAACTATCAGTAACTCAAAATCAGCAAAAGTTTGCCTCAATACAGATTCAATGGCATCACCAATATATTTCTCTGCATTATAAGCCGGCATCAAAACCGTTATTTTGGGAATATCAAAATTCATTTGTTAACGGTTTAAGGGTTGAGTTTTCTTTTATATTAAGCAAAAGCAACAGTTCAAAAAACACCACCACTGATAGTTGTTCAATCCAGTATTCTATGAAAAAAACAGCCAGCATTAAAAGCAAAATGGGCAAACCATAAGTTAACACGCTGTGATGTTTGGCAAAAAAGCCCAGGTAGTAAATAAAAAACCCTGCAATGCCAATCAATCCATATTCGGCGAGTAGTTGATCGTAAACAGAAAAGGGACTATTGGTTAGTGAATGCAAACCAGCCCTTTTGCTAAAATAATTAAGGTACACATCAAGATGATTCACCATAAAATCATGATTGATATAAACAAATTTATGCGGATAGCCGCCTGCAAAACCAAGCCCGGTAGCCCGGAATGCCAGTTTGGATGAGAAATTCCCCATGCCAATACCAGTAATTGTATTGTTTAAATGTTTTTGCAAAAAAAAGGCAGTTTGTAAAAAACCTTTAATCTTGCCGGGCGTAGTTGGAGTTGACTCCGGAGCTTCTTTACCTGAAATTGGCAGCTCCTTTTTATGTGCATCTATAAATTGAACGAGTTTTTCTTGTTCGGGGGGCGTTTGTTTACTGCTTTGATAGGAGGCCGAATTAATATCAGGTCCTTTAATGGCAATACGGCCGCCATCTACTACATAAACCTTGCTCTCGGCGTTTGTGATCGCTTTATCATGTAGATGCTTTACAGTGTAAACGCTATCCATAAATATTTTAGCTATCTTTTGCCTACGCTCATCAGCGTTCAGTACGCTATCTGGTCTAAATCTGATTTGTACGTTTGCCCATATCGAGGGCTTTGCTGCGGATACATCTTTATGAAGCAAAATCTTTACCGTGTCTGTAGCGTAGTTGTTATTTTGCGGGGATATTTTCGCCATAAAAACACCCAGGAAAACGAGGCAAACTACGATTAGGCTTTTTTGATAGCGATTGCTCCTGAAAGCAAATACCAGCAAAAATATCAGCAGGATAACAATATTGACAAAGTTACTGCCGGTAAGCAGGAGGGTAGCCATACAAACAAAAAGCATGAGCGCATTTTTGCGAACCAGGAAATATATTACACCGGCAGCATTCAATACAGCATTGGTAGTTGAAGTATCAAAGGTGATCCCCCTTACATAATCGCCGGTGTTAATGAAGTATTTCTGAAGCTGGGCCTGGTAGGTATAGGGATTAATGGCATGCGTCTCTAAAAATATAACAGCGAGGTTGCCTACAGAAAACAACGCGTTTATAATGAAAAACACAATAATGGTTTGATGAATCACCGCCGGATCATTTTGCTCAACTGCCAGTTTAACCTGGTGAATGGCCAGGATACAAACAATCCAAAAACCGATGCCGGTTAAAAGCACCACTGTATAGTTAAGATTAGCGTAGTTATTACCAATAAGCCAATTGAAAACAGCTATGGCTATAACCAAAGGATAAAAAATTGGTAAACGGGAGTTTTTAAAACTGAAACCGAATTTAAAATTGAATTGCAGTAAAGTAAACAGGATGATGACCGGAATTTTAATGCCCAACTTTACATTTAAAAACAAAAGCAAAAAGGCAAGGAGCTTTAAATCCACCTTGTTTTTTATCTTCTCATTAAAATAAAAAATTGCTTTGTCAATCAACATTTCCCTGGGTTTTCTTAAAGTCATTACGACCTCAAAATGGGATTGGTTGCCTGTATAAACCTCGAAAACGCTTTATTTAGCTATTTAAAATCCTAATTAAGCTTTTACGGTCGTCTACCCTTAGTTGCATGGTAATAAGCAGGGAAACAAAATAAAACATAACTGAAAGCGCGCCTGCCACCCACAAATTTTGAAATAAAAACCTTGCTAAAAAAACACTTATTAACGCGCATCCGGTACAAATAATCAAGGACGTAAAAGCTCCCTTAAACCCGAAGCTTTGATTTTTTGAGCAATAAAAAACAGACTGCACCAGGCATGCCAGTAAAAAGGCAATGGCGGCCCCCTCGTTTTTATAAATAGGTATTAATACCAAATCGCCAATTACATTTATACCAAAAGTAATAAGGAATGAATGGAAGATCATTTTTAGCCTGTTTTGCACGAATGATATTGTCCACAAAAAATTATTAAAATATAAAAGGGGCATGCAAAGAGAGAGGATAAATATTGTATGGGTATTAACAGCTCCGTATTTTCCATTAGTAAGGATATCAATCACAGGATTCCAACATAAATTTAGCAGCAAGCCTGTAAATACGGCTATAACGAGTTCTATCCTAATCAGCAGCATCAGATCCGCCGGACGGAAATTCCCGCTTTTAAACAATTTGGTGAATTTGGGAATTAACAAAGGTGCTATCGCGAGCAAAGGTAAAGTGGAGATCTCAAATACTTTATATGCAAAGCTATATTCGGCAAGCTTTACTGCCGATACCATGAACCCGATAAACAACCAATCAAACCGGGCCAAAGCCGATGTGATGAGTACCACACCCACCTGCGGTAACGATTCTCGTAACAACAATAAGTATGCTGTTTTATTCCATCGCGCAAATACCGGTATTTTGATATATTTCCTGAAAAGATAAACGCTTACCAGTAATTCTATCGTATCCCCCGCTATAAAAACCCCAATTATGAAAGTGATGCTAACAAGGTGTAATAATGCCAATATAATTAACCCTGCACCCCTAATTATGTTCGACACCACTAACATGGATGATAACAACTTAAAGCGTTCCATACCGCTGGTTACCTGTTTTAACGGTGTGGAAAAGAACATCATCAACTTACCAATACCTATCAGTAGTATCAGCCTGTATAAATCCCCGTCTTGCACAAAAAACATTTTACCGATTAACAATATCGCATAAAAGAATGCACCGGTTAAAATTACATGGAATACGTAAAGTGATAATACAGCTTGAGCATCATCTCCATGGGCTACTTTTTTGATGATAACCTGGTCAATACCAAAAGAGAGAATATTAAATGCGGATAACAGTACGGCAAGGGCCAGGTTAACCTGGCCAAAGCTGTTTTTATCAAGATTTACCGAAAGGATGTAAAATATAAATAAGCCAAACAACTGGTTTATGACAAGCTGCAATGTATTTGCCGAAAGATTGTGTACCAGCTTATTTTTCATGAACGGCTAACCGGTTTATTCAACACGCGTATCGGCTTTAAACTTGTAAGGCATAACCTGCGTGGCCGGCTTATACATTTTTTTTTGCCTAATGGTTTGCGAAGCTTCACTAAGGTAGTGATATTTTAACCTTGTATTTTTAAATGCCATTTTTGCAATTTTAAAACCTTCCTTGCCATCCAAAAATCCTAAAAAAAATAAATAGATTTTTACAAAATGAAATAAAGGCGCAAGGTACATTTTCATAAAACCTGCCTTTTTGCCGCACTTTAAATATTTAATAGCGCTAAGCTGTGCATAATGAATTATTTTTGCTTCATGCTCTTGCTCATTTTTCACTGAGTAATGCTGAATGTGACCTTTCAATTTTTTCACCACAGCCTCTTTTGGGAGGATTAAAGTTTCATGCACTGTGGGCTCGGCCCATTTTACCTGGGTCCGGTTAAAAATGCGGATATGATGATCTCGCCCCCAATTACCAAAACGGATGAGTTTGTTGCCGTAATAAGCTTTATAATCAATATCATAAACTACTTTCTCATCGTCAAAATTCAATGCTTTTATTGACCTTATAAGCGTTTCATCCGGTATTTCATCGGCATCAATGCTTAGTATCCAATTATTAAGAGCCAGTTGAATTCCTTTGTTTTTATTAGCGCCATAACCATCCCAGTTTTTATGATAAGCCCTGCATCCGTTTTGAGCCGCTATTTTTAGCGTACCATCTGTGCTGCCATTATCTATTACAATAATATCATCGGTGATCTGCTTTAGTATGGGCATACTTTTGGCCAACATCTCAGCCTCATTTTTGGTGATAATAACAACAGAAATAGAAGTCATGCGGTTAAATTTTAGCTGTGCCTGGCAAATCAAGCAACACGTATCTATTAATTATATCGCTGATTTTACGCAAAAGGTTGCCCATAGTGCCAAAAACTTATTTTAGTAATATCAATTAATCAACCTAAACACTCCATTTTATATAGATACTTTTACATATGAAAACTGGAATAAAAGCAATTGTTACCGGAGCAACCGGGATGGTAGGCGAGGGGGTAATGCATGAGTGTTTGCAAAATCCCTACGTTGAGCAGGTTTTAGTAATTAACAGGAAACCCTCCGGAGTTTCTCACCCCAAACTAAAGGAGATCATCCATGCCGATTTCTTTGATCTATCGGCAATTAGCGATAAGCTTACCGGGTATAACGCTTGTTTCTTTTGTTTGGGTGTAACCTCGGTTGGCAAAAAGGCCGATGAATATTACAAACTTACCTACACACTCACCCTGTATGTGGCCGAAACATTGGCAAAACTAAATCCAGATATGACTTTTTGCTATATATCAGGAGCGGGTACCGATAGTAAGGAAAAAGGCAATGGCTGGGCCGCAGTAAAAGGTAAAACCGAAAACGACCTGATGAAACTACCCTTTAAACAGGTGTATGCTTTACGACCGGGTTTTATTAAACCTATAGAAGGCTTATCCAATACACATAGCTATTACAAATATATAAACTGGCTATTCCCCATTGGCCGTGCGCTTTACCCCAATGGATTTTGTACACTAAAGGAGCTTGCCGCTGCCATGATACACATTGTAAATCAGCCATATCCTAAAAAAGTGATTGATGGAAAAGATATAATTGCTTTGGCTAAATAGCGCTTTAAAAGGTTACCTTTAGCAACATACCGGTATTTGCCAGGTAACATGCTAAACCACCATTTATTGGAAGATACCTTTAATTGCCTTATTGATAGTTATATAAACAATAAGGTAGGCATTGCCGATCACTTTTTAAGTGATACACTGGCTGCTGATCTAAAACAAAATCTTATATCGCTTTTTCAGCAAAACCAACTCCTTTCTGCCGGCATTGGTAATGATCGTATAGTGGTTAATAACCAATTGGTACGGGGTGACAGTATTTACTGGCTCGACCGTAAGCATGATACGCCTTGTGAGAATGTTTTTTTCGATCTGATGGATAACTTTGTAGGCTATTTAAACCAAACATGCTATACCGGCATTACCGGCTACGAATTCCATTACACATTATACCAAAAGGGTTCTTTTTATAAAAAGCATCTTGATCAGTTTCAGAATAACGATAGCCGAAAATACTCCATGATCATGTATCTAAATACTGATTGGCAAGCTGCTGATGGGGGCGAGCTTTGTATTCATCAAAACAATACTTACCAAAACATCAGTCCCGAAAACGGAAGAACGGTGTTTTTTAAAAGCAACGAACTTTTACATGAAGTTTTATGCACGCAAAAATCAAGAATGAGTATAACCGGCTGGCTAAAGGTAGATCATTAAAGGTTTGGTTAAATAATAAACGGGATTAAATGATCCCGTTCATTATTTAAATACATCCGTACGTTATTTAGGCCCTAATACCGAATTTAAATTCCAGTTTACGCCAAGTGCAATACCTGTTGATTTTAGGTCGACCCTGCCATTGCCAATGCCTGTAAGCGGCAGCTTCATATACGGTTGGATTACTGCGCTGAATTTTGAGTTTATTTTGCGCTGATAATTTGCATTAATATTAAGCACACTAAACAGGTGAGTATTTTGATTTTTGATCTCCAGGTTATAAGGCTTCCATCCGCTTTCGGCCGAATAATCAAACCTGTAATTTTCCTTCAGCATAAAATAGGAGGATAAACCGGTACCCAGGGCGATGGCGTTGCTTCCTCTCGAATATAGTTGATAACTAATATTTAAAGGAACATCAAGAACCTTGCAATTTGCCTGTATATTGGTAGGTATTACAGATGGATTGTAGGATGCCGAATTATAACTGTCATAATTGGTCGAATACGGCTTAATAGCATAAGATGCACCGGTGCTTATAAATAATTTCTTTGTTAAGCGTACCGAAAACTGCACTCCATAATTAGTACCCGCCTGGCTGCGATTAAATGAATTAACAGCGTTAGCATCAGATGCTGCCAGTATACTAATTGCAAACTGCGGCCGATTTTTTATGGCAGATGCTTTAATAGCGGCTATTTGTTTTTTTGTCTCTTGTACTGCATTTTTATCCGTTATGGTATCGGCACCGCCGTTTTTACCCTGCGTATTTATAGCCGCCATTTGCTTTTTTGCATCCGGCACCGCATTTTTTTCTGTTATAGTATCAACTGCCGCCACATTTACGTTTTGTGTTTTGTTATTTGGTAATGCATTATTAGCAATCAAATTATTAACCTTATCAGTAATAGTATCTTTTTTACTCCTGGTTATTAAATTATTGCTACGGGCGGCATTGGTATCTACCGCCAAAGCATTGTAACCCGTTGATGGTATTATACCAGAAAATGGGCTAAACGGATGTTTACCTGTGTTAGGATGATTCGATGGAGCAAGCGATTGATTTTGAGTACTGTTACTACCCAAGCTTTCCTCCTGACCAGGTAGCTTAGCCGCAGGCACTTTAACCGGATCGCCACTTTGTAAGCCATCCTTTTGGGGATTATTTTTAGTGTTTTTGCTATGTAAATTCGTTTTTGTTGGATCTGTTTTATCGTTATTGGTATATAAATATAAGCCGATAGCAAGCAGTAATAATGCAGCAATACCCGATGCATAATAAATTATGCGAAACAATACTTTCTTTTTGCCGGATTTGTTATCCAGCAATGCTTCCATTGATTCCCAATCCTCCTCACGAAAAGCAAAGCGATCCTCAGAGCCGGATAACCCGTCTTTGAATAATTGATCCAATTTATTTTCGTATTTCTCTTTCATCTTATTATTAATTGAATCAAAACAGACATGCTGATACTCACCGCACCTATTGCAACAATGGTTTGTTGTGAGTCACCGGAATTTGCATCCGGAAGCCGTCTGGAATTAATTACCATATTCTTTAATTTTTCTCTGGCTTTAAACAGGTTTGATTTTGATGTACCTGTGCTAATACCCAGTTGTGTTGCTATCTCCTCGTGCGAAAAACCCTCAATCGCAAACAGGTTAAACACCGTGCGGTAAGCATTGGGTAATTGCTGTATCATCCCAATAAGGTCGTCGTAATTTAATTTCTGGTCAGGTAATTCATTATGTCCTACATCTTCAGCAGCATCCAAATCATCATTGAGTGAAAGTTTCAGGTTACTCCTGTAATAATCAACCGATGTATTCATCATGATACGGCCTACCCAGGCTATAAAGGGCCTGCCTGTATCATATTTTTGCAAATTGGTGAACACTTTTAAAAACCCCTGGTTCATGATCTCAGAAGCTTCATACCTATTACCGGCATATCGCAGGCATATACTCATAGCAAAACCATAAAACGCCTTATAAAGCATTTTCTGGTCCTTCCGGTTATGCTGTAAACAGCCTGCAATTAACTGTTGTAGTTCTGCTTCTCCCATATATGCGGGCTTCCAACCTTTTTTAAATTTCCTTATCTGCAGTTAACACGGTATTCAGCAACTAAAGGTTGCCACAACGTTTACTTTTTTTAAGGATTTTTAAATATTGTTTTATAGCATTATTTTATCTCTAAATATATAGAAAACAAGACTACGCAACAATAAAACAATTAAAAAACACTCATCATTTAGATGAGAAAAACATTTTTTAACTAACCCGGTCAGTCAGTATTTTCATTCATGTCAACCATAGTCCAATTATCCTGAACACCTTTTGGGCCGCCATTATATTTTAATATGATCTGAAAATTGGTTTTAATCTTCGCACCCTTTTCATCAATTGAGGTAACATATGATTTAATAACAAATACCGAATCGGATTTTTTGGCAAATTGATAACGATCTTCGGCAAATACCAGGTTTCCCGCCTTTACAGTAGGACTGATGTATTCTTTTGCTACCTGGTAAGCATCATCGCTATTGGGAAATGTTGTGAAGGATAAAATATCCGAAGAGCCACCTGAGGTAGCAAACTTTGCTATTACTGCAGTAAAAATAATTCCGAAAACCACCAGCACCCACACGCCGGTCATAGCCGTTTTCTTTTTATGCTGTTTGTCTTTGAGGTAGGAAAGTTCAGGTTTTGATTTTGGATAGATTTTCTCCATCAATTTAGGTTATATGATTTTAAATATACAGGGTGTAAAAATAAAAACAGTTTATACGGTAAACCAATGAAGATTGTTATTAATAATAAAACTACAATATGTAAACTTAAATAAAACAGTAAAACAAAGTATGATACTATCCAAAAAACAAATAAGCCAGGAAGATGGCTGTTATAATACCGGCCGCATCAGCAATTAAACCGGCGGGGATAGCATACCTTGATTTTTTGATACCTACAGTACCAAAATACAGCGCAACAATATAAAAAGTAGTATCGGCCGAGCCATTGAATATGCTTCCCAATCGTCCGGCAAAACTATCGGGGCCAAAAGTTTTCATTACATCTATCATCATCGCCTTTGAGCCCGATCCACTTAAGGGTTTCATATAGGCCACCGGCATCGCATCTACAAAGCGCGTATTTAAACTTGCTTTCGTACAAACCCAGCGTAAACCTTCGTTCATATAATCCAAAGCCCCGCAACTGCGAAATACGCTAATGCCCACCAGCATGGCAACCAGGTAGGGGATAATTTTTACCGAAGTTTCGAATCCGCTCTTTGCACCCTCAACAAAAACATCAAATACGTTGATTTTTTTGATCAATCCCCCAACAATAAAAATAACAGGAATGGCAAACAACAGAAAGTTACTCACCACTTTTGATACGGTACTGATCTCGTCTTTGGATAAGTGCGTAGTGAAATACCAAACTACCAGGGTTATAAAAGCGGTTACGCCACCAAGCCATGTAATAATCACTCTATCAAACAAGTTGATTTTTTGTTTAACGGCCACTACCAGTAAGCCCACTACAGTTGCAACATAAGTTGCTATTACACAGGGTAAAAATATATCGGCGGGGTCTTTAGCATTAAGGATGGCACGCTGGGCTATAATGGTAACCGGCAACATTTGCAAACCCGAGGTGTGCAACACCAGGAACATGATCTGCGCGTTTGAGGCGGTATCTTTATCGGGGTTTAACTCCTGCAAGCTTCCCATTGCTTTTAGGCCAAGTGGGGTAGCGGCATTATCTAATCCCAGCAGGTTGGCCGAAAAATTCATGAGCATTTGCCCAACTGCAGGATGTTTTTTAGGTACTTCGGGAAACAGGCGACTGAAAAATGGACCTACAATGCGCGAAAGAAAATTTATGGCACCTGCTTTTTCACCAACATTTAAAATGCCCAGCCAAAAAGCCATGGCACCAACCAGCGGCAGCGCAATATCCATCACCGATGATTTTGAGGAACTAAAAATGCCGTCAACCAATAATTTAAATGCTTCTACATCGCCTAAAAATATAAGCTTAACGAGGGCAACAACAAAAGCGATAAGGAAAAATGCTATCCAGATATAATTAAGGGCCATTAGCTATGTTTAAGGCTTTGAAGTTAATGGTTTTGTATTTTAATATGAAATAACAATCTTTAAATACTTATTTCCAAAGCATAATCATGACTACTACCTCAGCAATTTTAAACAATGTGATCAATGATTTCCTGCAGATAAAAACCCATCAGGTTGATTGGGAAAGCAAATCAACACCCGATAAATGGTCACAAAAGGAAATCATAGGCCACCTGATTGATAGCGCGCAAATAAACCTACAGCGTTTTGTGCGTTGTACTTACCAAGAAAATTTCAGGCTTACTTATGAGCAGGTGGAATGGGTTGCGGCGCAGCATTATCAAAAGGCTGACATTAATGAGCTGCTTGATCTGTGGAGCTTACTCAACCGGCAAATTATCAGGGTTTGGGAAAACTACCCACCAGAAAGATTAACTGCCCGCTGCGATAACAGCAAAATGGAACCTAACCTGCAAACTGTTGAATGGCTGGCAAATGATTACGTTGAGCATTTATTACACCACCTAAAACAAATTAAATAACATGGCAGGCTACTCGGGCACTCCATTGGCAAAAAAGCTGGGCATAAAAACGGGAGCAAAAGTAATGCTGCTTAACGCGCCCGACAATTACCTGCAATTGCTTATCGATTTGCCTGCAGATGTATATTTTGTGGGTGGAGGCGATGTTAAAAAAGATGTGATCCATTTTTTTACCAAGCAACAGGATGAATTTTTAACCATGCTTCCCCAATTAATGAAGCAAATTAAACCCGAGGGGATGATATGGGTATCCTGGCCAAAGAAGGCATCAAAGGTTGTTACTGATATTACCGAAGACATTATCAGGAATTTCGCGCTTGAAATTGGGCTGGTGGATATAAAAGTTTGCGCCGTTGACGAAACATGGTCGGGGTTGAAATTGGTGATCCCTGTTAAAGACAGGATGCGATTTATATGAAATTTTTTGGTAATGAGAGCGTAAATAATGCCCTGCTGATTAGCAACACTAAATTTTATACTTAACTTAGCATTATTATAAACTACAATACTATGTCTACAATAGAACTTAAACGTGTGCATAAAGATTTCGGCTTTGAGGCTGTAGATGCCAATGGTCACACCGTAAAAATGGATAGCAGCCCCGAAAGCGGTGGCGATGATTTTGGAATACGCCCAATGCAAATGCTTTTAATGGGTTTGGCAGGTTGTTCTGCAATTGACGTTATCAGTATACTTAAAAAACAACGACAGGAAGTAAAGGATTATAAAATGGTTGTAAACGGCGAACGTGAAGCAGGTAAAGAACCTTCACTTTGGCAGGATATTGACATTGAATTTCATTTATATGGCGATATTGATGAAGATAAGGCAGCCCGTGCGGTTGAGTTATCACTTAATAAATATTGTTCGGTAGCCGCTACGCTTAGCAAAGCAGGCGCTGAAATTAAATCAAAGGTGTTTGTGCACCCTGCGGTAGCCATTTAACATCTTACAAATAATTACGCTTAAAACAACAAAAGCCGCTTGAGTTAAGCGGCTTTTGTTGTTTTGATAACCTGTCATCCAGGCAGAGTATGTACTAAGGCTTTATTCGCCTTCAAAAAAATCAATTAACCCGCCAAAGTAGCTATATGTCCAGCCTTCGGCTATGTCATCAAAATCCTCATCAGGAATGTTGGTGTGCCTTAATTCGGCAGATGTTCCTTCTTTATCAGCGTGTAGTTTAATAGTTACTATGGAGTTATCAGATTTACCTTCAAAGTACCATTGTTGCACAATCTTTTTACCTGGTTCAAACTCCAGGTTTTTACCGGTTATGCTGCCATCCCACATGGAAAATTCAGAGCCCGGCTCTGTACTCATTTCTGCAACCTCGCCTGTCCATAATTCAATGGTAATTGGGTTGGTTAAGGCTGTATAAATTTCATCGGGCGTAGCCGGTATGCTGTAGTATTTTTTAAAATCTTTCACCTGCGCAATTTAGCAACATTATTTTAAACCTTTACAGGGCCAATAGGTAATACTACACGCCCGTAAACTTCATTTAATACATTGGCAATACCTGTATATATAGCCGAGGCTCCGCAAATTATACCCTCGTAACCGGCAATGTGCTTAATAGCAGGGTTGCCTGTAGCATCGCCTATAACCAATAAAAGAAACAATATGGTTAATGATCCAAATACAAATTGAAGTGCCCTGTTTAATTTTAGCGTACCAAAAAACATCAGAAACGTAAAAATACCCCATACACCTAAATAAGCGCACATGGCCCCTTCTGAAGCAGGTGTTGTCCAGCCTAATTTTGGCATCACAATAAGCCCCACTAATGATAGCCAGAAAAAGCCGTAGGAAGTAAAAGCTGTTAACCCAAAAATATTGTTCTTTTTGGCTTCAATAACACCCGCAATAACCTGGGCCATACCGCCATAAAATATCCCCATGGCCAGTATCATACCATTCATTTCAAAAAAGCCTGCGTTATGGATATTTAATAAAACGGTTGTCATACCAAAGGCGCAAAGCCCAAGTGGGGCCGGGTTGGCAATACCATCCTTTACAGGGATAGTTGTAGTTGGAATCATAATTGGTTTAGTATTTAATTGGTTTATACCGCAAGCTAATTGAATTATAAATATTTTACAATTTTATTTACAACTCGCGGCTTACATTTGCGTTAAGTAAAAACCTATGCAAAAAATAGTACTAATACGCCACGGCGAAAGTATATGGAACCTCGAAAATCGTTTTACCGGCTGGGAAGACGTTGATCTATCAGAAAACGGTTACCTGCAGGCCCGAAAAGCAGGGGAGATACTTAAAAAGAACGGCTATAACTTTGATGCCGGTTTTACATCATACCTTAAACGATCAATCAAAACCATGCATTTTGTATTGGAGGAGCTTGATCACTTATGGATCCCGGTTGAAAAATCATGGCGGTTGAATGAGCGTTTTTATGGCGCCCTGCAAGGAATGAATAAGGATGAAGCCGTAGCAAAGTACGGCGCCGAACAGGTACTAAAGTGGCGGCGCGACCCAAATGAACATCCACCCGCAATAACCCGCGAAGATCCACGTTTTCCCGGGCACGACCTGCGTTATAAAGATTTAACAGACCGCGAACTACCCTTAACCGAAAACCTAAGCGAAACCATGGACAGGGTTTTACCCTTCTGGAATGAAAGCATTGTAAATGCCATACGCCGCAACCAAAAGGTAGTTGTGGTAGCCCACGGCAATAGCTTGCGTTCATTAATAAAATATATTGACTGCCTTACCGATGAGGAGGTAACCAAGTTAGAGATCCCTACCGCAACACCCTGGGTTTATGAATTGGATCATGGATTAAACCAGATAAGGCATTATTATCTGGATTGAGATTTCCCGTAATTTTTAGTTCGCTGCTTTTTCTAAAATCAGGTTTTCATTTATTCAATATGTGCCGTATTTGTTTATATTCGTCGTTCTTATAAACCATATCCTATATTAAAAAATGAAGAAGTCTGATATTTATGAAATAACCATAAAAATTCTGGGTGTTTACCTTTTGGTATCCAATTTATCTAAAGTACCCGGCTTTTTTACATTTTTAAAAAGCTTCGGTGCCATTTCATCAGCCGACCATGCCGGTGAGCAAATGAATTTATTTTGGTTAAACATTGCAAATTTTGTGTTGATGCTGGCCTTTTCCATTTTTCTGATTGCAGGTACAAGATTTATTACCCGGTTAGTAACCACCACGGCAGACAGACAGGAAAATGTAAAGTTATTTGCCGATAGAAAAGTGATCTATGAGATAGCATTGATCATCATTGGCGGCCTGCTCATTGTTAATAGCCTGCCCGATCTGCTTTACCGCCTATACAATTTATCAAACGTTAGCGATCAAAACTCAGTAATATCATCGATAACAAAAATATTCGTTGGCATTATAACCGTAGCATATGGAAAACGCATTGCCGCTTTCTTTGCGAAATAAATAATGACACCCTAAAGAAATCATAAGAAATGAAAAAGGCCCCGATCCGGAGCCTTTTTCATTTTATGCCGATGCTAAATTCACCCCCGTTAGCTGATCGGCAAAGGCAACAAATGCCCCACTATCAGCTATACGGAATTGATTAGCTATCAAACTTTGCAAATTCACTTTCCCTATAACAAATTTGTAACTACCAGAATAATAACGCTCTTGTATGTGCAAAAACTGCAAAGCTTCCACCAGGCTCTCGTCATCGTACCTTAAGTAGATGTTTAACTCAATATTATTGGTGAATTTAAGATCGGTTTTTTCTTTAGCCTTTTTGTACTCATATTGGTAATTGTACCGCAGCGCTGCAATATCAGATAGTACTGCCGAGCCTGTAGGGTGCCCACCAGCGCCTTTACCAAAAAAGAATTGCTGATCGGCAAAAGCTGCCTGAACAGTTACACCATTGTATTCATATTCTACATTGTATAAAAACTCGGTACTATTTACAAACTTGGGTAATACAAACATAGCTACGTTTTTATCATCCAATTCTTTAGCAACAGGTACCAATTTAATTTTCAAATTCTTTTCACGGGCATACTGCAGGTCCTGGGCAGCCAGGTTTTGGATCCCCAAGTTAAAAATCTCCTCCGGCTGTACAATAACACCGTAGGCATGTGCAGCTGCAATAACCAGCTTATATTTGGCATCAAAGCCGCCAACGTCGCTTGTAGGGTCAGTTTCGGCAAAGCCAAGATCCTGCGCTTGTTTGAGGGCGCTATCATAATCCAAACCTTCAATAAATCCTTTGGATAGTATATAATTTGATGATCCGTTAAAAATGCCGCTTATGGAGTGCAGTAATTCGTTGTCATAATACTCTTCCAGGTTACGAATAATGGGGATACTGCCACACACCGCACCTTCATATAACAATGAGGTACCGTGTTTATGCTGCAGTTCTATCAATTCCTCCAGGTGGAGCGCGATCATTTTTTTACTGGCCGATACAACATTTTTACCTGAGCTTAACGCCCTTGAAACTATCTCGAAGGCGGCTTCGGTATCATTTATTAGCTCAACAATGGTATTAATCTCCGGGTTGTTCAGCAACTCGTCTCTATCAGTGGTAAATAATTCTGCGGGTAAAGTGCGCTTTTTATGCGGGTCCTTAATGGCAAATTTTACTATTTCGATGTTTAAATTTTTTGTTATGATGATATCATATAATCCCTGTCCAACAACTCCAAATCCAAATAATCCTATACTTAACTTTTTACTCATTACGCTGTACGTTGCAATTCTATAATTTTTCCTTTTACATCGGTCTTAAAAAACGATGTAATAATATTTGTTAATGCTTCTGTTTCAATCAAAAAACCATCGTGGCCATAAAATGAATCCAACTCGGCAAAGGCCGATTTTGGAATATGCCTGAACAGGTATTCCTGTTCTTCAATAGGGAATAACACATCTGATTTTATGCCAATAACCAGTGTACGTGCTTTGATCAGGCTTAACGCCTTTTCTACACCGTTACGACCACGGCCTACATTGTGCGAATCCATCACTTTTGTTAAATACCAATAGCTATGGGCGTTAAAGCGATTTACCAGCTTTTGCCCCTGATAGTCCTGGTATGATGATGACTTAAAATCATCAGTTTTATTATCTGTTTCTTCCTGCTGAGTTATGCCGTAGGTTTTATAGGTACGGTAGGAGAGCAGCGCAATACTTCTTGCGGCTTTCAAACCTTTTTGACCTCCATCCGGGGTATTATCATGAAAAGTAGGATCGGCACTCAAAGCCAAACGCTGTGATTCATTAAATGCTACTCCCCATGGAGAATGGCGCGCATTGGTAGCTATCAGTATCAGGTTTTTAATCCTGGCTGGTTCAATAATCCCCCATTCAATTGCTTGCTGGCCGCCCAATGAGCCCCCGATAAGGATATGAATATTTCCTATTCCAAGATGATTTGCAAGTAACTGATGTGCTTTTACAATATCCCTGATGGTAAATTGCGGAAAAGCCTGTAAATATGGCTCCCCGCTTGCCGGATTAATGCTCAAAGGATTGGTTGTGCCATATGGCGAACCCAGGATATTGGCACATACAATAAAATGCTCTTCGGGGTTAAATTTATTGCCTGTACCCACAAAGCCTTTCCACCAGTCAAAAACATCGGCATTGGCAGTTAGCGCATGGCAAATCCATATCACGTTGTCCTTCTCCTTATTTAATCTGCCATAAGTGTGAAAGCCAATCTCCAATTCATGTAATTGCTCGCCGGATTCAAGACCGAATGGTTGTGTGTACTTAAATATTTCTGTGTTCATTCTTCTGTTTTGTTATCACAGGTGCAGCTAATTTTAATTTAGCTGCATCCCGTAACAACTTTACTATATCACTTAAAAAAAAACTATACTATACTAATTGGGCCGATGCCCTTTTTATTTTGGCAAATGCCTGTTCAAAATCTGCTTTAATATCATCAATATGCTCAATACCAACAGCTACACGTAATGAATTAGGTGTTACACCTGCTGATAATTGTTCTTCATCAGACAGCTGCTGATGTGTAGTTGCTGACGGCTGAATAATCAATGTTTTAGCATCACCAACGTTAGCTAAATGACTAACCAGCAAAAGATTGTCAATTAATTTACCGGCATCTTCCTTATCGCCATCTATCTCAAATGATAGCACCGCTCCAAATCCATTTTTAAGGTATTTTTTCGCCAATTGATGATAAGGAGATGATTCCAATCCGGGATAGTTAACTGATGCTACCTGCGGGTGCTGATCAAGCCATTTGGCAAGCTCCAACGTGTTATCTACATGGCGTTGTACACGCAATGAAAGGGTTTCTAGCCCTTGGATATTAAGCCATGAGTTAAATGGAGATTGTGATGGACCAAAGTCACGTAAACCTTCCACACGGGCACGTATAATAAACTGGATGTTGCCAAAAGGACCGCCAATGCCAAATACATCGGCAAAAACCAAACCATGGTAACCTTCAGATGGCTCTGTAAACTGCGGAAATTTGCCATTAGCCCAGTTATAAGTTCCTCCATCAATTATTACTCCGCCAATGCTGGTACCATGACCGCCTATCCATTTTGTTGTTGATTCAACCACTATACTGGCGCCATGCTCCAACGGGCGAAATAAATAGCCGCCGGCTCCAAAAGTATTGTCGACTATTAAAGGCAGGTCATGCTTTTTTGCAAGAGCACCTATCTTATCAAAATCAGCAATGGTAAAGCCAGGGTTACCAATAGTTTCCAGGAAGATAGCTTTGGTTTTATTATCGATAAGTGCTTCAATGCTTTCGGCGGTATCATCCTTGGCAAAACGTGCCTCGATGCCTATTCGCTTAAAGGAAACTTTAAACTGGTTATATGTACCACCATATAAAAATGGTGAGGAAACAAAGTTATCGCCGACTTGTAATATGTTATTTAATGCAATGAATTGTGCTGCCTGGCCCGATGCTGTAGCCAAAGCCGCAACACCACCTTCTAAAGCTGCTATGCGTTTTTCAAATACATCAGTAGTAGGGTTCATAATGCGGGTATATATATTCCCAAACTCTTTTAATGCAAACAGGTTGGCACCATGCTCGGCATTTTTAAATACATAAGATGTGGTTTGGTAAAGTGGTACCGCGCGTGAACCCGTTGTTGGATCAACTTCCTGACCTGCGTGTAATTGTAAGGTTTCGAATTTTAAATTGCTGGTAGACATAGGATTTTTTTTTAGATTATAATTAATTCTTTGATGTTTAAATGGACTTTGGAAAGCTGAATAGGAAATGAATATCAGTTTAACAACACGTGCGTTTTTCGGGATTTGAAAAAGAGGAACGTGCTAAAGCATCAACAGCAGCAACAAATACACATATAGCTAATATTTGAGCTAATACGTTGTATATTACCGTTTTGGGTATTAAAAATGTTGCCTGTAGTAATTTTAACTAAATTTTTCATGGTTATAAATTTATATTCCCCGGTGTTATTTGCCGGGACAGGAATTGGCACCTTCTTCAAAATTGAAGGGTTGCCAGCGGGTCATTGAGCCTGATCTCTCGCCGCTTCTTTATAAATCAATACCCGAACTATGCGGAGGATTGATCGATTATGGTATTGCTACCAAATAATGTTCCAAATATAAGCGGATATTTATTTAAATACCAAATTAAATTTTATTTAGATAAAAGACGGGTGGACAAAGGAGCAAAAGTATCAGGAAGAAATAAAAAGCGTTGGTATCTGCGATCTCTTCTCTCGGTAAGTAGGAGAGAAAGGTTAAATCAGGTTAGCTAACAAAATTTGCATAGGGCACAAATCAATCAAGGTTACCTGCACCGTTAGGTGCTACCTGTTTGTAGAAAAACCACGCCCTTAACATTTGCCTCGTTGAGGCTACCTACCTGCTAACAAAGCCAATACCTTGCTAATTTGCAGGTAACGCCTACGGCGCAATTTTGTTTTTTCTTGATTATTGCTACAAACAGGTAGCGCCTAACGGCGCATGCAATTGTGTAAACATAGGTTTAGCGGGAGGGCCCGCGTAAGTTCTACATTAGTTAATACACCGGAATAGTTGTTTGTGAGGACACAAACAACGGAGTAAACACCAATTAGATTAAAGACTGTTGGATAAATAAGCAAAGATGCTTTGTTGATTTAATCCTTGCTCCTTGATCTTTTCATCCTTTATCCATTTAAAGCCTGCTCCAAATCTTCTATCAAATCATCAATATGCTCCAATCCAACCGATACCCGCAGTAAATTGCGCGGTGTTTTTGTATCCGGCCCCTCAACAGTAGCACGATGCTCTATCAGGCTTTCCACGCCGCCAAGGCTGGTTGCTTTGGTGAATATTTTTAGCTTATTGATAATGTTATGGGTATCATTTTCGTCGCCCTTAACTAAAAAGGATAACATTCCTCCAAAGGCCAACATCTGGTCTTTAGCAATTTCATGCTGCGGGTGTGATGCCAGGCCGGGATATAAAACTCTTTCTACTTTTGGGTGATATTCTAAAAACTCAGCTAATAATTGAGCGTTATACACGTGTGCTTTAACCCGATATGGCAGCGTTTTAATACTGCGCACCAGCCAAAAGCAGTCGGTTGGGGAGGGGATAGCACCGCCCATTTCCTGTACTTGGCGAATTTTCGCCCACCAGTCGCTTTTTTCAGCGGTAATTAGTGCCCCGCCCATCAGATCGCTATGGCCGCCAAAATATTTTGTGGCCGAGTGCATCACTATATTAGCCCCTAATGCCAACGGCTGCTGACATATTGGGGTGGCAAAGGTATTATCAACAACAACTTTAAGTCCTTTTGCCTTGGCAATACCCACCACCTTTTTTATATCAGTGATTTTAAGCAATGGATTTGATGGTGTTTCTATCCATATCACACCGGTTTCGGGCTTAATGTGCTGCTGGAGCACTTCGCTATCATTAACATCAATAAAATCGAAAGTCAAAATGCCTGCGAACAGGTTTTTAAGCTGGTTACGCAAACCGTGATACATATCGTCGGGGCAAATAATATGTGTGCCCGGTTTAAGCGATTGAAATACCGCCATACCAGCCGCATTGCCCGATGAAAACGAAGCGGCATCAACACCACCCTCCAACTGAGCTATAACATTTTCCAATAATGAACGGTTAGGGTTTGATGACCGACTATAAATATGCCCACCAGGAAAATCGCCATCTACACCACGCTCAAAAGTGGTAGACATTACAATCGGCTGTATCACAGCTCTTGATGATCCATCAATATGGTTACCTGCATGTATGGCTATAGTTTCAGTTTTCATTATCGTATTATATGTTATGAACTCAAAGTAAATAAGATTATTTGTGATTTGCTGTAGCACTTAGCCTCTTTTTTGCGAATAGGTATAAAAACCGCAACCATGAAAAAATCCCTTATCATTACCTTGCTTATTACCATATGTTTATCGGCCTGCAAAAAAGATGCACTTACAAACGATTATGATAAAAGTTATTCGGCCTGGTTAAGTTTTAAACGAGCTAACAACAACTCCTATTCATATACGACTATAAACGGCTCGGTGGTGTCAGGTGTTAGTGGAGAAACCAAAATCACAGTGAATAAAGGTGTTGTTATAGCAAGAGATTATACATCCTATAAATATAGCCCCAACGCGACCGGTACAGGGAGTGTAAAAACTACCTTAAGTGAATGGCACGAAGATAAAACCAATTTAAATACGCACGGAAATGTAGCAGGACAGGTACTTACCTTAGATGATATTTACAAAAAAGCTAAAAATGAATGGCTTACCGCTGATAAAAAAACTAATGATATTTTCTTTGAGACTACTATCAATGGCATGATATCAACATGCGGCTACAGGCCCAAAGGCTGCCAGGATGATTGTACCATTGGCATACATATTTGGTATATAAATGCACTGTAAACTCAATGTCATTACTTGCTATCATTAAGCGATGTACCTGTTGTATGAAGTATTGTTTTGTGCTTTTTATTACATTTGTGCAAAGTTTTTTGAATGGAAGCTGAGAGTAATTTACAATTATTATTACAAAATCCGGATCTGCCTGCTGATTTAAAGCACATTGCCGAAAAAGTTTTACGGAGCGAACGGATCACCTTTGATGAAGGTGTTACGCTATATGAGCAGGGCGACCTGGGCTACCTGGGCGTTTTGGCCAACTACATCCGCGAGAAACGCCATGGCGATAAAACCTATTTCAATCGTAATTTTCACATCGAGCCTACCAATCTTTGTGTTTATGATTGTAAATTTTGTTCATACTCGCGCCTGCTGAAACAAAAATCAGAAGGGTGGGAGTACACCATGGATGAGATGTTTAATATGGTAACCAAATACGATGGTGAGCCGGTAACCGAAGTGCATATTGTAGGGGGTGTACTACCTCAATATGATGTACCTTTTTACCAGGAGCTTTTTAGCAGGATCAGGAAACACCGGCCCGAACTGCACATTAAAGCGCTGACACCTGTTGAATACCATTACATATTTAAGAAAGCTAAAATAGACTATGCAACCGGCATGCGCCTGATGCATGAAGCTGGTTTAGGTTCAATACCCGGCGGCGGCGCTGAAATTTTCCATCCCGAAGTTCGCGAACTGATCTCGAAGGATAAATGTACCGGCGACCAGTGGCTGGCTATTCATGAAGAATGGCATAAACTGGGTGGGCGCTCAAATGCTACCATGCTTTATGGCCATATTGAAAAATTCCACCATCGGGTTGACCATATGGAGCAGCTACGGCAGTTACAGGATAAAACAGGTGGTTTCCAGACATTTATCCCTTTAAAATTCCGCAACCAGGATAACCAGATGTCACATGTGCCCGAATCAAGTGTGGTTGAGGATCTTCGCAACTACGCTATAGCTCGTATATACCTGGATAATTTTGATCATATCAAAGCTTATTGGGCAATGATCAGTCGCACTACAGCGCAACTTTCTCTTAATTTTGGTGTGGATGATATTGATGGAACGCTTGATGATACCACAAAAATTTATTCTATGGCAGGTGCAGAAGAGCAACACCCGGGCATGAGCACCAAACAACTGGTTGAATTGATTAAAAATGTGGGCAGGTACCCTATAGAGCGCGACACGCTTTACAATGTGGTTACCGATTACAATGATTTTGAATTCCCGGAAACTGAGAAAAAACCACAATATTACAAACTACCAGTAATTAATTAGCCCAAGGCAGAAGGCCCGGGGCGCAACTTCAATAATAAACATGCAGATAAAGCTTTAAACTTCGGCTTCAAGCAATCTGCTAAAAAAGAATGATACAAAAAACCTTATATATAGTACGCCACGGCCAAACAGAGCTTAACAGACAGGGCATTGTACAAGGACGCGGCATGAACACCGATTTGAATGACGAGGGCCGCAAACAAGCCAGTCAGTTTTACGAGGCTTATAAAGATGTTGCTTTTGATAAGATCTATGTATCAGCATTAAAGCGTACCCAGCAAAGCGTGCAATCTTTTATTGATCTTGACATCCCTTACCAAAAATTAAGTGGTTTAGATGAGCTGGCCTGGGGCATACATGAAGGGCAGCCAAGTACTACCGAAAACAAAGCGGCCTTTTTACAGATCATGCGCGATTGGCTCGATGGCCGCTTAGATAGTAAATTTGAAGGTGGCGAAAGCCCCAATGAGGTTGCCATCCGCCAACGTGAAGCGTTACAGGTGATCATGAGTCACCCGGAAGAAAAAACAGTGTTAATTTGTATGCACGGCCGTGCCATGCGTTTATTATTATGCATTTTAACCGGCAAGCCTTTAACAGAAATGGAAACATTTCCGCACCAGAATCTTGTTTTATACAAGGTTGTGACCGATGGCGAGAAATTCGAAATCGTGGATTTCAATAATGCCGAACATTTAAAACAATCCTGAAAGAAAGTACTTTACTTGTGAAAAAGATCAGAATATCAGCAGTAAGCTATACCAACACCAAGCCCTTTATATACGGTTTACAACAAACCGGGTTCATAGATAAGATAGAACTAAGTTTGGACATGCCGTCAGACTGTGCTCAAAAACTCATAGATGATGTGGTAGACATCGGGTTAATCCCGGTAGCAGCTACCTTAAATCTACCACAGTGGGAAATAATATCTGATTATTGCATTGGTGCAGTAGGGCCAGTCAACTCTGTATTCATCTTTAGCAATTGCGCGGTGCAGGATATCAAATACCTGCAGCTTGATCCGCAATCCCGGTCGTCCAATAACCTGGCCCTTGTGCTACTTAAAAACTTTTGGAAAGTAAGTCCCGAATTAATTAAGGATGCTGCCGATTATGGCACATCAGCCGAAGCAAATACCGCATTCGTTCAAATAGGCGACCGTACTTTTGGCAAAAAAGAAAAGTATAAATACGCGTATGACCTTGCCGGGGAGTGGCAAAATTTTACCGGCCTGCCATTTATGTTTGCGGGCTGGATAGCCAACAAACCCATTCCGCAGGAATTTATGGATGAGTTTAATGCCGCACTCAAATACGGCCTCGACCACCGCCACGAGCTATTCAAAGAAATTCCGATGCGCGATGATTTTGACATTATAGATTACCTGATGGACAAGATTGATTACGATTTGACAGCAGACAAAAAGAAAGCACTGTTTATGTTTCTTGATTTTATTAAACATTTAGAGGATGAACCTGAGCCGCTCAGGATTGTACAGGATTAAAACAATACCGCACAGGATTGCATAAGATTGAGCAGAAAAAGCATTAATTATGTCAATTCCTTTAATGAAGGCAAAACATTATTCTTCCAATTACATTGGTTATATTGAACAATTAAAACTGTTGTTAAATGAACCAAACTCCATCATTAAAAAATCAGGCCGCCCTGGTAACAGGTTCCGATAGCGGAATAGGTAAAGGTGTTGCTTTGGCTCTGGCTGCTGCCGGAGCTAAATTAGTTATAAACTATGCCCATAACCATGATGCCGCCGAAGAGGTAGTAAGTCAAATAAAAGCTACAGGCGGCGAAGCGTTTGCTATCCAGGCAGATGTGAGCCATGAGGAAGAAGTAAAGACTATGTTTGCGCAAATGTTTGCGCACTACGGCACTATTGATATTTTAGTCAATAATGCCGGCGTACAAAAAGATTCCAAATTTGTAGATATGACTTTGGACGACTGGAATAAAGTGATTGGTATTAATTTAACCGGTCAGTTTTTATGCTCACGTGAAGCTGCTAAAGAGTTCATACGCAGGGGAGTAATTGAAGATAGGAGTAGTGCTGCCGGCAAGATAATTTGCATGAGCAGTGTACATGAAATAATTCCCTGGGCCGGTCACGTTAATTATGCAACAAGCAAGGGTGGCATCAGCATGTTCATGAAAAGTATAGCTCAGGAACTGGCTCCGCATAAGATCAGGGTTGTGGGTATTGGCCCCGGTGCTATAAAAACCCCGATCAATAAATCTGCCTGGGATACCCCTGAAGCTTTAGATAAACTACTCACACTTATCCCATATAACAGGATAGGCCAACCCAATGATATTGGGCAACTTGCGGCCTGGCTGGCATCCGATCAAGCCGATTACATAACCGGCACCACAATATTTATGGATGGTGGCATGACCTTATACCCAGGCTTTGCCGATAATGGTTAATTTGAGGTTAATTTTATATAAACAAGCTGTTTTCAGCCTTGCTAAACCGATTTTTGTAAATGTTTTTTGTTTAGCATATTGTAAAATATACACTAAGTAGATTGCAAAAATCTAAATTTTATACGTCAAATTGACTGTTATTATCAAATATTCATAAAAGTTAAATTTTATTTGCCAAATCACTAATTGTAGCATACTTTTGTTGTGGATTTAAAATTTAAACATACATGAAAAAGATATTTTTAACAACCGCAATTGCCGCTTTATTAAGTGTTAATGTATTTGCTGCCGATGGTGGTAAAAGAGTAGATGGAGGCACAAACGTTTCTTACGTAGCCTTACATGGTTTCACAGTTGATTTTGCTGATGCAAAAGATGTAAACTGGACAGTAACTAAAAATTGCCAGAAAGCTACTTTCACTGTTGATGGCGTTAGAAAAACCGCTTTTTATAACCTTAACGGTGAGTACCTTGGTGTTACTCAACGTGTTGATCCTAAAGCGATCCCTGCAAAAACAATGAAACAAATCAACAAAGATTATGCTGGTTACCAAATTGGCGAAGTTATTGTTTACCAGGCTAATACTGATATAAACTCAAACATTGATCAAACTTCATACTTCGTTGATCTTAAAAATGATGCTCATGAAGTGCTTGTAAGGATAACCCAACAAGCTAACCTTGAATTTTTTCAACAAGTGAAATAATTTCTAAGGAATTGTAAAATTATTAAAGCCGCTCAGTAAATCTGGGCGGCTTTTTTGTGTTACAAATGTTGCAATTCTCATCTTTTGGCAAACAACTTGGCTGTTTACACCTTTATAAAATATATAAGTTGTAAATATTAATAAGTATTATGCCAAAGACTATCATTGTATCTAACCGATTACCTGTAAAGATCTCCAAAACTGATGATGAATATATACTATCATCAAGCGAAGGTGGGCTTGCAACCGGTTTAGGATCAATATACAAACAAGACGATAATGTGTGGATTGGATGGCCGGGAGTGGAGATTATCGATCAACATGATAAAGATGAGGTAACCAATCAGTTAAAAGAATTAAGTCTTATTCCCGTGTTTCTTGATCAGGAAGAGATTAACCAATACTATGAAGGCTTTTCAAATGAGGTTTTATGGCCTGTTTTCCATTACTATGCCTCAACCTATGCAAATTACAAACAATCCAACTGGGATTATTACCAGGCAGTTAATAAAAAATTCAGAGATGTAGTACTTAGTGTTGCCGAGCCCGGCGACGTGATTTGGGTACATGATTACCAGTTATTACTATTGCCCGCCCTGGTAAGACATGAACTGCCTGATGTTTCTATAGGTTTTTTCCTTCATATCCCATTTCCTTCGCATGAAATGTTCAGGCTCATACCATGGCGTTCAGAGTTACTTGAAGGAATGCTTGGGGCCGACCTGATAGGTTTTCATACATTTGATGATGTACGGCATTTTATAGGAGCAACAACCCGCATTTTACCAGTATTATCGTCATCAAACATCATTACAACAGGTGAGCGATCAATTGTTGTTGAATCGTTCCCGATGGGGATAGATGAAAAAAAATATGCTTCATTGCCTTTACAAAAAGATGTTCAACATCAAATAGAACTGATTAAAGACAATTTTAAAGATACCAAACTTATTCTTTCCGTTGATCGGCTTGATTACAGCAAAGGGATATTGCAGCGCCTGCAGGCTTTTGAGCTTTTGTTGCAACTATGTCCCGAATGCATAGGAAAAATAGCGCTTTATATGATTGTTGTGCCATCGCGGGATACTGTTCCTCAGTATGCTCATTTACGTGATGAAATAGACAAAAAGGTGGGTAATATCAACTCCATTTATAGAACAATGGATTGGAGCCCTATACATTATTACTATCGCTCTTTCCCTATAGAGATGCTTTCGGCCCTATATTACACCGCCGACGTATGTTTAGTAACACCCATGAGGGATGGCATGAACCTGGTAAGTAAGGAGTATGTAGCCAGCCGCATAAAAGATGATGGTGTACTGATTATGAGCGAGATGGCTGGTTCATCTAAGGAATTAATTGATGCTATAATTGTAAACCCCAATAATACCGGTGAGGTTTGCAGGGCGATATTACAGGCTATTAACATGCCTTTGAGTGAACAGAAAAGACGGATGATACCAATGCGACAGTTGGTAACCAAATTTAATGTATCGCACTGGGTTAAAATATTTATGGATCGGCTGAAAGAGGTAAAACTAATGCAGCGGTCATTGCAAGCAAGGCATGTAAGTAACACTACCGAGCAATCTATCATTAATCGCTATATTAAAACCAAAAAACGCATTATATTTTTAGATTATGACGGTACGCTTGTAGGTTTTAAATCAAACATAGATCAGGCGAGTCCGGATAGAGAACTTTACAATATTATCAACAAACTCACCGAAGATCCTGCCAACCAGGTAGTGTTGATTAGTGGCCGCAAGCATGAAAATCTCGACGACTGGTTTAAGCATACCAACATGTACCTGATTGCTGAACATGGCTCGTGGTTTAAGCAGCAGGGCACATCATGGCATAAAATTGGAGGTTTATCAGATCAATGGAAACAAGATATCTACCCAATTCTGGAAACTTATGTAGATCGTACACCGGGCTCATTCATCGAAGAAAAAACATACTCACTGGTGTGGCATTATCGCAAAGCTCAGGCAGGCCTGGGCGAACTCAGGGCAGGCGAGTTGATGAACAACCTTAAGTATCACGCAAGTGACAAAGGGCTACAATTACTGGCAGGGGATAAGGTATTGGAAGTGAAGAATATGGATGTTAACAAAGGTAAGGCGGCTTTAACGCTTACCGAAGGCAAAGATTATGATTTCATTATAGCTTTTGGTGACGATTATACCGATGAAGATATATTTAAAGCGCTGCCCGATAGTGCTATTACCATCAAGGTTGGAAGTAATTTATCTGCAGCCAAGTTTTATCTGCGCAATCCCAAAGAAGTTCGCAAACTGCTTACCAGTTTTACAAAAAATATTGTTGTAGAAGAAGTATAACATGATTGCAAAGTTTGCGGAATTAACAAGATTTTTTAGTCTTCAAACATTAAAACCTTGTTAATTCCGCAAATCTATAGATCATGTTACAAAAATATAGGCTTATCTAATTTAATGGCTATCCGGTAGGCGGCATTCATTAAACCAACGTGACTGTAAGCTTGCGGAAAATTACCCCATTGGCTTCCTGTTTCCTCATCAACATCTTCACTGAATAATAACAGGTGATTTGAATACTGCAATAGGTTGGCAAACTCACGTTGTGCATCATCAATACGCCCAACACTGGCCAGGGCTTCTACATACCAAAAAGCGCATATCAGGAAAGTTGTTTTAGGTTTACCAAAATCATCTTTATATAAATACCTGTAAAATAACCCATTAGGTGTTTTTAATTCTTTTTCTAATGCAAGTAAATGATCCTTTGCTCTTTGGGATTCCGGGTCAAGATAATTCATCATGATCAACTGCAATGTACTGGCATCAAGATTTGAGCTACCTGCCGAATTGGTGTAAACTTTCCTGATAGGATCGTAGCAGCTTTCAATATGCACAGCAGCTCGATTTTTTAGCGATATGGCTTTATCAATCAACTCTTTATTATCAATAGCCCGGGCCATTTTTTCTGCAGCCGATGCGCCTGCCCATTGAAATAGGTTACTGTAGCAATGTATATTTGCCATATTTCTGAACTCCCAAATACCAGCGTCTTTTTCGTCAATTGTGCGCTCAATTTTGTGAAGTAAAGATTCTATCCATCTTACAGAATCCTTTCGTTCAGAAAAAACAAAGCGATGATCTGTATATAATGGAAGCATAGAAATCATCACTTGTCCATAAATGTCATTTTGAATGTGCTCTGAAGCCTGGTTGCCAATGCGCACCGGCTGATTGCCCAAATATCCATCCAGGTTAGTCAATATCTCCTCAACCAGGTCTTTTTTACCGGTAATACTATAAAGCGGTTGGTATCGCTCATCATCAGAAAAAGAAATATCAGTTACATAACTAAAATACTTTTCCATTTCTTCAAAATGGCCTATATGATTAAGCGCGGTAATTACGTAATAGGTATCACGCAACCAGCAATATCTATAATCCCAGTTACGACCACTTCCGGGTGACTCTGGCAAGCTGGTTGTACTTGCTGCTATAATGGCGCCAGTATCCTCAAACTGGTGAATTTTTAAGGCCAGGCCAGAGCGGATAACAAAGGGCTGATAATAAGTAGCGATAGATGAGTGCTTAATCCATGTTCGCCAATATTGTATGGTTTCTGCTAAAAAACGCTCGGTTGTAGTTATAAGGGGAGCTTCCAATGGTTCGCCATAAGTAAGGGCAAGATATTTAACTTCATTTAATACAAAAGGCTGCTCATCAAATACATAACTAATGGGAATATTGGTTGTAAGCCTTATGCTTTCTTCGCCTCCGAGATACTGTATATGATTACTACCACGATTAACGGTTAGTTTTACTGCACCATATTCAGATACAGGCTCACATTTCACCCTTACTCTTGGTGAACCTTCAATGGCCTCAATTTTCCTGAATAGCATAAGGGGTTTATAATAGCGCTGGTGTTGATAAAAACGAGGGGCGAAATCTGTTACACGGTACTTACCGCCACTGGCAGGGCTTATTTCTGTAATTAAAACATTGGTATTCTCCAGGTAATATTGATGTGAGGTAAATTCTCCTTCGGGCTGAATTGAAAACTCGCCGCCTTTCTTTTTATCCAGCAATCCGCCAAAAATAAAAGTGCTGTCAAATCGGGGCCAGCAAAGCCATTCTACATTCGTATTTTTATGTATATGGGCCAAAAACGCACAGTTTCCAATTATCCCGGTATCATAGGTATGTCGTTCCATTAATAGTTTTGCTTTAGTTTGTATACTGTTCAACACCGTTGACTGTGTAATGTTGTTGAGCAGGTATACAATTTCTGTATAATTTTGATTTATTAAACATTGTATATTAACTTAGTAGTCTTTAATCAACCTTAAATTATATAAGCAATGAGTTTACGATTAGGCGATAAAGCCCCAGATTTTAAAGCAAAAACCTCCGCTGGAGATATTGATTTTTACGAATACCTTGGTGATAGCTGGGGAGTATTATTTTCGCACCCAGGCGATTATACACCAGTTTGTACAACCGAACTTGGCAGAACAGCAGCCTTAAAAGACGAATTTACCAAGCGCAATGTTAAAATTCTGGCCCTTAGTGTTGATTCTGTTGAATCACATGCCGGCTGGATAAATGATATTAATGAAACCCAGGGCGTAGAAGTTAATTTTCCAATTATTGCTGATGAAGATCGTAAAATCTCTGAAGCCTATGATATGATCCACCCAAACGCATCAGTAAATGCAACTGTACGTTCATTATTCATCATAGGCCCTGATAAGGCAGTTAAATTAATTATCACATACCCTGCATCAACGGGTAGAAATTTCCAGGAAATTTTAAGGGTGATTGACTCATTACAATTAACCGCGAATTATGGAGTAGCCACCCCAGTTGATTGGAAGGATGGAGAGGACGTAGTTGTGGTGCCCGCAATAAAAACAGAGGACATTCCAGCCAAATTTCCAAAGGGTTTCACAGCCATAAAACCTTATTTACGCATTACTCCACAACCAAATAAATAATTTTATTTGGTTTATCATTTATTTTATATATTTGAGAAAGATAGGGTTATCTATTCCGTCTGAACATTAAAACCATTTTATTTTCAGTTTGGCTTTAGTATTTAATCTAACAACAAAAATTTTTAATACGATAATTATAATTATGAAAACTGGAAAAGTAAAATGGTTTAACACACAAAAAGGTTATGGCTTTATTGTTACCGATGATGGTAAAGATCTTTTTGTACACTTTAAGGATGTACAGGGCGGCGTAAATGCCATTAAAGATAATGATAGCGTTACTTACGAAGTGGAAGAAGGCAGAAAAGGATTACAAGCAGTAAATGTTAAAAAAGCATAGTTAACCAAAGTTCTTAACAAGAGACCTCTGCAATCACAGGGGTTTTTTTTGTGCTTTTTTTTTGAAATTATATACATAATTCTACTACTTTAGCCATCCAATTACTACAATTATGACTGATGCTACCGCTGCCAAAGCGACAAGAAATATGATATTCCTGGTTCTTGTTGCCTCCCTCGGCTATTTTGTTGATATCTATGATCTTTTAGTTTTCTCGATAGTACGTAAAGCCAGTTTGCTGGATATAGGCGTTTCTGCAGCTGATGTATTGCCCAAAGGCATTTTCATCATCAATGTTCAAATGTTCGGACTTTTATTAGGCGGCATTTTATGGGGCGTAATTGGCGATAAGCTTGGCCGTATTAAGGTACTGTTTGGTTCCATTTTGTTATACTCTGTGGCCAATTTTGCTAATGCTTATGTACATGATGTAAACACATACGCCTTAGTACGCTTTATTGCAGGTATTGGCCTGGCTGGTGAACTTGGTGCCGGTATTACCCTGGTAAGCGAAACCTTAAGTAAAGAAAAACGTGGATACGGAACTATGATTGTTGCAGTTATTGGTTTATTTGGTGCTGCAGCGGCGGTTATGGTAGCCAAACATGGCTGGCAAAATGCCTATAAGGTAGGCGCCGGACTTGGCTTGCTTTTATTATTATTGAGAATTGGCACTTTTGAATCGGGCATGTTTAAAAACATGGAGCAAAGCAAGGTATCAAAAGGAAACTTTTTCATGCTTTTTACCAGCTGGGACAGGTTCAAAAAATACATTTATTGCATTTTAATAGGTGCACCATTATGGTATGTTGTAGGCGTATTGGTAACCTTATCGCCCGAGTTTGGTAAAGCAATGGGGGCAAAAGAAACCCTAAGTGCTGCCGACGGGATTTTATATTCATACATTGGCATAGCCATTGGCGATATTTTTGCGGGGCTGCTTGCACAAATTACCAAATCAAGAAAACTTACCATGGTGGTATTCCTATTGCTATCTGTGGTGAGCGTTATATTCTATTTAAGTTCAAAAGATCTAACCAATGCTCGCTTCGTCTGGCTCTGTTTTTTCATGGGCTGCTCCGTTGGGTATTGGGCTACGTTTGTTACTATTGCGGCCGAACAATTCGGTACAAATATTCGTTCCACGGTAACCACCACAGTTCCAAATTTTGTGAGGGGATCATTAATTCCTATAAATATGGCTTTTGCCGCTTTTGCAAAAAGCTATGGTATGGTAACAAGCGGGTATATAATGATGGTGATACTTACACTAATTGCCTTGTTTTCATTAAGTCAGCTAAAGGAGACTTTTGGCAAAGATTTGGATTATGTGGAGATAAGCTAATTTCAAAATTTAACAATTTAAAAGTTTGAAAATAGCTGAGAAAGCAAACAAACGCCATTTTTAAATTCTAAATCTTCAAATTCCCAAATAAAACTAATAAACTACATTTGCATTGATGATAAGCAAAGAACAAATAGCCGCCGATTATAAACAGATACAGGACGAGATATGTGCAGCGCTTGAACTAACCGATGGACAGGCTAAGTTCGAAGAAGAGAATTGGGAACGGGAAGGTGGTGGCGGCGGTAGAACGCGTGTAATTCAAAATGGTAATGTTTTTGAAAAGGGCGGGGTAAATTTTTCTGCGGTGCATGGTCAATTGCCCGATACCATGAAAAAAGCTTTGCAGGTAGAATCCGATGATTTTTTCGCTACGGGGGTTTCTATAGTGATCCACCCAAGCCACCCTTTGGTGCCGATCATACATATGAACATCAGGTATTTCGAGATGCCATCATCCCTTATAAGTAATGGAAAACCGATAAGATGGTTTGGCGGAGGTATTGACCTTACACCACACTATGTTATTGAGGAGGATGCCCGCTTTTTTCATACCAATTTAAAAGCGGTCTGCGAAAGCTACTATCATGATTTCTATCATCGTTTTAAACTTTGGGCCGACGATTATTTCTATATAAAACACCGTAATGAGACTCGTGGAATTGGCGGAATCTTTTATGATCGCTTAACCGCCAACGATGAGCTAAGCTGGGAAAATATTTTTGATTTTTCAAAAGCCCTGGGAAGGTCATTTATTCCTACTTACACAGAATTGGTTAACCGTAATCGTAACAATCCGTTTACTGATGAGCAGCAGCAATGGCAATATCAACGCCGCAGCCGCTATGCCGAGTTTAATCTGGTTTATGACGCAGGTACTAAATTTGGCCTTGAAACAAATGGTCGTATTGAATCTATTTTAATGAGCCTGCCGCCGACAGCCAAATGGCTATATAACTACCAGGCAGTACCCGGCAGCGAAGAAGAAAAAACTTTGTCTCTACTTAAAAAAGGCATTGCCTGGGCTTAAAATCCGTGTATGAAAAAGCTTATTCTTCCAATTGTAGCCATTATTGCTTTGTGCTCTTTCAATATAGGTGATAACCCGCTAAAAGGAACATGGGAGTACGCGGGTGGCCTTTTTAATGACAAAACAGATAGTGTTTCAACCGCTTATACGCTACAACGCGTATATGATAAATCTCACTATAAAGCGGTGCTAAAAGAAAAAGGGGAGAAGGACGTTATCTACGAAAAAGGCGATTACAAACTTGTAGCTGATACTTGTTTTGAAACGCAAACTTACAGCCTGCAATCCTCAAAGCTACTTAACAAGGTTGTAAAATATAACTATTCAATTAGTAATGATACTCTTAAATTATTAACTGTTTTGCCAAATGGCAATAAGATTGAAGATCACTGGGTAAAGATCAAATAAATTAGCCTGCAACGTTAATAAATTAGGTTGCGTGCATAAATTCGACAGCATATTCTTGCTAAAAATGGCACAATAGTCAACTATTTTCTTAACTTCGCAGGTCGTTTAAATTCAATTTTAACGTACAATTATAGAGAGAAGATTCCACAAATAAATAAAAATGGCCGAAGGAACAGAAAACGATAATTCACACAAAGAAGACAGAATAATTTCAATAAATATTGATGAGGAAATGCGATCGGCTTACATTGATTATTCAATGTCAGTAATCGTTTCCAGGGCACTACCCGATGTTCGCGATGGACTAAAGCCCGTACACAGGCGTGTTTTATTTGGTATGCTTGATCTGGGCTTAAACAACAATAAGCCTTATAAAAAATCTGCCCGTATTGTAGGTGAGGTAATGGGTAAGTATCACCCCCATGGTGATAAATCTGTTTATGATACTATGGTTCGTATGGCGCAGGAGTGGAGTTTACGCTACCTGTTAGTTGAAGGCCAGGGTAACTACGGTTCTATCGATGGTGATGAACCAGCGGCAATGCGTTATACTGAGGCACGCCTGCAAAAGCTTGCTGAAGAAATGCTTGCTGATATTAATAAAGACACCATAGATTTTCAGTTAAACTTTGATGATTCGTTACAGGAACCAACCGTTTTACCTGCGAAATTTCCCAACCTTTTGGTTAATGGCGCATCGGGTATTGCGGTGGGTATGGCTACCAATATGGCGCCACATAACTTGTCAGAAGTTATTGATGCCACTATCGCATTAATAGATAACCGACAGATAGAGGTTTCAGAACTGATGAAATATGTTAAAGGACCAGATTTCCCTACAGGTGGTATCATCTATGGATTTGAAGGTCCTCGTGAAGCATTAGAGACAGGCCGGGGCAGGATAGTAATTCGCTCAAGAGCTGAAATTGAAATGCATCATGGTGAAAGAGAGCGCATCATTGTAACCGAAGTACCTTACCAGGTAAATAAGGCTTTAATGATTGAACGCACTGCCGAATTGGTTAATGATAAAAAACTGGAAGGTATATCAGCCATCCGTGATGAATCAAGCAGGGAAGGTATTCGTATTGTATATGAAATAAAACGTGATGCAAATGCAGCCATCGTATTAAACAATTTGTTTAAATACACCGCGTTGCAAACATCTTTCAGCGTTAACAATATCGCGTTGGTTAACGGCCGCCCGATGATGCTTAACCTGAGAGATCTTATCCATCATTTTGTTGATCACAGACATGAGGTAGTTGTTCGCCGTACAAAATTTGAGCTTGCTGAAGCTGAAAAACGCGCGCATATCTTAGAAGGCTTATTAATTGCATTAGATCATTTAGACGAAGTTATTCGTTTGATACGCGCATCACAAACGCCTGATGAAGCAAGAGAAGGATTAATAACTCAATTTGGATTAAGCGACATCCAGGCCCGGGCCATTTTGGATATGACGCTTCGCCGGTTAACCGGACTTGAACGCGATAAGATCAAGGATGAATATGCTGCTTTAATGAAATTGATTGAACACTTAAAATCGATTCTGGCTGATGAAGGCTTAAGGATGCAGATCATTAAGGACGAACTAATAGAGATCAAAGAAAAATATGGCGACGAGCGCAGGACCGAAATGGTTCACTCCTCAGCCGAAATGCAAACTGAAGACTTTATTGAAGATGAAGATGTAGTGATAACCATATCCAGGGAAGGTTACATTAAACGTACGCCTTTAACCGAATACCGCCGTCAGGGCAGGGGAGGAAAAGGTTCAATTGGCAGCAATAGCCGTGATGCCGATTTTATCGAGCACTTATTGGTTGCATCCAACCACAACTATATGTTGTTCTTTACCGAATCCGGACAATGTTACTGGTTACGCGTATTTGAAATTCCGGAAGGAACACGTACTTCTAAGGGCCGTGCTATCCAAAACATTATCAATATACCTAAAGAGGAAAACATTAAGGCTTATATCAAGCTTATCAGTCTTAAGGATAAAGAGTACCTGGAGAATAACTTTATTATCATGTGTACCAAGAAAGGTACCATTAAGAAAACATCTCTTGAGGCTTACTCACGTCCGCGTGCAAATGGCATTAACGCCATCAACATTAATGAAGGTGATTCATTATTAGAGGCAACTTTAACCACCGGCAGCAGCGAAATTGTAATGGCGCTTAAATCGGGTAGGGCTATTCGCTTCAATGAATCTACTGTAAGACCTATGGGCCGTACTGCTACCGGAGTTCGTGGTATTACGCTTGATGATGAAACTGATGAAGTAGTTGGCATGATCAGCATTGATGATGCGGAAACAACAGTATTGGTAGTATCAGAAAAAGGTTATGGTAAACGTACCGACATAGATGACTACAGGGTAACTAATCGCGGTGGTAAAGGTGTAAAAACTTTAAATATTACTGAAAAAACCGGAAACCTTGTTGCCATAAAAGGTGTTACTGATAAAGAAGATCTGATGATCATCAATAAATCAGGCATAATTATCCGTATAGCCATCAGTGAACTGCGCACAATGGGCAGGGCTACCCAAGGTGTACGTTTAATAACCTTGAAAGGAAATGACGAAATTGCTTCGGTAGCAAAAATTGAGCATGACGAGGATGAAGAGAAGGAAATTGATGAGAATGCTGAAATAACAACTCCTGTTGACGAAAATGAAGTTGAAGAAAACACAGAAGAATCAACTGAAGATAAGATAACAGGCGAAAGCGAAGAACCAACAACAGACGAACCAACTGAATAACTAATATGCAGTGCCGTAAAATTGTTTTATCGGTTTTAATACCATTTATTACTACAACTTTTGCCTTCGGACAATCAGAAGCGTTAAAGGTTGTAGTTAATAACCTTGCCTTTTACAAGCAGCACAAGGATTTGAAATATTTAAGAGCGGCAAAAAAATCTGCCGATAGCTTAGTTGTTACCCGTTCCGATTCGGCTGATTTGAAAAAGAATACCTACAGGGCATTAATCAATGCAAGTATTTTGTATATCGATTCAACTAACACAACAGGCCAACCGGCAACGCTGTTAGCAGAAACAGCTACCCTGGTAGATAAATTATCAACTAAAGGCAAAATTTATAATTACCAGGCCGAAATTGATTATTCAAAACGCTGTCTTGCGAACGTTTATATCCGTAAAGGCTTTGAGTTTGTAAATAATTCTGATTTTGCCAATGGCCGGCAATCGTTTGAAAATGCAAAAAAATACGCTCCCAATTTTAAGCAGATCAATGACTATATAGCCTATTCAAACAATAAAATGGGTAATTTGGTTGATGCTGCTAAGTATTACAGTAATTTATTAGCGGTTGATAGCGCCCGTACTGAATACATTGAAACAGCATCAAGTATCTATAAATCACTGGGCGATACATCAAAAGCATTACAAATACTGCAAAAGGGCAGGAAGCTTGTGCCATCCGACAGATTTTTATTGCTTGATGAAGCCAATATCTATAATAATTTAAAAGATTATAAGTCGTTAGAGCCCTTAATAGGACAACTACTTGATATTAATGCAAATAACGCCGATATTGCATTTGTAGCTGCTAATTGTTATGATCATTTAAACAAATACGATCAGGCCGAATCCTTATATTTACATACTATTGAGTTAAATGGCTCGGCTTATGAGCCTGTATTTAATTTAGGTTTGATGTATCTAAAACAAAGCGCTGTAACAAAGGAAGAAGCAGATAGCAACAAAAATATTGGAATGGCTATTCAATGGCTCGAAAAGGCCAACGAATTATCCCCAAATAATATTAAAGGTTTACAGGCACTCCAAATCGTATACGCCAAAACCAACAATAAAGATCAATTAGACAAAATAAACAATAAATTAAAACAGCTAACTAATTAATAAAACATGAAAATCAAACTTTTGATGGCTGGTCTTTTAGGCTTAGTTTCAGCAACAACGTTTGCACAAAAAGGGGAGTTAAACAATGCAAAATCTGAGTACGAAAAGTATGAAGGATTAAGGGGAACTCCTTTAGCAAAAACAAGTTTAACAGCAGCCAGAACTTCTATTGATAAGGCTGCGGCAAATGAAAAAACTGCTACATTGCCACTTACTTACGCTTTAAAAGGCGCAATTTACTCTACTTATGCAAATCAGGACTCAGTAGCCACCACATCATTGCCATTATTTACTGCAGCCGAAGAGGCATTAAAAAAAGCAAAAGAACTTGATACTAAAGGCGAAAACAAACATCTTATTGAAGCCGCTAATCTAAACCTGGCCCAATACCAACTGACTAAAGGTGTTGCCGAGTATGGAAGTGGTAAATATGAATTGGCTTATCATTCATTTGACTATTACCGCACCATTTTACCAGAGGACACAAACGCTATTTATTATACTGGTTTATCTGCTGCCAATTCAAATAACTACCCGGCTGCAATATCAAATTATACAAAACTGCTTACTACAAAATTTTCAAAGGTTCCTAATATTTACATGGACCTTTCTTCAGTTTATTTATTGAGCAAGGATACAACAAATGCCCTTAAGACCGTTTCTGAGGGAGTTATAAAATATCCGGCAAATTCAGATCTTCGTAAGAGGGAAATTGAAATAAGCTTGCAAACCGGAAAAGAAAAAGAGGTTTTAACTAAAATACAGAATGCGTTAGCAGCTGATCCTAAGAATAAAACACTTTATTATTACGCAGGTTTAACTTATTCACAAACTGCAGAAGCGATTATAAAGGAACAAGCAAAAACAAAAGATCCGGTTGCTAAAAATAAGTTACAAGCTACAAAAGTTGAAAACTATAACAAAGCAGCAGAAATGTATAAAAAGGCTTTAGAAATCGACCCGAATTATTTTGAAGCAAACCTTAACCTGGGTTATGTTATAATTAATCCTGCAATTGATGATTATAATGCAGCTAATAAACTTCCTGCCAATAAACAAAAAGAATATGATGTGGCTATTGCTAAAGCTAAAGCGCAATTTGAAGCTGCAAAACCTTATTTGGTTAAGGCCAAAGATTTGAATCCTAAATCAATTGACGCGTTAACAAACCTAAGAACCTATTATTTAGGTGTAAAGGATGATGTTAATGCTAACAAAATAAAAGCTGAGATAGAAGCATTACCTAAACAGTAGTAATATTAAAAGGAGAGGGGCTTTCATTGTAAAGCCTTCTCTTTTAATATTACTATTTAACATAATGTTAATTATGAGAAAAATAGATTATCTACAAAACCACTACAAGGCATATCTAAATACTAATAATCTCAAACAGACTCCTTTCAACCAATGTATTTAATTGCGCATTACTAATGACGACTTCCTGTATCGTAAAAACTACTTTCTTTCTGTAACAAACCAAGAAGCTACATATGCAGTAAATGTTCCAAATAGCCCGACACCGGCCGTCATTAAAATAGCGGCAATGCAACGACCTTCAGTAGTTACGGGAAACTTGTCTCCATAACCAACTGTGGTAATCGTCACATACGACCACCAAATAGCATCTTCTGCTGATTTAATATTACTGTTCGGATCTTTTTCAACTTGTAAAATAGCTATGGATGAAAATATAATTAGCAATACTGCCAATATTGCTACCGAGGTAAAAGCTCCCTGCGCCTTATTTCTAAATACATGATTAATAAAATTTTGTGTGGAACGAAAAGCCCGGATAAGGCGAAGCAATCGGATAAGCCGTAAAACCCGGCCCGCTCTCAAATAACTAATCGCTGGGATACTGGAAATAAGATCGATCCATCCCCATCTCATAAATTTCAACTTATTTTCAGCCTGAAAAAACCGGACACAAAATTCGATAAAGAAAAACACACAAATAGCATTATCAATATAGTTAAGCAGTATTGAGGTTTCAACAGGTAGAACAAATATAGTATCAACTAGGATTGCCAATAACACATAAACAGATAATACAAATACGATCAGGTTAAGGATGCCTAACTGGTTTTCTTTAGTAACTACTACTTGCATTTAATGATAAAGTTGGTGGCTCTAATATAAAAATTAAAATGTACAAACAGATGGCCGTTAAAAAGCTGGGGAAGCAATGGAAGTACAACCAATAATCTGGGTTATATTATTAAATTACGAAGTAACTGAGCTCTAATTGAAAAGATATATAATAAAGCGACATAAAAATGTCCGGTTTATAAAAAGAAACCGGACATTTTTATAAAAAACTAAATTGATAATTACATTTTCTTAGCAGTATCCTTTTTCATGGTATCGGTTTTAGCAGTATCCGTAGCTGCCGGTGCCGGAGTTGTTGTGGAAGCTGAGTCCATTTTCGTACTGTCAGATCCACTTTTGGCATCTTTGGCCGAACTACATCCAGATGTAATTGCGCCTATCATTGTCGCGACAAGTGCCAGGCTTAAAATTTGCTTTTTCATAGTTATTAGTTTATTAATAATGTAAATCACTTATAATAGATGAACATACTATTAACTATATACACCTTATTTTGTTTAAGCCAGTTTACATATTATCAGAAATACTTCAGCCCAACGGTCTTTTTAATTTACTTTAATGTTGAATTATTTTGCTGTAAATTTCAGATATTTAAAAACTATGGTGGCATCCGAAAGAATATTGAAGTGGGCATTGCGCTTATACCCTCCCCTCTTTTTTCAGCGTATTTGGGTAGTTGGATTTGATAAAGGATATAGAGGTGTTGAAGTCAAAATCAAAAAAAGCTTTTTAAATAAAAATTACAATAATTCTATTTTTGGAGGTACACTTTTTGCCGCCGCAGATCCATTTTACCCTATATTATTTCATCATCTACTAATTAAAAAAGGATATAAATTAAAGGTGTGGTCAAAATCGTCAACAATAGAATATTTGAAACCTGGCTTAACTGATCTGTATTTTAAGATTAGTATAAGTGATGATGAAATTGAAGAAGTCGAGAATCAATTGAACACTCTTGGCAAGTATATCGCTCACCACCCTATTGATATTTACAATAAAAATGGGGAAATATGCGTATCTGTAATAAATGAAGTTTATTTGCGAAACCTGAATTTTATCGATCCAAATTTGTAATTTTAATTTGATGACTGTTTTCATGAATGACGAAGTCTTTATAAAAAGAGACTTCCTGATATCAACCGACAAAACTCTTTTAGATGTTGAAGTAATATATAACTATCTAAATGACGATTCTTATTGGGCGCAGGGAATTCCACTCGAAAAATTAAAAAAGGCCATAGCAAACTCAATGTGTTTTGGGGTTTACAACAACAGCAAACTGGTGGGTTTTGCACGGGTCGTTACCGATAATGCTACGTTCGCCTATATTTGCGATGTGTTTATTTTGCCCATATACAGAAAAAAAGGGTTGTCAAAATGGCTCATGCAAACCATTGTTAATCACCCGGAGTTACAAGGCTTACGCCGATGGTCATTAGCTACTGCAGATGCCCAAAAACTTTACAGCCAGTTTGGGTTTAGCCAGATTTCAAAACCGGAGAACTGGATGGAAATATTTACACCGTATATTAAATCTCAATAATTAGTTAAGAGACCGGAGGGTTAAAATGAATATCAAAAAACTGATTTTTGAGGGCGAAGGCGTAACGCTCGATTTTAAAAAGACAATTACCAGCTGCGAAAAAATAGCCCGCACAATGGTGTCCTTTGCTAACAACAAAGGCGGTAAATTGTTGATTGGTGTTTTAGATGACGGTACAATCAAGGGCGTAAAATCTGAAGATGAGGAACGCTATATGATAACCCGGGCGGCTCATATGTTTATTCGGCCAGCACTTGAACCCATATTTGAAGAAATTTATGTTGATGACAAGTTAGTGCTTGTTGTTGATACCTTACCCAGTAACCTAAAACCCCATTACGCCCTTGCCGATGATGGTAAATGGTGGGCTTATGTAAGGGTGAAGGATAAGAGTGTATTGGCCAGTAAAATTGTTTTGGAAGTTCTTAAACGCTCATCTAACGACCAGGGTGTATTGATAGAATATTCTAATAACGAAAAAACCTTGCTAACTTATCTCGCAGAAACCAACCGAATCACAATTAAGGAATGCAGCGAATTGTTAAAACTGGGACGCAGGCGCACTCAACGAGTTTTGGTTGATCTCATCCTTTCGGGCCTGATCCGCATTAATACAACCGAAAAGGAAGAGTATTATACCGCTTGTTAGTTGTTTTTTTTACCGTCCTAATTATTACTTTTACCTTCCTGCACAAAAGTAATGAAAGCCGTTTACCAAAAATACAAACCCTACTATACCGAAAGTTTAAAACTTGCTGTTCCTGTAGTGATATCCAATGCCGGGCATACGGCTGTTCAAATATCGGATACTATTATTGTTGGCCACTTCGCGGGTACCATATCCTTAGCCGCAGCCTCTACAGTAAATAGTCTTTTTATGGTACCGCTGGTTATAGGCATGGGTATTTCATATGGCCTCACTCCACTAATTGCTCAAAATAACGGACGTAAAGACTATAAAGAATGCGGCCGCTTGCTATCGAACAGTTTGCTTTTAAACATATTGAGTGGTATTGTTTTATTTTGCGGCATCTATTTCGGTACAATGCTTTTAATCAACCACCTCGACCAGTCGCCAATGGTTGTAAAGGAGGCTAAACCATATTTGCTATTATTAAGCCTGTCAATAATTCCACTCCTTATATTTAACACCTTCAAGCAATTTGCAGAAGGGCTCGGTTTTACCATGCAAGCAATGATCATTTCTGTGGTGGGTAATGTCATCAACATTGTGTTGGGGATTATTTTTGTTAAAGGGATGTTTGGTGTGCATCCTATGGGAATTAAAGGCGTTGGATACAGCACGCTAATTGATAGATGTTTAATGGCTATCGTAATGGCTTTTTATGTTTTCAGATCAGCGAATTTCAAATCATATTTGAAAAATTTTGCCCTTAAAAATATCGATCGGCTCCGTGCATTCAATATTCTGAAGATAGGCGCGCCGGTAGCCATGCAATACACTTTTGAGATAAGTGCCTTTGGTGGAGCTGCATTATTAGTGGGTACTATTGGAATAGTTGACCAGGCTGCGCACCAGGTTACTATTACCATGGCTTCCATGACCTATATGATGGCGAGCGGCATTGGCGCCGCTGCCGCAATAAAATCAGGAAATTATTTTGGCATTGGAGATCACAAAAATTTACGACTTGGGGCAATCTCTAACTATCATATTGTTTTGATATTTATGAGTATAACAGCTATAATTTTTGCCTTATGCCGGCATTTATTACCATGGATATTTACCGCGGATGAAAATGTTGTAAATATTGCCGCCCGGTTACTTATTATCGCAGCTTTCTTCCAGCTATTTGATGGTACACAGGTTGTTGGCCTTGGTATCCTCCGTGGAATGGGCGATGTAAACATCCCTACCCTAATTACATTTTTAGCTTATTGGGTAGTAGGATTACCTATAGGTTATATGCTTGGTATCAAGTTTCACCTGGGTATTTATGGTGTTTGGTATGGATTAGTACTTGGCCTGGTTACAGCCTCTATCCTTTTGTTCTTCCGCTTTAATATGATTAGCAAAAATCATCGGGATAAAGCAATATTATTGCCATCTAAAGATTAGCAATACAAATCGGTCGCAACTTTAAAGGTATTGCAATGGGCATCAACGATATCTTTGATCTGGGGCGAGTATCCTCCTCCCATACTTACCTGTACAGGAATATTGTTGGCAATGCATTGCTCAAAAACAAACCTGTCACGGCTTTTACATGCTTCTTTACTTAAGGCAAGCTTCCCCAGTTTGTCAGTACTTAATACATCAACTCCCGCCAGGTAAAATATAAAGTCGGGTTTTACCTGCCGAATCAGTTTAGGTAAAGTATGTTGTAAAATATTTAAGAACTCGTCATCTGCAACACCATCCTGCAAAGAAATATCCAGGTCAGACTTTTCTTTGCGGGATGGGAAATTATTGGCTCCGTGCATTGAAAATGTAAATACCCTGGGTTCATTTTCAAATATCCTGGCAGTACCATTTCCCTGGTGAACATCTAAATCAACTATTAAGATAGAGCTTGATAAATCATTATTTAACAAGTAATTAGAAGCAATTGCCTGGTCGTTCAACATGCAAAAGCCTTCCCCCCAGTCCGTTCCCGCATGATGAGTTCCGCCGGCAACATTAAAGGCAACACGATTTTCAAAAGCAGATATACATCCGTCAATTGTTCCTTTAGCTATCCTCATTTCTCGCTCTACCAATAAAGCTGATAATGGGAATCCAATACGCCTTTGTTCTTTCAAAGGCAATGTCAGATCACGAAGCTGATACCAGTAATCTTTATCATGGGTTTTTATAATCGTGTCTTCTGAAGGCAAGCCGGGAGAAAACAAATTATCTTTTGATATTATACCCTCATGTAATAGCTGCGCCGGAATCAGCTCATATTTAAGCATCGGAAACCGGTGACCCTCCGGTAGCGGATGGGCATATATTGGGTCGAAAGCTATTTTGAACATTGTGTTTAACCTAATATTTCCCCAACGTGCTTTTGGATATTATCACAAATGTTATCCAACGGCAAATCATTGGCATCATAGCCAAAAGGATCTTCTATCTCCTCAGCCAGCAATTCAATGCTTGCAAAAACAAATAACACAAAACCAATGATAGGAATTGTAAAATACTTCAGATCAAAGGCCCAGGTGAAAGGCAACGTCATGATATATGTAAAAATGAACTTCTTGATAAAAACGCTGTATGAGTAAGGTATCGGCGTTTTCCTGATGCGTTCACAAGCCCCGCAAATATCTGTAAATGAAGTTATTTCGGTAGTTATACTAAATAACTGCTCCGGGTTTATTTGCCCACTTTTATTCAGTCGGTATATGTTTGATATAATGGCTGATGCTACCTGGTTAGGCACATGTTTTTCAGGGTCAATAGTTACAAATTGTTGTCGTTCTGATTCATAAACGTCACGAAGATGATTTCTTAAAGAACGGGCATAAAGCGGGATCGCATAATTAAAAAAGGGCAATTCATCTTCACTAACCATGTGCCTTAACTTTATAGCCAGGTTACGACTGTTATTCGTGAGGCTCCCCCAGACCTTGCGGCCCTCCCACCAGCGATCATATGCCGAGTTAATACGAAATGCCAAAAGCAAGGAGAATACAAATCCGATGGTTTGGTGGATATAGTTTACTTTTCTTAGTATACTGGTATCTGGCAATTTCCAGAAATCTATTAACAAATAAGTAACTACGCCGGCATAAGCGGCAACCGCCACTATCAGCGGAAAAAGCTCACGTAATGTATCTGCCTTATTAAGCTTGAAAACGAAAGAAAACCACTCTTTTGGGTTGTAATAAACCATACTTGCGTTTAACTATGTTATTTTACAGCAGACAAAGCATCACAAAGATGTTTTGCAGTATTAAAAACGTCCTGAAAGGAATTGTAAAGCGGTACAGGGCTTATCCTGATCACGTCCGGCTCTCGCCAGTCACCAATTACACCATTATCCGCAAGGTACTTGAATATCGCTTTGGCATTATACCTGCAAACAACGGATAACTGGCTACCTCTGATCGTCGGATCGGCTGGTGTAATGATCTTATAAACTTCTTCGCCGTAGTCTTTATTTATCCCGTTGATCAAAAACTCCAAATATCCCGTTAAAGCGACGCCTTTATTTCGGATGATATCTATTCCGCCTGCATCGTCAAAGATCGCCATAGAGGCTTTAAATAAAGCCAGAAGTAATATTGGACTTGTGCTTACCTGCCACCCATCAGCCCCTACAGCCGGATCAAAGCCCGGGGCCATCAAAAATCGCTTGTCGGCCCGGTAACCCCACCAGCCCGCAAAGCGGTTAATTTCCTGGTTGGTAAAATGTTTTTCATGCACAAAAATGCCACTTATCCCACCCGGACCGGAGTTCATGTATTTGTATGAGCACCAGCAGGCAAAGTCGGCGCCCCATTCATGCAATTTCAACGGCACATTACCCGCGGCATGTGCAAGATCAAAACCGGCATAAGCGCCCGCTTTATGGGCTGCATCTGCTATTGATTCCAAATCAAAAAACTGCCCGGTATAATAATTTATTCCGCTAAAAAGCACTAAGGCAAGTTCATCGGCATGATCGTTTATGGTTCGAAGTATGTCTTCTGTTCTCAAAGTTACTTCCCCTTCACGCGGAAAAATCTCGATCACAGCATCTTTAGGATCAAAGCCATGAAACTTAACCTGGCTTTCCACAGCATACTGATCAGATGGAAAAGCGCCACTTTCCATGATGATCTTAAATCGTTTACTATTTGGTTTATAGAAACTTACCATCAATAAGTGAAGATTCACTGTAAGTGAATTCATTACAGTAACTTCACTTTCCAGGGCGCCCACGATCTTAGATATTGACGATGAAAGTGATTTATGATATGCTAACCAGGGATCATCACCCTGGAACCAACCCTCTACCGCCAGCTCTTTCCATGTACCCATTTGGTCGGCAATGTATTGAGCGGCTGATTTAGGTTGCAAACCAAGCGAGTTGCCACAAAGATATATGACATCCTCTCCCTTATGTTTGGGAATTAAAAACCTGTCCCTGAAATCTTTTAAAATATCCTTTTCGTCCTGTGCTTTGGCAAATGCTAAACTATTTTGATAATCCATTGGTCAATATTACAAAAAAGCAAATTTAAAGCATCTATTTGTTGGGTTTACTTACGTATTTATTGCCTTTTACATAAAAACGGTACGGTAAAAAAGCATCCTCACCGGCATAGCTCACGCCAATACGGGGACCTATGGTAATTTGCTCATCTGTGAAATTTAGTCCTCGGTCTTCTATCCAGAGCGTATCACTTTGCAAGCTAATTGCATTAATGTTGCGCGAAATGCCCAATGCTTTTGCAACAGAACCAGGTCCGGAAGTGATAGTTGGTTTGAGTACAAACATGTTTCGCCTTGCCTGCATGGCCTCAATGCCATCAGTTGGATTAATGGCCCTAACCAGGATAGCATGCGGTTCACCCTCAACAGAAGTTACGATGTTGAACATTTCATGAATGCCATAACAAAGGTAAACATAGGCAATACCGCCCTGCATGAACATAGTTTTGGTGCGGGGTGTCATCCTGTTACCAAAGGAGTGAGAAGCTTTGTCTACAATGCCATTATAAGCTTCTGTTTCAACAATATACCCACCAGTAGTTACACCATCAATACAGGTAAATAAATACTTCCCCAGGAGATTTTTGCTGATCGCAACAACGTTGCTGCCTAAATAATAATCTTCGGTCAGCTTCATTTTTTATGGAGAATTTGCGTTAACAGTTTATTAATTTCTTTGGCTTTATCAAATATCATAATATGAGTTCCCCCTTTTACAACGGTGGCGTTTTTTATGCGATTATAATCAAAGATGAGGTCTTTATCGCCGATGATGTGGTAAAGATTTGCAGGAATTACATCATTTCGCCATGCCAATATTGCACCCATAGCCCACTTAACAAAAAACGGAGAAGTATTCTTCAACATGTCATTAAATAACCAGGCATCCTCCTCACTCATATGGCCGAACATCGGTTTAACTAAAAAGCCCATCGAGGTAATTAGCTTGCCGGGGATCAGCTTCTGAATTGGCACATTTCTAAAAAAACTAAAATACCGTGGAGCTTCATCTGTTGTTTTGATACTGGAGATAAGGATCACCTTTTTTATTGGGATAAGCTTAGCTATCTCAACAGCGATCATTCCACCCATAGAATTACCTATCAGGGTTGAATTAACTGCAATATTATATTGATATACAAGCCTTTTGGCATAGCTGACTAAAGTATCCTTTTCGTCCGGTTCAATCCAATCAACGGGGATCACTTCATAGTCGCGCAGATCAATGTTGTTATAAACACGTGTATCAGCGCCCAGACCGGCTATCAGGTAAATCCTGCTCATTAAAACTTTAACAGCTTAACAACCTGCTCCAGGAACCGTGCGTCGGTTTCATCAAATTGATCCAACAGCTCGCTGTCCACATCCAAAACACCAACAACCTCACCATCATGAAATACAGGCACTACAATCTCCGACTGAGATAATGAGCTACACGCAATATGGCCAGGGAAAGCTTCAACATCGGGCACGATCAGCGTTTTGGCCTGCTGCCATGCAGTGCCGCAAACACCCTTGCCTAATTTAATGCGGGTGCAAGCTACCGGCCCCTGAAAAGGGCCTAAAACCAGTTCGTTATCCTTCACCATATAAAACCCTACCCAAAACCATTTAAACTGCTCTTTTAAAGCAGCGCTGATGTTAGCCAGGTTTGCTACCAGGTCTGGCTCTCCATACAACAATGACTCAATCTGCGGGATCAGTGTTGTATATTGTTCCGTTTTATCGGTTGATGTAGTTATGTTTAAATCTTCTGCCATGGTATTGCAAAGATGACTATTTTCAGCTTAAGTCACACTTTTTAGCATCATGTAATAAGTACCAGGCAGCAAGATTTTTTTCTTTTTACAGTCAGGTAGCAATTCCTGGTATCAAACGGCAAATCTTCTCTTTTTCGCTATCAAATAGCAATAGTATTAATCATCCAGACTGCCCCTACCCAATATATTGACTGGAAAATCAATCCTGATACTTGATGCTTACTACCTGATACTTTACGCCGATACCAATAATATCATATTTAATCTTTTATTTAGCAGGGCTATGTTTGTTAGTTTAACCATAATCCGATACCGGAAACTGTTTATCCCCTTTGCCTTGCTGGCAATGGCTATACATCGGCTGCCCATGCTGATGCAAAAAGGCTGTACTTTTTACAAGCTCCTGGGTTCTGGCCGAAACGGAACTTTTGATTTGCAACCCGACTGGCAGCAATGGGGCTTATTGGCCTGCTGGGAAAACCGTGAAGATTTTGACAGGTTTTACAATCACTCCTTTATTTCCAGCTGGTGGAAAATATTAGGTCATGAAGGCTATACCATATTATGCCAGCCGTTGCAGAGCCATGGTAAATGGGATGGCAAGGAACCTTTCGGCAAGCCGGATGTACAAAACTATACAGGTCCGGTTGCTGTACTTACAAGGGCAACTATTAGGATAAGCAGGTTAAGGAATTTTTGGAGCCATGTAGATGAAGTTGCGGGTTTAATGACCAGCGCCGCAGGTTATGTTACATCCTTTGGTGTTGGCGAAGCACCGGTTTACCGGCAGGCAACTTTTTCAATCTGGAAGAGCATTGATGATGTAAAAAACTTTGCTTACAAAAGCCGCGAACATGCCGAAGTAATAAAACTTACACGCAGCGAAAACTGGTATAGTGAAGAGCTCTTCGCCCGTTTTAAACCCATTGCCAGCTTTGGTTCACTTAATGGCAATAACCCTTTAAATGATTTATTGAATAATTAAGATATGAGAATTGTAGCCGAATTACCTCACCCCGATTTTAAGATCTCCATCCTGAACATGAACCAAAAATTCATTATAAAGATAGAACAGGGCACCCTGGAGCAAAGCTTTAAAATAGCCGAAATGGACCTCACCGATGGCGTCAACAGCGTTTTTGAATTGCTTGATGAAGAGTTTTTAAAGACAGTAGGTACCCGCTTTGCCGATATGCGCGCCGACTTCAAAGATGCTTATTACAGATATAATTTCTAAGAAATAGTTGCATTAAATAATTGATTTACAGTAATTTATTAATATAAAACAATCAAAACAGAATTTTATTTGGCCAAAATCCATACTTACGGTCTTTATTTCGACTAAATCTTACCTTAAACAAATTGATAGTTTAGTTAAACAAACTTAAAACATTGACAATTAGACAATATATAAATCTATAAAAAATTAAATTCGGTCAACTATCTTGCCAAATAAATGGGAAGTTAGGCCAAAAGAAGGTCACAATACCAAAATCCACTCGGCCTTTGATCGGCAGTGGAGGCACATGAATCATCGGCGTTTTTGGGAACCTGGTATTCCTTAAATATTTTAATTCCTGTTTTATAACTGATCTCTTTTTTAAAGATAGGGCCTTTAAAAGCGAAGGTGTGAAACTCCCCGTGCTCCCCGCAAACATCTACATCATCGGGCAAAGCCTCAATCAATTCAAGGCTTATCTCCTTCCCAACTATCCGCTCCAGCCTTGCCTGGGTACAGGCTATTACTGTTCCAAATCCAAGAGTTAAAAACTCATTGATCAGTTCGCTGGTATCACGTTTCCATAAGGGATAAATACCAGTGAGGCCAAGCTCGCTTAACCGGGCATCTCGATAGTCTTTAAGATCCTGCAAAAAAATATCACCGAAAATAGAATGGGTTATACCTTCATTTTTAAGGTGAGATAAATGATGGTGCATCACCTCATCATACTCCTTCATCCCCGGCATTTCTGGCAGGCGAATTTGGTATAATGGAATACCGATACTTTCTGCCTGTTTAACCAATAGCTCCGTCCTTACTCCATGCATCGAGATCCTATCGGCAGTATCATTAATGGTGGTGACTAAATATTTTATTTCAAGATCGGGGTTTTGCAGGCAATGGTATAAAGCCAGGGCGCTGTCTTTCCCACCGCTCCAATTAAAAATGCACTTCATATTAATTAGTGGGTTAGCGATTAATTGGTGATTTGATTTTAATCTTTTAACAACTCGTTTACCAATGCAGTAACTCCAACCGTTGCCTTTTCCTGAATTTTAATTACAGGTCCGCTCACCCTTGCATCGGGTATTTTAGGATCTATAATGTATTTAGGAACATCCCTGTTTACATAGCCAATAAGGCCGGCAGCGGGGTAAACAGCCAACGATGAGCCTATCAGCATAAAAACTTCGGCATCGGCACAAATGCGGGCCGCGGGCCCAATCATCGGCACATCTTCGCCAAACCAAACTACGTGCGCACGTAACGGCGACCCTAATTCGCAAACTTCATCCATCTTAATCTCCCAGCCATCTATTGGGTAAGTAAGCTCGGGGTTGATACTTGATTGCGAACGGGTAATAACGCCATGCAGATGCACTACATTGGTTGAGCCTGCCCTTTCATGCAGATCATCTATATTTTGGGTGATAATGGTAACATTATATTTCTCTTCCAATCGGGCTAACGCGTAATGGGCTTCATTAGGCTTCGCTTCCAGTACCGACTTCCGCCTTTCGTTATAAAACTGCTGTACCAATACCGGGTTATGTTCCCAGGCTTCGGGGGTCGCCACGTCTTGAATATTGTAACCCTCCCAAAGGCCATCGCTGTCTCTAAAGGTCTTTAAACCACTTTCAGCACTGATCCCCGCTCCCGTTAATACTACCACGTTTTTCATGTCTTAAATTAAATCAGATCTGTTTTAATATTTCGACCAAATCAGGAATCTATTTGCATTTCAACAATTTGCTGTTAGCCCTATGCTTTTGATTTTCCTGAAATTATCAGCCCATAAAAAAAGCGACCTGCATTATGGCAGATCGCTTTCAATTTTATTATCTTAAGTTAAAGAGCCAGCTGCTTTGGAGTTTGCAAAAAAGCAAACTTACTCTTTGCCAGCTCAAAACCACCAAACAACAGAAAACCAAATAGCAGGTCTCCTAAAACCATGTTCTTTTCAAACGGAATAGCGTTGATTAAAGATTGACCATAACCCGCTAAAGTATGCGGATACATGGTGCCATATAAAAATGGCAGATCGATGATGAGCCAATGGATCAATACCGATGCAACAGATGCCAACAGTACATTAAGCACATTTACCTTTTTAATAAAGCTGCCAACTAAAACCATCAGAGCAAAGCAAAGATAAACCCAGGCCGCACCACTATACCACAAAGTAATTTTTGACGTGTACAGGTAGTTTACGAGGATATCGGTAGTAAATAGCGTAAACAATACAGTTGCATATCCCTTCCATTTTTCGGTAAAGTAAACACCTCCAAATACAGCTATCGCGCCCACTGGTGTAAAGTTACTCAGTTCCTTATACTTAAAGGTTATTAACCTGAAAGCTGCAGCAACCACTATCATTAAAATAAGGATAATGTTCCTGTTGATGGTATCTTTTTTATTCATGACGTAAAATTACAGATAATCGGGTTAATTAAAAACAACTAATTAAACTGATATTTTGCACCAAGCGTAAAGTTTATACCACGTGTATTATAACCCAGCCAGTCGGTATATTTTTGATCAAGCACGTTGTTTAAATCGCCAAATATATTCAGGTTTTTGGTAGCCTTTAACTGCAGATGCAAATCAACCAGATTATAATTTTTTAAAGTGGTTATTGTAGACGGATAGGTGGCGAAATTTTGATCGGCCCTGTTGCCAGTATACTTATAATTTACGCCTATCAGAAAATCGGCACATGCCTGATACGATACATTCGCCCCAAATGTACTCTTAGGCCTGCGGTATAAATTAGCCGTTTGCTTACCATTTTCATCTGTTTGTTTGCCTGTTACATAAGCAAAATAAGCCGATGCAGTTAGCTTGGTTGAGTTGTATCTCAACTCACTTTCAAAACCTTTGTCTTTTTGAAAAGATCCATTTTTATAAAATGAGCTATAAGGGGCAACAGATTCTGAGAAGAAATAAATTACATCTTTTGCGTTGCGTTTATAGAAAGCGGTGTTAAACGATAATGTATTTTTTATGATCTCCCAATCAAACCCAGCCTCGTATGAATTGGTGAATTCCGGCTTTAATTTAGAATTTCCATATTGGGAAGATAACTGGTATAAAGATGGTGCTTTAAATGCCGAAGCAATGGTTCCGAATACTTTAAACTGATCTGCTAAATACAGCGAAGGATTAATGGTATAGGTAAAGTTATCACCGTACTTGCTATGGTGGTTATATCTTCCACCCAGTTCCATGTGAAAGATATTTGATTTGAAAAATAGTGACGTATAAACGCTGGCAATGCTGTTATGTGCAGTATCATCACTTATAACACTTGCACCTGGATGGTAGCCTGATTGTTCAAACAAACTGTATTGACTGGTATTGCTGTATTTATAATCTGCTCCACTCGTTATATCAAAATATTTACCCAGATTGTAATTCAATACAGCCTCAACATTTGTTATACGGCCAATATTTTTTGTTATCTGATGTGTAGAATCATTATCAGGCGGTAAGTTTTTAAAGTTATTGTGAACCGTATTTTGCGTTGCATTAAACACAAGTATTCCTTTTGGCAATACTACTTTAAATCCTAAACCACCAAATAAAAATGTATTGTTGTAAGTGTAGTTGTTGTCATTAGTAAAAGCGCCATAAGGCAGATCGCCAGTATTATAGCTACCTTGAAAGTTGCCATTCAAACTAAATTTATCAGAAACATACTGATTGATGTTCACACTGGCAGACCGCTGGTGAAATCCGTCTTTTTTAAATCCAGCTTTGTTTGTGGTATCGGTAGCTGCTGCAAAACCTCTTGAATCTGTATTTGACAAGTTGATGGCAATCCCTGTATTGTGAATTTTACCGTTTACCCCGGCCGATTCCTGGAATGTGTTATAACTGCCGCCAGTTAACTGTACGGTTCCTTTTAAACCCTGTCCTTGCGGATGTTTGGTGATGATATTTATTACACCGGCTACAGCATCAGAGCCATATAAGGTTGAGCCGCTGCCTTTCAATATCTCAATTTTTTCAATTTGGTTTACAGGGAAAGCGTTAAGATCATAACTACCATCAATTGAGCCTGCGTTGTTAACCGGAAAGCCATCTACCAATATTAGCGTATTACCTGATGATGCTCCCCGTAAAAATACAGACGTACTGATGCCGGGCGCATTCTGTGCACCAGAGAAGGTTATTCCCGGAATTGTATTGAGCAATTGAGGCAATGTTTTGCCTTGTGAACGACCGATCTGCTCTGCCGATATTACGGTAACAACCCTACCTATATCTGCTAATTTTTTAGGCGAACGGGTGGCTGTAACTACCACATTGTTTAACATACGCGTAGTATCCTGTGCGTATAATTTTGTACTAATTGTACCTACTTGCAACAATCCTAATCCTAAAACAATTTTAAAGTACTTTTTTTTCATGTATTTGCTATAGTGTTAAATAATAATGCAACCTATATAGCATAACATGGAAGTGGTCAAATGAAAATACACTATCAAAAAAAGAAGAGCATTCACATTCAAGCTTCAATCCACGAAAGCTATGAATAATTTATATTGCTCTGGCAGGTCTTCTGACTTACTCCCCTTTAGTCCTGTCTTCCCTCTGGTTTAGCAGAAGTGACATTGAGATTGAACTTCGGTTATGGAGCTTACAGCTGCGGGACAGTTCCGGATTTACACCGAATTCCCTTTTAATTCTTTAATGATATACAATCAAAGAAACCTAAAGCGATGCAAAAGTACAACAACTATTAACAACAACAACTAACATATGTATATTTATGCTGATGAAACTATGCATTACTTTATCACTGTTTATGGTGATTACCATAAACAGCCTTGCACAACAGCCCGATACAGTGCTTTTAAAAAATCTTCTACAAGCCCAGCCTGAACTGTTTAAAGGCATACTCAATCACCCTACCCAAAATGAAGTGCAAATACTATACACCCAGATAAACCGGGACAAAAACAACATTCCACACTTTAAATCATATAGTTACCGGCTCAATCCTAACCGATATTTTTACCCGGCAAGTACAGTAAAACTACCAACCGCCATATTTACGCTTGAAAAACTAAATGAGCTAAAAATTAAAGGCCTGAGCAAAAAGTCGGTAATGATAACCGATAGCGTATTCACGGGGCAAACCAGGGTAAAAACAGATACATCATCACTAAGCGGCTTACCAAGCATTGAAAACTACATCAAAAAAATACTGCTGGTGAGCGATAACGATGCTTATAACAGGTTGTATGAATTTGTGGGTCGCAAAGAGATCAATCAAAAACTAAAAAAATACAATTTTAATAATACCCGCATCATTGGCAGGCTGGCCATTGGCGATAGCGGGGAAAGCACCAAACATACCAACCCGGTTGATTTTTATAATGCCGATAAACTCATTTATCATAAACCAGCCCTTTATGATAGCCTGGCCTACCCTATGCACCCGAAGAATATGATACAGGGTAAAGGATATATGGATAGTAATGATAAACTGGTAATGCAGCCATTCAGCTTCGCCGATAAAAATGTTTATACTATTGCCGATCAGCAAATGGTTTTAAAACGACTGCTTTTCCCCGAAGCCTTTGAAAAGTCGCAACGTTTTAATTTAACTACTGCCGACTATAATTTCATTTATCAGTATATGAGCACCTTCCCTACCGAAAACATAAAACCCACATACAGCCGGCCAGCATATTACCCGGCTTACTGTAAGTTTCTATTTTATGGAGGCGACAGTACCGCCAATATTAACCCCGACATCAGAATATTTAATAAAGTAGGTGACAGTTATGGGTATGATATTGATAACGCCTACATCGTTGATTTTAAAAACAAGGTTGAATTTATACTTACGGCAGTCATACAATCAAACGAAGACGGAATCCTTAACGACAACAAGTATGAATATGCAACAGTCTGCCTCCCTTTTATGAAAAATCTCGGGCAGATGATTTACCAATATGAACTTAAAAGAGTGAGAAAACGCCTCCCGGATTTAACCAAATTTAAATTTAATTACAGAAAGGTTAAATAAACTTCAATTAACAAAAACTTAGCTTACCATATCGTGTTTAATTTTCATACCATTTAAACAACAATATGGCAACTACAATAATTAAGTACACTGATAACTTCCCCATACTTCACGGTGATGACAGAATAAACCTGAACTGGCCCGAACGTTATACTTCTATAGTTGGAGGTGTTAAATTGGGATGGTCGGGATTTAAGCATATATTTTCAGCTCCGTTTACGAGCATATTAAAGATAGGCGCCAGCGGATACCTTTTAAATCGTGGCATTACCGGCCATTGCGAATTGTATAAACGAATTGGTAAGTTATCAACCAATCCTATTAATATCAATATCCGGTCTTCATTTACTGTTAACCAACCAAGGCACAAGGTTTACAATTTTTGGCGCAAGTTTGATAATCTCCCTTTATTTATGAAACACCTGGAAAGTGTTGAAATAATTGATTCAAAATATTCCCACTGGGTACTAAAACTACCGGCTGGTGTAGCAAGCGTTAGCTGGCATGCGGAAATTGTAAAGGATGAGCCTAACGAAATGATTGGGTGGAGCTCGATGCCCGACTCTATAATTAACAATGCTGGGAAAGTCCGTTTCCAGGATACCATTGATGGTACAGGAACTATTGTGGATATTGTAATCAGCTATCAGCCACCGGCAGGAGGATTAGGCATTGGCCTTGCCAGGGTGTTAAACCCTTTATTCAAAAATATGGTTGATAAGGATGTGCAGAATTTTAAACAATATATGGATATTGATAACGGCCCCGAGTTTTTTCTGGATAGCAAAGAGGAACCCATTATTGTAATATCATAAGCTGGTATTAAAAATATATACCAACAAAAAACCGCCTGATAAAAATTACCAGGCGGTTTTTTAAAATTCATTGAGAATAGATCTCAGCAAATTATATTATTTTACTGCATCAATCACGGCTTTGAAAGCATCAGGATGATTCATTGCTAAATCAGCTAATACTTTACGGTTTAAACCGATTTCTTTTGCTGCTAATTTACCTATTAATTGAGAGTAAGAAATTCCGTGCTGACGGGCACCTGCGTTAATACGCTGTATCCATAAAGCTCTGAACTCTCTTTTTTTGGTTTTACGGTCACGATAAGCGTACTGTAAACCTTTTTCAACTGTATTTTTTGCAACGGTATAAACCTTGCTGCGTGAACCCCAATAACCTTTGGCGAGGTTCATGATCCTTTTTCTGCGTCTTCTCGACGCTACTGCGTTAACTGAACGTGGCATGTTGTTTGATTTTGGTAGTGAGTGCCTGCCTTTAAAGCGGAACTTAAAACTCTAATACCTGGTTAAAAAAATTGTGAATTACTTTCCGATGCAAAGCATACGTTTAACATTTCCCATATCAGCTTTAGATACTAAGCTGGTATGACCAAGGTTACGCTTACGTTTAGTCGACATCTTAGTTAAGATGTGGCTTTTGAAAGCATTCTTCCGTGTGATTTTACCGGTTCCAGTAAGCTTAAAACGCTTTTTTGCACTGGAATTGGTTTTCATTTTTGGCATAACTATTATTTAATTGTTTGTTTAACTTACAAATGTGCAACCCTGCAGATCTGTAAATACCTTTATATAAGATAGTACTGATGTATAACTCTGAAATTACACATCAGTACATCTGAAATTATTTTTTTGCAGCTTTGGGTGCAAGGGTTAAAAACATCCTTTTACCTTCAAGCTTTGGTAGTTGTTCAACTTTACCTACATCTTCCAATGCCTGTGCAAAACGAAGCAGTAATATCTCACCCTGCTCTTTGTAAACAATTGCGCGGCCCTTAAAGTGTACGTAAGCCCTTACTTTTTCGCCAGCTTCCAAAAATTTAATAGCATGCTTTAATTTAAATTCAAAGTCATGATCATCAGTGTTCGGGCCAAAGCGAATCTCTTTAATAACAGTTTGCTTGGCATTACTTTTTATCTCCTTAAGCTTTTTCTTTTGCTCGTAAATAAACTTGTTATAGTCAGTTACTTTACAAACCGGCGGTACAGCGTTCGGAGATATTTCAACAAGATCTAATTCCTGCTCTTGCGCTATAGCAAGGGCATCTCTTAATGAAAAAATTCCTTGCTCTACGTTGTCACCTACAAGGCGAACTTCCTGAGCCCTAATGAATTGGTTGATGTTGTGTTCAGCTTCTTTTTTCTTAAAAGGAAGCCTTGGTCCTCTATTGAAAGGTTTGTTTAATGCCAAGTTATACTTTTATTTCTTTAATTATTTGTTCTTTAAAATCTTCTATGCTCATACTTCCCAAGTCACCCTGACCATGTTTCCTAACAGAAACCATGCCTTCGGCAGCTTCCTTTTCGCCCACAATCAACATATAAGGGATCTTTTTGACTTCAGCATCGCGTATTTTACGCCCTATCTTCTCGTCTCTGAAATCAATCAGCCCGCAAATATCGGAATCTTTTAACACATCAGAAAGTTTTTTTGCATATTCCTCGTATTTTTCTGATATCGGAAGAATAATAAATTGCTCCGGAGATAACCACAATGGGAAATTACCTGCGCAATGCTCAATTAATACTGCGATGAAGCGTTCCATAGAGCCAAACGGCGCCCTGTGAATCATTACCGGGCGATGTTTTAAATTATCACTACCAGTGTATTCCAGTTCAAAACGCTCAGGCAGGTTATAATCAACCTGTATGGTTCCCAATTGCCATTTACGACCAAGGGCATCTCTCACCATAAAATCAAGCTTAGGGCCATAAAATGCAGCCTCACCCAATTCAACAACGGTGGTTAAACCCTTTTCGGCAGCAGCCTCAATAATAGCGGATTCTGCCAAAGCCCAATTTTCATCAGTACCGATGTATTTAGCTTTGTTTTCAGGATCACGTAGTGAAACCTGCGCTGTATAGTTATCAAAACCAAGCGCCTTAAATACATATAGTACAAGGTCGATTACTTTTTTAAACTCATCCTTCACCTGGTCCGGGCGACAAAACAGGTGCGCATCGTCCTGTGTAAAGCCACGTACGCGGGTTAACCCATGCAGCTCACCACTTTGTTCGTAACGGTATACGGTACCAAACTCAGCCAAACGAACAGGAAGATCTTTGTACGAGCGTGGTTTTGTTTTATAGATCTCGCAGTGGTGCGGGCAGTTCATCGGTTTTAAAAAGAATTCCTCTCCCTCCTGCGGGGTTTTTATAGGCTGAAATGAATCGGCGCCATATTTTTCATAGTGACCGGATGTTACATACAGGTTTTTATGACCGATGTGTGGTGTAATTACCTGCTCGTAACCAGCTTTTACCTGTGCTTTTTGAAGGAAGTTTTGCAAACGCTCACGTAAGGCTGTTCCTTTAGGTAACCATAATGGTAAACCCATGCCCACTTTTTCCGAAAAAGCAAACAATTCCAATTCCTTACCCAATTTCCTGTGATCGCGCTTTTTAGCCTCTTCGATCATATGCAGGTATTCTGTAAGTTCGCTGGCTTTAGGGAATGTAACACCGTAGATACGGGTAAGCTGCTTGCGTGTTTCATCACCGCGCCAATAGGCACCGGCAACGCTCATCAGCTTTACAGCTTTTATGAAACCTGTGTTGGGGATATGAGGCCCGCGGCACAGATCGGTAAAGTTTCCTTGTGTATAAAAAGTGATAGCGCCATCCGGAAGATCCTTGATCAGATCCAGTTTGTACTCATCATCTTTTTCGGTGAAGTACTCGATAGCATCTGCCTTGCTAACCGGTTTACGAATGTACTCGGCTTTGGTTTTGGCAAGCTCAATAACCTTGTCTTCGATCTTCTTGAACTCATCTGATGAAAATTCACGGTCGCCAAAGTCAACATCGTAATAAAAACCTGTTTCAATAGCGGGGCCGATACCAAACTTAGTACCCGGGTAAAGGGCCTCTAAAGCCTCGGCTAATAAGTGAGCCGATGAATGCCAGAAAGTTGATTTACCTGAAGTATCGTTCCAGGTTAAAAGTTTAACGTGCGAATCCTGCTCAATTGGGCGACTTGCGTCCCAAACCTGGCCATCAACTTCGGCTGCTAATACATTGCGTGCTAATCCTTCGGAGATCGACTGCGCGATCTGCATGGAAGTAATTCCTTTATCGTATTCACGAACGGAACCATCTGGAAGTGTAATACTAATCATCTACAACTATGATTTAAATTTTAATAAAATTACGTTTTGTGATCACCTACGGGAGTGATCATTTATTTGAGGTGCAAAAATAGGATTTTATTTTTGATTTCAGATTGCGAATGTTCGGATTTCGGAATTATGAGATCTACAATAAAGAATGTTAAATTGAACGCACCTACAGTTAAAATCCGAAATCGAAAATCCCAAATCTTAAATCAGAATCAAACATTCCCCCACCCCAATGCCAACACATCGGCCAAGTGAATAGTTTTTATAGGCAGGCTATTTTTATCAATATAGCTTTGCAGATGCATCAGGCACGAAGCATCAGTTGAGATAATATATTCGGCGCCTGCGGCCAATGCGTTGTCAACTTTTTGCTGCGCCATCGCAGTTGAAATAGCCTCAAATTTAACAGCAAATGTACCGCCGAAACCGCAGCAGGTTTCATTATCTTTTAGTTCGAGCAATTCTAAACCCAGTACTTTGGAAAGCAGCTGGCGTGGCTCATTCCTTATCTTGCACTCGCGCAGGGCGGCACAGCTATCATGATAAACAGCCTTACCATCCAACTCAGCACCGAAGTAATCAAACTGCAGAATATTTACCAGGAAATCTGAAAGTTCATAGATATTCCCCTGTATAGCCCGGCATTTGTTATGTACCGCGGTATTGGTAAACAGATCATTATAATAATTTTTCACCATGCCGGTACATGATGCCGAGGGCGTAACAATAACACTATCTTCCGAAAAATCGTTCAAAAATTTACTCCCAATGGCTTTTGCATCATCCCAAAAACCAGCATTAAACGCCGGTTGACCACAGCAGGTTTGGTTTGGGTTAAAACTCACTTTGCAGCCCGCCTTTTCCAATACCTTTACGGTATTAAAAGCAGTATCAGGAAATAATTGATCTACAAAACATGGTACAAACAGCTCTATCTTCATCGGCACAAATTATTCGGCGCTAAAGTCAGCATTTTTTTGAATGCTTTTTTCAGCTTTTAACAAAGAAAACAATAATATTAATCCAATAATAAAAAAACCGCATAATGCAAGTGTCGAATTGCGCATGCTACCGGTTATCTCTTCTATAAAAGCAAAACTGAACATGCCTCCTACTATCGCCAGTTTTTCGGTAACATCATAAAAACTGAAGAAAGAGGCAGTATCCGGTATATTCTCGGGTAAATATTTAGAATAAGTGGAACGTGACATTGACTGAATGCCCCCCATAATTAAGCCAACAATAATAGCCAGCCCATAAAATTGCGGAATGGTGGTTACAAAATACGCCGCTATACATGCCGCTACCCAAATAATTACCACCAATATTAAAACTTTTACGTTACCATAAATAGCCGACAAGCGCGACATTAGTGTAGCACCGCCTATGGCAACTATTTGTATGATCAGGATGATTTCTATCAAACCGCTTGTTTCCATCTTTAGCACTTTGGCGCCAAAGCCGGCGGCAACCAGCATAATAGTTTGCACCCCCATAGAATAAAAGAAAAACGCGGGTAAAAATCGCTTTAACAAGGGCATGGTTTTAACTTTGGCCCAAACCTTAGCTAATTCAATAAAACCGCCTTTAATAATGTTGTGTTGATGGGGCTCTGCATTAGGGCTGCCTTTTGGCAATATGATGAAAGGGATATACGCAAAACCTATCCACCAGATACCAACCAGAAGAAATGAAAGCTGTGCTGCGCCACCACTGGTTAATCCAAAGGTTTTAGGCGAAAGCACAAAAACAAGACATATGATCTGTAAAATAACACTCCCGATATATCCGTAAGTAAATCCTTTAGCGCTTATTTTATCCTGCATATCAATGGTAGCAATTTCTGGCAAATAAGAATTGTAAAAAACAAAACCTCCGCTATAACCGATAGCCGCAAGCGCAAAACAAATTATGCCAAACTCCAGGTTATTTGGGCCGAAGAAAAACAGCCCGCAGCATGACATGGAGCCCAACCACGTAAAAAATTGCATAAAAACCTTTTTGTTGCCCCTATAATCTGCAATTGAAGATAGTATGGGCAACAGTAAAACCATTATCATGTACGCAACTGCCAGCGCGTAGTTTGATAATGCTGTATTAATAAAGCTTTTACCGAAAAACATTACCCTATCGCCATTTTTAGCATTTGAGGTGATAGCTACATAATAGGCCGGAAAAATTGTTGAAGTGATGACCAGGTTATAGGCCGAGTTGGCCCAATCGAAAAAAGCCCAGGCACGGATGGTTTTCTTGTTGTTTTTGGTTTCCATTGACACAATAAAAGTATAGAAAAAGATTTAAGATACAAGAGCGAATAATAAGAGTCAAGAATCAAGATATAAGAATCAAGAGACAAGGCACATTGCACTTGTAAAAAAAATGTCATTGAGAGGTACGCAGCAATCGTGAACTATGCAAGCATTCTGCACAGTTCACGATTGCCGCGCTGCCCTCTCAATGACATGAGGATACAAGATTCGGTCTTAATTCTTGTATCTTAATTCTTGACTCTTCAATCTTTATTCTATTCCCTAACTCTACTTAACATCAGGTCTCCATTTTTCTTGTAGTAGCTTTATGAAATAGCCCCCTACCACACTGCGCGCCTGGAAACCTACCTGCTTGCCGTCGGTAGTTTCGTGCCAGTCGCTTAATGGTACATGGGTTGGTGTTTCCATCGCGTATTTATATACAGGAGCAGCAAGAGTCTTAAAATCGTCCTGATTTTTGGCTAAAGTAGCAGTCCAAAGGATCCAGTCGCTTTTAGTGTAGGTTTTGCGACTATCTAAAGGCAAACCAAATTCATTTTGCTTGGTCAGATAAAATTTGATCTCACGATCGTAAACAGATTGCGGGAAAAGGTTTAATCCTAAAATCTTATCCCAAACGATATTGTATTTCTGGCTCCAGGTTTCCGGTTTATCAAACACCAATGAATAATGATCACCTGCATCAGCCATTTTCATCCATTTAGTCACCATTTCTTTAGCCATCGCCTGGTATTTAGCAGCCACTGCTTTTTCACCTAACAAATCGGCAAGGTGGGCATAGCAACCGATACCCACAATTGCTTTAGCAGATAAGTTAGCATTGCGTGCAAGGTGACCCGCAAAGTCATCGGTACAAAGCTGGTTAGCGGGATCAAGTCCTTCACGGCTCAGATAATTGGCCCAATCTGTTAACACCTTCCAATGTTTTTTGGCATAAGCCGGGTTGTTGCCATTGGCTTTAACTATGGCAGCAGTAAGCGCCAGCATATTGCCCGATTCCTCAACCGGCATACCTTCACCATAAGTTTGCCCGTTGGCTATAGGATAAGTACCCAAATCATGTGCGGCAAAATCATGAGGAAACTTGCCTGTTTCACTAAAGTAGAAAATTCCGTTCAACATCCCTTCCATCAGGCTTGGGTTATAAATCAGGAACAAAGGCGCAGATGGGTATGTTACATCCACGGTATTGATTGATCCATTACTAAAGTTTTCTTTAGATAAAAACAGGATCTCGCCCTGCGGGCTTTTTACTAACGTATGCGCTGATATGGCCTGGCGATAAGCCAGCACACATAGCTTTGCATATTTGTCGCCACCAGCTTTTTCGGCATCATTATATACCGAACTGTTAAAGGCAGTGCAGCTTTTTAACACCGCTGGATAATCAACTGCTGCTTTGGCTAACGCTTGCTCAATGGTTTTAATTTGAGGGGTTTTCCACCATGGTTTTAAATTGGCATGAAAATATTGTACCGGGGTAATATCGTCATAACCCAGCTCAATAAATTTACTTACAGCAGTTTTACCAACCATGCCAAGAGATAGTACAGTATTCAAAACCAGGTTGGTGCCCTCTTTTGCAGTTGATTTACCATCACCTTTAAAAAATGAATTAACCCCTTCACTTTCGGTGCTTACATATTGCAGAGCACCAAATGTTTTGGGAACCGCCACATACATATATCCCCAGTCTATCCTCAAATCATCTCCCCTTTTTTGCAGGATAGGTTGTTCAACGGTACCGGCTTTTAAAACAGACAAAGTACTCGTTGCATATTTTTGAGTGGTCATCGCCTGGTTTGGTGTATTGCGGGCAACATCAGTTGATGCGCCAAAATAAACCTGCACATTATGCGCTTTACCAGTACTTGATTTTACGCTATAAGTAATATAAGATACCGGCCTTGACAATAAAGCCAAGTTGTTCATCAATAACGGCGACGTGAATGTAACCTTCAGATCCACATCACCACATTTAAAGTAATAAATGGTTTGTGTTGCATTGATGGTAACTCCGGTTTGTTTTGCAGCCTGCAGCTCAGCATGATCTGTTGGCTTTAGTTCATCAGCAAAGCCGGCATCAAGCGCTCCGCCTCCGCCTGTGTTGGTACAATGCAAAGCAAGAACATTTTCGCCCTCCTTTAATTTTTCAACTGCATCATCCTTAAGAGTGATCATCTGCAGATCGCCATTAGCGCCGCTGCTCACATTTATTTTTTCGCCATTCAGATACACTTCCGCCTCATCATCATGATGTAGTTTAAGATAAAGCTTATTAATAGCAGTTTTATGAAAAGTAAAGGTTCTCCTTACCCAAATATCCCGGCCCTTCCAAACGGTATTGCCCATTGCTTTATCATCACTGAAGGGCGCGGTGCCGCTTTTCCAGGCGGTGTCATCAAATTTTGTATCAGTCCAATTTTGTGTTGGTTGGGTTTCTGTGTATTTACAGATGTATGATTTTTCGTCGGCAGCAGGAACAACAGTTTTATAGGTTGCCGGCTCTTTACCCATAAAACGGTACACATCACCGTCAACTTTTATCAAGCCAAGTAATGATTGATTTTTACCTGTCCAGTGCCTGGTAGTTGATTCATTTAATTTATCAGAAAATGACCAGATACTAAAGTAAGGATTATGTGTTATCAGTGGATAAGCCGGGGCTTGAGTATCCTGCGCCCTTGCTAAAAAAACAATAAGTGCAAAAAATACGGTTAATGGAAACCTTTTCATGTGTTTTAGTAAGATTTATAATGTAGATATATAATTATTATCGGTAAATATTTGCTTTTCTTTTCAATTAATAAACGGTTTTAAAAAAAAGCGTCAAATAGACGATTAATTGATACGAATTGTAGAAAGATGGGCAGATTTTAGATGAGCAGATGAAGGATTAATGTGCAGATATGTAAATTTCAGATATGCAGATTATGAAATCAAATTCTGTTAATTCTTTAATTCTAAAAATTCTGGTTCAGACAATTGTCACATCTGCACATCTGAAATCTGCACATCACTTAAATATATCAAAGCTGTAATTTGCGGTGCTCCAGAAATCATCAAGGGCAATGATGCGGGGTTTGAAGAATGAGATAAGCGCGGGCCAGTCTTTTTGGTTAAAAACACTTACGTTGGGTAAGGTTTTAATAATGCGGCTTACGGTTTTGTTATTTTCATCGGTAGTGTGTAATTGCCAGTCCCACTCCTCCTCAATACTTGAATTGAGTACAGCTTTGAGCTCTTTAAACTGTTCAAATACCAATTCCTGGATGCCGGTATCAGGATGAGCGATCTCAATGGCGATAAAAGCTGAACGGTTATCGGCCTGCATCTTAAAGCTAAGGTGCTTAATGCCCGTTTTATAGTTTATCCAGTTTATTTTTAAACCCTCTGCTGACGGATGCGGAGCAATGTATTGGCCAAAGGCCGTCCAGAATGCCTGTTTAATTTGTGATGCCTGATCGCGGGAGTACAATAGTCTTTTTTTAAAATGAGCAGGCAAATTTATGGATTATTTTGCGTTTTGTATAAACTCAACAATTTGATGCTGTTCATTCGGCGATAACGAACCGCCTGTGTATTCCCATTTCAACTTGTTGCTATTATAAGTTAGCCTGCCCAAAAAATCCGGATTCTTTGCATCATCAACCAAAGGGTAGCTTTCTCCTATTTCGGGGGCTATTTCCTGCATCTCTAACAGGCGGGCTTCGCCATGGTCGTTACCTTTATATAAGGCATACACACCTGTAAAGTTAAGATGATTATTTGCGGCCTGGGTTAGCACTGGTTCAATAATGATATTTATTGTTGTACCGTTGTCTTTTTTAATATAATAGTTTACTGTATTAGTCATAGCCGAAGGTTCTTGATATTTGAATATTACAAGTGAGTTTTGAAATTGTTCATGGAATTAATAATTTGATTTTTTAACACTCAAAAATCCTTAGATTCAATTACCAATTAACTTAATTATTTTATGATGGAATTTAATATAGATGATCTTATTATCCGGCGACTTGGATCTGATGATGTGATGATTGCAGAACAGCTTATCCATCTATTTAAGGATATTTTTGAAGCTAACGATCTGATACCCGCCAAACCATCTTATTTAAAAACACTGCTGCGGAAGCATGAATTTATTTGTATTGCAGCAATCTATAAAAACAAAGTAATAGGTGGTTTAACGGCTTATGAACTACCGATGTACTACTCAGAATATACCGACCTTTTTATTTATGATATTGCAGTTGCCCCCCACTTGCAAAGGCTGGGTATTGGCAATAAATTACTTCAGGCTATAAAAGCGTGGGGAGGGCAAAATTATATACGCGAAATATTTGTTGATGCCAACGAAGAGGATAAACATTCCCTGGATTTTTACCGTGCTGCAGAAGGGTTTGAAGAAAAAATTTCGCAATTTAAATTTAAAGTGAATAAACATTAGCTCCAGATGATGTATGTTACATACTTAATAAATACCTTCAATTAAATTAATAGCAAAGAAATGAGGTAGATAGATAAAAAACTAAAATTATATTTTATAGTTTATCTTAAAACGCTATCTTTGCGACCTGTTAAAATCCTAATGCGGAAGTGGCGTAATTGGTAGCCGCACCAGACTTAGGATCTGGCGCCGCGAGGCGTGGGGGTTCGAGTCCCTTCTTCCGCACAACAGTTTAAAACCCGGTCAATTTGATCGGGTTTTTTGTTTTAAATTAGTTCTTGAAAATAGCTTTAATATGAATGAAATAGTCACCCAAATAGACCAAAGCTACTATGAAGGATATCACGATTTCTTAAACATTAAAATTGATGGGATATTTTTGGATGAGTCGTTAGAAGCGTATTATCCTGGCGAAATGATAGATTTAAAAGGCTAATAGATATTTTTTTTAGATCAATGTGATTGTCAATTCCCCCCTCTCAAGATATTCAAATACACTTCCGTGGTCCGCAAATTTTAAAAAAGCCGTTAATTTAATAAGGTAGCGGTTGTTTGCATTTTGCAGCATAACAATCTGGAATCATCTCATATTTAAAAATAAAAAAATATTTAAATATATATATAACTTTATGGCATTAACAACTTAATCCCAGATAGTTATGAAAATTTCAGCACTTGATGAAACCGGCAATCCGGTAGATTGGTGGTTTATTTACAAAGTTCCACAGCTTGGCCCTGGTGCAGGTAGCGATAGCGCCACAGGGTACGAATACGTTTATTATGACTCAAAGATTGATGCAAATCCTGATCTGAAACAAAGGAACGTTACTAAATCGCCGAATGTTCTTAACAGCGGCAATGGCGCACTTAATCTTACACTCAAATCGGTGCTTGACAGCTTTGCAGCACCAACAGGAAAGACGGGGTGGATCATGTACAACGATGAGATGCCTGAAAGTGTGGGCAAGACAGATGATGGCAATAAAGGGCACACTAAAGGCGCGATCGCTTTTGATACAGAAACAAATACCGGGTTTTGGATACTGCATTCATGGCCAAAATTTAATGACCCTGGTGCAAAGGCAGACCCGACTCCTCAGTATGGGCAAACCTATTTGTGTATATCGTTGGATATTGACACCTGCAGGAAAATAGCCACGCAAATGGCAGACCACCAGGAGCCGCAGGTTTATTATAATCATACCGCAGACCTCCCCACTACCGATCCTCTTTATATATTAACACAACCATTAAACCCCAAACCTCCCAAAAAGAGTGACGTGCTCGAACTGACATCCATCGGCGGTATGCCCTTCAAGGTGATTGCCAAGAATAAACAATGGGATGATGATTTTTGGAATGACTTAGTAGGGCCTGCGCTGGGAGATGACATGGATGTTGAAACATGGATCAGGGGACCTATCCCACCCCAGGCCGACAGCGACGGTATCCACAAAACCTTTGACATCAAATACATCAATTTAGCTGCTCTGGGCGTACATTGGGCCTGGCCCGAAACCCATGACCATGCCAAATGGGGGATCACATTGCACAGCCCATGGGTTTGTGTTGGCGATATCAACCGCATGGTGTCACAAAAGAAACGCGGTGGAGGCACCATTGCATTTCAAAATAGAACGCTGTGGCAGGCATTATCAAAAACAAATCTTGTTTTGGCGCCTCCGGGAAAATCAAGAACTGAAGTCCACCAGGTGATCCATCAAACGCATCCACCCAAAAAAGCTCAACCGATCGGCCTATAGAACTAAATGACAATAGCTTAACAGTTAATATCAACGGGAGTTATCCGAAAGATCATTCCCGTTGATATCTTTTCTCTTCCAGTCAATATTCCGCATCAAAACACCGTATTTATATTTAGCATTGAGATCAGTCGATAATAGAGCCTTGATTAACTGGTTTTTCAGGCAAGGGCTTTCCAATCATCTCCAGCAAGGTAGTTTCAATCATCAAGCTCATCGCGTTTAAAGCCAGATCGTTAGGTTCTACCCCAAAAGGTTCTTCAATTTCATCGGCAATGGCTTCCAGCGCAACAAAGGTGTAAGCTATAAAAATTACGATAAGTGGTGTAAACCAGCCCAAACTATCTACAAATCCAAAAGGAAGCAAAAAGCAGTAAATATAAACTGTACGATGTAACAGTATCCTGTAAGTATAAGGTATGGGCGTAGATGCTATCCTTTCGCAGCCGCCGACGATATCAGATAGTTTGCCCAAATTTTCATCAAACGCCACTTGCTGAATGGAATCTATTTTACCTTGTTCTTTGGCATTTTTTACCCAAATAGCCATTTCCTTCATTAACATAACCGGCTTATAAATAGCGCCTTTTACATCGGGGTAAATTTCCGGAGGCAGCCTTTTTTGCAGATCGTCGTTTGCGTCTGTATGCCTTAACTGGTGTTTAAGCGTATAGGTAAAAGCTACCAGGTAATTAACAAAGGTTTCTACCTCCGTAGAATTGAGCAGATAGCCACTTAAAGCTATGGCCTGCCTTGCTAAAGAACGGGTATCGTTAAGTAAGGCCCCCCAAAGTTTACGGGCTTCCCAAAAACGATCGTAGCTGGCGTTATTTCTGAATCCCAGGAAAAGTGCTAAAGCAATGCCAAACAGTGTAAACGGAGCAGGATTAAGTGGTATTTTATAATGAAAGAGAATTCCCTTAGCAAAAACAACAATTACAGATAGCGCAAACAGCAATAACAGTCGTGATAAAAGTTTCGGCAATACCGATCCTTTCCACATGAACAGCATTCGGAACCAGTGTTCGTTTTTTCTGATAATCATATTATATTCTTTTCAATAAAACTAATAGCCGCTTTTGAGCTACATTAATTTGTTTGTTGAACCATTCTAATATAATTACATTTTCAATTACCTTCAAAATATCTTCGAGGTAACAAACCCACACGGGAACCGAACAACCGGTTTTTATTCTGTTCCTTTCAAATATCTTTTATCACTACTGACATAGGGCTGTCATCGGGCCTGCTTTTCTTTGTTATGAAATCATTTTTTTAATTAAAACAAACAAAATGGAAAACAATCTAAGCACACAGCAAACAAGCAATGCGATGGAGGGGTTCACCTCTTCAGATGCCATATTAAATCATTGGCAAGGTCATCGCCGGCTAACGAGGCAGGTAATTGAAGCTTTTCCAAAAGATAAGTTATTTGAATATTCGATTGGAGGAATGCGTCCCTTTGCTATGATGGTAAAGGAAATTATGAGTATTGCAGATTCAGGTATTCAGGACCTTTTCCAGGATAGCCCTACACCCGTTGCAAAGCTTGGCCACCATTCAGGAGGCTCTTTCGCCAACACAAAAGAAGAAATTTTAAATTTATGGGATGATATCACCTATAAAATTGAGACACTTTGGCCCCTGATACCACAACAGCGCTTTCAAGAAGTAATGGTGGCTTTCGGAGCATATGAAGGCATAACATCTGATATAATTCTCTATTGGATTGATAACGAAATCCATCACCGCGGACAAGGCTATGTTTACCTCCGATCTCTGGGAATCGAACCGCCAGCGTTTTGGAACAGGGATTAGCGTTACGCTAAATATTTCGCTATTAACTTAGCAGTTGTTTTAAATAATTAGTGAGCCGTCAATTGCTTCGCATCTATTGAAAGTTGCAGAATCCCAGACTTACGAAGTTTTAGAAACTTCGTAAGTCTTTCGCCGCTATTTTTTAGCGAAATCTTTAGCAATTTCGTTTAGCTGAATTGCGCTGATAGTTTGTTCGCCATTATTAATAACTACTCGATACCGGAAAGTTACAGATTCTCCTTTCTTCAGGCTCAGGTTTTTAGCCGATTTGCCATTGGTAAAGATCTTTTCACCAAGCGGATTGGCTGCAAACAGGCCATAACCCCGGGCATGCCAGAATGTAGGATAGTTGGGATTTCCAGGATGATCTATTATAGCAATACTTACCGAATCGGCACCCATTTTGCCAAAAACCTTGCACCATACACCACGGGTGCTCCAAGCATCGTTACCTGTTTTACCGGCACTGGTTAAGTAATTACCATTGGCTAATTTATCTGTGCCACCTTTAACTATGGTTACATTACCTTTATCATCTGTGAATTTTTGATCCTCTGTAGTGGGCATCTGCAATTCGTGCGCTAAACGCAGGCCCAGCATGCCGTCTTTGGCATCGTTAAAAACAGCATCTACATCGGCTTTTAAGGTAGTAACCCGGTCAATTATACGCTGGTTACCTTTTCCGCTAAATTCAAAACTTGTAGTTTCTTCTAAAAGAACCTCTTTTTGCTGGTTGGTCCAGTTTGCATGATAGGCCAATACCCCAATAGTTCCGCCGGCCGCTTTCAATATATGGTCAGTACGTATCCAACCGTATAAATTCTTTTTGTCTTTAGGAATGGCATATGAATTGTTCCAGAAGTCAAGCCCGTTTAAGTTTTCAAAATTAAACCATAAACCAATATGGTGCGGATGATCAGTCGGGTCACCGGGTTTAGGTTCAAGTGGAAAGCCACGGGTAACAACGGTACCGTTAGCGGCATACAAAGGATACAATACCGGTTTTTCAAGACTATCAGGATACAGAAAACTGGTAAACAGCTTGCCGCCGACAAAAACATCAACCTTATGTTCTTTTGCCGAGCTCACTATCTTTACCGGTTCGCTTTTTTGAGCCGATACAGCCGAAGTCAGGGCTGTTAATCCTACAATCAACCCCAACTTTTTGAACCTGTTTATCATAATGTCTATTAAAATTTAAATATCTGACCGTTCACCATTACCTCCTGGGTTTTCTCATCAAATGTGGCTTTATAGCCGGTATGAACGGCAGCATTGGTCATAATATTTGCTATAGAATGGCTGTATCCTGCTTCAACCGGCGCATTTGGCTGTTTACGACTGCGTACACATTCCATCCAGTTACGCACATGATTTGAAGTCAGTACATCGCCGCCTGTATTGGCCGAAGCAATTACCTTTTCGGTATTTGCCAGACTAACCTCGGGGAGCAGGTTTGCCTGCATATTCATGGCGGCAGCCATCTTTTGTGTTAAGCCGCCGTTTGGCGAAACTTTGTTAGTTATCAGGTTTAATTCACCTCCGTTTGAATAATAAATCTCTGCCGGATGCTCATCTCCGTTGTGCATGCGCGAACCAAAAGTAACCTGGAAACCAGTTGAAGCGTCATCCAGCGGGCCATAATCAAAGGCGGCCAAAATGGTATCCCAGTTTCTGCGGCCGTCTTTCCACATATAAATCCCCCCATTGGCAACTACGCTTCGCGGATGTTTAAGGCCCGAAAACCAATGTACAGTATCAATCTGATGGCTCATCCATTGACCTGCCAATCCAGATGAATATGGCCAAAACAAACGAAATTCTAGGTACTTGCGTGGGTCGAACGGTTCATACGGACGGTTCATAATAAAACGTTTCCAATCAGTATCGCCTTCTTTTAATGCGCCTAACAGCTCAGGTCTGCGCCAGCGGCCGGGCTGGTTAACATTCCAGGTTAATTCAACCATGGTGATGGGGCCAAATTTACCCGAACGGATAAAATCATTAGCCGCATGATAATTAGCTCCGCTCCTGCGCTGTGAACCTATCTGCACTATCTTACCCGATTCCTTTATCGCTTTAAGGGCATCGCGGTTATCTTCCATAGTTTCTGCAAAAGGCTTCTCCACATAAGCATCACATCCAGCTTTTACTGCTTCAATAGCATGGCGGGCATGCTGAAAATCAGCAGTGCTGATAAATACCGCATCTACCGATTTACTATCATATAATTCCTCATTATTGCGGTAAGCCTTTACATCATTCTGCATCTTTTCTTTCCAGGCTGCAGCGCCTTCTTCTCTACGCCTTTTCCAGATATCTGATACACCTACTACCTCAAAATTGAGTTCTTTGTAGTGGTTCATAAAACTGGGAATATGCGAACTTTTATGCCTGTCAGAAAACCCTACAACACCAACCCGTACCCGATCATTAGCGCCGATAATGCGTTTATAGCTTTTGGCGCTCCATGCGGTTTTGGTGAGCAATGTTCCGGCCCCTACTATTGCGACTTGCCTGATAAAAGTTCGACGTGATTTTTCCATAATAGTTGTATTACTTAGGTTGTTGATTTTAATTGCTCTTGAAATTGCAGCTGATGTCAATCATCAGGCCGCAACCATAATATTTTTTGTAGAGTACAGGTAAATTGGTTTAAACACAGTTTGTGTAACTGGCAAAGTCAAATATCGATGAAATCTCACTAAAAATATTATCCTTTTTGTAAGAAACATATTACAATGAGGTAATGATAACTATTTGTAATGGTTTCTTGAAGAAGCAAACTGCTAAAAATATCAATAAGCATTGCAACTAATATATAATAGTATTAACTACTCCTTTTGTCAAAATACCTTAAAAGTTTGCCCCGTTTGAGCACCCAAAACACTTTTGATATAGGCCTGTGTTACCCTTTCCATAGTCACGGGTGCATGGCCGGGAAAGTATGGAAAATACCCGGGAGAATCCTCCACCACGCCAGGACTTATGGAATTGATACGGACACCATTTTCAAGCTCGATTGCTGCCGATCTTACAAAAGCATCAAGCGCCCCATTTACGGCGCTTAAATTTGCTCCTAAAACAATGGGATCTTCACTTAAAATACCAGATGTTAATGTAAAAGAACCCTTAGGATTAATATAATGCTGACCTGTTAAAACCAGGTTAACCTGTCCCATGAGCTTACTATCTATCCCTTTCATGAAATCAGCATATTTCATCGAAGCTAAAGGCCCAAAATGGCCGTTTCCGGTTGTACTTACCAGTGCATCAAATGGGCCAACCTGCTCATAAAAACGCTCAATAGCTTCCGGTGAGCTAATGTCTAATTGCAGGTCGCCGCTATTTAAGCCTACTTTTATAACCTGGTGTTCTTTTTCAAGAGCAGCAGTTACGTGCTTTCCTATGGTGCCGGTAGCACCCACGATAATGATTTTCATGATAGCTTATTTATATTGTTTTTTTTAATAGGTTCATAATTTACGATCGTACTAATTTAAACCGTTTTATAATTCCGTGCATGAAATTGAGAGGGAAAAACACTTGTCCGAATAAAAAATGACAATAAATATGGTATAAAAATCAGCCGGTTAAAAGCGGGCTTTATGCCCTTAGATTAATAGCTACTTAGAGCCGCCGGCAAATCAAACCTGGAGAAAGAGGGTATTAAAAAGCAATTAATATTTGCAGCCGAAACTAAAGATTAAACTATCTGCATTAAAGATTTTAGATACTCCGGCACTTGCAACAACCTGCTGCCATACCATGAAAACAATTCACCATCTACCAGAATAATTTTCGCCTTTGGCAGCAACTGTTTAAATTCTTCTATATGTTTTTGTGCAAAAGGGTAAGGTTCTGATGATAAAAATACAACATCTGGATTTACTTTAACCAGTTCATCGGCCGAAACTTCGGGGTACCTGGCTGTTACAAAAGTGTTGATTAAACCACACTTTTGTAACAGGCTATCAATATAAGTTTGTTTGGCGGCCACCATATAAGGTTTTCGCCAGATAAGGTAAGCTACCCGAAGATTTAAACGAGGTAAAAGCAATGTATTAAAACCCAGGCTGATCTCACTACATAAAATTTCCGCCTCTCCCTGGCGATCGACTATTAAACCTACACCCCGGATCATCTTAATTGCAGTATCAAGATCATAGATATCGCTTATCCAAACCGGGCAGGTATTCATGAGCTCTTCTACCTGGCTACGTTCGTTTTCTTCTTTATTGGCTATTATCAGATCGGGCTGTAATGATTTAATCAGTGGAATATTTAGCTGCTTGGTACCCCCTACTTTGGTTATACTTTTAACTTTTTGCTTTGGATGAATGCAGAATTTGGTAATGCCAACAAGTTCAGCATCCAACCCTAAATATAATAAAAGTTCGGTTTGGGATGGAACAACAGAAATCATCCTTTTAGGTACGGCAGGTAAACATACTTCACGATTTAATTGATCGTGGAACACAGCCATATTAAAACGCGTTCTTTTCGCCCCTTAAAGCGTTCCAGAAAGTTAAAAATACAATCTTCAGATCTAACAGGAACGACCAGTTCTCCAGGTACCAAACATCAGCCTCCACACGTTCAAGCATAGCCTGGGTGGTTTGTGTTTCGCCCCTTAAACCTTTAATTTGTGCCCACCCGGTAATACCAGGCTTAAGAAAGTGCCTTACCATGAAAGTATCTATCAACTGCGAATATTGTTGAGTGTGGCTGATCATGTGAGGCCGTGGACCTACTACAGACATGTTACCAAGTATTACATTGAAAAACTGAGGCAGTTCATCTAAACTAGTTTTGCGGATAAAAGCGCCTGTTTTAGTTATACGGGCATCGCCACGGGTAGCTTGCTTCTTATCCGAATCTTTATTTACCCGCATACTGCGGAATTTATAGCATTTAAATGGTTTATTATCCCTGCCAGAGCGTTCCTGTACAAAAAATATAGGTCCTCTCGACTCAAGTTTGATCAGGATAGCCAATATTGGGAACAGCCAGCTAAACACAAACAGAATAATGAACAACGAAAATGTAACGTCAAACAGTCGCTTTATAAACCTGTTGAGCATATTTTCGAGCGGCTCGGGTCTTACAGATATTACCGGGATATGCCCAAAACTTTGTATAAAGGTTGGTTTTTTTGCATAGTCATAATACTCTGGTATAAATTTAAACCTGATGAGGTTTTTATCTGCATCAAGCATAAGCCGCTCAATAGTTTGTGCTTCTGAGCTTGGCAGTGTACAAAATATCTCATCGACTTTATTGTTTAACACATAGCTTATACAATCATCCGTTCCTCCTAAATATAAATGATTGTCGCTAACTGTTTTGGGGTCATCATCAAAAAAGCCAATCAGGCTGTAACCACGTTCAGGGTTTTGTTTGAAAAAGCTATAAAGATCAGTTCCTATACGGCCGCCACCAATAATAATTACGGCCCGGGTATCAATTAGCGATGCCCTATCACTTTTACGAATGGTAAGAAATATCAATTTCCATAAACCTAAAAGAAAACCGAACAGTGCCAACGAGTAAAACAAATACTCCCGAGTAATAAAATAAGCCTTTGTACCTATGAGTATTATAATAGTAAAGCAGATAAAACTCACAAACAACAGGTAGGTTTTTATTACACCTCGGTAAGTTTTTATAGAGTCTTTATTTAATACGTGTTCATACAACCCGGTGATATTGGCAGACAATAACCAGATTAAGTTAAAAACTAAAACAATAGGTAAATATTTTCTGTTATTTATCCAAAAAACGTATGACCTGTCCTCAATAAAGTAAGAAATTACCATGCTCATATTAAGTATAATATAATCAATGGTAAGGTTCACTGCTTTAATAAAAGTAGCGTATCTGTGAATCATGTATTAGAGCTTCTTGAAGTATACAACACCTGCTAAAATTAGCATATTTATTTATAAATAACAATGTGATAATTGAATGCACAAACGATTACAAAAGTGTTAGGGCATGATTGACAAAATTAAAAATTTAGAAATTTCAACAAAATCAAATATAAAATTATTAGCGCATTAAGTAACCCTTTATGATCGTAAAACGCGAATATTAATCTTGTAAATCCGGCGATACTATAACCGTCCGTCAACGATATCTTTATCAAGCATGCCTTTTATATCATATATAACAGATAAAGGCGTTTTCTTTAGCTGACTATAATTTAACTCAAAAAATTCCCTGTGCGAAACCGCAACTATTATGGCATCATACCCCCCCTTTAAACCATCAACATGCTTAATTGTTTGTACGCCATACTCGTGTTTAACTTCTGAAGGATCGGCCCAGGGATCATATATTTCATAACAAATTTCATATTCACTTAAAACCTTTACAATATCAATTACTCTTGTATTCCGTACATCCGGGCAATTTTCTTTAAATGTAAAACCAAGTACCAATACATTTGAGTTTTTAACCTGAATATCTTTCTTAATCATTAGTTTAATGACCTCCAGGGCTACATAAGTACCCATGCCGTCATTAAGCCGCCGACCAGCCAATATGATCTCGGGATGGTAGCCAACTTCCTGCGCTTTTTGAGCAAGATAGTAAGGATCAACGCCCGTGCAATGGCCACCCACAAGTCCGGGTTTAAAATTCAGAAAATTCCATTTGGTACCTGCCGCTTCCAAAACCGCGTGTGTATCAATACCGATAATATTAAATATTTTGGATAGCTCATTGACAAAAGCAATATTGATATCGCGCTGCGAGTTTTCTATTACTTTACAGGCCTCGGCAACCTTTATACTTGGGGCTTTATGTGTACCAGCATGAACAATAGTTTGATAAAGCTTGTCAATAAAATCCGCAGCCTCGGGCGTTGAGCCAGAGGTTACCTTCAAAATATTAGTTAACGTATGAATTTTATCTCCGGGATTGATTCGCTCCGGCGAGTATCCGGCAAAGAAATCGACATTATACTTTAATTTTGACACCCGCTCAAGCACTGGTACGCACACATCTTCGGTAACGCCAGGATAAACTGTTGATTCATAAATAACTACATCACCTGGCTGTAGTACGTTGGCAACAGATTCACTTGCTTTTATCAATAAACTCAAATCGGGACGGTTGTGCAGATCTGTTGGTGTGGGTACCGAGATGATATATACATTGCAATCGGTAATATCCTGAACAGTTGACGTACAAATAAGACCATTGCCAATGCCTGTTGATAAAACCGATCTTAAAACTTCTGTATCCGTTTCAAGCGTGCGATCAAATGCATTATTTAATTCATCAACCCGGCCTTTCTTTATATCAAAACCTTTAACCGGAAATTTTTTGGCAAACTCAACAGCTAATGGTAAACCAACATAACCGAGGCCTATTATTGCAATGCGGATACTCAGGGGCTCTTCAAACATTTATAAGGTAGTATAGATGGGTAAAGTTAATTAATTTTGCTATAAACGCTGAACCCGGCTCTTTATAGCATGACTCCGTTGGTTATTTACACCTTCTCGGATATTGTATGAGATTTGAATTATTTCTATCGTTATTTAGCAGCTTCCAATTCAGTTTTGCTGAAATTCCGAACGATCATCCCGACGGGTTTATGAACCGGCGTATTTTCTATCATCACTAAACCGGGTAAAGTTATTTTCTGTTGGGATTAAACATTATATATCTGGTAAACGCCAGATATTGATCTGTTTTGTGCCGAACCTACAAGCAATGTAGTAACTTTCTTTTCCAGCATAAGCTGTTCTGCATGACTTGCAAACTCATCTTCATCTATAATAATAGGATTTTGGGTCATAATTTCAAACACAGTTAAGGTTGCTATATCAGGATGCTTTAACAGGGCCCTTCTCAGATCCCCGTCGGTAACTATACCTTTAATATAAGTAGCATCCCCTACCATAACCATACCCAACCGCCCTTCTGACATTTTTAATAACAGATTCATAAATGAAGCCTGCTCCTCAATAAATGGCAGTTTATCGGTACGCATCAGGTCTTTAACTTTTATAAGCAGCTTGCGCCCCAGGCTTCCACCGGGATGGAAACGGGCAAAATCATGCTGTTTAAAATCACGGGATTCCATTAAAGCAATTGCAAGCGCATCGCCCATTACCAATGCGGCCGTGGTTGATGAGGTTGGTGCAAGTTCAAGGGGACAGGCCTCACGTGAAATTTTAACATTTAAATGGTGATCGCTATTTTTAGCTACTGTTGAATTTGGATTACCGGTTACCCCTATAACCAGGTTTTTATTCCATTTTAAAAATGGAATGATCCTTAACACCTCATCAGTTTCGCCCGAATAAGAGATCAGCATCACGATATCATTGGTACTAACCATACCCAAATCCCCATGAAAAGCCTCACCGGGATGAAGGAAAAAACTGGGCGTACCTGTACTTGCTAAAGTAGCTGCAATTTTTTTGCCTATAAGCCCAGATTTACCGATGCCTATAACAATAAGCTTCCCGGTATTGCTTAATATGGCATTTACCGTCTTGGTAAACTCGTCATCAATTAAACCGGCCACATGTTGCAGCGATTCGATCTCTATATCAAAAACTCTTTTAGCAATATCCTTCATTGCTTAACCAACTAATGAAGCAATCAAACCATCCAAATCATGCAGTTTAAGCATATTAGGGCCATCGCTTAAAGCATTATCAGGATCGGGATGAGTTTCAATGAAATAACCATCAGCGCCAAAAGCTTTTGCAGCCAAGGCCATCATAGGCACAAAAGTACGGTCGCCGCCGGTTTTGCCCCCTGCCCCGCCCGGACGTTGTACCGAATGGGTACAATCCATGCAAACCGGGTGACCAAATGCTTTCATATCATAAATATTCCTGAAATCAACCGCCAGGTTATTGTAACCATACATATTACCACGCTCGGTAAGTATTACCTGGTTATTACCTGCTTCCAAAACCTTTTGGGCGGGATAAAACATATCTGCGCCAGAAAGGAATTGTGCTTTTTTTACATTTACAATTTTACCGGTTTGGGCTGCTGCTACTAACAGATCTGTCTGACGGCATAAAAAAGCTGGGATCTGCAAAACATCAACCACCTCTGCAGCAATGGCTGCCTGAAAAGGCTCGTGAATATCAGTTAAAACAGGCAAGCCAAATTTATCCTTCACATTTTGAAGCATTTCCATACCTTTTTCAATACCCGGACCGCGATATGAATGTATAGATGTACGATTGGCTTTATCAAATGATGACTTGAATACTACAGGCACATTGTATTTCTGCCCTACTTCGGCAACTTTTTCTGCTACCTGGTATAACAGTTCCTGGTTCTCCATTACACAGGGTCCCAGTATAAAAAACGGCTTCTGCCGCATTTGCTCAAACAACATATTATGAAAGTTATAGGGCAAAGATAATTATAAGCACGAATTTCACGAATGGAAAACAAGGAGGTCGAAATTACAGGGTGCTTTTTTCGCCAGCCAGCATGTTAAAATTTATTTGCTGTTAGCTTCAATTAATGCCGTTACCGATTGCCGGTAAGCTTCCCCAATTGGTATCTCCTTCCCGTTAATGATGATGGAAGTTTTACTTACCGCCTCAATTTTACGGGTGTTGATGATAAATGACTTATGCACCCGCATAAAATAAGACGGCCAGTTTTTTTCTACGTTTTTAAAGCTTAGCCTTACAATAGCTGTTTTTTTATCATCTGGAAAATATATTTTCACATAATCCCTCAAGCCTTCCAGATATTGTATTTCATCAAATACAATTTTAAGAACTGAATAGCCGGCGTTTAGATAAGTATGATCTGCTGATTGGTTAATTAAAGACTGCTTCAATTCTTTAAATTCATAAAGCTCTTTAGCCTTGTTGCAAGCCATCATAAAACGCTCCATCGGAACAGGTTTCATCAGGTAATCAACCACATTTAAGGCAAAACCCTCCAAAGCATATTGTTTATAGGCAGATACGATTATAATCAGCGGTTTATTTATCAGGCTATTTATAAACTGAATCCCTGTAACTCCGGGCATCTGGATATCAATAAACATCAAATCCACGTTGCTATCCTGTAAAGCCTTACTTGCCGAAAAACCATCATCACATGCCGCCTGTAAGTTTAAAAAAGGTATTTTACTTATATTATCAGTAAGTAAACTTAAAGCCAGAGGTTCATCGTCAACCGCGATACAATTTATCATGCGTCCAATTTTAATATTAAATTAACTTCAAAAAGGTTGTTTTTATTATTGATAGTTAACTCATGTTTGTTTTCATACAACAGATTGATTCTCCTGCTCACGTTTGCTATCCCTATGCCCGACGAAGAATCTTTTTCCTCCTTATAAAAAGGGTTGTATTTATTACTAACATTAAAATTCAAAAAATGGTCACCTGCAAATAGCTCAATCGTGATATGAGCATCATCAATTGAACTTACACCGTGTTTAAATGCATTCTCTATAAATGGGATTAAAAGCATAGGCTCAATAAGCTGATATTCATTATTTATATTAAATGTAGTTTCTACTTTAACTTTCCGGCCAAATCGTTGCTTTTGCAAATCAATATAATCTTTCAGGTATTCTTCTTCTACTTTAATATTTACTTTCTCCTCATCCGTGTGGTACAGCATGTATTTCATTAAACCAGAAAGCTTCATCACTGTTGGTTCAAGTTCTGAACTGTTCAACCTAACCAGCGCAACTATGTTATTCAGTATATTGAATATAAAATGGGGACTTATCTGTGATCGCAGAAATGAAAGTTCGGTCTTTAATTTTTCCCTGTCGGTTTCATTCAATTTATTCTTGTATTCAAGTAAATTGTTATTCAGGCTATATGCCAAACTTGCTGCCATTGTAAGTAAAAAGGCCGGCAATCTTAACCAACTGGTGCGCATTAAGTTATAAGGCACATCTATTTCTAAGGCCACATATATCTGGTGATGAAAAAACAGGTACAGCGCGTAAATTGAAATAAAAGTCAAGGAATAATAAAAGTATTTTTTTTTCAATAGCAAATTTGGGATCAGTACAGCACTATTTAAGTAAAAAGTGCCTATCCAAAAAAAATACCCCATGTAATCTATCTTAAAAAAATCGTTGATCTCTTCCTGGGTGTACGCTCTGGATGGCATTGCCCTATAGGAGTGCATAATATAAGGTAATGCCATCAAAACCAACCAAACGCATACATGCGTTAAAATTTTGAAATTTCTATGATGCAAATTCAACCCCACTATCCTGTTATTTTCATTCATGGCTAAAATACATTTATAAAAGATTTAATTAAAAGTATACCTATAATGCTATATTATTTTTACACAAAACCTACTGCGCAAACTTTCCTACCTCAAAGCATTTTTTCACTTACAACACTGCTTTACAGTTAACAGGAATTTCAATACCACATTACCACCATGTCATCTTTTTATAAGTTGACGCGGTGATTTCAAGCGATAAATTGGCTTACAATTGGTTTATTATGTCTTTTTGAAAACAGGCACTAATATATTACATCCCGTTAAAGTCTCCCTAAATCTTTATACAAAATTCAAAATTTTCTTTGTCGTATATCTCCGGCTGTTTGTCTCACGCATCTTATGCTTTGTCGATATATTAAAATCGATAAATCTATTATTTGATTATTTGTATTCAATTATAATAAACCAGGTATAAGCAGTTAAGCCTTAAGATTCATAAGGCTTTTATTAAAGAATTAATTATTGTTAACAGGAGCATTTCATACGCTTTTTAATAATCTGATCAAGGAATTAACAATACAAGTGCGTTGACAAATAGCGCCATGTATTAAAAGAGCTTAGATGATTATAAACATGTCATTTGAGATTTAGTTGATCAATATCACTTGAGAAATGATATTGGGTTGCGTTCCGGGATGAGATCCGGAACGCTTTGTTTACCAACTAAATACAACTCCTTACTTGTTTGCATTTAATAATAAACCAAATATATAACCAACAAATCTCAATCCTATGTTTAAAAGTTTACTCCTTAAAGGAAGATGCTTTGGCGTGCTGTTATGCTGCTTAGTTTCTTCAATGGTAGTTACAGCACAAACAAAGTACAAAGGTAAAGTTATCGGCAGCGATGATAAATTACCCGTTATTGGCGCGTCTGTACGTGTTAAAGGTGCTTCTACCGGTGCTGTAACCGATGTTAATGGCGAATTTACGATTAGTTTAAGTCCGGGCAACACCCTGGTAGTTTCCTATATCGGCTACCAAACCCAGGAAGTTGCTGTGGGTACCGACGCGAATTTAAGGATCACCTTAATTGCCGGTACCAACTCCCTAAATGAGGTAGTAGTAACCGGCTACGGTAGCCAACGCAAAAAGGACCTGGTAGGTGCTGTTGCTGTGATAGATGTGGCCGCAGCCAACAGGCAGCCTACCTCATCTGTTGAAAACCAATTACAGGGTCAGGCCGCGGGTGTTACCGTAATAGCATCTGGTCAGCCGGGTGAAAATCCATCGGTAAAAATCCGTGGTGCCAACACTTTTGGAAACAACCAGCCATTGTATGTGGTTGATGGCGTGCCAACAACCAATGTAAGCGATATTAACCCCAATGATGTGGCAAGCATGCAAGTGTTAAAAGATGCCAGTTCTGCATCAATTTATGGTGCACGTGCCGCAAATGGTGTAATTGTTATTACCACCAAAAAAGGTACTGGCAAGGTTAGTGTTTCTTATGATGCTTATTATGGTACCCAGGTACCCAAAGGTGGCAACGTATTTAACCTGCTGGATCCGCAGGAAATGACAAGTTTAAGAAACTTAGCTATTAAAAACACCGCTGCTTTAAAAGGAATCCCGGTTGACCTAACCAGTAATTTATATGGTCCTAACGGTGATGTATTACCAGACTATATTAGCGCCGGCGGTGCCGGTCCTTACGGCATTCATGACGGCGACCCTGCGGTTGATCCTTCAAAATACAATGTTAACCCATTTTATACATCAGGAGATCCATCTGGCTTTTACCGTATTACCAAATCAAACAAGGCAGGTACAGACTGGTATCATGAGATATTTAAAACGGCGCCCATCCAAAGCCATAATGTGGCTTTAAGCGGCAGTTCTGACGTGGCAACTTATTTGTTTTCTTTGAACTACTACAATCAAAAAGGTACTTTAATTGATACTTATGATAAACGTTACACCGTAAGGGCAAATACCAGTTTTAAAGTATCCAAACATATACGTGTAGGCGAAAACTTATCCTATTCCATAACAGAAAATCCGCTGATTAATGAAAATGATGAGGGTTCTGGAATTGGTATGGCTTTCCGCGAGCAACCTATTATCCCTGTGTATGACATTATGGGTAATTACGCCGGTTCAAATACCGCAAACCTTGGTAATGCCAGGAACCCTGTAGCCATACAACAGCGCACTGCTAATAATTATGGAGCCTATAACAGGTTATTTGGTAATGTTTTTGCCGAAGTGGACTTATTGAAATACTTTACCCTGCGCACGCAGTTTGGTGGCGAATATTATTCTGATTACAACCATAACTTTACGTTCCCTGAATATGAAAACTCAGAAAACAATACGACCAATTCCTACGCCGAGAATTCATACAATGGATATAATTACACCTGGACAAACACTTTAACCTATCACCAAACCATCGGTAAACACGATGTTAAATTATTGGTAGGTACAGAGAACTACAAAAACAGGTATGAAACGTTAGGAGCTACAAACACCGGCTATTTCACATTTGATAAAAATTACACAACCATATCAACCGGTACAGGTGTACCAACAGCGTACAGTACTATTGAACGGGACAAGATACAATCATTAATAGCCCGTTTAGATTATACATTTAACGATAAGTATCTTTTAAATGCAACTATTCGTCGCGATGGTTCATCCAGGTTTTTAACAAATCAATACGGTTGGTTCCCTGCAGTAAGCGCCGGCTGGCGCATATCCCAGGAAAGTTTTCTGAAAGGTGTGAACTGGATTAACGATTTAAAGATCAGGGGTGGTTATGGTGTAATGGGTAACCAAATCAACGTAGATCCTTCTAACGCATTTACTACATTCGGTGCAAGCAAAACCAACTCTTACTATGATATAGCTGGCACATCAACCAGTACAACTGCTGGCTTTACGCAAAGCCGGATTGGTAACCCCGATGCTAAGTGGGAGCTTGATAAAAACTTAAATATTGGTTTTGACGGTTCCTTCTTTAATCAAAAATTGGATATCTCTGCCGATTATTACAAAAAGGACATAACCGGTTTATTGTTCAACCCAAATCTTCCGGGTACTGCAGGTTCGGCCACGGCGCCTTATAGCAACGTGGGTGCCATGAGTAATACGGGCTTGGATGTCACTATTGGTACTCATCAAACCTTTAGTCATGATTTAAAAATGAATGCTTCATTAACCTTTACTACTTACCACAACGTGATTAAAGCGGTTACCGTAGGCCAGCCTTACTTTGATGAAAACTCTGGTCGTTTTAACGGTAGTTCAATAATCCGGAACCAGGTAGGTGGGCCTGTAGGTGGTTTCTTTGGCTACAAAACAGCTGGCTTCTGGAATTCACAAGCAGAGATTGACGCTGCCAACGCAAAAGCAGGAGGTGTTTACCAGACTGATGCAGCGGTTGGTCGTTTCAAATATGCCGATATCAACGGTGATGGAAAAGTTGATGCCAGTGATCGTACACTGCTTGGCAACCCGAACCCTAAATTTACGGGTGGTTTAAACCTTGATTTTTCTTATAAAAACTTCGATCTGAACATGTTCTGGTATGGTTCATACGGAAATAAGATATGGAATGACGTAAGGTGGTGGACAGATTTTTATGCAAACTTTGCAGGTGCAAAAAGCAAGACAGCTTTATATGATTCATGGACACCTACACACATGGATGCCAAAGCCCCAATTCAGGAAATTGATGGTTCATTCAGTACCAACACAGTACCAAACTCATTCTATGTTGAAAACGGATCATACCTGCGTTTGAAAAACTTACAGGTAGGCTACACCTTTGATCCTAAACTATTAAAATCAATAGGTATTGATAGGTTCAGGGTTTATTTATCAGGAGCAAATTTAATTACGATAACTAAGTATTCGGGAGTTGATCCTGAGATTGTGGGTGGTGGCACAACCAGCAACACCAACAGCAGCACAAACTTTGGTGTCGATCGTGGTAACTACTCGCCAAACCGTACTTATTTATTAGGTGTACAAGCTAAATTTTAATTAAAGAAATTATGAAAAATATAAAACGTTTATCAGTGTTTGCATTCATTGTAGCTGGTATAGTTCAAAGTTCATGCAAAAAGTCATCCCTTAATCAACCCGCTTTGGGTGCACTAAGCACAACTCAAATTACTACAGCAGCTGGTGTGGATGGTCTTTTAATTGGCGCCTATTCGGCGCTTGATGGTCAACAGGGTACTAACGCAGCTTTTGGCGGTGGCGGACCATGGGAAACCTCGCCCGACAATTGGATATATGGCAGTGTAGCCGGTGGCGACGCCCATAAAGGCAGTTCAGGTATTGATCAGCCTGCCATAAATTCCATAGCAACATTTACGGTTGATGCCAGTAACGGTTTTTTAAACAGCAAATGGAAAGCTGATTATGAAGGTGTAACCAGGGCCAACAATGTGCTTAAAGCGGTAAGCGCTGTTGCAGGCTTAACTGATGCCGCCAAAGCAAATATAATTGGACAGGCCAGGTTTTTAAGGGGACATTACTATTTCGACCTGAAAAAGATGTTTGGAAATGTGCCTTATATTGATGAAACAACAACCAATTTTGTACAGCCAAACACAACCGATATCTGGCCTAAAATTGTCGCCGATTTTGCGTTTGCCTATGCAAACTTACCCGCAACCCAAACCCAGGTTGGCAGGGTTAACAAATGGGCAGCCGGAGCATACCTTGCCAAAACCTATCTTTATCAAAAAGATTATACCAACGCCGACAAAACATTCACAGAAGTTATTGCCAGCGGAACAAATTCAGCAGGGCTTGTTTATGGTTTAACAGATAACTACGAAGATAATTTTAACGCAGCCACTAAAAACAACAAAGAAACCGTTTTCGCTATTCAGCAAGCAGCAAATGATGGTACCGGAACTATTAGCGAGGCCAACAACGGCGATATGCTAAATTACCCTTACAATAGTCCCTTCGGCTGCTGCGGTTTCTTCCAGCCAACTTTAGATCTGGCAAACTCATTCCGTACTGATGCAGCAGGTCTGCCTTATCTGGATGATTATAACTCTCATCCTATTGTTACCGATATGAATATCGCATCTGATAAACCTTTTACACTTGATGCAGGCAACGTAGATCCCCGTTTAGATTGGACTGTTGGCCGTCGTGGAATTCCTTATCTTGATTGGGGTAATCACCCGGGTACAAATTGGATTCGTGAACAAAGTTCGGCAGGCCCCTATTCTCCTAAAAAGAATGTTTACTACCAGGCATCAAAGGGAACTTATGCTGATAGCCATACATGGGCGCCAGGAAATGCCAACCAGGTTAACGTTATACGCTTTGCTGATGTTTTGTTAATGGCTGCTGAAGCAAAAGCACAATTAGGTACCGGCGATTTAGGCTTATCCTACGTAAATATGGTTCGTGCAAGGGCTGCAAAACCAACGGGGTTTGTATACACGTACAAAGATGCCGGTAACCCAACCGGTGGATATACCACCACGCCGGCCGCTAATTATGTGATAAACCCATATCCGGCCGGTTATTTTACAGGCAAAGATTTAGCGTTAAAAGCTATTTACTTTGAGCGTAAGCTTGAGTTAGGCATGGAAGGCCACCGTTTTTTTGATATCGTACGCTGGGGAACTGCTCAACAAACTTTAGCCACTTATTTTGGCTTTGATGGCAAAACCATAACCGATGTTGCCGGTGCACATTTTACTACAAGCAAAAACGAGATATACCCTATTCCACAACCACAGATAGATCTTGAATCAACAGGAAAATCTTCTGCCTTGAAACAAAATCCGGGTTATTAGTACTAAACCTTGTCATTATTTATATAAAGGAGGCGGCTTTTGCTGCCTCTTTTTGTATAATGAAACATCAAATTAAAACTTAGCTTACAAAAAATCGAATATCCGTTATGAGGTTAAAAAAGCATCATATTTTAACATTAACCTTGTTAGTATTTACAAGTGCCGTTTGCTTTATCTCCATCAACTGCAATAGTCCCGAAAAAGAAATTGCTAAAACCGATGGCAGAGCACTCTCGTTAAAATATTGCAAAAGCTGCCACCAGTATCCTGACGCCTCACTATTGGATCAAGAAACCTGGGCAAAGCATGTATTGCCTGCAATGGCTCCGCGTTTAGGAATACAGGTTTATGCAGAAGATCAATACGTTAATAACCCATCGACAAACTCACCGGTTTCTTATGATAATTGGTTGAAAATTGTTGATTATTATACGTCAATATCTCCAAAAGCGCTTAAACCTGCCAAAGCGCCTGTTGCTCCGGTAAATGATTGGGGTGTTTTTAGTTTGGTTAAGCCAGCCAGTAGTGTTTCTGTGGCTACTACCACAATGGTAGCTTTTGATACGCTTGAGCATCGCCTATATACCAGTGACCGGATGAGCAGCAGTATTTTTCAATGGTCGGATAAGTTAAAGCTCTTGGGTACTGATAAATATAATTCGCCCGCAGTTGACGTGCAGTTCTACAAGGATGATAAAGGCAACAGAAACAACATATTTACCTTTATCGGCTCCATGGATGCGGTTGATATTACCAATGGCTCTGTAAGCGAAATAGATTTTAACAAAGGTGGCGTGGCTACGTCATTAATTGCCGATAAATTACCAAGGCCCGTTCAATCATTAGCTATTGACATCAATAAAGATGGTTTAACAGATTGGGTGGTTTGCGGTTTTGGCCATAATTTTGGCGGCTTGTACTGGTACGAACAATTACCAGGCAAAAAATTTGAGAAACACATCATAAGCATAATCCCTGGTGCTGAGCACGCTGTTACCGGTGATTTTAATCATGATGGCTGGCCGGATATCGCCTGTTTATTTGCCCAGGCTGATGAAGGTGTGTGGCTGTTTTTAAATGACCATAAAGGGGGCTTTTCAACAAAAAACGTATTACGGTTTCCGCCTATGTATGGCTCAAGCAGTTTCCAGCTGGTAGATTTTAATAACGATGGCAAACCGGATATTTTATACACCAGTGGAGATAACAGTGATTATTCAAGAGTTTTGAAACCTTATCATGGCGTGTACATTTTCCTGAATCAGGGTAATTTTAAATTCAAACAGGCTTATTTTTATCCTGTAAACGGTGCCACCAAAGCCATTGCAACTGACTTTAATGGCGATGGCAAACTGGATATAGCTTTGATCGCATTTTTTCCTGACCTTAAAAAACACCCGGCCGAAGGCTTTACTTACTTTGAACAGGATAGGTTTATGCATTTTATCCCGCACAATCTGCCGATAGCAAAAGAAGGGCGCTGGATTTGCATGGATGTTAATGATTATAATGCAGATGGTAAGCCCGATATTGTTTTGGGCAATTTCTCCTTAGGTTTTATTAATGAGGACGGTATTAAGCCCGATTGGAATACCCATACTCCATTTATTATCCTAAAAAATAAGTCAAAATTTTAGTTAATCAATTTGGGGGTGTAAATACTTTAATTTTCATCAATAAGCGAATTAAGTACTGGTCATGAATCCAATAGATTTGTTTTCCTGCTTTTTAACAGCAAGACCCTGAATAAAAAGCTGCCCCCCTTCAATCTTAAACTCGAGACTGTGCTCATCAGGCTTAAAACCATCTCCTATAAAAATTTCCTTTATTTTTTCCATCAGTTCTTTCCGATCAAAAACAGGGGTTAGTTTGATCTGGTCGTTAAGAGGTTCGAGCACGATACCCTCAACTTTGTAAGAGAATAATTTTGATTCCATTTGATAAATATAGCGGATTAAATACTATTCTATTGTCATCCTATTCCTATGATTTGCCATTAGGTTTAAAAAAATAGAGGATTCTTATCCCAATGAAATCGAATAAATATCGGTGCCACACAGCTTGTGAAGCTGTTCAATTCGGTACAATAAGACAAAGAAATATTAAAAAGCCCGGCTTATTTTTAATTAAATAAATTTTGGATGAAAAAAATCAGATCATATGAAAATGAATTTATAGCCCTCTAATGTAAAATTAAAAAGAGTAAAGCAAATGATTATAACCTTTGTAAAACATCAAAAACAAGTACATTAAAAACAGTATACAAATCGTTAGTTTTCTACATATAAACTTCATATAAATTTACAAATCAATGCATTATATATATAAAAGCCCACACCAAAACTTCAATACACTCATAAAATCCCCTAACCCCAATGTGTCATTCGTATAATTTGTGGCAGCAGAAAAGTTAGTTGAAACTTGCATACTCTCATGGCTTAAAATGATCCAAAACTCAATTGAATTAAAAATATTTCAGCTATTTATATTTCTGGTATCGTTTATCTGAGAATTTTTTCGTATATTGAACTATGGGTAGATCTGTAGAAACCTTTAGTAAGAAGGAAAGAGAAAAGAAAAAATTTAAAAAACAGCTTGACAAAAAAGATAAAGCGGAAGATAGAAAGGCCAATTCTGACAAGGGCAAGAGCCTGGAGGACATGATGGCCTATATAGACGAAAATGGAAATATTACTTCCACTCCACCTGATCCGACAAAACGGAAAAAAATCGTCATAGAAGATATCCAGATCGCGGTTCCCAAGCAAGAACATCTTGCCCCTGCCGATCCTGTTAGAAAAGGCGTTGTCGCTTTTTATAACGAATCAAAAGGTTACGGTTTTATTAAGGACTTGCTAAGCCAGGAAAGTATTTTTGTGCATGCCAATGGACTGTCAGAAGCTATCCAGGAAAATGACAAAGTAACCTTTGAAACCGAACAGGGACAAAAAGGATTGAATGCTATAAAAGTCAAAAAACAATAGCTGATTACATTTTCACATCCCGGATTTGTGAGCCTATTGAACCAGTAGAATTTATTGCCTCGAGCCTATAAGATCACATTCTTTTTAAAATGCTGTTATAAAGCAAATTTCTCAGAATCGTAGCATACCTCCAAGGTAAAGCTGGCATGTATAATCAACGGAATTGTAACGGCACCTTCAATACTATAAGTGTTGAAAGTGCCGTCATATTCCGTATTGCATTATCTTTGACTAATTTATGTAATTCCATATCCTGAAACCGAACCAGATGCGCCCCTTTATCACGGCAATTAAACTTTTGCGTCGCCCTGATTGTGCAAACAGTTCAACTGTTCCGTATCTGATGTCAACTCTTTGCTCCCGTTAAAAGAATCACAGTATTTTTTTAATAAAGAATTAAAAAACTAATAATTTTAGCATTAGTTTTGCATTCGGTCTAATCCCTTGCGGGAAAAACAATCACCGGCAAACGAACTTTCACAAAAAAGACTTCCATGCAGGAAGAAATTTTACGTTGCATGAAATGCCACAAACAAATTTTATGCTAAAATTGCAACAGAAAAGATGGATACAATTAACCCGGTGATGACTTTGGCTTTGGATTATGTGGAATCCACCAATACAATAGTTTTTCTTACAGGCAAAGCTGGCACAGGTAAAACCACCCTTCTTCAATATATCAGGCAAAACTCAAAAAAGAAAATGGCTGTTGTAACCCCTACCGGTGTAGCGGCTATCAACGCGGGTGGTATGACCATCCATTCTTTCTTCCAAATCCCTTTTGGGCCAATCATCCCGTCAGGAACTTCGCGGCCGGAGCTGCATTATAGCCCGGAGAAAAAAGAACTGTTATTTAACCTGGAACTGCTAATCATTGACGAGGTGAGTATGGTACGGCCGGATGTGTTAGATCATATTGACCTGGTGTTGCGCAATGTAAAAGAATCCGCTTATCCTTTCGGTGGTGTTCAACTGTTGCTGATTGGAGACCTTTCGCAGCTGAGCCCAATTATCAGGGACGAGGAGTGGATGCTGCTGGGCCGTTACTATTCAACCCCCTATTTTTTTAGTAGCCTGGTGTTGCAAAAAACGCCCTATGTCCGCATCGAACTGGATCATGTATTCAGGCAAAAGGAACAGGCATTTGTTGATATTTTAAACGAGGTTAGAAACCAAACTATCAGCCCCGAGAACCTGGGGCTTTTGAACGAGCGATACCAGCCAGATTTCCGCCCAACAGCAGAAGACCCCTATATTACGCTCACCACGCATAACGGGATTGCTCAGCAGGTTAATAACGAGTTTGTTGAAGCGTTACAGGGAGAGGAATTTGAATTCAAGGCTACCATCCGCGGAGAGTTCCCTAAAGATGCCTATCCCACAGAAACTACTTTGAAACTCAAGATCGGGGCACAGGTTATGTTTGTCAAGAATGACAGCTCTGCAGAAAAGCTTTTTTATAATGGAAAAATCGGGACCATTACGCGAATAGAAACCGACACAGTATTTGTGCAATGTGGTCACGAAAGCCGGGAAATAGCGGTACAGGCATTGGAATGGACAAACATCAAGTACCAGTTGGAAGGAGAACAAATTAATGAAAGCAACGCGGGCAGCTTTGCCCAGATCCCTTTAAAGCTGGCCTGGTCTATCACCATACATAAAAGCCAGGGCCTGAGTTTTGATAAAGCTATTATTGATGTAAGTGAAGCTTTTGCCCACGGCCAGGCTTATGTGGCTCTTAGCCGTTGCCGAAGCCTTGCTGGGATGGTGCTCCGCAACCCCATATCTCCACATAATATTATCGGCGACCCGGCCATAGTACATTTTAACGAACAAGCCAAACTCGTTAAACCCAACCAGGAGCGATTGAAAGGCGACAGGGAGTTGTACCGGCAATTCCTGCTGACAGAACTGTTTGATTTCGGCGGCCTTCAAAACAGGATTGGAAATTTCAAGGACCTTATCCCAGGTTTTCAGGAAGATATTATAGACGTATCCAAAAAATTTGTACGGCAAATATCAGCCCATAATGGGGAACGTATACAGAAAGCTGCAGAATACTTCCTGGCAAAATTAACACTGACTACCGAGAGCCTTCATACCCAGCTCCCCTCCTACATTAATCAACCGGGTGCTATTAAAGAAAAGGCAGCCAAGGCAGACCAGTTGATTCAATGGATCATGACAAAAATTACTTTAATGGAACATTTTTCTAAAGAAGAATTTAATGTTATTACTTACCTTAAAGTGAAAAAGGACGCACATGCCGGCGCAGTTGCTGATCAATCCCAATCATACGTCAGGGCCATGAACGCCAAACCAAACGAAAAGCTTTTTAATCAACTGCTCGTATGGCGGGATTCAGAAGCTCAAAAAAACAACATCATGCCTAATATGGTAATCTCCGAGAAGACGATGGCCTCAATAGCCGAAAAACTCCCGGCGACGCTTAAAGCACTTGGAACAATTAAAGGAGTAGGTCAACAAAAATCAACACAATATGGCCAGGAGCTTATTGCCATGATCCGCGTTTACCAACAAGAATTGTCAGGCGTTGAATTGGAACAAAAAAGTTTATTTTAGAATATTAGATTTAACATAATTGGCACCTGCCAGTTATACACCGACGCTCAATTTTTTAAGATCCTTTGTAACTGCCTGGCCGTTTTAAATCCACATTTGGCAGCAATATATTCAATGGTATATTCTGGATTATTGAGCATCGTGTTAGCATATTCTTTGCGCAAAAGCGTATGGTATTCCAATATAGTAGACCCGGTTTTTTCTTTAAAAACCCTGCTCAGGTTTCTCGGGCTCATATTAACCAGCGATGCAAGAGTTTCTATATTATTTTCTGCGGAAAGATGATCAATCAAATAATCCTGTACCTCATGCACTTGCGGGTTTATATGGTTGCGGTAATCCAGGTAAATGCTTTGTTGCTTATGCTTGCCGCTTCTGCGGTGATAAACCACTAGTCCCCTTGCTACTTTATGGGTAAAAAGCGGGCCTTTAAAATCCTCAAGAATAGCTAAGGCCAGGTCAATGCCGGCACTTATCCCTGCACTGGTGTATACGTTATTGCTTTTTATATACAAAATATCATTTACAACCTTTGCCTGTGGAAATTGTAATTGTAATTCCTTCACCCTTCTCCAATGCGTGGTACATTCGGTATCCTTTAATAAACCAGCCTTGCCCAAAGCAAAAGCGCCGTTGCAAATAGAACAAACAGTTACATGCATGTCTGAGCACTCTTTTAACCATTTGAAAAATGCCCGTTCTGCCCCAAACGCAATGCTATTAACATATTCAAAATCCATACCGGGTACAAAAACAAAATCCCCCTCCTGTAATAAAGCTTCAGTAAAATGCCTGAGCTTCCCAAATCCCAGGCCAGAAGTTGATACAGGATTATCCTGGTAGGTATAAAATTCCATTTCTATCTCAAAACCATAAAATTTAGCTTCGGTAAAAACCTGCACGGGCCCGGCCAGGTCCAGCAGTTCAACGGTTGGGGGAATAATAAAAGCAATTTTTCTCATGAGTTTTAGAAGCAATTTTCATAAAGGTAATACATAAGTGGGTTGCCGATAAGGCCATTTACCTGTCGGATACAGACAGATAGCTTTACAGAAATTATTTTATTACAAAGGAACTGATTTTGCATTTCGATATCTTAAAACAGTCAAATAAAAGCCAATTGTAAAGTCAATGGATAAGCAAAACAGATCATAGTGAGGTGGAATTAAACTGGAGTAAGGGAACATACCAAAAACAAGGTCCCAGATGCCGTGCAGGAAATAACCTGCTGCTAAAATGATCATACTTTTTTTTACTCCATAATAGGCAATAAAAAGAAACAGAATGGCCTGCACAGCAGTAATGATCAGCGAAGCTACAGTACTCCAGGTAAACCCAACATAAAGGAAGCCGATTCCCGACAGGATGAGTCCATAGATGAGTTCTTTATCCAAATGTTTCAAAATGTTAATGGTTAAAATAACTACAAGGCCCAGCGAAATTCCAATGATTAATGCGATCATGACTTGATGTTTTAATTATTTAATTATTTAATTATTTAATTCGTTGAAAAAATTCCGTGCGTCCAAACAGGGAGATACCAACGTATCCGCGTATTTTCAGCATATCTCCGTTTAAGCTCATTTTGCAGTCGTAAGTTTTACCGCTTTCAGGATCATAAATCCTTCCTGAAGTATAAGCCCCGTCTTTGAAGGAAAAATTGGTCAGCAATTCTATTCCCAGCACTTCTCTTGTTTTTAAGGCTTCGTTTGGGTTTTTACTGTCTTTCCGGGGTTGAGCTACCCAAATGGATTTCCCGAAATATTGTTCACCTTTCTTATAAATTTCAATTTTAGCATCTTTTTCAGGCGACCAGTATAAGCCTGTAATCTGATCTGCCACCTTTTGGTTTGTTTGCGCAAATCCGGAGGAGGAAACAGAAAATAGAATAAGAGCAGAAAGCATAAATGTTATTAAATTTTTCATTGTCTTTTGTGTTTTAATATAATTGATTGTTGATTGCATATTTTGTAATTACAGTGTTTTACTGCATACCGGTTAAGGGATATCGCGTCTGTAGAATAATTTTCTGAAAGCGAAATGAAATATCTCACTGTCGCCATACCGAACGGGGTAGGCGTTGATAAAGGACCATCCTTCCCTGCCCATAAAATTCATGGCATCTATAATGGTGTTGAACTGTTTGATTTTTCCTTCCCAGGTCCTCAACCTGGTATCGCTCCAAAAACTTTTTTCATCGCCAAAATCAATATCGATGGTTACTTTATTGCTCAATAGTCGCGGTTTGGCTATAACCTGGCAAAACTGTTCAACCTTTATCGAATCTGTTTGTGCAAATGAATGCAGCGACCCCAGTATAAGTGCTATTATGAATATCTTTTTCATGATTGTTTTTATTTATTGATAAGCCTTTGTTTGTTTAATTATAGTCAAGCATCAGTTTCACAACTGCTTTGAATTTGTCGCCATATAGGTCACCGATCCGTGCAAGGCACACATTTATCGGGTACTGGTTTTTCATGTCATACCTGATAATATCTTTGTAAAGTGCCGTAATCGAAGCATTGTTGCCGGGCATCAATACATGCATCTCATCTACCTTTTTTGAGTCATTGCCTCCGGTATGTACCAGTGTTAATCCATACCTGGTTTGGAGGGTTGTATCAGTAAGTGTAAAGCATTTAAAGGATTTTGGAAACGTGCGAGCATAGGTATCAAGAATACTTACCAACTCAAATTCATTCATGCCATCCTGTAAAAGCAATCCCAGTTTGCGGTTCTGTTTCAAAATAACTTTATGGGCAATGGTGAGCACGTTGCCAAACTTAATGGCCTCACTCTGATGAGCGGTCAATATCTCCGGGTGAGGATAGTGAATGTCCGCAGCTACAGCCTGCATCGTTTTACTGCCGAACAGGTCATTAATTACCGTTAAGCTGCCTTCCACCGCATTGGATACTCCGGCAGTGCTGTACAGGTTGCCACTATGCGCAACATTCACCTGCTTTACCCATTGCGGTTTGCTGAAATGTGATTTCAGCATGTTAAAATCAGAGGCATGGCAGGTAATAGGCTTACCGTCAAAAAGCCCGGTAGCAGCAGCTGTTGAAGCGCCGTCACATACAGCGAGGATCTTCGTAATAGGTGTAAAATGATTTTTTATAAACGAAATGATTGTGGGATCTTGTTTTTCATCACGTATAGATAAAGCCGGGATGACAATCACATCAGCAACTAATTTAAGGGAATCTGCTTCTTTGAAAGTCAGCTGCGGGAGTATGAAAAGGTTTCTTTTGATGAGCACTGGAGCTCTTTCCTTGGCAACGATATATACATTTAATTTACCGGTTGCGTTAAACAGGTAAAAAGGTGCCAGCATATCAAACATTTCTGTCACCTTGTTATCAGCGATGATGAATACAGTTTTCTTAGCTGCATCGTACGGTGGTTTTTTCCAATCAAACTTATTGTTACCTGCATAAGGAGGAAACTGCCCGAAAGCTATGATAGGCTGAAAAAGTAAAACGAGAACAACCCCCGCAACAACAACCGTTGATAGGGAAATGATAAATACTTTCTTAAATTTTTTCATTGTGATTAATTGATTAATAATTACATCACAAAGGTGTAGCGAATAGCCACGAAAATTAAGACAAGCAGATGTCAGATACGGACAGGAAAATAAGTGAGGCTTTTAGATGTAAGTGCAGGTTTATTCAGACCTGTATAGTTCATTTTAGGACTAACAGAATCCACTGTATAGTATTTACAGGATTTACTCACAAATCGGTATAGCTATTTCCAGACTGGTCACTGTATAGTTCATTGGATCAGCCTGTTATAAAATCGAACAATAGATGTTCGCTTTCGATACATCTCCAGATCAAAAAATAACATAAACAACTAATAATCAATAATTTAATCCATTGGCACCATATTTAAAATAAGATGTTTAAATACTTCCTTTTCAGTCTCGTTTAAACCATAACGTCATGATAAAAAACTATCTAAAAGTAGCCTGGAGAAACCTGGTCAGGAATAAGGTTTCTTCCCTGATCAATATAGGAGGTCTTGCTGTAGGTATGGCCGTGGCCGTGCTCATCGGCTTATGGATATGGGATGAATTGTCTTTTGATACCTATCATCAACATTATGACCGTATTGCCCAGGTCAGGACGCGGCTGATTGATCCGCGTACCGGTGATCCTGCTATGAACTCTTCGCTTCAGTTCCCGATGGTAACCGAGCTTAAAACCAACTATAAAGATAATTTCAAACACATTGTAATGGCTTCCTGGGATGTTGACGACATCCTGTCGGCAGGGGATAAAAAACTTTCGAGAAAAGGCTTGTTCATGGACCCCGACGCGCCGGAAATGCTGACCCTGAAAATGATCTATGGTTCCCGGACAGGGTTAAAGGATCCACATTCGATCATGCTTTCCCAATCAACTGCCAAAGCGTTCTTTGGTGATGCAAACCCGGTGAACCAGTTGATGAAGATCAATAGCAAATTGGATGTAAAGGTTACTGGTGTTTACGAAGACCTCCCATTGAATACACAGTTTAAGGACCTTAAATTCCTATCCCCCGCCGAGTTGTGGATCGCTGATAATCCCTGGATAAAAGAACGGGCCATGAATGACTGGCAAAACCATTTTCTAAAAATCTATGTGGAGATTAATCCAAATACTGATTTTGAAAAAGTTTCCAGGAATATCAAAGATGCTGAGTTAAAAAACCTGACTGATCTGAAAGAACAGGCTAAATTAGATCCACAGGTTTTCCTGCAACCCATGCGCAACTGGCACCTGCATAGTTACAAACGTGGGGCTCCAGATACCGGACCGCTTCAGTTATTATGGCTGATCGGCATCATCGGCGTATTTGTATTGCTATTGGCCTGTATCAACTTTATGAATTTAAGTACAGCTCGATCTGAAAAGCGTGCCAAAGAAATAGGCGTCAGAAAGGCCGTTGGCTCTATGCGGAAACAACTGATAGGCCAGTTCTATAGCGAATCTTTCCTGGTTGTAGTACTATCTTTCCTGGTATCGCTGGTTTTGGTGCGTTTGGCGCTGCCCTGGTTCAATGATCTATCGGCCAAACAAGTGATCATACCCTGGCAGAGCACGTATTTTTGGGTAGCAGGTATTACTTTTGTTTTGATAACCAGTATTATATCAGGAAGCTACCCCGCACTGTACCTGTCGTCTTTTAATCCTGTTAAGGTATTGAAGGGAACGTTCCGCGTTGGCCGGTTTGCTTCCGTTCCCCGCAAGGTGCTCGTAGTTGCGCAATTTACAGTCTCGGTGGCTTTAATTATTTGTACCATTATCATTTACCGCCAAATCCAGATTGCCAAAAATCGCCCGGTGGGTTATACCCGCGATGGGTTGGTCATGATCCAAAAAAAATCCAGTGATTTTGATGGTAAATACGATCTGTTACGATCTGAGCTCAAGAATACAGGTGCCGTAGCCGAAATGTCTGAATCATTTGGCAGAGTTACCGAAATAGCATCCGGCAACGGAGGGTTTAACTGGAAAGGCAAAGACCCAAATTTGGATGACCAGTTTGGTACCTTGCCCGTAAGTTTTGAATATGGCAAAACAGTTGGCTGGCAATTTGTAAAGGGGCGTGATTTTTCAAGGGCCTTTACCAGTGATTCATCGGGCATGGTCATTAATGAATCTGCGGCCAAATACATGGGGTTGAAAAACCCGGTTGGCGAAAATGTAAGCTGGAAATTTCAGGACCAGCCTCTAAAGCATTACAAGATATTAGGGGTGGTTAAAGACATGATCATGGAATCGCCTTATGAGCCCATGTATCCAACAATATTTATGATTAAAGGCCATGTACCTACATCATTGATCAATATTAAAATTAACCCAAAAACAAGCGCTAACCAGGCGTTGCCCAAAATAGAAGCTGTTTTCAAAAAGATCATTCCCTCGGCGCCATTTGAATATCAATTTGCCGATGAGGAATATGCTGCCAAGTTCGCGGCTGAAGAACGCATTGGCCGGCTTGCTACTGTTTTTGCCGGTCTCGCCATTTTAATTTCGTGCCTGGGTCTTTTTGGCCTGGCATCATTTGTAGCCGAACAACGCGTCAAAGAAATTGGTGTACGCAAGGTATTGGGCGCATCAGTATTTAATCTTTGGAGCTTGCTTTCAAAAGATTTCGTGCTGCTTGTGATGATAGCTTACCTTATCGCCTCCCCTGTTGCCTATTATTTTATGCACCAATGGCTGCAGCATTATCATTACCGATCCGAAATATCCTGGTGGATATTTGCTGTAACTGGCGCCGGCGCCATGGCGATCACTTTGCTAACTGTAAGCTATCAAAGTATCAGGGCTGCACTGGAAAACCCGGTAAAGAGTTTAAGGAGCGAATAAAGCTGCAGAAAGATTAGTTAAAAGTGTTTCTGAATTCCAAAGGCGATAGGTTAGTTTTTGTCTTGAATAATTTACTGAACGACTGCGGATGTTCAAAACCTAATTCGTAGGCGATTTCACTTACTGATAAACCTGTAACAGATAGTTTTTCCTTTGCTTTCTCTATCAGTTTATCGTGTATGTGTTGTTGGGTACTCTGGCCAGTTAATGTCTTAAGCAATCCACTCAAATAACCGGGCGATACATTTAATGTGTCGGCAATATATTGAACCGTCGGCAATCCTTTTTTTATTAATGTATCGCTGTTGAAATATCCGGCAAGAATATATTCCAACCGATTCAGGATATTATGGTTGGCGATTTTTCTTGTTATAAACTGGCGATGATAAAACCGGTCGGCATAATTAAATAACAATTCCAATTGAGCAATGATGATGTACTGGCTAAATTTATCAATGTTTGAATGATACTCCTCCTGGATGTTTTGCATAATACCCGCAATTGTTGTTTCTTCTTTCTCTGAAAGAAACAAGGCTTCGTTTACCGAATAGTCGAAATATTCGTATTGCTTTATGGTTTTGGCCAAAGGCGTATTCCACAAAAAATCGGGATGAAGCAATAACATCCATCCCGATTGTTTGAATGTTGAATCCTTCTCCACCTCAATTCTAAAAACCTGGCCGGGTGATATAAAGAACATGATACCTTCATCAAAATCATATTCCTGCTGACCATATTTCATTTTGGCATTAAAATTCCGTTTAAGGGCAATGGAATAAAAATCCTTAACTAAACTTGTTTCATTGGCCGGCACCTGCTTAACCGATTCTAAATTTATTACGCTGATTAACGGATGCTCTGGCTTAGGCAATTCCCTAAACTTGTGAAATTCACTTATCGTTTTAAACCGATGAGGTTGGATGTTTGCCATACTTCAATATACCTGTTTTTATTTAAATGCGACAGCAAATTCTTTTGCAAAATCAGTGAGCTTTACTTTACCCATAACTGCCGGTTTATTACGGTAATAATCGGCTGTTAATACACCGTTATGCTGGCTTGCATACATTTCAACCAAACCGGCAGCAATAGCTGGCTGCATTCCGGCCGTTTCTAAACCATGTTGCATTTGTTCATCGGTAATAATTACCCATTTCAAATCTGGCTTACCCATAGCCTCGCCTAAGATACTTGCTGTTTCGTTACCGGTAAGTTCATCGCTGGCCACATACAGCACTTTTCTGCTGGCAGGTGGTGTTTCAAATTCTTCAGCAATCGCAGCAGCAATATCTATTGGCGAAACCCATATTAATTCGTCATCTGCACCATAATTTGCTGCAATAACGCCGTCTTTTTTTATCATAGCTACAAAGCTGTATAAATTGTAATAGAAACCAACGGGGCGCATGTACGTGATGGCAACATCAGTGAGCTTATTCAGGGTAACCTCTACATCATGATGAGCAAGAATGATACCTGAATTCTTAATTAAATGAGCACCAACGCTACTAAGATGCACCACACGCTTTACGCCCGAAGCCTGGAGAGCCTCAGCATAGTTGTTGCCGATTCTGTGACAATATGCTGTTACGTCAAGATTTTGATCGAAGTAATTAGCCGGTGGTACCATCGTGTACACAGCATCTGCGCCTTCAAAAGTTGCCGTAAGAAAATTAACGTCTTCCAATGAGCCGATGGCTGCGGCAGCGCCTAATGCTTCGATATCTTTCTGTTTTTCAGGATTACTGCTGATAACAGTAACTATATGTCCTTTTTGCACTAACGCTGTTGTCAGTGGTTTGCTGATGTGTCCTAACGAGCCTGTTACTATAATTTTCATTTTCTGTTTTTTTTAATATTACAAAGTTGCGCCATAGCAAAACAACAGATGTAGCCATATCTACTGTTGTTGTAGTCGAAACTGTTTTGATCGGGGTTGGGTATTTTGTAGCAGAATATATATTTTAGATAAAAAACAGCAAATGAAGTTTTTATCACTCGAACCATTTGTGCCTTCAGGCAGCAACTTTGAAGGCTCACGGGAATTTTTCCAGGAATTGGGCTTTCATATTAACTGGGAAGTGGACAGTTACGTTGGCTTTCAGCGAGATGAATGCAGGTTCGTGCTTCAGAAATTTGATAACGTTGAATTTGCACAAAATTTCATGCTCAGCGTGAAAGTCAGCAGTGTTGAAGAATTCAGAAAAAGCGTTCTTGAAAAAGAACTACCTCAAAAGTACGGTATCCGTATCGGGCAGATCATACAGCAGCCCTACGGCATGGAGGTTAATATCATTGATATTGCCGGGGTTTGCTGGCATTTTGTTGAACAATAACGGTGATTACACAATAAATATAATCTTTTCTATTAATTATTGGTTTGATCCTCTTCCGGTTCACAATTCGTATTATGCCCGATACGCAGAATATGGCCATCGGGATCTTTTACCAACATTTCGCGCATGAACCAGAGCTTGGTGTCCGGTTCACTTAAAATCAGCGCGCCTTTGGCTTTGATGGCCTGGTAATATTCGTCCACATTGTCCACGTTCAAACAAAGCCAGGTTCCGGGATGTCCCTGATCGCCTTTACAAAAGAAAATCGTTGTATCACCAATTAACACTCCGCCAAATGTAGGTGGATCATCCCAGGTCCATTTTTCTTCAAATCCCAGCACTTCGGTATAATAGGCCAGGCTGCGCGTTACATCATCTGAGTAAAGTACAGGTATAACAGATTCAATTTTCATCTTTTTTCCATTCGCTATATTTGGTTTCTTCCAAAACATCGGTACGGCTTTCAAATTCCAGCCGGTAACCGTCCGGGTCTTTCAACCCTACCACCCACATGCCATTCCCCACAAAAGGCTCTGAGATGCTTAAGCCTTTTTCCTTAAACTCATGATATAAGACCAGTGCATCGGCGCATTGATAAGAAATCGTTACGCCCCCACCTGGTGGCGCTAACTGATCTGCATTTCTCTTGCGCGGCTCCTGCAGCATAATGGATACTGCATCGCGCTGCAGCCAGCACCATTCAATTTTCCCCCTTGGTGTCCATTCATTGGTAAGCTTAAAGCCCAGGCCATCCCGGTAAAACCGCAGAGAAACCTCCATATCGGCCACCATAAAAAAAGGCACTGCCAGCCGGATGTTTTGCGGGTTAGTTTCCATTATAAATTCTTTAATCGTTCTTCAATTGCCGCATGGCCTTTCCTCATCGCCCAGGCTAAGGGCATCGACCAATCAGCACCGGAATACCCGGGGTCTGCACCCTGTTCCAGTAAATAATTCACCATGTCCAGGCGTCCCCAGCGGGCAGCCATCCCTAAAGGTGTTGACTGGTATTCCTCTTCAATCGCATTGAGGTCCGCGCCATGATCAATCAACAACTTCGCTTTAGCAATATCCCCATTTTGCGCCATGTCATGTAAAATGGTAACATGATGCCAGCTCATGGTATTGGGGTTCATCCCTTTTTCCATCATATAGGTTGCCCCTTCCAGTCGTTCAAAATAGTATTTCTGCGTCCACTTCAAAATATCAGGCACTTTTGCACGATAAGACATCAACAGATCGGCCATTGACCGGTTATTGGTTTTAGCCGCAAAAGTAAGGATGCCTTCGCCCCAGAAATAGGTTTCATCAAGTGCGAATTCAGGATGATCTTTTAAAATTACCGCTGTTTTTATAAGATCGCTTTGATCTACTGCTTTTTGAAATTCCAGCTGGAGTTTTGTTCGGTTAAAAAATATTTTCCCGTTATCACTCTTATACTTATGACGCCCGGGATGAGCCGCATATTCTTGCAATAACCGGGCAGTATCGTCATGGCCGCGGTCTGCCGCAATGGTTTCAAGACTCTCCCGAAAGGGATACGCCCTATAGGCTGGATCGTGCGCACCATTATCCAGTAAATAACTAACGATAGCTACATGTCCTTCGCGAACGGCAAAGTGGATTGGCGGAGTATAATTATACTGCGCATAGATCAGTTCCGGACATTCGCCGACCATTTGCTTCACCCCTTCCAGGTCACCATCATGACTGGCCATTAGAATTTCCCATACCTTGTCTGTTGTGGACAACACCTTATTGGCAACTTCCATGGGCAATCCCAGGCTCATTTCATGAGGTCTTATCATGGTTTCCGCATTTTGAGATCTTCATAAATTATGTTCCAGTTTTGCGGCCAATTTCCGGAGCTCCGGTGCAGATGTTTTGCTGGTTAGCTTATTGACCTTCAAGGTAATCAACTGGTTCTTTTTTCTGAAAATGATAAGGTAAAAATGCTGCTTATCGGTATAAAAAAAAGCGTCGTCACCCAAGCCGGTTATTTTTTCTAGTCCGGGCATACCAATATTACCGGCAACAATACCGGCATAAGCATTTTGTGCAGCTGATATCGCCGGATATTTGGCCGACAGATAATATAAATGCGATACCGTATCGGTAATGCCCATATATGTATACCGCTGTTTGAATACACCACTTTTCTCCTCGCTGGAGCTGTCGGTCAAACGCACAGTTTGACCCAATACCTTTCCCGCATGGGTAACCGATATTTTCGGTACCTCCCCGTAAAAACAGGTAATCAGCAGCAGCAAACAGGTGATGGCTTTCATACATTTAAATTTAGGATTTAAATCACCTAAAATAAAATTTCAGGAAAAAATACGTATCGGCGGATTCTCACACCCGCGCTTCACAGTATTTTTTACAGAATTATATAACCGTCCGGAAAGTAAGGTTAACCCGCGCCTTCATAGGTTTAATGGACTTGGCAATACGGTGTTCCCAATGTTCCTGCAAACCTGCTTTCATCAGCAGAAACGAGCCATGCTCCAGCCGAACCGAATATTTTTCACCATGGTTGACTTTGTTCCGAATATCAAAACTGCGCACCTGCCCAAAACTAACCGAGGCTATAACCGGGTTGTTGCCTAAAACACTCTCACGGTCACTATGCCAGGTCACAGAATCATTGCCGTCGCGGTAATAATTGAGCAGAACACTATTAAATTTAATGCCTGCCAGGGGCTCAATCTTAGCTTTGAGCATCAGCAATTCAGGTGTCCACAGATTGGGTTTGGTTTGAGTAAGCGATGCATAGTCATATACTTCCGGATCGCCATACCAGGCAGTCAGTCTTGGTGTAATAACTTCTTTGTCGTAAATTTTCTGTATCCGCTGTTGCCAGGGAGTTGCTGCAATAAACTTACTTAATAAAGAATTGCTTTGTTCTTCACCAAACAAAGCAGGCATATACTCCAGCAGCTCCTTTGGCAATCCCTTACTTTGCCCCTCTTCGGGAAAAAAACACAATTGCTCCATCATCCTTCTCCTTAAATTCTTTCTACATAATTGATAATAAAATCCGCAACCTGTTCCTGTTCCGCGATAGATAGTATATCGCCATCATAGATCCAGAAACCCTGTGCGTCAAATAAAATGCAGCCGAGGTCATCAGGCCTTTCTTCAAAAGCGGTATACAGCTGATAACATTGGGCCGCTTTTTTATACGTCGGATCGGGCACTACCCGTACGACTTCATCAGGGCCGCTTTTGCGCTTTACAAAGGCTTTGGCCTCCCTGGTCAGATAGTTATGCGTAATCATTTTAACGGTTGTAAACTTTTTTCAAATATAAATAAAATGCTAATATTTTTAGTATTAACTTTGTAGTCCGCAGGAATTTCAGGCGAATAAGATGTAAAAAACATGCAGGAAACCCAAAAGGATATGATCAACCGTTTGCAAAAAGATATTTTGCGATGGCAGGGTTTTGTTCCGCCTGTAGCGGATAAACCTGGTGGCATTGGCCTGGGACCATTGGAATCGGCATTTCCCAATGGCGTTTTCCCTGTAGGTAATATCCACGAAATGGTTTGCCCAACGCCGGAACAGGCGGCCGCAACCAGCGGACTGATGTCGGGCTTACTGGCTTTCCTGATGCAAAAAGGAGGCGCATGCCTGTGGATCAGTACCACAAGAAAATTGTTCCCTCCCTCCCTTGATGATTTTGAAGTGCAGCCAGACCGGTTAATCTTTGTTGATGTTCAGCGCGAAAAAGATGTACTCTGGGCCATGGAAGAAGCATTGAAATGCGAAGGCCTGGCAGCAGTTATTGCCGAAGTCAGGGAAATAAGTTTTGCCCAATCCCGCCGTTTGCAGCTGGCGGTAGAAAGCAGCAAAGTTACAGGTTTTCTGCTACGCAATGATCCGCGTAAATTGGGTACAACTACCTGTGTTGCCCGCTGGCAGATCACACCATTGCCAAGTACGGTGGAAGAAGAATTGCCGGGTGTAGGCTTTCCGAGATGGCAGGTAGAATTGTTGCGGGTGCGTAATGGCAATCCGGGCAGTTGGAAGTTGGAATGGGTTGACGGACACTTTGTGCCGGTTGACGAAGATATTATGCTGAATGAATTACCGGAACGAAAAGCCATATAATCATGCAAAGCCGCTTTCTTTCCCTATGGTTTCGTCATTTGACGACGGACTGGCTGACGATTCGGCAGCCGGAACTGAAAGATGTGCCCTTTATCCTGGTAGCGTCCGAACGTAACCGCATGGTGGTTACAGCGGCTAATAGTTTAGCAGAAGTACAGGGCATCACTATAGGTATGGCGGCGGCAGATGCGAAAGCGGCCATACCGGGCCTGCAGGTTTTCGATGCACAGCCTGGCCAGTCTGCCAAAATACTCAAACAGGCCGGTGAATGGTGTATCCGTTATTCGCCGTTGATTTCGGTTGACTTGCCCCAGGGCTTAATTTTAGATATTTCGGGCTGTGCACACTTGTGGGGTGGCGAACGGGCTTACCTCAAGGAAATCATAAACCGCATCAGAAGCAAAGGCTATGACGTTCGTGGCGCGATGGCTGATACGGCTGGAACAGCCTGGGCCGTGGCACGTTTTGGGCGGATAAAACCGATCATTGAACCGGGCGATCAGGCGAATGCTTTATTACCCCTACCACCGGCTGCATTGCGCCTGGAACCGCTTATCCTGGAACGGCTGCAAAAACTTGGCTTTTATACGATCAAAAGTTTTATAAACCTAAAACGTTCAGCACTCCGCCGCCGTTTTGGGGATAATTTCCTGCTTCGTTTGGACCAGGCCCTTGGTAACGAGAACGAATCCTTACAAGTATTGCACCCGGCAGAACCTTATAATGAACGCCTGCCATGCCTGGAGCCGGTTCGCACTGCAACAGCAATAGAACTGGGTATTAAAACACTGTTGGGCAACCTCTGCAAACGACTACAGGCGGAAGGCAAAGGCTTGCGGACAGCCATTTTGAAATGCTATCGCCTGGATGGTAAAATCGTAGATGCCACTATTGGCACCAACCGGGCTTCGCATAGCATCAATCATCTATTCAAATTGTTTGAATTAAAAATACCCCTGATTGAGCCGGATCTGGGTATTGAACTGTTTACCCTGGAGGCACCAAAAGTGGAGGAAGTATCGCCCGATCAGGAGATCCTGTGGTCGCCAGAGGGTTGCGGCCTTGCTGATACCAGTTTAGCAGAACTGCTCGACAGGCTGGCCAATAAAGTTGGCGCTGGCAACATCCGCCGCTACCTGCCGCAGGAACGTTACTGGCCAGAACAATCCATTAAAAAAGCCGGTTCACTTGCAGAACAACCAACAACTACCTGGCGAACCGGGCGACCAAGGCCCTCGCTGTTGTTGCCACGGCCCGAGAAGATAGAAGTGACCGCGTTGCTGCCCGATAATCCCCCCATGCTGTTTATTTATAAAGGCGAGCGGCATACGATCAAAAAAGCCGATGATGCTGAACGCATAGAACGCGAATGGTGGCTGGACGCTGGGCCGCATCGCGATTATTATGTGGTAGAAGACCAGGAAGGCCGCCGCTACTGGCTGTTTCGCTCGGGCCATTATTCGGATGAGGGATCACAATGGTATATCCACGGATTTTTTGCTTAAATAACATCTTATATGAGGTACGCAGAATTACAGGTAACCAGCAATTTTACATTTATGCGCGGTGGTTCGCATCCCGATGAACTGGTAGAACATGCGGCTGATCTGGGCTATACCAAAATCGCGATTACTGACCGAAACAGTGTGGCGGGAGTTGTACGCGCGCACCAGGCCGCAAAGCTGAAAGGTATAGGTTTTATTCCTGCCTGCCGTCTCGACCTGCTGGACGGCCCCAGCCTGTTAGCATACCCTACAAATATTACGGCCTGGGGCAGGTTATGCGCTTTATTGACATTGGGCAACCTACGTACTGAAAAAGGCAAGTGCGAACTTTATAAAAAAGATGTTTATGCTCATGCCCAGGGTATAAAATTTATAGCTGTACCGCCCATAAGGCTGAACCGGAAGTTTGATTTTGACGATACTTTTAAAGCTGACCTTGCTGAATATAAGGTTGTTTTTGGTGCAGACCTTTACCTTGCTGTAAGCCGCTCCTATAGTGGCGATGATGCCAAGCGCTTTTACAGGTTATCACAATTGGCTGTTCCTATGGTAGCCACTAATGATGTACACTATCACGAATCGGCACGCCGGGAATTACAGGATATACAGACCTGCGTACGGGAAAAATGCACTATCAATAACGCGGGATTCCGCCTGCATGCCAATGCCGAGCGTTACCTGAAACCTCTTGATGAACTGGAGCGTTTGTTTCGCCAGTATCCTGATGCTATCGCGCGTACCCAGGAGATTGCCGATGCCTGTACCTTCTCACTGGATACTTTAAAATACCTCGAACCGGAATGGGTGAGCCCGGATGGCCGTACTTCAGATGAACACCTGCGGGCGCATACAATGGAAGGCGCCCGAAAAATATTTGGTGATGACATCCCGGAAAAAATTACGGAACAAGTTGATTTTGAGCTGGCATTTTTTGAGAGACGGAAGCTGGCTCCTTATTTCCTTCGGATTTATGAATACACCCAAAAAGCCGAGCAACTGAATATCCTGCACCAGGGACGCGGTTCGGCAGCCAATTGCACGGTTTGTTTTTGTTTGGGAATCACGCCGGTAAATCCTACCAAATCCCGGCTGCTGTTTTCCCGTTTTATGTCTGACGCACGAGACGAATGGCCTGATGTTGACGTGGATTTTGAACATGAACGCCGGGAAGAGATTATACAATGGATTTATGAAACCTATGGCCGGGAACACGCGGCCATTGTAGCCACAGTGACCCAGGAACGGCATAAAGGCGCGATCCGCGATGTGGGTAAAGCAATGGGCCTATCAGAAGATACGATCAAACGCTTATCCGGTGCAATCTGGGATTTTTCAGAAGAGGCTTTTGACCGGCAGCGGATCATTGAACAGGGACTAAACCCGGATGACCCGCACTTACACAAAGTTTTGGAGCTGACCGAACAGTTGATGGGTTTCCCACGCCAGTTAGGGCAGCACACAGGCGGGTTTGTGATCATGCAATGCAAGCTTTCTGATATCTGTCCTGTTCTGAACGCCCGCATGGAAGACCGTACACAACTGGAATGGAACAAGGATGACCTGGAGGCGCTCGGAATTTTGAAAGTGGATGTACTGGCTTTAGGAATGCTGACCTGTATAAGAAAGGCGTTTGTACTGTGCAAGAATCATTACAACCTTGACCTTACACTGGAGAATGTGCCACAGGACGACCCGGCCGTTTATGATATGATCTGTCATGCCGATACGCTTGGCGTCTTCCAGATCGAGAGTCGTGCACAAATGTCTATGCTGCCCCGGTTAAAACCGAGATGTTTTTATGACCTGGTGATCGAGGTGGCTATCGTGCGGCCAGGTCCAATACAGGGCGACATGGTACATCCTTATTTGCGCAGGCGCGACGGCATAGACCCCATAGTATATCCATCCAAAGAACTCGAAAGAATATTGAGCCGGACACTTGGCGTGCCACTGTTCCAGGAACAGGCTATGGAGATCGCTATTGAGGCGGCAGGCTTTACACCAGCAGAAGCCGATCATCTGCGGCGAAGCATGGCGACTTTTAAAGCTAAAGGTTTGGTGAGCCAGCATCGCAAAAAACTGGTGGATGGCATGGTGGCCAAAAACTACGACAAGGAATTTGCAGAGCGAATATTTAAACAGTTGGAAGGTTTTGGCAGCTACGGTTTCCCGGAAAGCCATGCCGCTTCGTTTGCCCACCTGGTTTATATTTCCTGCTGGCTTAAATGGCATCACCCGGATGTTTTTGCGGCGGCCTTGCTCAATAGCCAGCCCATGGGATTCTATCAACCGGCAGAGATTGTGGATGATGCCCGCAATCACGGCGTAGAGGTGCGACCGGTGGATATCAACCACTCCCAATGGGATAATATATTGGAAGAAAAAGCGGGTAAATTTTTTGCCTTACGGTTAGGCTTCCGCCAGGTAAAGGGATTAAATGAAGAGGAGATGCAATCCCTTGTTGCCGGGCGAAGTAGCGGCTATACCAGTATCCACCAATTGAGTGATGCGGGTATACCACAAGCCGCTATCGAAAACCTGGCCGACGCGGATGCCTTTCGTTCTTTAGGGCTGGATCGCCGTGAGGCTTTGTGGGAAGTGCCCGCACTCAATGACAAGCCAATTGGGTTATTTACCGGGCAGCCATCCGAAAGCGCGCTCGAAACACAGATCAGTCTGCCATTCATGACCCAAGCCGAGCATGTTGTGCATGATTTCGCTACCACGGGGCTATCACTCAAAGCACATCCCGTAAGTTTTGTACGGGGTCAGCTTGACCTTCTGCGCGTAACACCTACCGGGGAAATAAAAACGATGAAAAATGGCGATCCTATCAAAGTTGCCGGGATGATCACCGTCCGTCAGCGCCCCGGCACAGCCAAAGGAGTGCTGTTTATCACCATAAAGGATGAAACCGGTTTTTCTAACCTTGTTGTGTGGGAAAAAGTCTTTGACAAATACCGCAAGGAGATCCTGCAGTCCCGTTTACTTATGGTGGAAGGCAAATTGCAGGTGGAGGGCGAAGTAGTACATGTGGTTGTCCGGCGCTGCTTCAACCTCAATAAATTACTGAACGGCCTGACCAACGCCGATAATGATGATCTACCGTTAGTCCCCCTATCCCGATCCGACGAAACAACTGCACCCGCACCCCAAAAACGCGACCAGTCTGCTCAAGATGTCTTTTACAAAGGCAGGAATTTTAGATGATTAGTTTTTATTTATTGAATTAATGCCCGACCTGATCTTTGTAAACAATTATCATTTGGCAATTCAATTTTTAAAACTACAAACACCTGAAAGCTGCTACACAAAAAGAATTAAGTGTTATTAAAATTCAATGATTAGATCAGTTTAGGCTCGTCTATTTAATTGTTAGCTTTGTAAGATGAAGGATCAACAGGAAGTACCCGAGTGCTTGATGTGGGCATCAAGGTTATTTTATAAGCATGGATACAAATCAAACGTTAAAAATTAGAATTACGAATAAAAAGAATATTGCAAAGACTTTATTAACAAGTAGACTTGATTACCTTTCGTTAAATAGATTCATAACCTTTGCATAGTCAACAACACCTAATTTTTAATATATAACATATACATTTTTCCATTGTAGCTTACGCAAGCTCATCTTTACTTTACATGCAAACTAAACTCGAACTCTACCAAAAAGTTATCCCCATAGCTCATTTGGGTATATGGGAAGTGAACCTGGCCAAAGGTGAAATTTATTGGAACGCCGTTGTTCGGGACATTCATGAAGTAGACCAAGATTTTTCTCCCAGCCTTGAAAAGGCAATAGAATTTTACGAAGATACTGACGCCATTAGGCAATTAATGGATGATGCCATAAAAACAGAAAATCCTGAAGTGGTCGAATTAAAACTGACTACTGCAAAAGGAAACGTTAAATGGGTTAAGGTTAGAATAAAGGCCGATTTCGAGGACGGCAAATGTACTGTCATGTATGGCTCTATAGAGGATATCACAACGCAGGTTAACCTGGTGAGTAAACTGGCAGAACAGGAAGAACAATTTCACCAGGCATTTGATTACGCCCCCATCGGGATGGCCCTTGTATCTACAAAGGGAGAATGGATTAGGGTTAATAAAATGTTGTGCCAGATTTTGGGCTATAATGAGCGAATTTTATTAAAGCTAACTTTCCAGGACATCACGCATCCGGATGACCTGGATATTGATTTGCAACAAATGTATCAGCTATTAGATGGCAAGATCACTGCATATCAAATGGATAAGCGTTATTTTCATATTGATGGCGGTATTATATGGGTCTCTTTAAATGTTACTTTGGCCCGCGATCAGCAGGGAAAGCCACTGTACTTTGTTTCACAGATTAAAGACATTACAGACCATAAGAGGATGGAAATGGAACGAAGCCGGGCAATGGAAATCATTAGCGCGCAGAACAGCCGCTTGTTAAATTTCGCACATATAGTATCACATAACCTGCGGTCACATGCCGGTAATATACAGATGTTGACAGAAATGATTTTGAGCGAAGAAGACACCGCCGAAAGAGATAGCCTGATCGGGATGCTTGGTATAAACGCGGTTAATTTGCAGGATACACTTGTGCATTTGAATGAGGTTGTTGACGTACATGCCAGTGGTAAACACAGGCTGAAAATGCTAAATCTTGCTAAAGAAATTGAAAAAACAACAGGAGTCTTGTCCGGATCATTAAAAGCTGCAGCGGCAAAGCTTTCTATTGAAGTATCGCCAGAAATTGAATTTGAATTTGATCCTGCTTACCTGGAAAGTATCCTGCTTAATTTATTGACCAACGCCATCAAATACCGCAACCCCGAAAAGTCGCTAAAAATCAATATAAATGCGAAAAGGTTAAAAGATCAGATCATCCTGAGATTTAAAGACAATGGTATGGGGATAGATATGGTTCAAAATGGCAATAAACTTTTTGGGATGTATAAAACCTTTCATGGCAACGATGACGCACGCGGAATAGGCCTGTTCCTGGTTAAAAACCAGGTAGAGGCTATGGGAGGAAACATCATAGCAGAAAGCATTCCTGGCGAGGGAACTACATTTATAATTGAATTCAGGAACTAAATAGTATAAAAAAAAACTGAATGTTTAATCCATTTTAGCGGGAAATACCAGCAGAGGTATTTTTTGTTTATCCAGTGCCTGATGGGCAAGGCTTTGTTTCAACATCCGTATAAAAAATGAATGTTTGTGGTGGATGATGGCAAGCGCATTTGCCTGTTCCTCTTCACATAAGTGATTGAGCCTTTCAACCACCTCTTTCCCCTTAACATTTTTAAAAGTAATATACGGATAGTTTAGTGCCGTCACTTGCTTCATAAACTCTACTTCCCCTTCGTTTGTTGCCGTTCCGAGACTTTCTGATGGCATGATATGCACCAACTCCAGCTTTGTATTGAACAGTTCACCAAGTTTTACCAGGTATTGGAGGCTTTTAATATCTTCAGGGCTAAAGTTGCTTGCAAACACTATTTTGCCAAGCTGTGTTAACTCCATTTTTTCCCTTAAGATCAAAACCGGGCAACTGGCGTGCTCAATTACAGAATAGGTATCACTGCCCGAAAAGATGTGTTCAAAAGCATTGTCAGATCGCGACCCCATCACAATCAACCCGATGTTTTTCTGTTGAACAATTTCATTTACAAGCTCTCCTAAATTTCCTTCCCGGCATAAGGTGCTAATGGCTGGTTTAAATTGCTCCGGATGTACTTTGTTGATCAATGGCTCCAGATGTTTCTGAAAAGTCTGGATGTTGCTTTCGCTATGATCTTCCCAATAAGAGGGGGACTCTCCTCCCCATGGCGCGCCGATATAATAATTGCTCACCGGGATTGTTTGATAAGCATTAAATAATAAAACATCAGCATGGATCATTACGGCAAGATTCAGTGCGGATTGAGCTGCATGAGCAGCATTGTCAGAAAAATCTGTCAGAACAAGGATCGTTTTCATAATTATCAAAATTTATGTAAATCCACCTGGTATTGTGCAGCCGGGTCCTGCCATCAACTGTAGTGATCTGGGTAAGTTTAAATTATCTATTGCAACGTATTCATGGATCAGGATAGGTTCTGAAGCTTCTGTTCTGCAATCATTATTTTATATTGATCACCTGTTCAGAACGAGTTGGCTTCATATACAAATATGCAGTTTATATCAATTTAAAAAAATGATTTCTATCACTTAATCACTTGGTTTATAACGGATAGCGACCTATAAATATTATCTACATGCAGAACCTTGCGGGCAAAAAATCAGTTAACCTGTTTAGCGGCTGTACCCCAACGCAGATTATTTTTCGCGCCTGTTTTATGAAAATACCCGAGAACGGCCATTAACCTAATATACAAACCAAACGAATAGAGCGGGCGCAATTGCTGCTTACTACCACCAACCTGCCTTTTTATGACATAGCAGCCGAAACAGGCTTCGAGAATTTATCCTATTTTCAAGGATCTTTAAAAAGATTACCGGGCAAACCCCAGGTGCTTATAAGAAAAACAGCCTGGTGATGTAAACCACGCGAGCGATGCTGATCGTTAAACATTAAAAACCGTACGGGTATTTAGTTGAAGTCAAATAGTCACTGGCTTTCTTTGATACCTGCGAATAAAACAGTTGAATCGCAGCACTTTAATTTTAACAGGTAAAATTTAATTAGTGTCTCTTTGTTCTTAAACGTTCCCATCTATCCAACGCTTCCTTTTGAAGTATTTTGGTATGCTCTATCGCGATGGCCTGTTCATCTTTTTCGCAAAGCGGCCAATCGGTAGCCAGATGTATTGCTGGCTTTGCTTCATCTTTTTCTTTGCTTTTATCTTTGCTTATTAACATGGTATAAAGAATTAAAGCGCTGGTAAACAGTGCATGGTTAAACGTGAATGGATTTGCGACCGCTTATTTGATCTCGATTGACTGATCAAAATATTCATTTCCTTTTTTATGGCGATGATAATTTTCAGCCTGCCATTAGCATGTGCAGGTTCGATACTCATTGTCATCTTATACTCCCCGGAATTTCCTTTGATTAGACAGATCATCAATGCGGCAATGACCATTAAAATGGGCCGACTAACTGACTCAAGTATTTATAACGTCAGTTCGGTGTATTTCTTTTTGCGCCTATGCCATGTTAACTGTTTCCTAACTACGTAGTAAAGCTGATCCAGGTCAAACGGTTTTTTAAGATAGTCATCAAAACCCAGTTCCCGGTAATGTACATCAATTTGATCATCGCAGCTTAAAGCGACCACTGGCAGGCGCCGGAAATGTGCCTTGATCCACTGGCAAACCTGTTTACCCGAATGATTAAAAAGCCAGCAGTCAAGCAATACAAGCCTTGGGTGATGACGCCTGATCATGTCCAGGACGTTATCATTGCAGTCGGTTAAACTGTAAACCCGAAAGCCCTCCATTTGCAAGGCCTCAGTGACTGCCTCCAAAGTACCGAGATCATTCTCTTGTACCAAGATCGTTTCCATAGACTTTATTTTTTATCAATAAACAATAGAATCACCGGTAAAATAGCATTGGTGTTGATAGATTATAAAAGTTATAATTTAAACGAAGTGCCCGCCCGGTTAGTATATAATTAGGGCAAAAAATAACTCCAAATTAAACCAGATTAACTTTTAATTATGCGAGGTAATATACCAGGCAATGAAAGTATTTAAATGGGCAATTTCGATCAATACAACGCTCATTAATCTACTAAATACAATGAATGAAGGTTTATAAAAAACCGCCCCAATATGGGCAAAAGTGATCGTTTCTTTTTATTCATTTCGCCGACAGGAAATTTTAATTTGCTAAATAAAAGGGCCGGATCAATTTTACCTGATCCAGCCCTTTTTATTTATTATGCAATATCAATTTGCTTATTTATCCCACCAAACCCTGGTATCCAATGCATCAGGACCTTGACGTGAAATAACATTATTATAATTAGTCAGATTTAAATCATGCTCTGTTTGCGGGTATTGCTGTCTGCGCGGAATTTTCTGACCCGGGCTTAATGATCCCGGAACAGGATCAAGCAATTTAGGCAAGCCTGTTCTGCGGTATTCCGCCCATGACTCCCAGCCATTACTTAAAAAGCCTGCGATCCATTTTTGCAGTAATATTTGTTCAAGAGCAGTGTTAGCCGAGAACTTTATGGAAGCTTGCGCCAGGTAAGTTGCAGCATCACCAGCACTTATACCATTCTGCGTTAAAGATGCGGTTATACCCTGATTGTAAAAATCAGCGGCAGCACCATCGCCGCCAGCAATCCAACCTAAGTGAGCAGCCTCAGCCTCCGTAAATAATACCTGGGCATAGGAAGTCCAGATAGTTGGAGAATCCTGATTTGATACAGTCAGGCCTATTAATGATACATTACCCGGTTTATCCCTGGTACCTGCACTATAATCACCAAGTTTATCACCATAGGTACCATAAGGTAAGCCAACGTAGGTTTTAGATACTGTTGGAGCAACGTAAACCGGTAAACGGGGATCATTAAAACCTTGTAATGTATTTACTACCAAACTACTAACCGCATAATCATAGCGATTACGATAGTTATTAAAATATGGATTTTCGTTTGTTTGTGCTGCCAAATAAGTATAAGATACGTTATCCTCGTTTGATATCATCAACCCGCCGGCAACTGCTTTTGCAAATTCGGTACGACCTGTTGCCGGATCTACCTTTGACAACCTTAAAGCCATGATAGCATGCAATGAGTTTGCCCAGTGTTTCCATTTATTGTTGTTACCATGAAATAGAATATCACCTGTTAATGCCGGGCCGTCATCGAATTGCTTTTGGGCTTCATCCAGCTCTTTCATTAAAGATGGATAAATGTCCTTTTGAGCATCAAATACCGGTGAAAAATTAGCTGATCCGCTTAATGCCTGGGTGTAAGGTATATCTCCCCACCTGTCAGTCATTGTCAGATAGATAAATGCGGTAAGTATACGTGCCGAAGCAATCTGGTTATTATTTGAACCGTACCTGGTTGTTGTTTCCAGACTTTTCTTCGCCGGGTCTGTATTTACAGTAATAACCGTTTTCAGATCCTGTAATGGTCCTGTGTAATAGTTTTGATAATCGTATTGTTTTAATGAAAACAATGACTCATTGGTGTAAAACGTTTCAGACAGGTATTGCGAATATAACTCGCCTGCAAAGGAATTGATATTAGTTGTGGCACCAGCTCCGTTTACACCACCCAAAAACTGTATGGCGCTGCTTAGCATATAGCCCGTTTGAGCATTTGGCGATTGGTTGGGATTAACGTTTACATCGCCCCCCACTTTACATGAGGACAGGATAACTACACCGGCCCCAATAATATATTTACTTATATTGAATATTTTTTTCATGATTTTGAGCTTATTAGAAAGTTAGTTTAAGGTTGACGCCTAAATTTCTTGTGTTAGGCAACTGTCCACCTTCATAAAAAGATGTTTGCAGTTGTGACGGATCAACACCTTTAACTTTGGAATAAATTAACCAGGGGTTTTGCGCGGTTACGCCAAAATAAGCCGATTGGAATGGAAGTCTTCCCAGCATTTTTTTAGAAAATGAATAACCTACACTAACTTCTCTTAATTTAACATAAGAAGCATCAAATGTGTATTTTTCCCATATCTGGCTATATACCTGCTCATATAACTGACGGGTATTTACGTAGGTAGTATTAGGAGTGCCATCTGCATGAACGCCCTGTACCAGTGTACCACCGCCATTAGCTACGTCATTACGTACTGGATTTCCTTTTGCATTGTTTCCAACTGTTTCAGCTCCAAGTCCGGATCCGTTTAAGTTTTGCTCAGTAACAGAAACAAATTTTCCGCCTTTCTGAAAATCAAGAGAAAAAGCTACTACTACTCCCTTATAATTAAATGAGTTAGTAAAACCACCGGTATAGCTTGGCAGCATACTACCTAAATTAACAGAATTGTTTACTACAGGCATACCAGTTTGATCAACTACAATGTTGCCTTTAGTATCACGGGTGAAGCCTGAGCCAATGATTTGACCATAAGACTGACCTAATACGCCGTTAACACCAAAGCTTGGAGAACCAACAAATCCAAAGCTTTTTGCACCTGCAGCCTGGTTACCACCAGCAAGGCCATAACCGCCTGCACCATCAGGTGATACCTGTAAGCTGTTTATGCCAGGGAATATTGAAACTACTTTATTACGGTTAAACGCAACGTTGAAATCTGCATTCCAGGTAAATTCTTTTGTTTTTACCGGCGTGCCGCCCAATGTTATTTCTATACCGTTATTTTTAATTTCACCTGCATTAATTACCGCAACCGAATAACCTGAAGTTCCGTTAACTGGTAACGGCAATATCTGGTCTTTGGTATTGCGGGTGTAATAGTTAAAATCAAACCTGATCCTATCTTTTATAAAACGCAGCTCTGTACCTATTTCAAAAGCGGTAGAAAGTGTAGGCCTTAAGTTAGCATTTGGAAGGGTATTTGGTACGGTTTGGATCGGATCTCCTCCGTGTGGAGTTGTAGATAAGTTATAAGTCTGATAAACCTGGTACGGCGAAGCATCAGAACCAATTTTTGCAGCTGATAATCTTAATTTACCAAACGTAAGAATGTCGTTTTTAGGTAAAAGTTCCGAGAAAACAAATGAGCCGGAAAGACCACCATACCAGTAAGAATTATTATTAACAGGCAGCGTAGATGAATTATCATTACGGGCGTTAAAATCAAGATATAAAAAGTCTTTATAGCCAAATGAGGTGTAACCATAATAACTATTAACACGGGTTAAAGCATTATAACTAAGTGCTGTTGGCGCATCAATTGAGTTACCAAGAGTATATAGTCCGGGTATAGCCAAACCGCCGTTAGTATTTCCGCTGGTGTACAGGTAACGATCCTGGCGACTTTCTGCATATAAACCAGCTTTTACTGATAGATCATGAAAAACGTGGCTGTAGTTCAAATTAGCCACATAATTATTCTCTTTATAAGTATACTGGCTTTGTGAATATGAATCCACATTGATAGTACCTGAACCTACTCGTGAATTGTCATCCCTGTTCAAAAGATCTTCCCGGGCCATTACCGAAAGAGAAAGGTCTTTAGTGAACTGGTAAGATGCTGTAAGATTACCGTATATACGATTGCTGTTTGACTTAGAAGTATTTACATAAGCCTCGGTGTACGGATTGTCCCAGTAATGCGGCGAAAGATCATCAGGGCTAATAATATTCCATGATGTATACGTTCCGTCGGCTCTCTTGTAATTTTTCAGCTGACCAATTTCAGTATCCCTGTGAAACCACTGGCTGAATGATCCGGCTGTTTGCGTTCCATAACCTTCCTGGGGAACATTGTTTGAATTGATTTGTGAAAAGTTTACATTGGCGCTTACAGTTAATTTTTTTGTTAACTTAAGTTCGCCATTTAAACCAACGTTATTGCGTTTTTGATCACTGTTAGGCGTAATACCTGTACGTTCAATGTTAGTGTATGAAACCCGGAAGTTATAATTATCACTGGCTTTTGAAAACGCTGCATTTGTATTTGCAGTAACACCTGTACGGTAAAAATCACGAACGTTGTTAGGCTGAGCCACAAAGGGTTTTAATTTACCATAGCCAGGATTAGTTGGATCCCAGAAATACCATGGTGCGTACAAGGTTCCATCAAGTTTAGGACCCCAGCTTTCATCAACACCATAATCATAATATTTAACTCCATTAAAATTTGCATTTGATGCGGGTGAGTTTCCAGGATCATAAGTGTAAGTCTTCCAGTTTAAACTTGTACCACCACCATATTCGTTCTGGTACTCAGGAAGCTGGTAAACTTTTTCAAAGGTTGTTGACTGATTAAATGAAACGCCAACTCCTCTATCAACACCTTTTTTAAGGGAGATAACCACCGCGCCTTCTGACGCACGTTGACCGTATAGCGCAGTAGCTGCCGGGCCCTTTAAAACTGTTAATGATTCAATATCATCATTATTTACTGCATTTGGATCAGTAACCACACCATTAACCACATAAATGGGATTACCGCCCGATAAGGAGTTAACGCCACGGATACGGATTGTAGAAGTGCCAAACTTTGCTCCTGAACCGCCAAGTACCTGTACGCCGGCAATTTTGCCGGCTAAGGCCGTGTTAAGGTCAGATTGCTTTGTTACCGATAAATCATCACCCTTAACCGCCTGGGCAGCATAACCCAATGATTTTTGCTGGCGCGAAATACCTAAAGCGGTAACAATAACCTCATTTAAACCATGGCTGGCCGGTACCAGAACTACGTTTAAATTGCTTTTGTTACCAACAGGAACTTCCTGGGCACTGTACCCAATAAAGCTAAATACAAGTGTTGCATTATTAGCAACATTTAGTGAGTATTTGCCATCTGCACCGGTTTGGGCGCCAATGTTCGTTCCTTTTACTTTTACGCTTACTCCCGGTAGAGGTAAGCCATCATCTTGAGCTGTTACCACACCATTAACGGCATGGCTTTGCGCAAATAGCTGGGTTGCAGCCAATAAAAAATTGCACAAAATAAGTAGTAAACCTTTTTTCATTGAAATAAATTAATTAATAGTTATCCCGGTAAACACAACGGGTACATAGCGCAAAGCAAAATAAAATTTTGCAATATTTCCTACGACTATACTTTGTTAACCTTGACGATTTATTTTATTTAAATGACACAACAAACCATATTTTATTTCGTTATCGGCTGCGCGAAAATCTTCAGCTTAACAGAAAGACGGTTAATTTAATTAACTAAAAAAAAGGGAAAACACGCGAGGTATTTTCCCTTTTCCTTGAGAAGTCAAAATATTAATTACTAACCGATTACTTTAAATTAAAGTAACAAAAGCTTAACAGCAATACAGCCAAAATGATCAATTAAAAAGTCTCCTTTACCAAGATTTCGCTATCAATATTTTCGCCGAAAATTTGAATGAAACTTTGCAGCGGCTGATTAAAATCCAGAAAAACGCCTTAACTATTATGACTTTAATTTGACTCTCTATCCATTTTATTACAAAATAGTTAATCAAAAGGCGGTCAGCAGTTTTTTCATTTAAAAATGAAAACAATGAGCCCTGCGTCCGTTAAAACTGAGAGATGCTATTTAAAATTGGTAAAATTGAGCGGGGATATTAAAAACGAGGTATTTCTGGTCCGTTATATGGATTTTCAAGGGCATACCATATCCTGGTTAACCGGTGTTTCGCATTTCCATCTTTAACATCTGACGTCATCTGTTCGATATTCCTTTTTACAGCTTCTTTAACATCAAGTTGGGTGGTTGCCCTATCAAGGCGTAAGGTTTCAGGTAATGTTGCTGCTTCTAAGTAGGCTATCAGGTCTTGCTCTGTCATGCCGCAAAGTTAAAAAAGCGATTCATTTAATCAGCGAACCCGCTTGCAAATTGAAACTTTCATGTTACAATGTAGCAAATAACGCTAAGTACGGGGATGTGAAATGTGTATAAAAACCAATTAAATATATTGATAAATTTTCCTTAAGGGTTTTAAAAGTAACGCCAACACAGGAAACACAATGTTATTTTTACGCATAGCTTTTAAATCAAAACCCCAGGCTTTAAACCTACTTTTAAAACTTCTATTACTTACGCCACCGCCTAGCATAGCAACCATTATTTTGTTTATATGAAAACATTTGATTTTATGCAGATACATAAACCGTAGCATCAGTTCATAGTCGGCCGCCGAGCCGTATTCCAGGCTATAAAAGCCCAAGTTTTCAAATAAGTTACGTTTGCAATAAAACGTGGGATGCGGGGGCATAAATCCCCAGTTAAAGGAATTAATTACACACTGCTTTGCATTCCATTTCCGGATTGTTTTTCCGTTGAGATTAACATAGTTCAGGTTTCCGTAAACCGCATCAATATCCTGTTGTGTAAATACCTGTGCTACTGTTGATAAAACCTGATCATCAGCCAGGCGATCATCGGCATTAAGAGTACCAACAATTTCGCCAGTAGCTATCCTGATTCCTTTGTTCATGGCATCATATATGCCTTGATCTGGTTCAGAAACAAAAAAATTGATGTGTTTTATATGTTTTTTTATAATACTTACCGTATTGTCGGTTGATCCGCCATCAATAACAATATGCTCAATATCGGGATGTTTTTGGCTGATAACAGATTGGATACATTGCGCTATGGTATCCTGGGCATTATAAACAACGGTAACTAATGAAATCTTCAAACTCTATAAATTGGAAAAAATACGAATCGTTAATACCCGCAAATTATGTATTTTTGGAATCAATGCAGAATTATAAAAATATTTAAGCATAAGTTTTTTGTCCTCATGCGCATAGTAACGTCAATTTTCCCTATTTTTTTAATAGTTCTTATTCTATCTTCCTGCTCAGGTAAGCAGTACCAACCTTTATTTGAACAAAAAACTGTCAATACTGATACAGTATCGCAGAAAAGTTATAACGATTTAAGCAGCTATCGCATAAAATCACAGGATATGCTGCAGATACGAAACCTGCAAAATATTAAATATGTAGTTGATGAAGCGCCTTCATCAAATAGCGGAGGCGGTGGTGGAAGCGCTGGAGCCGGACAAACTTACCAGGTTGACGAAGAAGGCACCGTGGCCCTACCTGTTATTGGCCATGTTGCTGTCGTAGGACTTACACGCACCCAGGCATCAAAACTTATTGAAGACCTTTACCGTAAAAACCTTTTAAAAGATCCCATAATTGAGTTAAAAATCACCAACCTGAGGGTTACCTTACTTGGCGAAATTAAGGGGCAGGGAAATTTTCCATTGGTTAGAGACAAAACCACTTTGATTGAAATGATTGGACAGGCTGGAGGCCTTACAGAGAAGGCTAATATATCAAACGTTAAAATAATTCGTGGAGATCAAAAAAATCCCCAGGTAACCTACGTAGATCTTAGGAACATACAATCAATAAACGATCCGAGGGCTGTACTTCAAAATGGCGATATTGTATATATAGCTCAAAACAAACGCGCCATACGTAATGATAATTTACAAAACGCTTCATCCATTGTACAGCCAATGTTGCTTTTACTGAGTACAGCTTTACTTGTTTTATCGCTTTCCCGCCGCTAATGGAAGAAACAGAAAAATTCCAAAGAAAACTGCCTAACCAGGAAATCGACTATTTCAAGATTGGCAAAGTATTGTTGAGTCGTTGGTATTGGATTGCCGCATCTGTGGGTTTGGCTGTGATTATATCTTATACTTATTTATGGTACACGCCTAAAACGTTTGCAACATCCGGCACATTAAAAATTGAAGAAAGAAAGTCGGAAGTTTCAGATCTTATATCTGTAATGGCAGTGCCCGAACGCGGGCCATCAAAAATACAGAGTATAACTTCGGTATTACAAAGCAGAAATGTAATACTTAGTGCTATAAAAGACATGGACTACCGGGTAAGTTTTTTTATATCCGGCCGCGTACGCACCTCCGAAACATATCCATCAAAGCCATTAAGCATTCAACTTATAAAGTTTGATAGCTTAAACTTTTATCATGATATTATAAGTTACAAACCTATCAACAAACAAATCTTTAGCCTCTCTTATAAAACGGGCGAAAAAGAAACTAAAAACAACTATAGCTATAATGCACCTATAACTATAGGCAATACCAGTTTTACCATAAAATACCCTGGCGCTATTGATAACAGTACAATTTATCTTTTCAAGTTCAATATTCCGGAAGATTATATAGGCAGGGTGCAGGGTGGTTTAAGAGCCGGCGAAACCGGCAAGAATACCAATATTATCTCGCTGCAGGAAACCGACCTTAACCCCCAGTTTGCTGCTGATGTGCTTAACAATATCATGAAGGAGTATGTGATTTTTGACAGAAACCAGAAATCACAGTCGGCATCACAAATGATTGATTTTATTGACAGCCAGCTCTCATTCCTATCCAGTGAAGTAAAAGGATCAGAAAGTTCAATAGAAAAATATAAAAACAAAAACAAAATACTTGATGTAAGCTCTGCCTCAGCTACTTCGGCCAGTAAAGCCGCCGAGATTGAAACAAGAAGATCACTGTTAAAAATTCAGATGATAGCACTTGATCAGCTAACAGATCAAATAACCAAAGAAAAGGATAATGTTACATTAAATTTCAGTTCTGGCGGAACTGATTTACCTGTTTTAAACGCATTAATAGGCAAGTTAGATGTACAGATATCTGAAAGATCAGCCTTATTAAAAACTTATACACCTAATTCTCAACCCCTGCTTGATATTAATCAGCAAATACTTCAAAGTAAACTCACCGCTTTAAATAACATAAAAGGTGTGCGTAACAGTGTCGTAAAAAACATAGCTTATTTGGATAGTCAGTTAGCGCAGATTAACCAAACCATAATGTCATTACCGGCAGCCCAGCGTGATCTTGTTGCTTTACAACGGGATTTCGAGATAAATGATAAGGTATATTCCTTTCTGTCAGAAAAGAAACTGGAAGCTCAGATAAGCCGCGCCGGCATATTACCCGGTGCCACGGTTATTGAATTTGCACAGCCCAATTATAATGCTGTATCACCAAACGAACATGATATCCATCGTTCGGCCATCATTTTGGGTTTGGCAATAGGCCTTGGCCTCATTATTTCAATAAGGATACTTAACCCTTATATTTATGATAAGGAAACCATTGAAAGCCTTACAGTAATACCTATACTGGGGGTTATAAGAAAATATCCGGAACACATTGATGAAAACAGCAGGCAGGTCTTAGTCCTAAGTAAGCCCAGATCCATATTTGCCGAATCGGTTCGTTCGGTGCGTACCAATCTAAGCTTCCTTGCATCAGAAAAGGCCAGTAAAATAATTTGTATAACATCGGAGGTTGCCGGCGAGGGTAAATCATTTGTAGCTGTAAACTTATCAAGTACCCTATCGCTCATTGATAAAAAGGTTATACTTATCGGCGCCGATTTAAGGCGCTCAAGACTCCATAAAACCTTTCATGTACCTAATGACAAAGGCTTAAGCAACTACCTTGCTCACCAAAGCACGCTTGATGAAATTATTCTCCACTCTGAACAGGATAATCTCGATTTTATGGTTTCAGGCCCGGTTCCTCCAAACCCATCAGAATTACTGCACAGCGCCAGGATGATTGCGATGATTGCCGAATTGAAATTAAGGTATGATATTATAATGATTGATACCGCGCCAATCGGCCTGGTATCTGATGCAATCCCCTTAATAAGGATGAGCGATATCAATGTTTTTGTGATCCGATCAGGAAAATCTAAATTTTATGCAGCTACGGTTCCTCAACGCATAGCACAAGAATATCATCTTGATAATACCGTAATTGTACTAAACGCTTTTGAAGAAGACCTTTTACATGCAAGATACTATACTACCAAATTTACCGGCGACAATGCGGGTTCAAGATATTACTATTACTCTGACTATAGCGGATACTCGGGATCTGGCTATTATTTAGATGATGATAAAAATAAATGGTGGGATATAAGGCGATGGTTTAAACAATAAGATGCACTTATTAAAACAATGGAATTAAAGGTAAGTGAAACAACAAAAAAGTGGTATCCTGTTTATACAAACCCTCGTGCCGAAAAAAAAGTATACCAGGCATTAATAAACAAAGGGGTTGAAGCTTACCTGCCGCTGCACCGACAATTAAAACAATGGAGCGATCGCAAAAAATGGGTTGAAGAGCCTTTTCTTAAATCATACATATTTGTTAACATTGCTCAACATGAGCAGGCCGATATATTGATGACAAAAGGCATATCAAGGTTTTTATATTTCATGGGGAAGCCCGCATCAATGCCCAGCCGCCAGATAACAGAGTTAAAGTTATTAATGGCCAGCCCATATGAATTGGAGATTACCGAAGATGATCTGCAGGCGGGAGAAAAAATCATACTCAAAGCAGGTCCATTAAAAGGAATGACCGGGGAAGTAATATCGCAGCGGTCGCAAAAGCAATTGATATTAAGGCTTGAAAGTATAGGATGCTCCATAATTGTCCATGTTGCCGCATCTTATATTGAAAGATTTTAATTGAAATTATTTATTTTAATTAAAAAATATTGATGGCTGATTTTAAATCAGCCATCAATTAATAAAAAAACAGGCCTATACCAATAAGTATAAGTCACTGTTAAATAATAAGTTACAATTAAAAATGTAGTTTACGGGGCGAAGCTGTGAATATTTATAAAGTATGTGTAGGATAGTTGGAATAATTAATAAGCGGTTACAACCCCAACTTATCCGGGAAAAGGTGAGCATGATGTGCAAAGTATTGCAACATGGAGGACCAGATGACGAAGGTATTTTTTATGATGAAAAACAACATCTCGCATTTGGGCACCGCAGGCTATCCATAATTGATTTGAGCAGTAACGGGCATCAGCCAATGGCAGATGTGACGCAAAAAGCATGGATAACCTTTAACGGCGAAATTTATAATTACCAGGAATTAAGAAACGAGCTGTTAAGGCTTGGGGTTAGCTTCAATTCCGTTACTGATACAGAAGTAATAATTGCCGCCTATTTGCAATGGGGAACTGAAGCCTTCTCCAAATTGAGAGGCATGTTTGCATTCGCCTTATTTGATAGCATGAAGGGGCTTACCTACCTGGTACGCGATACGGCTGGTATAAAACCGGTATATTATTTCGCCGAAGGTGGCCAGCTGAGTTTCGCATCAGAAATAAGAGCTTTTACGGCGGCTGGCATATCTGCCGAAAAAGATCCCAATTGGCCTATAAGGTTTTTAGCGTTTGGCCATATACCAGAACCGTATACTACTTTAAAAAATGTATTTAGCCTACCCAAAGGGCATTATTTATGTTGGACCCATGCATCATCAACGCATGAGATCAGCCCTTATAAACAAACTGTATTAAAAAATCAGATAACCGATGTTAATGAAGCCCGGCAGCTGATAAAAAATGCTTTAATAAAAGGTGTAAACCGCCAGCTGATTGCAGATGCGCCATTGGGTGTATTTTTAAGCGGTGGTATAGATTCAAGCCTTATTACGCTATTAGCAGACAAAGAAAAAAAGGAGCAGCTTAAAACCATCTCGATATTTTTCAACGAAAAAAACTATGATGAACAGGCGTATCAGCGCGTAGTTTTAGATAAGGTAAGCGGTGAAAATTTTTCGCACTTAGTGAAGCAGGATGATTTTGAAACTTTCCTTCCGCAAATCATTAACGCCATGGATATGCCAACTACCGATGGCATCAATAGCTGGTTTATTAGCAAGTACGCACATGAGGATGGCTTAAAAGCAGTACTATCCGGCGTAGGCGCTGATGAATATTTTGGTGGTTATCCCTCATTTAACCGGATACGGTATCTTGGATATTTAAGAAAACTCCCTCCTTCCCTATTTTCGGCTATTAAAGGGTTATTACCAGATCATTATAAAAAGCTTACCTTTTTGGGTAATGACCATTCGGCAGCCGATTATCTTTTATTGAGAGGATTGTTTTCGCCGGGCGATATTGCAAAGGCGCTTAATACTGATGATAAACAAGTTAGGGAAGTTCTTTTTAATGGTTTTGATATCCCTCATCTGGGGCCTTATGATCAGGAACATGCATCATGGTTTGAAGCAAACCTTTATATGCAAAATCAACTCCTGCGAGATACTGATGTGATGAGCATGAATCATGGTTTAGAAGTTAGGGTCCCTTTTTTAGACGAGGACTTTACAAGTCTGGCTGAAAGCATCGCGCCGGAAATAAGATTCAATAACCAACAAGCAAAAAAAATTCTGATTGATAGCTTTAACGGCCTGCTACCCGAAGCGGTTTGGAACCGGCCAAAAATGGGCTTTACATTTCCATTACAACAATGGATGAGCCAATACAAACCAATAAGCGATAGTAGCTTATATCGGGGTAAAATAGCACAAAGTGTAATTAAAAATTTTAAAAATAACCAAATCCATTGGTCAAAAGCTTTTGCTCTTTACCAAATACAAGCCAATGTCTAAAAAAGTAATACTTTTTACTTTACAAACATTCAGCACTACTGGCGGCATCCAAAAAATGACCCGTACGCTGGGGCATTCATTACAGCAACTGGCAAAAACCAACAAAGGGAATTTTGAACTATGGTCTGCTTATGATAAGCAAACCGATCTGATGCCCCAATATCTGCAGGCAAATGCTTTTAAAGGCTTTGGAGTTAACCGCGTTAACTTTGCATTTAAGGCTGTGAGTAAATCAACAATGCCCGATGTTATTATTTTAAGCCACATAAACCTGGCAAGTGTTGGTTTGTTTATAAAATTGGTTCATCCTAAATGCAAGGTTTGGCTTATTGCCCATGGCATTGAGGTTTGGCGGCCGCTTTCATTTGTTAAAAAATATCTTTTAAAACGTTGCGACAAGGTAATTTGTGTAAGCAATTTTACGCGTGAGCAAATGCTAAAACGACACAGTGTAAGTGCAGATATTTGCCGGGTTTTAAATAACGCGATCGACCCATTCATGAAGCTGCCGGTAACCTTTGAGAAGCCGAAACACCTTCTTGAGCGCTATAAGTTAACAACAAATCAGCCCGTTATTTTTACATTAACACGCCTTGCTTCTACAGAACAATACAAAGGATACGAGCATGTAATAGAAGCTATCAGCAACTTAAAACAGCATTTTCCGGGTATTAAATATATACTATCAGGAAAGTACGATACCAAAGAAGAGGACAGAATAAAAAAACTTATAGTACACCATAACGTAGCAGAACAGGTAATACTTACAGGTTTTATTGAAGAAGCTGAACTAACAGACTATTTTTTATTGGCCGACCTGTTTGTGCTACCCAGCAAAAAAGAAGGTTTTGGTATAGTATTTATTGAAGCCCTTGCCTGTGGATTGCCGGTTATTTGCGGTAATGCCGATGGCAGTATTGATGCGATAAGAAATGGCGAATTAGGTCATGCAATAAATGCAGATGATATCTGCGAACTGAGTAAATGCATTACCGAATATTTAGAATCGCCATTAACAGCTGTTAAACGCAAGCAGTTGCAAAAGCAATGCCTGTTGCATTTTAACGAAATAGATTACATGCAAAAATTACAATTACTATTAAACGAATGAGTATGCCTACCGAAGAAAAATGGGATATTGAATTAACTCCCCACAGCAGCTTATTTGACTTAAAACTTGATGATATATGGCATTATCGGGATTTGCTGATGTTATTGGTACGGCGCGATTTTGTTTCTTTTTATAAACAAACCATCCTTGGCCCATTGTGGTTTTTTATTCAGCCATTGTTCACTACTGTCATTTACACTTTTGTATTTGGTAACCTTGCAGACATCTCTGCCGATCATTTACCTAAGCCATTATTCTATTTGGCAGGTATTACCGCATGGAACTATTTTGCAGATTGCCTTACAAAAACATCCTCAGTTTTTACAGCAAACGCCGGTCTTTTTGGCAAAGTATACTTTCCCAGGCTTATAGTACCGCTAAGCATTGTGGTTTCAAACCTGATCCGTTTTGGCGTTCAAATGGTGCTTTTTTTCCTGATGATAGGATTTTATGTATTTAAAGGCGCAAATGTTCATCCCAATGCCTATCTGTTACTGTTCCCTTTTTTATTAATGTTAATGGCAATGTTAGGTTTAGGGCTTGGAATGATCATATCTGCCATGACTACAAAATATCGTGACCTAAGCTTCCTAATTACCTTCGGTATCCAGCTAATGATGTATTTAACTACAGTAATTTATCCTTTATCTACCGTTAAGGAAAAATACCCCAAATACCAATGGATGGTTGAATATAACCCGATGACGCCAATTATTGAATCTTTCAGATATGGCTTTCTTGGCCAGGGTACTTTTACTATGCTATCCTTAGGGATCACCACTGCGATAACAATACTGATACTTTTAATTGGGATAGTAATTTTTAACCGCGTTGAACGCACCTTTATAGATACAGTGTAATATATGCCATCGGTAATTAAAGTAGAAAATCTTTCAAAAGCTTACCAGATAGGAGAAATAGGCACAGGAACCCTATCCCGCGACCTGGAACGTTACTGGGCAAAGATGAGAGGTAAAGAAGATCCTTTTTTAAAAATAGGCGAAGTTAACGATCGCGCAAAAAAAGGTGAAAGTAACATTGTATGGAGCTTAAAGGATATCAATTTTGAGATAGAACACGGCGATGCCGTTGGCGTTATAGGTCGTAATGGTGCCGGCAAAAGCACATTGCTTAAAATACTAAGCCGGGTTACCGCTCCTACCACAGGTTCGGTTAAACTAAAAGGACGAATAGCCAGTTTACTGGAAGTTGGTACGGGCTTTCACCCCGAATTAAGCGGCAGGGAAAATATTTATCTTAACGGTGCCATCCTGGGCATGCGTAAAGCAGAAATAAAGCGAAAGTTTGATGAGATCGTAGATTTCTCGGGAGTTGAGCGATATGTGGATACGCCGGTAAAACGGTATTCATCGGGCATGTATGTGCGCCTTGCTTTTGCCGTGGCGGCCCACCTGGAATCGGAAATATTGATTGTTGATGAGGTATTAGCCGTTGGTGACGCCGAATTTCAAAAGAAGTGTTTGGGAAAAATGGGGGAAGTTAGTAAAGGGGAAGGCAGAACTATTTTGTTTGTTAGCCATAATATGGCAGCTATAAATCAACTTTGCAATAAATCCATATTATTAAAAAACGGGCTGGTGGCCATGAATGGCCTAACAAGTAAAATTGTTGATGATTATTTAAAATCTGATCTTTTAACTGAAGCTTACGTAAACTTAAGTGAAACAATTACAGCTGGAATAGGTAATAAAAAAGTTAGTTTTGTAGATGTTTATCTAAAAAAGCATGGGCGGTCAGATAGTACGCGCCTATTCTCGTTAGGTGATGATATGCATATATATATTCACCTGCAATTTAAAAACCCCAATCAAAGCCAGGTTCGCACATCCATTGAACTAAAAACTGTTGATGGCATTAAAATAGCTAACATGATCGATGAAGATTCGCATTTTCAGGTATCAGCATCAGCCGAAAATACTGCTCTTTACCGCATAACATTAAACGACCTGCGGTTATATCCAGGCACCTATTATTTAAGTCTTTATTGTGGTGATACGTCAAGCACCGAAATATATGATTACCGGGAAGATTGTATTTCTTTTGAAATTATCGATGGAGGCAAACTAACCAGCCGCTACCTGCCAAAATCGGCCGGGCTGTTTTTCCTTACGCCCGAGTGGAAGAAAATTGAATAAAAATTAAGAATGTTATTATCCCAGCTAAAAAAATTGAAGGTTATATTGTATGCTTTTTTAAAAAAACATACGGAAGAGCAAAAACGAATACAATATTTCAAAAAACAATCAAACAACATCCATGCTGACGATGTGGATATAAAAGCTGTTAAAGGACACAACATAACTATCTTAAAAGGATCATATGTTTGTGAAAACAGCACAATTGATAGTTATACTTATATTGGGTTTAATACTTTAATTTCAAAGACAATTATAGGAAGATATAATTCTATTGCCAACAATGTAAATATAGGGCACGGCGAACACCCGCTTAATCTAATTTCAACATCCAGCTTTCTTAACGATACGCCATATGAAGTATTAACACAAAAAAAATGCATCATTACACACGATGTTTGGATAGGATCTGGCGCCACTATAAGAAGAGGTATAACCCTTGGTATTGGTTGTGTTGTTGGAGGCAATGCATTTGTTAATAAAGATGTACCGCCTTTTGCAGTTGTTGGGGGTGTACCTGCAAAGATTTTAAAATATCGCTTTCCACAGGAAAAAATTGACAAAATTTTGGCGTCTTCGTGGTGGGAAAAAGATGTTGAACAAGCAAAGATAATTGTAAAAAAACTTGAAGAAGATAATTAAAAACTGGCTAAAGCAGCTTCTTAATTATAAATCAAATGGTCAAATCCGGGGTAATAGCATACCAGATTTAGGCTCAAATAATCCTTTTGTTAAAATTGGAGAGAATTGCTATATCGACAATTGCACTATTGGGAGTTACACATATCTTTCGAAAAATGTATCGATGATGAATACCGAAATTGGCAAATTCTGCTCCGTTGCGCAGGGAGTTTCCATTTGCTTAGGGAAGCATCCCTCCTCTAAATTTGTAAGTACCCATCCGGCTTTTTTTTCTGTTCACAAACAAAATGGTATGACATTTAGCGATAAACAATATTTTATTGAAATGGGCAAAACTACCATTGGTAACGATGTATGGATTGGTGTTAATGCAATTGTTATGGATGATATTACAATTGGTAATGGTGCAATAATTGGCGCAGGCGCTGTAGTAACAAGAAATATACCACCATATGCCATTGCTGTTGGAGTACCGGCACAGGTTATAAAGTATCGCTTTGAACCGGATCAAATATCCTTTCTTGAGAAATTTGAATGGTGGAATAAAGAACATGATTGGCTGCAGGAACATTTTACTGAATTACATGATATTGAAGCTTTTATAAACAAATATGCTAATTGTTAAAATTCATGGAGGCTTAGGAAATCAGTTATTTCAATATGCTTTTGCAAAAAGCCTGGCATATAAAAACAACACTGATTTTAAACTTGATATCCATTTTTTTGATGATCAGTCATTACGTAGCTATAATCTGTGCGATTTCAATATTATAGAAAACATAGCGTCGACAACCGAAATTTCGGCATTTAAGCAAAAAAAAACAACAAGGTTTAATTTTCTAAAAAGTAAGCTTTTTAAACCTGAGACACATATAGTTGAAGAAAAGAATTTAGAATTTAACCCACTATATTTTACCCCTTTAACTAATGCATATTTAAGCGGATACTGGCAATCTGAGAAATATTTTGCAGATATAAAAACGCAAATAAAAAATGAGTTTACTCCCAAAGCTCCCCCATCTGCCACAAATTGTTTTTTGCTCAATAAAATTAAATCAAACAACGCGATAAGCTTACATATCCGCAGGGGCGACTTTGAAAAGGAAGAAACCGTGAACAAAATTCACGGCACATGCTCGCCAGATTATTACGAAAACGCTGCTAATTTACTTGCTAATAAGCTTACTGATCCGATTTTTTACATTTTCTCAGATGATATAAACTGGGCAAAACACAACCTCAAACTAAATTATATAACGCACTTTGTTGATATTAATGACGAGCATTCTGCTTTTGAAGATCTTCGTTTAATGTACAACTGCAAACATCATATTATAGCCAACAGCACCTTTAGTTGGTGGGGAGCCTGGCTCAACACTAAACCCGACAAAATTGTGATTGCGCCAATAAAATGGTTTAATGACACTGAATTAAATTACCAGGCTAAGGATATTGTACCCGAAACGTGGATAAGATTATAACTACCCCGATTGTTAGTATAATAATGCCGGTTTATAATTGCGAGAGCTATATTGTCGCAGCCATTGACAGCATACTGAATCAAACCCTTACAGCTTTTGAACTTATTATAGTTGATGATTGTTCTACTGATAAAACCATTGAAATTGTCAGCAGCTACAAAGATGAAAGGATTAACTTTATACAGAAAAAAATCAAAAGCGGCTTGGTAGCCAGTTTAAATATAGGTATTAACCTATCCAGGGGCAAATACATAGCTCGTATGGATGGAGATGACATTAGCCACTTAACCCGGCTCGAAAAACAGGTAAACTACCTGGATCAGCACTCTGAAATTGATTTGTGTGGAACTGCTTATCAACTAATAGACAGTCAAACTATTGTGAGTTTCCCTATTTGTCATGATGATATAAAGATAGGAATGCTTGAATATTGTCCGTTGGCACATCCTACTGTGATGCTAAAAAAAAGCTTTATTGATGATAATAACCTCAGGTACTTAAATGAATTTGAATGTGCTGAAGACTATGAACTATGGACCAGGTGTGTATCACTTGGTAAAATAAATAACATGCCCGATGTGTTGCTTTCATACAGACACCATAATAATCAATTCTCTATTACCAATAAAAAGAACCAGGACAAAAATTCGGCCATTTGCAGGGTTAATATGCTAAGCCTGATTTGGGAAAATGCCTCTTTAAATGATCAATATACACGCGAGTTGCTTTTCCAAAATGAAACCTTCAATAATATAAACAAACTAAATGATGTGATTGGTTGGATGGACGAACTTGTCAGGTTAAATATGGAGAAAGCATGTTTTGACGCACACAAATTTAAAGACTACATCAGGATAAAAAAAAACTCCACCATCCGTCGTTTCTATTTAAACCAAACTATATATACCCCTAAGGTTCTATATCAATTTTTGAAAGTTTATAAGAATTATAAAGGTTGTTTCAGCACGTTGGAGTATTGTAAGTTAGCTTTGAAATGCCTGGTGTTTTGGAAACTAAACTTTGCCAGGAGATAATGTTTAAAGCAGCAAAGAAACATATTATTATTGCTAAATTATTTGAGTTTGGCGGCAGTAATAGTCACCTTAAAGCATTAATAAAATACCTTGGCAAGGAAAATATTATACTACTGTTAGAAAACGAAGATCAACTTCCTTATTTAAAAAACTTAGGTGACACAACGGGCATTATTGTTAAAATCAAACAACAATTACATGGCTGCGCTCACTTGAGCAATTATTTCACCACCAACATAAAAGAATTATTCAAAATACTTAAGTCCGTTTTTGCTATACAATTATTAAGTTTCAAATACAGCTATGCAAGTGTAACTATCTGCTCGGTTGAACCAGAAAAATATTTGTATCTGTTGTGGTTGCCCTGGGGAAAAGTATATTACATACTGCATTCTACTCCAAATAAAAATCATACACCTTTTACATCATATACATGTAACACAAATCTGAGTAAGCGCAAAAGGATCATAACTGTATCGCAATCAAACAAACAACTCATTTGCGAAAATTGGGATATAGCTAATAAAGAAAAATTTGTTAATGTGATTTATAATTGCCTGCTAAACGATAATTTAAACCACGTAAAAACGCAAACTACAAAAAGTAATAATAAACAGCATATTGTAACTATGGGGCATGTTATAAATTATAAAAACCCCCATGTTTGGCTAGATGTGGCTAAGCTCGTAACATCAAAGTATAGTAATGCTATTTTTATATGGCTTGGTGACGGACCATTATTAAAGGAATTTAAAGATGCTACAAAAATGCTTGATAACATCCGTTTCGAAGGTTATAAAGCTGACACCGACATGTATTTAAAAAGCGCATGTATTTATTATCAGCCAAGTTTACAAGAAACACATGGAATTGCTGTTATTGAGGCTATGGCCAATCAATTACCATGTGTAACCTCTAATGCAGGCGGGCTTCCAGAGTCTGTACAGCATCAGTTTAATGGATTACTCTTAAACGCTATGGATAAGCAAGGGCAGGCAAACGCTATATTAACCCTGTTAAATGATCCCAACTTAAGCAAGCAATACGGCATAAATGGTTATTTAAAATACAATGAACTATTTAGCTACGAATCTTTTAAATTGAATATGGATGCCTTATACGTCTCTTAAAAGTATATTAATTTCAAAATTTCGTAAATGCAATTAGGTATATCAGTTATCATCTGTTGTTATAATAGTGCTGCACGCCTACCTGATACGCTGAAACATTTGGCAATGCAGCAGGTGCCTGCAAATATTTTATGGGAAATTATTGTAATTGATAATGCATCAACAGATAATACTCTCCAGGTTGCTTCACAGGAATGGGAGAAATACACTACTCCAAATGCTGATTTCAGATTATTGTCCCAACCAATCCCCGGTAAAAACCATGCTCATAAAATGGGAATCGAGGCTGCAAAGTATGAGTATATACTTACTTGCGATGATGATAATAGATTGTGTGCTGATTATGTGGGTATAGCTTATGAGGCTATGTGCGCTGATAATAAAATTGGTGTGTTAGGTGGTTGCGGCATATTCGACCCTGAACAGCCCGCTTGGTCGGATATTGAAAAACATAAGCAGTCCTACGTAAATGGCTCCCAAACCTGGGCTTCAACAGCACATTGGGTATATGGTGCAGGATGTGTTTGCAGAAAAAGCTTATTTATTAACTTGTATAATAAAGACTGGCAGCAAATTACTTCGGGAAGAAATGGCACAAAGCTAATCTGTGGCGAAGATGTTGAAATTTGCTTTGTTTTTTACATAAGTGGATACAAAATTGTGGCAAATGATCGATTAACTTTTCATCATTTTGTCCCCTTAAAAAGGCAAAACTTGAAGTACATTTTAAATATGCAGTACTGGATAAGCTACTCTTATGTTTTACTAAACAATTATCTTATGCTGATGGATGGCGATAAGCGTTCGGTACAAAAAAAATTAAATGATTGGTCTATTTATAATATAAAAGTCCTGGTAATGTTTACAGTAAAATTAGCCAGGCAAAAACTCATAAAGTTGCAACCTTTAAGTGTAGATGAAAAATTAAAGCTGCAATCACATCTTGGTTCCTTAATATCAATTTTCAATAATCGAAAAAAAATCATAAAACATCATAGTCAATTAACTAACATGTTAAAAAATCAGGAAATGTTTAATTGAGATTATCGCGTTTGCAGATGTTTAGTACGCCCATACTTTTTTTAATCTTTAACCGCCCCCAAACCACAGAAAAGGTTTTTGAGGAAATACGTAAGCAAAAACCCCAATATTTATTTATTGCCGCTGATGGTCCGAGAGAAAATAACCAACACGATGCTGAGCTATGTAAAACCACCCGGAATATCGTTTCAAAAATTGACTGGGAGTGCGAAGTAAAAACTTTATTCAGCGATAAAAATATGGGCTGCGGCCTTGCTCCTGCCACAGGTATTACCTGGTTTTTTGAACAGGTAGAGGAAGGTATAATACTGGAAGACGACTGTATACCCAACAGCAGTTTTTTTGAATATTGCGAAACCTTGCTAAATAGATACCGGGATAACACCAATATCATGATGGTTTGCGGCACAAGCTATCAGCCCAAACCATTAAATAACGACACCTACTATTTTTCAAAATATCCACACGTTTGGGGCTGGGCGACCTGGAAAAGAGCCTGGAAAAATTATAGTTTTAAACTTGACGGTGAAACTAATGAAACCCGGCGCGAGGTTATAGAGCGAACTTTTACCAATAATCGTGAGCGTAAGTTTTGGGAAAACAATATGCACATGATCATAAACGGCCTGGATGCCTGGGATTATCAGTTTATGTATTGGATGTGGAAAAACAATGCTGCCTGCATTGTGCCCTGGCAAAATATGATATCAAACATTGGGTTTGGAGCTCATGCTACGCATACACATGATAGCAATTCCAATCAATCGCAAATGGTGCAGCATCAGCTTTCAACAATAAAACACCCGCAACATATTAAGGTTAATACAAAGGCCGATGATTATGAAAGAGGGCATATATTAATTGGCACCGAATATAAATACTACTTAAACAGGCTTCGTGCAGTGGCGGGTAAGTTTTTAAAGCCTATTTTAATAAAAAATGGCAGGTAAAATGGTTGCTGTAATTATACCCATTTATAAACCGCAGCCCAATGCCAATGAGCTTATTTCATTAAAGCAATGCATCCGGGTATTAAAAAAATACCCAATAATATTCATTGGCCCATTTAAACTGAATACTACCGCTTATGAGGATATTTGCCGGGGCCACATCCCATTTAATTTAACCTTGTTTGATGATGATTATTTTAGTGGAATAGAAGGTTATAATAAATTGATGTTATCTTCCACGTTTTACAAAACTTTTCTTGATTACAAGTACATACTAATCCATCAGCTTGATGCTTTTGTTTTTAAAGATGAGCTTGCTTACTGGTGCACAAAAAACTATGATTTTATTGGTGCACCAAATTTACCCCATGAAAACCAGGCAAACGAAATTCAATTTCTGAAAGGGTATTCAAAATTATTAAATGCCGCTAACCGTATATTTAAAACAAATCATAAAATAAGTAATGTTGGCAACGGCGGGTTTTCGTTACGAAAAACCAAAACTTGCTATCGGCTGCTTAAAGTTTTAAAGTCAAAAACATCTGCCTGGGGAACAAACAATGAAGATGGTTTCTTTAAATATTGGGGCAATTTACTATACCCCTTTTTTAGTTTGCCCGCTGATGATACTGCTCTTCGTTTTTCTATAGAACACTCACCACAGGAGTCGTTAAAAAAACTAAACAATGAGCTGCCCTTTGGCTGCCATGCTTTTGAAAAACACGAACCAGATGTGTGGGAGAAATATATTTCAAATTTTCAAAACCTGTATTAAAAATTGAACATTAAACTTCCTGATCTTAAAACGTACAGATCTGAATTTCAGCAGAAAGGCGTTGACTGGCCTTTGCCACGTGTTGAGTACAGGGAAACTGGTTTGCTAAATCATCTTCCTAAAGTCGATAATAGTAACATAGGCTGGCCTTGGACTGAGGAAGTTGATCCCGCGGTTTATGATAAGGCAATAAACTGGCCTAAATTAACCATTGTAACCCCTTCATATAACCAGGATAAGTTTATCGAGCAAACCATCCGGTCGGTATTATTGCAAAATTACCCTAACCTGGAGTTTATTGTTATAGATGGAGGCAGCACTGACGGCTCGGCAGCGATCATCAAAAAATATTCGCCATGGATAAGCTATTGGCAAAGCGAAAAAGACAAAGGACAGGGAAACGCTATTAATCAAGGTTTTAGCTTAGCGTCGGGCGCATATTACGCCTGGATAAACAGCGATGACTATTACTTAAATAAAACCTTTTTAAGGGTTATACAGGAATTTATTAAAACAAGGGCAAGCTTTGTTTATGGATATGCTTTTGAGTATTTAATTGATAAGCAACAGTTTAGGAACATTACAAAAGTAATTCCATTTATAGATTATTTTATCAGGTTCCCTTCCTTAGTGCAACCATCTTGTTTTTGGAATACGGAAATACATCAGTCTATATGGGAAGACCTGCATTGCTCGCTTGACTATGAACTTTGGCTGCGTATAGTAAAGGGCAATAAAAGAAGTTTAATAAAAGAACCGCTTTCGGTAGCAAACGTACATATGGATGCCAAAACATCCGACCCTAAAATGAAAGACAAATGGCACCAGGACCATTTGCTAATTTGCAGTACTGATGCCCATGGCCCGGTGTTAAACTGGGATAGGCTTGCCATTATTAATCGCCTGCGAATAAAACTATACAATTGGTTTCACTAAACACTTCAATGATATTTATAAACTTCCCTGAAATGAATTTATGGTAGGTATCGTAATCGAATGCAGGCTGGGTAATCAACTTTTTCAGTATGCGTTTATAAGGGGATTATCAAAAAAAATAAAAACCCCCTTCTTTATAAATGATACTATTGAAAAATTTACAGCAGCAGACTACTTTTACCTGGAAGGCTATAACCCATTAAAAAACTTTATAAACCGGGTTTATTTTAAGTTGAGGAGTGGCAGTATTTTAAAAAGCCTGCAAAGTGTAGCAGTGGATAATTATTCAGATCCTATAATTAGCACTGCAACCAATGGGCTTATATACCGTGGCTACTTCCAGTCGGAACTTTTTTTTGAAAGTATAGCAGGTAATATATCCTCCCACATCAGGATAAAAGAAAAATTTCAACAGCAATTTAGTGCAAAATATAAGGATACTTTTGCCAGCAACAAGATTATTGCCGTGCATGTAAGACGGGGTGATTATTTAAATTTAAACGACTGGTGGCAGCAAAATTTAGGCAGTAATGATTTAACGTTGCCTGCAAATTATTATTTAGAAGGTATTGAACAGGTAACCGATCATGGAAATTGCAGAATAATTTTTGTTAGTGATGATATGGAGTTTGCGCGCGCTACATTCGGTCATATCAAAAATGCCGAATTTGCCAGCAATGATATGATCATTGATTTTCAAATTTTAATGAATGCCGATGCCTGCATTATATCAAACAGCTCATTTTCATGGTGGGCGGCCTATTTAAATCAAAAGAAAAACAAACAAATTATTTGCCCTAAATACTGGCTTGGCTTTAAAATAAAAAAAGAATACCCGGCGAATATTGTTCCGGATAACTGGATACAAGTAACTATATAATTATTGAAAATCAGTTTAACCATCTTTATAATTCTACAAAAAGCTCTATTTTCTCGATAGTGGAAAAAAGCCTGAAATTTGCATTATTGGTGCCCTGCTACAATGCCGAAAGCTATATTGACGCTTTTTTGGATAACATAGCAAAGCTTAAGAGGCCTTTTGATGAGGTGCTTTTTTACGATGATGCGAGTACCGATAATACTTACCAGGTACTTAAACAAAAAGGGTGTCATGTTATTAAAGGCGAAGAAAACCGGGGGCCAGGGTTTGCCCGTAATAAACTTGCCCAAAGCTCACAGTGCGAATGGTTTCATTTTCACGATATTGACGATGGCTTAAACCCCGACTACCTGGTTAAAACCGCCGGGATGGCCGAAACCGACCAATTTGACGTTGTTTTATGCAACGTTAACTGGTACGATGCCCAAACAAAGGCATTAGCTTTAAGCTGGGAATACTCTAATACCGGGATTAATGAAAACCCGGTTACATATACCATTTCGCACCCAATTGGGGGTATTAACGGTCTTTACCGGAAAAGTAAATTCATGCAGACGGGCGGTTTCAACACAGATATCAGAATATGGGAAGATGCAGATCTTCATGTAAAGCTGGCGGCACAAAAAGCCCGGTTTTATGTCATTGAGGAGGTCCTATCCTATTCCCTTCGCTACCCCGTTTCTGCAAGTACAGATCAAAGTTTAAGCTGGCTAACCAGGTTAAGCCTGCTGCAAAACTATTTTGAAATTTTTAACGATGACGCAACCAGAATAGAAACCGGGAAACAAGCCCAGGTTGCTGCAGGTAGTTTAATAATATATCGTCAGTTTGCAGCGGCAAAAAAAGCATTTCAGTTAAGCGAATTGTGTAAAGTAAAGGTACCTTACAACAATTCAAGGATCTGGGGATACATTAAATGGGGTACACCCCCATCGTTAAGGATCAGTTTACGTTTATTACAATTAAAACTTGCATTCAGAAAAGGCGCCTGAGATTAGTAAAATACATCGTGGTTAGATCAAAGAATACTTTTAAAAAAACACCGGCTTCGCAAGTCGCGATAATACATTAAAATTTTGCTGAAAAATTATCTTAAAAAAATAGTGGTCATATTTTTTACTAATAATCCTTACAGGATAAAAAGGTTTGAAGATATTTATAATGATCCCATTGGCGAGTCAATAGATAAGCCCGAAACCCTTTCGGTTATATTGAAATACGAACAAGGCGAAACCATAAATTACGCGCCGCCATTAATAAGTAATCCGCAGGAAACAAGCCACAGGCTAATAGAAAAAAAACCAAGATTCAGGTATTCCGGAGTCTTTAAATCACCCAACAGATATTTATACAGTGTTTCAAACGCGTGCATTATAGGGCAGTTAGGATTAATATATGATCCCGAAAAAAGAAGCTTTATAGATGAATCAACAAAAGAGTGGGTTATCAATCTTAAACAATCAGCTTACTTAAATGCCATAAATTTACCTCCTAAAATCTATTTAAAGGGTACAGCCATATCATTTTTTACAATAGGTGCAGATGGAGGCTTTTACCATTTCCTGTTCGAATCAATCACGAAAACAGGAATGTACAGATCGATCATAAACCAGGCCGACCACTTACTGTTCAACGGGCCATCTACCGATTGGAAGCTTAAATGGATAGATAAGGCTAATATAGATAGGGCCAAAATTGTATGGATGGATAGCATGGCGCATTATGATTGTGAACAATTAATATTTACCAACAGGCTTGTTGGTGACCAGCAGCTTAATAACTGGGCCGTAAATACTTTAAAAGAAACATTTGGCGTTGATGCTGCAAAAGCTAAGCAAACACGTTTCAAAAAAGTGATATGGATAAGCCGGAAAAGCGTTTATGCCCGGGAAGTTGAATGGGAAAATGAAATATTAGCGCTTTTCCCGGATATAGAAAGTGTCGAGCTGTCGCATATTGATGCCGATGACACCATTGTTAAATTACAGGCTGCAACGCACGTTATAGCGCCTCATGGTGCCGGTCTAAGTAATATATATTTATGTACACCGGGCACCAAAGTTTTAGAGCTGTTTCCAAATGGCGCATTCTTTCAGCCATGTTATAGCAGGCTTTCAAATATTTGCAAACTTGAACACCAGGTTATGTACCTTGATTTTAAAGACAAGGAAAATGCCGAAACAGGGCTAAAGGTTTTCTCCGATGTACTTACAAAGTTTATATGTTAAAAGCTATCTCATTTATTTATGTTAATTTATTGAGGTCTTTCGGCATAAGTATTAAGCAAAATGTAAAGATCTGGCCTTGGGCTTATATAGCCAAAGGATTTTCAAATGGCCATAAAGGTAAAATCACTATTAATGAGCGCTGCGAATTATCGCAAGGCACTGTTTTAAAAGCCTATGGCGGTGAAATAACGATAGGCCAAAACACCTTTTTAGGTGAGTACTGTATTATTTATGGACACGGAGGTGTAACAATTGGCGATAATACTTTAATAGCTATGCATACCTGTATCATCAGCTCAAACCATACCATAGCTAATAAAAATGCATTGATCCGGTCGCAGGGCGATGTTTTATTGCCGGTTAAAATAGGCAGCGATGTGTGGATAGGTGCCGGGGTGAAAATTTTAGGAGGTGTAACAATTGGTGATGGATGCATTGTAGGCGCAGGAGCCGTTGTAGCTAAAAGCTTACCTCCTTATGCAATTGCAGTTGGGATACCTGCTCAAATAACTGGTTATCGTAATGACTGATTTTCTATCGGTAATACTGCCTACCTATAACCCGCACGCTTCGCGTCTGCTCCAAACCATTTCTGGTTTAAAAGATCAAACATTACCTTTTACAAATTGGGAACTAATTATTGTCGACAATAATTCGGCTCCTGCTGTTGATATCGACCTGAGCTGGCACCCCAACCATAAAATAGTGAAGGAAGCAAAACCAGGACTTACACATGCCCGGTTAAAAGGATTTGGACAAGCTTCGGGTGCTATTATTGTTATGGTTGATGATGATAATGTATTAGATAAAGATTATCTTAAAAACACCTTGTCGCTATTTGGCAAAAACAAAACATTGGGTGCCATAGGTGGCAAATCGACGCCTTTGTTTGAATCACCTCCCCCCCTATGGCTAAAGGAATTTTATGGCAGCCTGGCACTCCGTGACCTTGGCGACGAGGCAATGATAAGCACCTGGAAAAACGAATACCCTAACAGTTCTCCCATTGGTGCAGGTATGGGCATCAGGACAATGGCGTTGGGTGCATACATTGATAAAATAACAACTAGCGGTTCGGTCATATCAGACAGGACTGGTAATGAGCTTACCTCGGGCGGAGATAATGATATGGTGATCGAAATTTTAAGATCAGGCTGGCAGGTTGGTTATTTCCCCTCACTGCAACTACAGCATATCATTCCAGAACAGCGTATGCAGGTTAATTACCTGGCCCGGTTATTAAACAACACCAACAGATCATGGATACAGGTATTGGAAAAACACCATATAAATCCCTGGAAAAAAGTAACCGGTTTTACTGTTCCGTTCAGAAAAACAAAGGCATGGTTCACCTACAGGGCATGGCAAGGTGCTGCCAATTATATAAGGTGGCGGGGGGCCTGCGGCTTATTTGATGGTTTGGCAACAATTAAAACAAATGCAAAAACATAATTATATGATTGACATGATGCGTTTTTTTGCGGCGTTGATTGTTGTTCTTTTTCATCTTAACCAGGCCATTCCGCACGTAGATAACTGGTATCGTAACTTGGTGAAGTATGGCTGGCTTGGCGTCCCTATGTTTTTTGTAATAAGCGGGTATTGCATCGTTATATCGGCCTATAATTCAACCAGTGTAAAGGATTTTCTGGCACGAAGATTCTTTCGCATATTCCCCCCATATTGGCTAAGTATTATTATTGTGCTATTTGCTGCCTGTTTCAAAAGCTTTATATAGGCTCAAACGCTGTTCACTATATTCCACGGAACATGACCGACATACTGGCTACCATTACACTTACAACAACCCCTCTCACCAATGTTCATGGTATGAATTGGGTGTACTGGACATTAACCTGCGAACTATTCTTTTACCTCACTATATGCCTGGTACTGTTATTCAATAAAAAACTAATAGTTTATTTCCTGATAGCTATATCATTATTAGCTGCGATCTTGCCACTGCAAAACAGCGGTATCTTGTTTTTTATTGATCAGTGGCCCGCATTTGGCCTGGGTTTTTGTATCTACTATTTTTTTAAAGCATCAAACCCGCTTTCATGGCTTTGCTTTGGCATCCTACTATTCATTAACTTATTTGCCTTGTATGCTAAATCCGGCCTTAGCAGCGGTGCTATAGTTGCGCTCATTACATTTGGCCTTATTTTTATAAGCCAATATGTTAAATCTCCGGCCAATATTTTCAGCAAACTGGGGCAACATTCCTATTCGGTTTACCTTATTCATGTGCCTGTAGGGGTGTACATAATGGGATTGTTCGAAAGTAAGTACATTCAGCAAAACGCCTTTTTCAATTTCATTTATGATCTTACAATATATGCCTTTATTAGCGTTGTGGCCTGGTTAATTTATAACCATGTGGAAAAGCCATCAATAGAATATGGCCGCCAGTTTTCTAAAAAGCAGCTTGGTGTAAGAGCACAAAAACATACTGCTTAAATGATACAAACTATAATCAATATATTATACCGTTACCCCGTAGCCAAATATAAAAGGGTATCAAAACTCGGCGGTTACTTTAGCTATAAGCGCATGATGCACAATCGTAAACTAATGGAAAAAGCGGCATTGCATTTATCCCCGGTAAATTCTTATACCGATGGCTTGCCGGTGTATTTTTTAACAGGTAAAAACTACTTGTATCAAACATTGTTTTGTATCCGCTCGTTAGTAAAAGCCAGCCCGTCGAAATTCAAATTCACACTTATAGATGATGGCACATTTAACGATAAATTAATTGATCAGATTAAAATGTTGCTGCCCGGCGCAATAATTGTTACCCAACTGCAAATTGAAGAAAACCTGGACAAATATTTACCGCCCCATCTGTACCCTCATCTACATCAAAAAAGGAAAGTATATCCACATATTAAAAAGCTAACAGATGTGCATACGATTCCCGGTAATAACTGGAAAATTGTGCTGGATTCTGACATGCTCTTTTGGAATGATCCCCGGGAGGTTACCGCATGGCTGCAAAACCCCAGGCAGCCCATACATATGCTTGACTGTGTTGAAAGTTATGGCTATTCAAAAAAGTTAATGACCGAACTTTGCGGCAGCTCTATTCCTGAATTGCTAAATGTTGGCATTATAGGGCTGAATAGTAATGATATTGACTGGCAAAAATTAGACAGCTGGGTGGGCGCGCTGGAAGAACAGGAAGGTGCAAGTTACTACCTTGAACAAGCATTGACCGCCATGCTGATAGGCAACAAAGAAACCATTGTTTTAAATAAGGATACCTACCAAGTAAACCCAATTGATAATGATAAAAAAAAAGTCGTTTTACATCATTATGTAGATGTTTCTAAAAAAATTTACTTTACCACCGCCTGGAAAAAGATAATAAACTAAGTGACCATCCACTTCACCAAAATATATAAAGCATGACAGTTGGCCAACTGGTATACAAAGTTTTTTATAAACCAACCTTATCCATAAGATATAACCTTAATCATTTTGGTTTAATTGGCTGGTATAAGATGCGTCAGGGCGAAAAGCAAATGAAAAAGGCCGCAGCAAATATCGATCCGCTCAAACTATCAGACGATCATTTACTTACATGTTGCTACCTGACAGGCGCTAACTACTGGCACCAGACTATCATTTGTGCCTATTCACTGATAAAGGCACTTGAAGGGCAGGTAAAAATAAAAATTTATTCCGACGGCACCTTACAGGAACAGCACATCGCATTGATAAAAAGAATGGCCCCGGGTATTGAATTTGTTTCAAAAAACAAGGTTGATGAGCATTTGGATAGCTTTTTACCTGCAAACAAGTTCCCTACTTTACATTATTTAAGGCAATGGCACCCGTTTTTTCAACGGCTCATAGATATTCACGCATCGGCATCATGGACTATTCATTTGGATAGCGACATGATATTTTTTGCCCGGCCCAATCATATCATTGATGCTTACAAAACCAAAAGAGCTGTTTACATGCAGGAGCAGCTAAACAGCTCTTATTTTGTTGACGATGTAAAAACCTTAGCCGATAAATACAACATGAATTGTATTAGTTTTGTGAACGGCGGGATTATTGGTTATAATAGTAATGAAGTTGACTATAATGACCTGGAAGAAAAAGCGAAACTACTACTGGAAAACTACCCCGGCGCAGGCCCTGCTCAGGTTGAGCAAACTATAATGAGTTACTTATTATTTAAGCAAAATGCGCGGCCATTGAGCAAAGAACAGTATACAATTTTTTATGACAGCGAGCTCAGTCTAAAAGATAATCACATAGTAAGGCATTATATTTTTAAAGCCAAATTACCTTATTTTGATACTGAATGGAAAAAAGCGATCCGTTAGTGTCTATTTGCATGCCCGCATATAATGCCGGTAACTATGTGCTGCAGTCTGTTAATTCAATAATTAACCAATCATATCACAACTGGGAATTAATTATCGTGAACGATGGCTCTACCGATAATACTGCAAAACAATTGGAAAGTATTACCGACAGCAGGGTGCACATTTATCATCAGGAAAATAAAGGGCAATGCGCTGCCGCAAATAAAGCCTTCGGTTTTTCGTCCGGCTCCTTCATTAAGTTTATGGACGTCGATGACCTCATATCCCAAGATACCCTGAAATTACAGGTACAGGCATTGAAAAACACTGATAATACTATTGCTTATGCCTCATGGGGTAGGTTTTATAATGATGATTTAAAAACGTTTCAAACGGATACTGTATTTATCAAAGGTGATATGAAGCCATTCGAATGGTTAACAGCATCGATGAGATTCAATGAAGTAATGTTGCAATGTGCATTATGGCTGATTCCAAGGTCAGTATTAAACAAATCCGGGCTATGGAATGAGAACCTGTCGCTTATCAATGATTTTGAATTTTTTATCCGTGTATTACTGAATGCAGCGCACCTTAAATATACTGAACATGCCGTTTTATATTATAGGAGCGGTGTGAAAAAATCGCTATCATCAACTAACTCAGCAACAGCAGCCACATCTGCATACCAGTCAATTGACTGTGGCACAAGGTATCTTTTAGGCTTTAGTGATGTTCCTGAAGTCAAAAAAATTGCAGCAGATTGTTTTCAGCGGTTTATTTATAGTTTTTACCCTGACTATAAAGAGCTCATAAATAAAGCAGAATTAAGAATAAAAGAGCTCGGTGGCTCAGCTGTCCCTTTTCCGGCAGGTGGCTATACAAAATTAATATCCATCATAGTGGGATGGAAAAATGTAAAAAAAATCAAAGTTTTACTTCATCTTAAAAAACTGTCCTGATGGCCATATGTAGGGTATATGTATTTACCTATAAAAGAAACCATTTATTAACAAGGGCTATAAATAGCCTTACCAATCAAACGTTTACAGACTGGGTTTGTGAAGTACACAACGATGACCCGGCTGATGAATTTCCTGAAAAATTCATCAAGTCGCTAAAAGATGATAGGTTCATCGTACGGAATCACCCTGTAAATTTGGGTGCTGTTAAAAGCTTTAACCTGGCATTTGCAGGCTGCGATGAAGCATATGCCAGCATACTCGAAGACGACAACTGGTGGGAACCTGCTTTTTTAGAAGAAATGATTGCATTACTTAATGCGCAACCAGCTATGAATGTTGGCTGGAGTAACATGCATTTATGGGAAGAAAAAGCTAACAATGAATGGGAAAAGCTTAACCAAACCATATGGTCGGCTGAAGATAAAGTAACAGCGTTTACATGGCCAGCCAACCAACAGGCAATGGCAGCCCTGCATTCCAACAGTAGCCATCTGTACCGCGGCGATCACGCCAATAACTACAGAATTCCGGAAAATGCACTTTTTAACGCCGTGGAGCTCATCAGGGAGCGTTCGTTTGAACACCCCTTGTATCTAAACAATAAACCCTTGGCAAATTTTTCAAAAACACTTATAACTAACCGTACCGATGATCCCTATACGTGGATTGCAACACAGGTAATGATGTTAGGCAGCTTTGTTCAAACAGCTGACAATAAAGCCCAAAAATTCAAAGAAAGTTTAACGTTTTACCGTCAACAAAAACCAAGTCCGGTAGTTAATTTCTTTTTAGCGAATATTTTTCTGCTGAAAGAACGACGGTTGTACAAACTGTTTACTTTAGACGACTGGCTGAAAACAGCAAAGTGGTTGCTAAGAAACGGCCATAAATTATTCTATATTAAAAAATACCTGCTGTCACAGACAAATACCTATAATTTCTTATTGAGAAACACAAGGATGAGATACCAGGAATCCGCAAAAAATTCTACTCATTGAAAATAGCAATTATCGTAAATCCGTTGATTCCGGTTCCCCCGGAGCAATATGGAGGAATTGAGCGTATTGTGTATATGCTGATCCAGGAACTTATTAAAAAGGGACATAACATAACCTTATATGCCAATGAGCTTTCTAAACCAAATTGTAAACTTGTCAGTTACCACGAGTCTGGTGATTACGGAGTAATTGATTTCATCAAGGTAAATGCACTGACATCGAGAATCGGGTTTCAAAACTTCGATGTAGTACACACCTTCGGTCGAATGAGTAACATCGCTTTACTTATGCCGGCTAAATTGCCTAAAATTGTTTCTTATCAACTCCCTCCTACTATTTCCCAGGTAAAAAAAGCTGTAAAAATCGCTTATAAGAATTCGCTTTATTTCACTACTTGCAGTAATTATATTTCTAATCAGATAAATAGTATTGCAAAAGTTATTACGATATATAATGGAGTAGCTATTAAAGACTATTTGTTTAATGATCAGGTTAGCCCGGATGCTCCACTTGTATTTTTGGGCAGGATACAAAAGGAAAAAGGAACTGATATTGCTATTCAAGTAGCCTTAAAAACCAGACAGAAGCTAATTATCGCAGGCAATATTCCTGCGGAAGCACATCATCAGCAATACTTCAATGAACAGGTAAAACCGTTTATTGACCAGGAGCAGATTAAATATATTGGGCCGGTAAATGATTCCCAAAAGAATGAATTACTCAGAAACTCGCGCGCAATGCTGATGCCAGTAACCTGGGACGAACCTTTTGGCATAGTAATGGCCGAAGCCTTGGCTTGCGGTACACCGGTTATAGGATTTAAACGTGGATCGATACCAGAAATAGTAATCAGTGGTTTAAATGGATTTGTTTGTGACACAGTTGATGAAATGATAGCAGCTGTAAAAAATACAGGCAAAATTAACAGGGAGAATTGCCGAAAGGTAGCTGAAGAAAAATTCAGTTCAAGCCTATTGGCCAACCAGTATGAACAGCTTTACAAGCAAATTAGAGGCAGGCGTTGAAGAGCATAACATTTATAACAACCGGCCAGCCAACAACCAACCCAAGGTTGGTAAAAGAAGCCGAAATCTTATACCAGCTTGGCTATCAGGTAAAGGTGATCTGCTGTTTTTACCAGTCATGGGCTGCAAAATTTGATGAAGAAATAACAAACCGGAAACCCGGCATGTATATATATTGCGGTGGCGACCCCATCGTACAAAAGCGGACATACTTTAAAACCCGCCTTCGCCAAAAACTTTGCAGATTGCTTTTTAAATACATAAAAATACCAGGAGTCGCCGAAAAAGCAATCAGCCGGACACATTCGGAAGCCCTATCCATAGCAAAAAAAATAAAATCAGATATTTATATCGCGCACAACCTTGGCGCTTTACCTGCCGCCGTACTGGCCTCAAAATATTGGGGGGTAAAAACAGGATATGATGCGGAAGACATGCACTCAGGACAGTTTATATCTCCTAAAGACGGAATGTATCAGCTCAATAAATACATTGAAGAAAAATATTTCCCCGAAACGGATTATTTTAGTGCTGCAAGTCCGCTCATTGCCGAATATTATTCTGTTACCTATCCGTACCTGAAACCAGTTGTAATCAACAACACATTTCCAAAAACACACCTTAAGATCAAAAAAAATTATAGCGAAGGTTCCCCCCTAAAACTTTTCTGGTTCTCTCAAACAATCGGGTCAGACAGGGGGCTTGAGTTGATAATTAAAGCAATAGCCCATACCGCCCCTTATGTGCAATTACATTTGTTGGGAAGCTGTACAGGTAATGACTTCAAGACCCTGATTATATTAGCGAAGAATCTGGGGCTTAATGACGAACAGTTACAATTTCATAAACCTATTGCTCCTGATAAACTTTTTAGTTTTGCTGCTCAATTTGATATAGGCATGGCAAGTGAAACCGCCTCAACATTAAACCGGGATATTTGCCTCACGAATAAAATATTTACCTACTTGCAATCCGGGCTTGTCATTATAGCAAGTGATACAAAGGCGCAAAAGCTTTTTATGCAACAATACCCGACGACAGGTAACTTGTATGATAAAAACGATATAACAACCTTATCCGACCGGCTAAACGCATATGCCAAAGACCCGGAATTATTATACCAAACCAGATTACAGAATTACCTGTTAGGCCAAGCTGATTTAAACTGGGAACATGAAAGTCAGGTATTCTTAAACCTGGTCATCAATATTTAAAAATTGAAACGCCTGCTCATCATTTCACCTTATTTCCCCCCTGTAAATGCTGCTGATATGCAACGAATACGCATGAGCCTCCCCTATTTTGCCGGTAATAACTGGGAAGCCGAAGTAGTAATGGTTGATGAAAAATACGCGGATATGGCTATTGATGAGTTGTTGCTGCAAAGTGTATCACCTCAAATAAAAATCCATAAGGTAAGTGCTTTAAAGAAACACATTACTTCCAAATTAGGGTTAGGCAGCATTTCCCTACGTTCCCTGTGGTTCTACAGGCAAAAGGTCAACAAGCTTTTAAAAGCTCAAAAATATGATCTTATCTATTTTTCCACCACGCAGTTTCCGGTTTGCATCCTGGGGGCCTACTGGAAAAAACGTTTTGGGATACCGTATGTAATAGATATGCAGGATCCCTGGTTTTCTGATTATTACCAGGATAAACCCAAAGCTCAAAGGCCGCCCAAATATTGGTTCTCCTATCGCCTCAACAAATACCTGGAGCCAATAGCCATGAAAAATGTAGATGGTTTGATCAGCGTATCTGATGATTACATCATCGACTTGAAAAAAAGATATCCGGAAATAAAAAACATACCTTCTGCAACCATAACATTCGGCGCATTTGATCCTGATATGCAGATAGCCGAAAAAAATGAAAAATTATTTAATAAGCTGCTTAATAAAGGATCAATCAACGTAGTTTACATAGGTCGTGGAGGCGCGGATATGCATGAGGCAATAACGCCTTTATTTAAAGCGCTTAAAAATGGATTACAAAACGGGAACGAAGCCTTAAAATCATTCATGTTTTATTTTATCGGCACAAGTTACGCTCCAAATGGCAAGGGCAATCCAACTATAATGCCACTTGCCAAACAGTTTGGTGTAGACGGCCAGGTAGTTGAAATTACCGATCGGATCAGCTATTATCATACACTGGCTACTTTGCAACAGGCTGACGCGCTTTTTATTCCTGGGTCTGACGATCCTAAATACACGGCCTCAAAAATATATCCATACCTCCTAACCCAAAAACCAATATTGGCCATTTTTAACGCTGCAAGTTCGGCTATAAATATCATGAAGGAATATGGTGTGAACAATGCTTTTGATTACGACACCATAAGCGATTCGGATATTAACTTATTCCTGACAGCATTGCTTAACGGCAATCATCAACAGCCGAAGTATAATGACGCGGTTGTAAATAAATATTCGGCCAAGCAAATGGCCTTTAACCAATGCAAACTTTTTGATAGCGTTATTAGTGGAAAAAATTAAGAGAACGTTTGGCTTTATATTTAAGCACCCTTTAGGTAAAAGGCACCCTATTAAGGCGCTCATTAGGTTCGTATGGTGGCAAATTCAAAGCAGCCTTCGTCCATCCCAGTTTATTGTAAAACCTTACCTGTCAGGAGTAAAATTTCATGCCCGTAAAGGCTTAACCGGCATCACCGGCAATATTTATACCGGCCTGCATGAGTTTAATGATATGGCCTTTTTACTGCACTTTTTAAGGCCGGCCGATGTTTTTTTTGATATTGGCGCTAATGTGGGTTCTTACACTTTGCTGGCATCCGGGGTATGCAAGGCCAAAACCATCGCCATTGAAGCATCAGCAACTACCGCGGCCATCACCCATAAAAACATCAGCCTAAACAACCTTCAGGATAAAACCACTTTGATTAATGCCGCAGCGGGTGCTGAAGCCGGTGTACTAACATTTTCAAAAAACGAGGATACTACCAATCATATTATTAGCCCTAATGAAACACAAAATACCGACGTTGAAACAGTAAAGGTGATCACGATAGATTCCATTTCTGTAAATGATAATCCCGCCTTGATAAAAATCGATGTAGAAGGTTTTGAAACCGAAGTGTTGAAAGGGATGCACGATACATTGAAGCTGGAATCGCTTAAAGCTATTATCATCGAGCTAAATGGCAGTGGTATCCGTTATGGATTTAATGAGGAAGATATCCATCAGCTACTGCTGGCCAATGGATTTAAACCTTACCAGTATGATCCCTTCAGCAAAAATTTAAATTTGATGCCCTCCTTCGGCAGTTATAATACCATTTACTGCCGCGACGCTGATTTTATCAATCACCGGTTAAAAATCGCCAAAGGATTTAATATAATGGGCGAAACCATCTGATATGCGCCTGGCCATTATAACCACCCATCCTATACAGTATTATGCACCGGTTTTTAAACTATTGCATGAAAAGCAACAGGTTGATATTAAAGTATTTTATACCTGGGGAGAAAGCGCACAGAAGAAATTCGATCCCGGTTTTAGGAAAACTATATCCTGGGACATGCCATTGACGGATGGTTATCCATACGAATGGGTTGAAAACACATCAACAGATCCGGGTTCGCATCATTTTAAGGGCATAGTGAACCCCGGATTAATCAGCCAGATCAAAACCTGGCAGGCTGATGCCATACTGGTTTATGGCTGGGCATATGATAGCCATTTAAAAGTTATCAGGCATTTTAAAAGCAAATTACCCGTTTATTTCCGTGGTGATTCAACGCTGCTTGATGTTCAGGAAGGATTTAAAGCGTTATTACGGTCCACTTTTTTAAAATGGGTGTATCATCATATTACTCATGCCTTTTACGTGGGTAGTAATAACAAAGCTTATTTTGAGAAATATGGTTTAAACACCGGGCAACTTAGTTTTGCCCCACACGCCATAGATAATGATCGGTTTGGTGAGCAGAGGACCGATGAAGCCGATAAATTAAGGCAAAGCCTGGGTATTACCGAAGCCGAAGCATTGATACTATTTGCAGGTAAGCTGGAAGAAAAAAAATCACCCCAATTATTGCTGGATGCTTTTTTAACTTTGAACATGCCAAACACCCATTTATTATTTGTTGGTAACGGTAATTTAGAAGTTTCATTAAAAACCAATGCGGGCAAAAAAAACAATGTGCACTTTATTGATTTTTATAATCAATCATTAATGCCGGTAGCATACCAGGCCTGTGATTTGTTTTGTCTGCCCTCAAAAGGCCCGGGAGAAACATGGGGGCTTGCGGTAAATGAGGCCATGGCCGCGGGAAAGCCCGTGCTGGTATCTGATAAATGCGGTTGCGCCGTCGATTTGGTAGTGCCTGGCATTACCGGCGAAATATTTGAAGCAGGAAACTTAACCGACATCAGTACCAAACTGAACAAACTTATTTTCAATAAAACAACGCTGAAAGTTTTGGGTCAGAATGCTAAAAACAAAATAGGTGCATGGAGTTTTACAAATCAGGCAGATGCCATTTTAAACATACTAAGAAATAGCAATGCAAGGTAAACAAGTTCCATTAGAGCGTTTTTTAATATTGTTCATTCCATGGGCGCTGGCCGCTTTACTGAAAAGCGATTACGAATTATCGTACATAATCGCCTGGCTGGGATCCTTCCTCATATTTTTTTTAACGTTAACCGGTTGGGTTAAACCGCTGCCCAATGACAGGAGCATTGCCGAACAACTCATGCGGCCAATTTTTTTGGTCCAGATAATTTTTGCGGGGTATATGGCCTGTACCTCCATATTCTATTTCCTGGATGTATTGGGGTATCAAAACTTTGAAAAAGTAGGTACTACCCTAATTGACCGGGATCGACTTCAATTTACGGCGCAATGCCAACGGTATTATTGTTTAGGGCACGCCGCCTTTGTTACTGGTATTTTGACCTTTATGGATTATTCCGCTAAATCCAAATACCATATTTCACAAGATAAACTGGCCAACCTGCTGATGATGTTTGCAGTGTTCAGTTTCCCTGCCTCTATACTTTTCATTAAAGTTCCTGGATTATCGCAATTTGCAAATCAATTCAGCTCCTTAAGTTTTATTGCCGGTACTTTGGCGCTTGCCTTTGCCATTCCGCTTAAAAAAATTGGCAATACCCTTATTTGTATTTGCTTTTACTTTTTCAACTTTTACCAGGCACTCATTTCTGGTTTTAAAGAACCTATTATCATTAGTGTTTTGGTGTTAGGAATATTTCTATACCCTAATTATAAGAAATTAGTGGCCGGTATTTTCATTCCTATCCTGTTGCTTTTATTTATGTTTCTGCCTACCTATAACAGAATCTTCAGGCAAAATGCATGGTCGGAAAATGCCTCTACCGATGAGGCGACTGAACTGGCATTAAATGCCGCGTTGAACAGTGTTGATTCTGGCGATGAAGATGACTCAAACTGGGGCTTCCTGGTGTACAGGTTAAGTGAAATTGATATGTTTATCAAATTCACCCAATCAACACCTAAAAATGTTGATTTTTATGGCACCAAACTGATCCAACAATCCGGTATGGCCATTATCCCACGTGTTTTCTGGCCGGGTAAACCAAGTACCGAAGACCTGATCATGGAACGCGTTTATGATGCAGGTGTGGTAAACAGGGCATCATCAGTATCTGCAAAGCCTGCTTTTATTGTTGACGCCTACCTTACCGATGGAGCACTTGGCGTTTTTTTATCCATGTTTCTTTACGGAGCAGTTGCACAGCTGATATCCACCAAAGCTGAAAATCTTTTTGGTGGATATATCTTAGGAACGGCACTTGTTTTTAGCGGTCTTTTCCAGATCATGTGGCGTGGCCTTAGTTTTGAATTTCTCGTCAACACCGTGTTCTGGAGTTTCATCAGCATGTTTGTGGTACATAAAATACTTACCGTATCTAACATCTTAAAAGAGGGTTGAAAATATTACAGATCTCTGCTGCCTATAAACCAGCCTATATTTATGGTGGGCCAACTATGTCTGTAGCGATGCTTTGCGAGCAACTGGTAAATGCGGGTTGCCAAATTAGTGTATATACCACCACAGCCAACGGCCCGCGCGAACTTGAAGTAGTCCCAAACCAAACAGTTGTGGTTGATGGTGTTGATGTTACCTATTTTAAACGCATCACTAAAGACCATAGTCACTTATCCCCTGCTTTATTAAATGCCGTTTGGAAAAATGCCAAAGCTTATGATGTGGTGCACGTTCATGCTTGGTGGAATTTGGTTTCTGTACTGTCATGCCTGATAGCTGTTATGCGTGGGGTGCCTGTTTTAGTTTCTGCCCGGGGTACCTTAAGCCCTTATTCGTTTCAAAATAAAAACCAGGGTATTAAAGCAATCATCCATAATTTATTGGGTAAGCCGGTATTAAAGCATTGCCACATCCACGCAACATCGCAAAGAGAAAGCGATGCGGTAAACTGTATCATCAAACCAAAAAGCAACACTACAATACCCAATTTTGTAAAACTTCCGGTATACCATCCACAGGTACAAAATATAGTTACATCTCCAATTAAGTTAATTTTCTTCTCCAGGATTGAAGAAAAAAAAGGATTGGATATCCTGCTTAATGCCCTTGCAATGGTTAATATTCCTTTTCACCTTACTATTGCAGGCGATGGCAATGAATTGTATGTAGCTGATTTAAAGTCATTAGCTATAACTAATGGCATTGCCGATAAAATAACCTGGGTCGGTTTCATCAACGAAGATAAATTTAAGGTGTTACAGCAGCATGATCTGTTCATATTACCATCGCATGATGAAAACTTTGGCAACGCCGTTATTGAAAGCCTGAGTGTGGGCACGGCTGTACTGATAAGCGAAGAAGTTGGCTTAGCTGATTATGTAAGTAAAAACCATTTAGGTTGGCTTTGTAAAACAACCGCGGCATCTGTGGCAGAAACTATTAATCAGATAGCCGGCAGGCAAACCGATCTTAGTACTATCAGGGCGCAGGCCCCGGGAATTGTTTACAATGATTTTGGCGCCGATAGCTTAGTTGAAAAATACATAGGTTTGTACAATAAAATAAGCAAACAGCATTGACCCCAATATATTCATTTATCATCCTCACCTATAACGAAGAGCAGCATCTGCCCCGTTTACTGGCATCTATTAAAGAATTGAATGCGGCTATTTTTATTTTGGATTCGGGCAGTGATGATAATACGATCAATATAGCTCAAAAGGTAAACGCAGTAATATTGCAAAACCCCTTCTTGAATCACCCGCAACAATGGGATTTCGCCCTTAAAAATTTCGGCATTAAAACTCCCTGGATCATTTGTTTGGATGCCGACCAGGTAGTTACGCCGGAATTGAAGGAAAAGCTGATCAATTTTAAAGAAGAGGAACACAGGGATATCGATGGTATTTACTTTAACCGCAAAAACTTTTTTAAAGGCCGGTGGATCAAGCATGGTGGCTACTATCCTTTTTACCTGCTTAAAATGATCAGGTACGGAGTTGGCTACTCAGACCTCAACGAAAACATGGATCATCGTTTTATAGTTCCAGGCAAAACCGAGGTATGGAAAGATGGTCATATCCTGGAAGAAAATCTCAAGGAAAACAACATCAGTTTCTGGATAGCCAAACATAACCGGTACAGCGATCTGCTGGCCCATGAAGAGGTTGAGCGCATGCAAAAAATGCGAACGCAAACTCTTAAGCCATCGCTGTTTGGCTCGCCGGATGAGCGTACAGCCTGGCTAAAACAATTGTGGTGGCAATTGCCCCGCTATGTAAGGCCAATGCTTTATTTTATCTACCGCATGATATTTCAATTAGGCATCCTGGAAGGGCGCACTGGTGTAATATTCCACTTTTTACAGGGCTTTTGGTTCAGGTTGATTGTTGATGTTAAAATTGATGAGATCCTTAAAAGTCAACAAAAACCGGCACAGGCAAATCAAACCAGTATCTCTCCCTTTAAATTTGTATTTACGTTCCTGTTTTTATTCCTGCTGTTTTATTACTTCAACATTTTGTTTTTTGGTATTACCAGCCCAGGCAGCCACTACTATCCATTTTTAGCTGAGCATTTAAATTATATAAATGGTTTACGAATATTCCTGTTACAAAGCAGCGCAGTGGTACTTAGCTGGTTTGGATTTTCATCTGTACATAATAGCACAGAATTACTGGTAGCGGGCAAGGGTACTATTGTGCTGGTATACTCTTGTTTGGGATTGGGCTTAATCAGTTTCTTTTCGGCGTTTGTAATAGCTTATCCCAAAAGGCTAAAACAAAAAATGATCTTTTTAATAGCCGGAATTATAGGTATTGAGCTTTTAAATATTATCCGTTTTGTAGTTTTAGCTTTATTTTGGAACAAAAAAGCAAACCGGATAATTGATCATCATACCATTTTCAATATCATTTTGTACATTATCATTATGATAAGCTTATATTATTGGGTAAAGCAAAACGACAAAGCAATCAATAAACATGCTTAAAACCAACCTGGCTACCTATAATAATCATCCCTTCCATCCCGGCGGTAATGCTATAAAAAGACTTTTATGGTTTTATACAAACGCTGTATTTTTCAAAACAAGCATTATTCCATCCAGCGCTTTTAAAGTATTTTTACTGCGGATGTTTGGCGCCAGGATTGGAAAAAACGTAACGATTAAGCCATGTGTAAATATCAAATATCCCTGGTTTTTGCAAATTGGTGATGAAAGCTGGATAGGCGAAAATGTATGGATAGATAGCCTGGTTATGATTAGCATCGGTGCTAACGTATGCCTTTCGCAGGGTGCGGTGCTACTTACCGGAAGCCATAACTATAAAAAAACATCATTCAATCTCATAACCAAAGAGGTGATTTTAGAAGATGGCGTTTGGATAGGTGCAGGAGCCATGGTAAATCTTGGTATTGTAGCAGCAAGTCATTCGGTACTTACCAGCGGTTCTGTAGCAACAAAAAACCTACAGGCTTACAGCGTTTACCAGGGCAACCCGGCTATAAAGATCCGCGATCGCGAGATTGACTTATAAATATATCTAACACTATGATATTACAAAAATCACACCCCCATAAAATTATCCTGTTGGCTTTAGGCATCATGGTATTAATTATGGGTACGATGATATTTATTGCGCCTACCGCCCTCTTCCCTGATCCCAGCTGGGGTTTCCAGGTGATGCAAAAAATGCAGGCTGGTGGCGCGTTCAATATAGCCACCAAACCCAGTCCGGCAGATATAAGAAAAGATTATAGTGAATTTTTATCATGGTGGTCGCCCGGGCAGTATTTAGTTCCTTACTTTTTTAAATCCGTTTTTGGCATCAACACCGGGCAGGCATCCGCAATTACTGTTACTTTATTTAGCTTGCTTGGAATAGGCGGATTATATATTTTTTTTAAAAAAGCAGGATTTACACCACTGTTGGCAGCTGTTAGTGTACTGGTAATATCAATTCAACAAGGTTTCTTTATTCCCTACGTTTTTTATAACGGTGGCGAAGTTTTGCTTTTCGGCTTTATTGGATGGTTCCTGTATGGTTGTATAAGCTTTGATAAAGCAGATTGGAAGCTTGTAGTATTCCTGCTGTTTGCCGGTTGGATAGGCTTTTTCTGCAAATCATCCTTTTTGTGGATGTATGCTGCAGGATGCCTGTATATCTGGATCAAACTATCCCAAAAGCAATTAAATTTAACCGATTGGGTTAAAAACGGAATCTGGATTGCCATCCCTGCAATCATATCAATAGGTGTTATTATTGTTAGCTACCTATCTAAGGGTGCAAACCCTGCATCAGATTCATCAGGGTTATTATTCAGTTGGGAAACCTTTAGCTTTCCGCTGGCGTCCCCCATTTTAGCAGGTTTTTCGTTTGATGATATATTAAACGGGGTACTATTTCACAATAATGAATGGTCGCTTAGCCCTCAGTGGTTATTGATTATTTTATTATTAGCGGCTGCATTAAGCGTCGTGATTATCGTAAGTATCAACCGTTCCGTTCCTAATAAGGACTACACCCTATTGCTCAGTATTTTTTATGTGTTATCGGTACTGTTTTTTGGCTATAGTTTTTTACGGCAGGCAAATATTTCATACGAAGCAAGACATTTCAGGATCATTGGTTTACTGGTAACTCCCGGAGTAATTTACCTGATGAGCCGATGGAAACCGCCTTTTAAAATAGCTTTCGGACTGGTATGCTTGTTTATTGCCTTTTTAAGCATCCGGTATTTTGTAACCAGCTATCATCAAAATAAAACAGTAAACGCCCACGGGGCATCTGGTGTAGCACTGCCATTCATTGATCAGCCATCGCTAGATTATATTATGGATTTAGACCGGAAAACAAAAAACGCGCTCTTCGTATTTATTAGCCCGGATCTAGGTCTTGAAATTAACCATAACCGTTATGTTATTTTAGATCCTATCGACGCTGATGTCAAAATTAATTTCGATAGCTATGTACATTATGGCCATGCCGGCCCCATCTTTATCATGCTCCCGGCAAGCTATATGGGCCCAAAATCAAACATTATACGTAAATGCTTCCCCGGATACACCGGTTTCCATATGGATATGCTGAGCAATAATTACGTCCTGTATTCGGCCAAATAAAAGCCGACTGTAGAAAAACTAAGCACGTAATAATTGCTCAGCAATTATTTGTCCTGATCTAAATCCTTTCGATTTCCATCAATTACTGCCAGCCGCCGAAGAAAAACATATACCGGCGAACTCTCCTCTTCAATTAATTGCTTTCCGCCTCCATCAATCACCTAACATAGTTTTCAGTTCCTGTTAAATCCTTCCGGTGTCGCCGTTCTCTACCCTTTTAAGATAAGTCCAGTAAAACACGATGGGGAACACAAACAGGTTGAATATGGTATTGGTAATTAGTCCCCCAATAACTACTATGGCCAGTGGTTTTGATGCTTCGGATCCTATACCTGCCGATAATGCAGCTGGTAGTAAACCGATAGCCGCCATCATAGCAGTCATAATAACCGGGCGCATCCTATCGGCAACACCACTTTTTAAAGCATCAGCAAAATTGGCAAACTGGTGATGACGCAGATCTTTGATGTTCGATTTAAATTTGGAGATCAGGATAACCCCATTTTGAACACAAATACCAAATAAAGCGATAAAACCGATACCTGCGGATATGTTAAAATTAACGCCGGTGATCAACAAGGCAAGTATCCCACCCATAATGGCGAACGGCACATTATTTAACACCAGCAAGGAATCCCTGAAATTACCGAACAAGATAAACAGGATAAAAAAGATGATAAGCAAACTCACGGGTACAGCCTGTGATAGTCTTTGGGTTGCCCTTTGCTGGTTTTCAAAATCACCTGCCCATTCTAAGCGGTAATCCTTAGGGAGTTTAATTTGCGCGTTTACTTTGGCTTGCGCCTCTGCAATGGTACTGCCCATATCGCGGCCCCTTATAGAGAACTTGATAGCACCATAACGGCTGTTTTTATCGCGATAGATCATACTGATACCCGTAATTTTCCCGATATCGGCTATCTCCCGTAATGGTACGCGGCCCCCGTTAAGTGTTGGTACGCGCAAATCGCCAATGGCAGAGGCATTGTTCCTGAAATCCTCCGGGTAACGGATCCTAAGATCAAATTTTCTTTCGCCCTCATAGATCTGTGTTGCTGCACGACCGCCAATTGCGGTTTCTATAACTGCATTAGCATCGGCGGCGGTAACACCATACTGGGCCATTTTATCCTGGTTAAGGTTAATCTGTAGTTCAGGCTGCCCCATGTTACGTAAAATACCCAAATCCTCAATACCACGTACTCCCTTTAATATTTTATAGATCTGTTCTTCTTTACCCTCAATATATGGGTAGTTATCGCCAAACATTTTAACCACTATAGATCCCTTTACTCCCGAAACTGCTTCTTCAACGTTATCAGATATCGGCTGCGAGAAGTTTAAATCAACACCAGGATAAAACTTCAGTTTGTCCTGCATCCGCGCTATCAATTCTTCCTTCGTTTCTTTTCGTTTCCATTCGCCCTGAGGATAAATATCAACGTGAAACTCTATGTTATAAAAGCCAGTGGCATCCGTACCATCATTGGGCCTGCCCGTTTGCGATATCACTTGTTTAACCTCATCAAAGCTCAGGAAGATCTTGCGCATCTCATTTGATAGCTTAACAGATTCTTGAAGTGATGTACTCAAAGGCCCTGTAGCTCTTACATATATAGATCCCTCATTAAGCTCTGGTAAAAACTCAGTTCCAAGCAAAGTAAAGCAACCCAGGCTAATCACTAAAGCAATAAGCGCTATCGGGAAAACTATTTTGCGGCGTTTAAAACACAGGTTATAAAAACTAAGCGCATGCTTTGTAATAAACTCCACAAAAATATTATGGCGTTCGCGCACGTTTTTCTTTAACAGGATGCTGCACAGTGCAGGTACCAGGGTAAAGGTTAATAACAAAGCACCTAAAAGGGCAAAGCTCAATGTCCAGGCCAAGGGCGAAAACATTTTCCCTTCTACTTTTTGGAAACTGAATATAGGTAACAGCCCGGTTATAATAATAGCCTTTGCAAAAAATATGCCTTTACCATTTACCAAACATGCCTGGCGTATCAATCCCAGCTTGCTTAGCTTGTTGAAATTTTCCATTCCAACTTCCTTTGCCTTATGATCAAGCAATACAAAGATCCCCTCTACCATCACCACGGCCCCATCTATGATGATCCCGAAATCAATGGCCCCCATGGATAGCAGGTTGGCCGACATCCCTTTTAGTTTAAGGCACATGAAAGCAAACAACAGCGCGAGCGGAATAACAATGGCAACTATTACCGTGGTGCGCCAGTCGGCCATAAAAAGCAGTACAATAACCGTTACAAATACAATCCCCTCGGCCATATTGTGCAATACGGTATGGGTGGCAAAATCAACCAGCGTTTCGCGGTCATAAAAAGTGTTGATCTTTACATCCTCGGGCAGTATACTGCCGTTCAGCTCCTTTATCTTATCCTTTAAGCCCGCTATCACCACGCTCGGGTTTTCCCCTTTGCGCATAACAACAATACCTTCTACCACGTCCGGGTCTACATCCCTTCCTACCTGACCTAACCGGGGCAAGGCTGATTCCGTTACTTCTGCTATGGTTTTTACATAGATGGGCGTACCTTTTATGTTGTTAACTACAATATTTTTAATCTCGCTGATATTGTTCAGTAAGCCAATACCACGTACCACATAGGCTTGTCCACTTTGCTGTATCACGTCGCCGCCAACATTCACGTTACTTTTTGATACCGCATCAAACAATTGCAGCGGGGTTATATCATATTGCACCGCTTTTTGCGGGTTAATTGTTATCTGGTATGTTTTCACCTCGCCGCCAAAGCTGTTTACATCGGCCACGCCGGGTACTGCCCTTATCTCGCGACTTACTACCCAATCCTGTATGGTCTTTAATTCGCGTACAGAGCGTTTATTGCTGGTAAGTGTGTACCTGTAAATTTCACCTGTTGGGCCATAAGGCGGCTCAATCTCCGGCGTGATGCCATCGGGTAAATTGGCCTCGTCAATATGATTATTGATCTGTAAACGGGCAAATGCGTAATCTACATCATCATCAAAGGTGATTTTTACCACCGATAAGCCAAACAGCGATGACGAGCGTACACTTGTCTTTTTCTCTGCCGGGTTCATGGCCAGTTCTATTGGGCGGGTTACAAATTTCTCAACCTCCTCGGCACTACGGCCGGGCCACTGGGTTATAATGGTTACCGATGTATTGGTTACATCCGGAAAAGCATCTATAGCGATGGTTTTGAAGCTGATATAACCTGCAACAGCCATCAGCAGCGTAACAAAAAATATAAAAACCTTGTTTTTAAGTGCAAAAGACAGCACTCCTTTTATGAACTTGTTCATCTAAGTTGCTTTAATAAAATGATAGGGATCTGTATTAATCTTTTAAAGACTCATACAGGTAAACTTGCCGCGATGCTACTATACGTTGCCCCGGTTTCAATCCTTTGCTGATGTAGGCTACATCCTCTACACGTTTGGCTATTTCAATAGGTTGTATATGTACCTTTGCTGGCCCATCCACCACAACCACGTAGTTTTTATCATTATCAAACACAATAGCATTGGTGTTGATGGCCGGTAAATTCATGCCTGATTTTGCCCGGATCTTGACATTGGTAAACATGCCGGGCTTCAACATATTATCGGGATTCCTGATCATTACCCTGGCACGCATTACCTTGTTATCGGGATCAAGCACATCAAACAGTTTATCAATTTTACCGGTAAATACTTGATCAGGATAGGCAAGCGTAGATATCTGTACTTCATCGCCAACCTTCACACTGGCAATATCAGACTCATACATATTGATGAGCACATACACAGATGACAGATCTGCAATGGTAAACAGGTTCTGATTATTATCAGCTCTTACCATCATATCTTCCGTAACATTTTTTTCGATGATGTAACCACCCAGCGGGGCCTGTATTTCATAACCCTTACCGTTACTCTTGTTGATAGACATTATGGAGTTTGCCCGGCTATTCTCGGCAGTTGCTTTTTGGTAATCAGATTTGGCCTGTTCCAGATCCTTTTCAGATGACAGCCCACTTTTGTACATATCCTGTGTGGTTTCCAGTTGCCGGCGGGTGTTACGCAAATCGGCCCCGGCCGCGATCATGTCACGGCTAAAGCCTGCTATTTCGGCGCTGCGCATCGTAGTAAGCACCTGGCCTTTTTTAACCACATCACCCAATTGTACATGCACTGCCTGTGCAATACCGCTTACCATCGGGAAAATTTTAACCATTTTAGTTTCGTCTGGCGCGATACTGCCGGTAAGCGTAATTTCCGATAACGCGTTTTCGGCCTTTACTGTATCAATCACCAAACTGTGTAATAAACTATCGGTTACCTGAAAATGGGCATCCTTTGCCGTTTCGGCATCGTCATGATGGGTGCAGGCTGATATGGATAATATAACGGCTGGAATGACACCAAAAGCAATTATTTTATAGGGGCGATACATGATATCTAAGTAATTATTGATTAAAAAATGGAGTACCTGTAGCAAAATTTAACTGCTCGAGCGAGCTGATGCGGTTAAGCTGCAGGTTATTTAACTGTAGGGTGTTGGTTTTGTAAGAATCATAAAAATCAAGAAACTCCAGCAGGCTGATGTTGTGCTTCTGGTAATTTTTAAATACTTCCTGTATCAGGTGGTTAAAATCCTGCTTAAAATTCGGATCGAAGCTATTGTACAGATTTTCAAGACGTAAGGCCCCTTTATAGTCATTGGCAAGTTCACTTTCCAGTTGGTCTTGCTGACTTTGTAATTGCACTTTGCTGGCATCAACTGCTATATGGGCTTGTTTTATACCACCCTGGTTACGATTAAAAAACGGAAGAGAAAAAGCTATCCCGGCGCTGGAATAATCGCGGATGTAACTGCCCTGCTTATCATAAGCTAATGAAAAGGTAACATCTGGTACAGCCGTTGCCTTTTGAAGTTTTAGGTTGATGTTATTGTAATCAACAACAGACCGCGCTACTTTCAGATCATACCGGTTGGCATAGGCCGAATCAACCAAATGCTGGTAGGGTACTTCTGCCACTACTGATTTCCCTTCAAGGTTAATATCAACCTGTGGAACAATATAAGCCGAAGCTTTGGCCCTGATCATCAGTTTTAACTCACTTTGCGTATCGTCAATGTTATCCATCAGGTCGTTCAGCTCCGATTGCAATGAGTAAAGCTGCGACTGAATCCTGAGCACTTCTTTTTGGGCGATATTCCCCTTACTATATTGTTCCTGGAAAACTTTAAGCGTTTTGGCCAGTGAATTTATCTCCTCCTGGTATACCAGTGCAGACTGTTCCTGGAAATAGATCTTGTAAAAATCATTCCTGAGGGTAAATTTAAGTGTGCGCAGCAGATCAAATAATTGATATTGTGTTTGTTGCGCGCTTATCTGTGCCAGCTGAATACTTTTATTGCGTTTGCCTGCAGTTTGGATAAGTTGGGATAACTGTGCAGAGTATTCGCCCCCATCACGACTTGTGTCAAAAAACCTTTTGGTTTTAGGGTTATATAAAACGTTGGCAAAGCTAAAGTCGGGATTATTGAACAAACGGGCAGTTATTATTTGCGCCTGGGCCTGGTCAATACTATAATGCTGAATAATGAGATCAAGGTTATTCTTTAAGAACTGCGATTCCGTCTCTTTCAATGTCACACTTAATGTATCGCTGTTGGGGGTTTGTCCGAAAACAGTACCCCCCACAGCCATACACCATAGTTGAATTGAAAAAAGAACGATAACAAATTTGTGGTGCATAGTATATTTGTTTGGGACAAAGCTATACCACCCAAATTAGAGGCACATTAAAGCGAGATTAGAAAGAGATTAGAATATGGGCACAAAGCTGATGGTAAAAGTTGTGCCCTGGTTAATAACAGAATTCATGGTAATAGTGCCATTAAATAATTGTATAATTTTATAGGCAACATAAAGCCCCACCCCGTTTCCATCAAATACCCGCCCGTTTGCACTACGATAAAATGGCGTAAATATTTTTTCCTGGTCATCAACCGGGATACCAATACCTTTATCCACTATGGTAATTACTACAGACCGCTCATCTGCATACAAACGGCAGATTACAGGCTTGTTGCCCGAAAATTTAAAGGCATTGCCAATAATATTATTGAGGGCAATTTTCAATAGCGTTTTGTTGGCGTTAATGAACAGTGCCTGCTGTTCCTCTGGTAGATGATCAATTTGTACCTGAAGCTGCGGATGCCCCGGCGACATTGCCCAATGATGCTGTATTTCCCAAATCTGTTCATCTATCTGTACAGGCTCAAGCATTGCGCGTGTATATTCCATATCGGTTTGGGCAAGTTCCATAAGGCTGCCAATGGTTTCTCCTAACCGTTCTGCCTCAAATAATACCGAATTTAATAGCTGTTCATATTCTGCACTGCTGCGTTGTTTATGCAGTGCAACCTCAATTTCACCTATAATACTGGTTACAGGCGTACGTAACTCGTGCGAAGCATTGGCCACGAACGTTTGTTGTAGCTCAAATGAATTTTGCAAATGGCTTAATAAACGATTAAAATTAATAGCCAACGCGCTTATTTCATCTTTACCCTTTCCCTCATCTACCCTTAAATGTAAGCTATTGGCATTCATCAATTTCATTTGCCTGATAAGACCATCTATAGGCAATAATGACCGTTCAGCAAACCAGCGACCTATAAAAAACAAAAAACAATTCACCACAATTAATATGATGATCATGATCCTGATGATACCGGATAAGCGAATTTTGGCCTGTTGATCATAAGCAGAAGCCAGGATAACAAAATTCCCCTGGTTATCAGGATAATAAATACCAATAGTTTGCCTTTCCCCTTCCCTAAAACTGATGATTTTTTTGTTGCGCACCTGCTCAATGGTATTAATGCTCCAGTATTGCTCTTTATCTTTAATAAACGAGGCAATATTGTGGGCGTTATAAACGCGTATCACTTCATCGGGCAGTTTCTCCAGCATTCGCTCCCTAACATGGTTTAGCGAGTCTGAGGATATTTCGTCGGCTTCGAGGTATAATTGAGCGGCTACTTTTGCCCTGTCTTTTAAATGCCCATAAAAATCTGTCCTGAAGAAATCAGCAAAAGCCAGGTACATGATCATCATAATAACCAGCAACAAGGCCGAGCTAAGCAAAGTAAAATTGAGGGCCAACCGGTTTTTTATTTTCATACTACCTTGTTTTCCTTTAAAATATAACCCATGCCTATTACAGTATGAATCAGCTTGGCCTGTGAACCCTTTTCTATTTTTTTTCGAAGATAGTTCACATACACATCAATAAAATTGGTGCCAGTATCAAACTGAATGTCCCACACTTTCTCGGCAATATAATCCCGTGATAAGGTTTTGTTTGGGTTACGCATAAATAATTCAAGCAGGTGATACTCTTTGGTTGTAAGCACAATCTCGGCATTGGCGCGCTCGGCAGTTTTGGTGAATATGTTCAGTGTCAGATCGCTAAACGTCAATAAGCCCTCCTCTTTTTGATTTTCGGGCTTAAACCGTCTTAATAATGCGCCAATGCGGGCCAGTAGTTCGCTAAAATGAAAAGGCTTCACCAGGTAATCATCCGCCCCGGCCTGCAAGCCGTTTACTTTATCATCTACGCGGTCCAGTGCAGTAAGCATTAAAATCGGCACCTTGCTGTTATCCCTCCTGATCTGCCGGCAAAGATCAACGCCGTTGATATCAGGCAGCATCACATCGAGGATGATGAGGTCAAATGATTGCGCACTTATCAGATCAATGGCAGATAAGCCATCCCTGGCATGAGTTACCAGGAAATCATGTTCCTGTAATCCTTTTGAAATAAAGGCCGCCACTTTTTCCTCATCCTCCACGAGGCATATATGATTCATAATTTTTCAGGGAATTGAATGAGTTACAAATAAAAGAAATATTAAGCTACTTGCGCATAATATTAAAAAAGGTGCCAACCCTGTGAATCATGTTATAAAAGAGGCACAAACCCGCGAAGATTAAATCAATTGAAATTAAAGGCCTTACCTTCTGAAATAAAGATGCAAAAAAGCAACTTGTAAAAACCTTCACTTTTCCGCGCATTATTCAATAGGAATATTCCATAAACTTTCCGTGTTTGGCACCTTATTGCGCAACTATTGATGTATTTAAAACCCTGTTCCATCTGCTGACTTTCCCGGGTGTTCGGGTCAGGAGCGTACGAGTGTTCGGGGGCGTTCGGGCTGGAGTTGATTAAAAAGGTAAGCAATTGGTTTACAGCAGAATCTGTTTTTAGGTGAAAATATAGCGAACAGTTAAAGTACTGGACTTCAACTTGTTGATGTTTTGAAAGTACAGGTTAATGTGGGTGCTTTGCTAAAAGCGAACACCTGTTTGGGATGGGCGGGGATTATTGTAAACGCAAAAACCCCTCATCATTTAGATGAAGGGTTTCACGATTCAGCCTTTTGGGGCTTTTAAGATTGGGCACCGACCTACTCTCCCACGTTTTACCGCAGTACCATCGGCTCTGGCGGGCTTGACTTCTCTGTTCGGAATGGGAAGAGGTAGACACCGCCGATATAGGCACCTGAATTTCTTTTGAGCTAAAAGCATAAAGCTTTTTTGCCAATTCATTATTTG
>NZ_JBFUCX010000010.1:0-316998 GCF_056405015.1 Mucilaginibacter sp. P2_A4 | reverse complement strand
GCGATAGACATTATGCTGCGCTCCTGGCTGTACATTCTTAGTATCTTTCTTATCTTACTCATGCTGATTATCGAGTTGGCCATGCTTTAGAAGGTATATATGTACCTCCAAAAGATGGTTGCTTCTACAGCATTTGCTACGCGCTACAGGTGGTCAGTTTACCCCGGAATGCCCTGGTCAATTTGCGCCGGAACCGATGGTCAGCTTGTACCGGAATTGGGTGGTCAGTTGCACTGGAATCTCCAATGGAGGTGGTATGGTTACGCATGGCAGCGTTCAGGGTATTGTTACAAACAATTCTTACGGGTGTAAATGCCGCTGTGATGCTGCCGAAGCCGTCATGCGAAGTGGTCAGGAACAAGTATTTTTCAATGAAGTCCTCACGCCCTACACGGATATAGCCGGGAAGTTTGGCGGTAATAAATATGCGTTCCCCTTTGCCAAGTGCGCCTGCGGTTTCGTATAGGATGCCTTCGCCGCCTACAATGCTGTCAAAAAAGGTAAAAGCATCCACGTTCTGCACGACTTCGTAGTCGTTGCCGACAGTTCCCAATACGGCGTAGTTATCGGTACGGACGGTGGCGAATTTCTCCGGCACATGGCGGTCGTCAGCAATACGGCCAAGCGGGTCGTAAGTATACATCGGCCATTTTTCTACCGTATAGTCCAATCCGGCGAAGCGTAAAGCTTCGGCACTGGTGGGATAATCTTCTACGATGGTGCCGAGGCCATGCCATGCCTTTTCTTTGCGGCTAAAAAAACTGTATTCGTTGGTTTGCGGATTTATTGCGAGGTTGTGTCCCATGATTTCTTGAAATTAGGGGAGCGCTTTCACGCCCCCGTGTTTAAAATTTGAATTGGATTTGGATTGATTAGAATGGCAGATCGTCTTCGTCGTTTTGTTTGCTTTGCCCTGCTGCGGCTTTGGCAGGCTCTGCGGGTTGCGCTTCTGCCTTGTTAATGGCCGAAAAGAGTTTAATGGTATCGACGTTACAGACCAGACGAGCATGGTTTTCGCCTTTGCGGTTTGTCCACGGCTGCGCCTCCACCCATCCTGAAATCTCCACGATAGCCCCCTTAAGGAGATAATCGGCCAAACCGGGATTCACCCAGTAAGCACAATCAATGAAAGCGGAACGCTCCCGTTTTTCGCCTGCTTTTGTTTTGAAGCGCTGATTAAGCGCTACGGTGAAATTGGTTACTTTTTTGTCGCCTTTAACGGTTGCGACTTCGGCATTTCCTGTTAATCTTCCTGTGAATAACATAACTTTAATTTTTTAAGTGAATAATTTTTGTTCGCTTTTCTGATTTCGTGTCGTTCCTTTTTGGTTGATTTTTTCAAAAGAAAAACCGGAAAAAAGAAAGCCTTAGGAAGTGCCGGCCAGGCAGGCAAGAGGAAACGGAATAAGTCCCGGAGGGTGGCATAGCGAGGTACGAGCGAAGCCATTATGCCGTAGTCTCTTGCCAACCCAAATACAATTGCCGGCAAGACCTTAGCTGCGCTTTTCTCCGGATTGAATGAAAAAATTAATGAAACACTTATTAAAATGCCTTTGGAGCCGTAGGCGATAGCGGGAATCAAAGATTAAAGTCAGCAGAAGCTACAAAGTATCATCAGCTAACATTTCACAAGTAAGGGGAGATTCAGCATAACGTAACACCGTAAGGGGTAGCAGCGGCATGCTGCAAAGCAGATACAGCGTATGGCCCTGCCGAAGGCTACGGCAAAAAGATGTTAGATATTTGTATTAAGGGGGGGGACCAAATAAGATCGACAAAATAGTTTGACCTGCGCAGATAGGCTGCGCAGGTTCTCATTAACTTTGGGTATGACAAATGGAGAATTTGCTAAAATGAAAGCTGCGGATACTCAGTTCCTGGAAGCATTCTATAAAATGTACGCGCATTTCTATGTGAAGTTAAAGGATGAAACATTTACAACCTTTCGTAAGACACCTTTAGGGGAATACCTATGGAAGATCCAACACGTGATCTCAGAGATCGATCAGAACCTGGAAGATATAAAATTTGCAGAAGAGATGTTGCTTACCCATGATCCCAATGATAAACCGCTGAGCAAAAAAGGAAATGCAGCTCAAGCTATACGGTATCACTATGAGAACTATATTTTAAGAGCGACTAAGATCAAGGACCATTCTTTATCATTGATCAATGAGGTCATGCGACTACAAATTCGCAAAAGTCCAAACATGGAAAATCAACTGATCAAACAACTTGATCCCGCTTATGGTGATTTTAGTCTCATCTGGGGGTACATGAAACAACTTACCGATCATATCAAGCCCTACAGAAATTACCTGGCACATAACGGAACGGTACAACACAAAGATCTTTCGTTGCTAAACGCACACTATACTATTGATATCACGCACAAAAGCCCTGTTGATCAATTTCGGTTCGATGCCGGAATGACCGGTGTACAGCGTGAACTTGTAGAAAAGTTCGCCCACCAGGTAAATGTGCATCTAATAAATTCAGATCAGGTACTTAAGATGATCTATCTGTATCTGGCCAAACCTTTTTTAGATAACATGGAGGAACTAACGCTGGCGTATAAACAAACGCAAGCTTTGTAAGCCTGAACACCATTTTTCTTATTCACTGATGTCACTTTAATTTGTAATTTCTATCACAAAAAAATAACCATGGATTTTGATCTGACTTTACGCTATTTATACGGTAAACCTCAATCTGATTTCGATGCTTTGTTACAGCATTTGGAAGAATTGATCGATACATTCGAAAGGAACGCAGAAGCAACGAGCCTATTATATGGTCAATCCTACCTTGAAGAACGTGAAAAGGTTAAAAAAACATTCAAGGAATATTGGGCCGCTGCAGGCAAGGTTTATAAAGAAGCATATGAAGAGGTCTCTGGTGATGATCATGAAAGAGACTCCTGGGCTGTGCACAAAGCAGGTTATCGTGAAATAGAAAGAGATGAGCAAATATCGGAGGAGATTGCTGACCGGAATCACCGGGAAATGATCGATCATTACAACAAATCTGCGACAGCAATGCTGTATTCCATACTGGAGGGCCAGTTCAGACGTTTTTCCGAACTGTTAAGGCAAATGGGCGGGCACGTTCTATCGGTAGAGGACCTTGCACAACGTGATTACATAGAGGGCATTTACAAGTACCTCGAAAAGGTGATCGGCATCGACACGACATCGATCGAACCTTTTAAAGAGAAGTTTCAGCCTTTAAAGCGTTTGCGAAACAAGATTATGCACAATAACGCCGAATTCCCGGATATCGAAGCGACGGAGTTAAATAAGATCGTTGAAGATTCTAAGGGCATGCTTGATTGGGAAAAAGAAATGGATGAATACGCAGATTGGGATGATAAAGACAACGTAAAACGCTACTATGTTCTACGGATCAAGAACATCGATTACCTGGAGCCCTATTACAAGCTTATCCGTGAATTCTTTAACGAGCTGTTCTGGCTGGCCGATGCCCATTTTAAACATCAACCTATAGCCGAGCGTCTGAAATATGCGGCAGGTTTTGTCGGCAGAAATATCAGTGTAGAAAATACCTCTATCAGTGATGTTGACAAAGGAAGAAAAATCAAGGCAACCATTGTTAACAACGACGTAGATGAACCAGGTTCATTCGATTTTACGATCACAGTTACGCGGGCAGCCAGGAACACATTTTCGATATTGAACCAGGTTCCCGACACCCCCAGACTTAACCGATTAGCTGGTTATATCAAAAAAAATCCACACATTATTTTGAAAAGCGTGCTGCAGGGCTTTATGATAGGCAATCAAACCGCATCTGTAAAGGTCCTTTTTTCTTAAGAAGAACGGCTATCCTAAAGTTGTTTCGACATGCGCTTTAATTAAGCTGTATCTAATTCTTCTACCATTAATTTCACATCCTTGAAACGAACAGTTACCGTCGTTCCATTTTTATTTTCGATACAAAAATCACCCTGGATTTGCTGGGTTAGCCCGCGCATAAGATTCATTCCAAAAGAGTCGTGACTTTCGCTCCTATTTTCGGGCATACCAATTCCATCATCGCTTATTTCTAATGTATAAAACCCATTATCTTCCTGTTCCATTATGATTTTGATCCGACCGTTGTTTCTGCCTTGAAAAGCATATTTTATGGCGTTTGTTATTGCTTCATTGAGAATCAACCCTATTGGTACTGCTTGTGAAATATCCAGTTGAAAAGGAGGAGTATGTAGTTCAAAAATTATAAAATCTCCGTCGCTAAAACTATCTTTTAAATACCCTACCAGTTCAGGAATATAGCTGGACATATCAATGTACGCCAGGTTATCAGACTGATAGAGCTTGATATGAATTAAGGACATTGCCTGCATCCGACGCTGGCTATTCAAAATTGCATCAAGCGCAAAACCTGTTTCCATATAGGAGGATTGAATATTCAGTAAACTCATAGTTATCTGAAGGTTATTTTTTACCCGGTGGTGAATTTCCCGCAGTAACCACTCCTTCTCTTTCAATAACGTTGATTGTTTTTCACTTAGATGGATTAAGTCCTCGTTCTTTTTGTTGATTTCCTCCTGCTGAACCTTTAAAGCAAGATGCTGGGCTTCTAAAAAGCGATTGTTACGCTTTTTTAGCCTAAACCGGTTATAAAGTATAGCTATCACAAGTAACAATAATCCCGAAGCCGCAATTATCCAATTACGGATTATACGTTCCTGCCGGAAACTGATTTGTTGTAATTGAGTTTGCCTGGTAAGAAGTTTTATATTTTTAGCTTTGAACTGAATATCTCTATCTTTTTTATCTGCTTCGAATTGTATTTCCAGCAGTGCGGCTTGCTTTCTGTTTTTTTCACTCATTACAGAGTCGCTGAAAAACATATAGCGCTGTAAATGCCTAACTGCTGAAAACATTTTTCCGGCAGCCGAATCAGCTTTAAAAAGTCGCAGATCATCGTTATCGTCTATTGGTATGGAAACCTTGGATGTTATTCGATACTTTGTATGTGCAGCTATATATGGATATGTTTTCTCAAATTGATTTGTTACCTGATAATATAAGATGATACCAGAGAATATCTTAACATAAACATTTTGTTCAATGTCCTTTAAAGCGAGAAATTTCTTTGACTCCTTAAAGTAAATTTCACCGGATTTGTAATCTTTCTTTTGGATATATGCTTTAAGTAATAATGTGGCAGCCCGCGCTTTCCAAGTATTATCTTCTTTAAAAATCTTGAACGATTTTACGCTATTGATTATCGGGATGGCTTCAGCAGTATTATTGCTTTTTAGCATACTCGCTCCAACGTTAAAAGAAATTTGAACTATTGCCAGCGAATCTTTCATTTTGTAAGCCTGGCGCAATGCTTTTTTTTGATATTCGGCAGCCTTTCGCCAATTTTCCGCAAATGAATAGGTAAGACCTGTTCGGTTATAAATAGTACTCAACAAGGTGCCTGACTCACCATTAGTCTCTGCAGTTTGAACCGCCAACAAATTGTATTTTAAGGCTTCATTGATGTCACCCATGTGAAGGTAATCGTAACCGATTAAATCATAAGTAGCCTGGAGCTTTTTATACCCGATCGACTGAAAAATTATCAAAGAATGATTAAGATCTTTTAAGGCATCGTCGTACTGAGAATTCCATATCTCAAGATCGCCCAAATAGGTTAACAGTATAGCTGCGCGTTCTCTTTGGCCTGACTTGATCAGCATTTGTATTGCCTTCTGAAAATAGCTGATGCGTTGCACGATTTGGTCGTCATTATTAGACAAACCATCTCCGATAATATTGAAGCCGTCTGCCTGGCCTGCAAAATCGTTTATTTTCACAAAGACCTTTATAGCCTGTAAAGCAACCTTGAACGACTGATCATTTTTTTTTCTCTGCCTTAGAATCAGCGCGTAAATAAGGAGTTCATTTCCTTGTCCACGCAAATAATTAAGCTTATTTGCAAGCTGCCCAGCTTGTTTCATTATTCTTTCAGAACTATCAACTTCGGCTTTTGTTATGTCTGATTTCATAATCAAATCCTTGCTGCGTTTTAGTAACACTAAGACTTGATTGGTATCATTATTAAAATTTTTACTGTTTGGAGTAGCCCGATCTAATTCAATAAAAGATTGACACCATGCATTTACATTACAATTAAAAAGAAAAAATAAGACCGAGACGACGAAATACAAACCTGGCTTCATGATCAGTTGCTACGAAATAAAAGTTAAGATTATGTTCTTAAACAGTCGCTCGCAATGCCAACGTTATGCCACGTATCAATATATTGTCTACCAATAGCTTACAGGGAAAGAGCAGTCTTCTTGTTGCCCTATATCGTAAATAAACATCTTCCCTGCGAAATAAAGTATCTTGAAGCGATGGATCTTGCTTATTTGAAATTATAATAACCTTGTTTTGGAATGCAGCACTGCGTAATCTTCAGTAATTGTAATTATAGAGACAGAATGACGGTGCTGGTCAATTATTTTGTTTTCAGCTGATTTATTTTCTTAAAAACCGCAACATGCAGGAATATTAGAACAACCGGAGCGAAAGCCGCAAAATACGAGAATGGGAACAGGTCTATTTCCCGTATACCTAGCTCTCCCGGGCCAAGGTTGCTTTTTAAGATTATGACGGCGATAATTAGTAAATTTACTACGTCAAAAATTCCTATTATGTTCCAGGCATAAACCACAGGAATTCTCCAGGATTTTCCATTGGAATATATTTTTGCGACAGGATATGCCAGCACTGCGGTAATGATATCGCCCAGTCCGGCAGAAAATGCAAATCCGGCGGGAAGAAGGTTATAAAAATACAGGAGGATGAAATATATACCTATTATACGGAACACATGTAAAGTGATCAGGGATTCCAGGGTTATCGCCCGCAATAAGTCTTTGTAAAGTCGGGTGTTTCCTACTATCCCGAACAAAAGAATCGCTAACGGAAAGCCGGCACATATTATACCCATAGGCGGTATAGTATCCTTATCCAGAATACCGAGCAGGGCAAGTGCTGAAGCGTAAATAAAAAAGGCTGTAAAAAACACGATGATGACCAATTGAATGCGATTGGATTTACCCAATGGCATACCTCCGTCAATGGCAGCTTGCCTGAAGCGCCTGGCAAAAAAAACGTGAGTAATAAAAAACCCAATGATAAATGAAACGATTGCCCATAAAGGCATACTTGATATGTAATGTGCCATGTTTTGTTAATTAAATTATAATGTAAAGAGAAGTTAAAAGCCGGGCCCGAGTTGCCAAAGGGCAAGAAATAAAAAAAGGTGAATTATTTTTTCATGGTGTTTGTGAATTAGTGGTAGAAAAATATCGTTAAAGAGTTACTAAATTTAGCTTCTTGCCAGTTCGACGATGTCCCGCCCTTTGAATATTTGTTGGCCGTATCCGTAACGGCCGACTTTTATCATCGCTAAAACGATCTCCATTATACAGGCTATCGGGATTAGTTTGGAATAAAATAAATAGGTGTCTCCATAGCTCCTGTTTAAATGATAAAATCACTATTCGGAACAATACCTGCATTTTTACTGCCAATATACAACCAGCTATATATGAGATCTTTACCCTATATAGTAATAATTAATGATACTTTATTTCGTAAATAGGCGACTTTCGAAACGCTATTCACTGGAACAGGCTGAATCCCGTTATCAACAAACTGCCGGGTTACCAGAGTCATACCTTTGATAAGAAAATTTCATGTTGCCATAAAAAAGTAATTTAATGGCTTGCACAAATACAGTTAACACTATAAATTTATACTTCTATATTTTTAATGACTAATCACGATCGGGTTGGATAAAACACATCAAAAGCCCCTTTTTGGCCCATTCAAAAAGGTCCCCTTTGCCAGTTGAAAAACCGGGTAATTTTTAATATTAATACAACTATTTGAAACGCCTATTGTTTAAGGAGTTATGGAACCAGAAGAAGAATTGCAAAGCTTTCCGTATGATGCTACCATTGCCGGGAAAGAACATCATTACCGCATTACCCAGGACGAGGAAAAGTACGGTATTGAGCAAGATGGTGTCGTTATCGCGGAGGTGGCCCATGATGACGACTGGCGGCAGCTTTCCGGTGAGCCGCTCAGCAAAGAATTACTGGATAGTATCTGCGATCATATCGAAGCGCATTATGATTAATTAAAGAAACCCGTTTAATTTGGTCAGCTCAGGTAAATTTCCTAAATATGTATTATGGAAGCACCCGAATTCATGGCTCCCGAAGACTGCTGGTTAAACGTTAGCATCCCGGCCCCGTTCGGAAACTGAAGAGGACGACGATGATGGGTGGGATGAAAAGATCAATTATGCGACTAGCCATTTTGAGGAGTTCCAGGCTTACGTTGATAACATCTGGCGTGAGTAAACAATTTTAAAAGTCAGCCTGTTGTTACCAAAAAGGAGGAATGATGCCCTGGCACAACGGAGATTACCCGCCATCTTACAAAAACCAACCCAAGAAAATAAGGGACAAAGCGACTGAGATCGCCAACGAAGTGTTAAAAACAACCAGCAATGAGGGGGAAGCGATTGCTATCGGCCGGAAACAGGCACGAGCACATTTTGCTAATGTCAAAAAGAAAAAAGATAAGGATGAGCAGTGACAATAATTTGCAACGTTTTTTGGATGCGCAGTCTCGCGACTATGCAACTGCACTGTCAGAAATCAAAAACGGCCGCAAGCGCAGCCATTGGATGTGGTACATTTTCCCGCAGATCAGTGGTTTGGGATACAGCGAAATGGCTCATCGTTACGCCATCAAGGACTTGCCGGAAGCCGCCGCATATCTGGCACACCCAGTTTTAGGAAGCCGTCTGATCGATGTCAGTAACGTGCTGTTGCAGTTACCCGCCACCAATGCTACCGCAGTTATGGGCAGCCCGGACGATATGAAGCTGCGTTCTTCGATGACGCTATTTTCGCTTGTGCCCGGTGGAAATCCCGTTTTTGAAGCAGTGATCAAAAAGTATTTCAACGGTAATAAAGACAGCGCTACCCTGCAACTCATTTGATAACTACATAAGGAACTTTTGATCGTGTTTTGAAGTTAATTTTATGAACCCGGTTTTTCTTCACTTTGTGCCGAGATCACGCGGAGGATACGGCCTAATACCTGATCGGCGCTCAGATGACAAGGCGAAAGGTCAGGTTAATTCGTGCCTTCATTGGATTCGTGGATTTAGCAATACGATGTTCCCACAGTTCCTGCAAGTTGCCTTTCATTAGTAAAAATGAACCGTGTTCCAATCTCACCGTGTAGTTTTCACGATGATCAGCTTTTTTTCGGATATCAAAACCACGCACTTGTCCGAAACTAACCGAAGCAATAATAGGGTGACTGCCCATAATGCTTTCCTTATCGCTGTGCCAGGCCACCGAATCATTCCCATCCCGGTAATAATTTAGTAATACGGTGTTGAATTTGATTCCAGCCAATGGTTCGACTTTTTCACGGATGGCTTGTAATTCCCGGGTCCAGGGTAAAGTGCCGGCGATGCGATCCGTATCACCATACCAGGCGGTCAGCCTGGGGGTAGGATATTCCTTATCCCATAACTTTTGTATCGTCTGCTTCCACGGGGTTTCCTTTATAAATTTTTCCAGCAGTCCGTCCGCGCTTGCCTGATCGATCAGTCCGGGCTGATAGTCCAGCAATTCTTTGGGCAGACCTTTACTTTGACCTGCTTCAGGGAAAAAACATAGTTGCTCCATACTTTTACTGTATACTCCTCATCAACTCTTCCATTTCCTTGTGATTACCGCTAATAAACCCCGCGATATCTTCCTGCTCACCCGTGTCCAGTACTTCGCCGTCATAGATCCAGTTATCACCGGCATCGAAAAGAATTCGCCCGATATGCACTTCGCGCAGCATATCATAAATTTGGTAACCTTCACCGTTGTCCGGCAACACCCTGACCCATCTTTCCGCGCTTGTTTTGGCCGTTCTCGGCTTCTCGTTGAACAACTTACTTCTCATGAAAACAAATGTGAAGAAAAAATTGTAAAAAAGAATAAGAAATTGCTAAAAATATTAGCATAACTTTGTAGTCCCAAATTTGATAGCGTATGGTACCCTTTAATGTAGAACTCGAACTCGGAAATAAAGCCCTGACAATCACCGCTGAACAGCTGGACCGATTGGCCGATGAAGATGGTTTTATTCGCTTTGATATCACGGCTGGCGAAAACCGTTCCGTGATCTATGTCAATATGGAAGATGAGCTGCCGCCTCCCGCTACGCCGCAGGATGCAGAAGCCCATTTTGAAGCGCTGCACTACCCGGAGCATTTGCCGGCCTTTAGTCTGGAAGATGTTTTTAGTCCTGATGAGGTCAGAACAATAGGTAAAGCTATCCGTGATTATGACCGGGGGCTGCAGTCCGACAAATCAATGTTTCGTCCTTAAATAATATGCAACCATGGAAGCCACGAGAGAAAATATCATTGCGAAGCTCAGGCAGGACATCCTGATCTGGGAGGGTTTCCGGCCTCCGCAACCCGGTGCTACCGGCCAATTCGGGCTCGGCCCGTTGGAAGCAGCGTTTCCTAACGGCGTTTTCCCGACCGGCGCTATCCACGAATTTATCAGTACCTGTCCTGAAGACACGGCCGCCTGCGGCGGCTTGATCGCAGGACTGGTCCAGCAGCTGTTAAAAGACGGCGGTGCCTGCCTTTGGATCAGCTACACCCGCCGCATTTATCCTCCCGCATTAAAACTGTTCGGCGTTGATCCTGACCGGGTGGTCTTTGTGGATGTCCCGAAACAAAAAGATGTGCTTTGGGTCACTGAAGAAGCGCTAAAATGCGAGGGCGTGGCTACAGTGATCACCGAAACCAAGGAATTGAGTTTTATGGAGTCGCGGCGTTTACAACTGGCCGTCGAAGAAAGCCATGTTACGGGCTTTATCCTCCGTAAAGATGCCATAAAAATCAACGCCACCGCCTGTGTTGCCCGCTGGAAAGTTACCCAGGTACCGAGCCAGCTGGGCGATGGTATGCCCGGCGTGGGTTTCCCGCGCTGGCAGGTCGAACTGCTCAAAGTGCGCAACGGAAATCCTTGTGTCTGGACCATCGAATGGGCCAAACGCCGTTTCAACCCGATCATTCCAAAACGAAATACCGAAAAACTGCGCCGTTATGCCTAAGCGCTTTTTGTCCATATGGTTCCGATACCTGCTCACTGACCAGAAGGCGATCCGCCAGAAGGAGTGGAAAGGAAAGCCCTTTGCCTTCGCCGAACCGGATCACGGCCGTATGGTTATCACCGCAGCCAGCCCGGCCGCAGAAAAGCTCGGCGCGGTCCAGGGCATGGTTGCTGCTGATGCCCGCGCTATTGCGCCTGGTCTGGAAGTTTTTGACGGCAAACCCGGCCGTAACCTGAAGTTGTTAAAGGCGTTAGCCGAATGGTGTTTTCGGTATACGCCGCTGGTGGCTGTGGATGCACCCGACGGACTACTGCTGGACGTTACCGGCTGTACCCACCTCAAAGGCGGCGAAGAAGCGTTCGTCAGGGATCTGGCAGATCGCCTGAAAGCTGCAGGGTATAATATCCGGCCAGGCCTTGCCGACACGATTGGCTGCGCCTGGGGCGTCGCCCGCTGTTCCGCAAGTACCCTGATCATACCTGAAGGCGGACATCGCACAGCCCTGATGCCCTTGCCACCATCGGCATTGAGGTTACCTGCGGATTTGTTATTTAAACTGCACGCGCTCGGCCTTTACCAGATCAGCAGCTTCATCCATATGCCCAGATCGGTTCTACGCCGCAGGTTCGGCAAGGATATGGTGTTGCGCATGCTCCAGGCATTGGGACAGGAAGAAGAATTTTTGTTACCGCTCAAAGAGCCGGTACCCTACAGTGAAAGGCTCGCAGCACTGGAACCTGTACGTACCCGTGAAGCCATTGAAATAGCGACTACCAATTTATTGGAGACCCTATGCAAGCGCCTGGCCGGTGAAGGCAAGGGTATCCGGGTAGCGACACTGACTTACTACCGCATTGATGGAAAAAGCGGCGCGATCAGCATCGGGACCAACCAGGCCAGTCATCATTGCGGGCACCTGTTGAAATTATTCACGCTGAAATTCGATCAGGTAGCACCTGCATTGGGCATTGAACTTTTTGTGCTTGACGCCTCGCAAGTTGAAGAAGTGGATGTGGTGCAGGAAGCGCTTTGGGCAGCGAAACCGGGGCTGGAAAGCGAATGCGTCGCCGAATTGCTGGACAGAGTGGCCGGTAAGATTGGAACAAAGAGTATCAACCGCTATCTGCCTGCTGAACATTTCTGGCCGGAGCGAAGCGCCGAACCCACCTCCTCAACCAAAAAACAGCCTGAAAGCGACTGGCGCACGGATAAACCCCGCCCGGTGCAGCTATTAGATACACCTGAGCCCATCGAGGCCACAGCGATGACGCCTGATTACCCACCGTTACTATTCATCTACAAGGGTAAAAAACATGAAGTTAAAAAAGCGGATGGCCCTGAGCGGATCGAGCGTGAATGGTGGCTGGAGCCGGGTGAGCACCGCGATTATTATATCGCCGAAGACCAGGACGGGCGACGCTACTGGCTGTTCCGTTCCGGGCATTATGACGGCACGCAAAGCCAGCACTGGTACATTCACGGATTTTTCGCATGAGCTACATAGAACTCCAGGTGACCAGCAACTTCAGCTTCCGGCGCGGCGGTTCGCACCCGGAGGAACTCGTCGACCAGGCGGCTGACCTCGGCTATGACGCTATTGGCATTACTGATCGTAATACTTTTGCCGGTGTGGTACGTGCCTATGTTACCGCCAAGGATCGCGGCATTCGCCTGATCCCAGCCTGCCGTATCGATCTGCTGGACGGTCCCAGCCTGCTCGCTTACCCTACTGACAAAGCCGCTTATGCCCGTTTATCAGCGCTACTCACCAAAGGCAATTTGCGGGCTGAAAAAGAAAAATGCTTTCTCTATAAAAAAGATGTATATGAACATGCCCAGGGTAGCTATTTTATCATCGTCCCGCCGCCGGTGCTCAACGAAGATTTTGACTTTGAGCTCAACTTCAAAACCGACGTTCGTGAGTACCAGCAAAACCTCAAAGAGCAGCTTTATCTTGCTGTAACGAAATCTTATACGGGCGATGACGCGAAGCGCCTTCACCGGCTGGCCTCACTCGGCATTCCGCTGGTGGCCACAAACGATGTCCATTATCATGATCCGGCGCGGCGGGAACTACAGGATGTGCTAACCTGCGTTCGTGAAAAATGTACGATTTTTAATGCGGGTTATAAGCTGCACCAAAATGCAGAAAGGCATTTGAAAGCCATCCCGGAAGTGGAGCGCTTGTTCCGCAATTACCCGGAAGCGATAACTAATGCACGCCATATCGCCAACGCCTGTTCGTTCGATCTGAAAAGCCTGAAGTACGTGTACCCGACTGAATTGCTCAAAGATGGCCGCACGCCCGAAGAGGAACTGGAGCGGCTGGCCTGGGAAGGTGCCCGTCAGGTTTATGGGAGCCACATTCCGGAAAAAGTAGACAAACAGCTGCGTTATGAACTGGACTTTGTAAAAACTGTGGGCGAATGCAATTATTTCCTGACCGTCGAGGATTATGTCCGCTGGGCAAGGACACAGGGTATCCTCTGCCAGGGACGGGGCTCAGCTGCTAATTCCGCGCTTTGCTTTGTACTCGGCATTACTGCACTCCAGCCTGATAAGAACAACCTGCTTTTCGCCCGTTTCATGTCGCCGGAACGCAAGGAACCGCCTGACATCGACGTGGACTTTGAACACGAGCGAAGAGAAGAAGTCATCCAGTATATTTTTAACAAGTTTGGCAGGGATCGTGCGGCCATTCTGCCGACCGTTACCGTGCTGCACCAAAAAGGGGCAATCCGCGATGTTGGCCGGGCCATGGGCCTGTCGGTTGATACAGTCAATAAATTATCCAAGGCCATCTGGGAACTGACCGATGATTGGTTCGACGAAAAAACGATCCTTAAGCTGGGCCTTAACCCAAAGGACCCGCATTTATTGAAAGTATTGTCGTTGACTTCGCAAATGATCGGGTTTCCCCGCCAGCTCGGCCAGCACACCGGCGGTTTCGTGATTACCGAGGGACAGCTCAGCGACCTGTGCCCGATCTTTAAAGCGAGGATGGCGGACCGTACCAATATCGAATGGAATAAAGATGATATCGATGCGCTGGGATTCCTGAAAGTTGATGTGCTGGGCCTGGGTATGCTGACCTGTATCCGTAAAGCGTTCATTTTAGCCAAAGATCATTATGGTGTTGAACTTACCCTCGCGAACATTCCGCAGGACGACGCTAAAGTTTATGAGATGATCACGGCTGCCGATACGCTGGGCGTTTTCCAGATCGAAAGCCGGGCGCAGATGTCCATGCTGCCGCGCATGAAACCGACCTGTTTTTATGACCTGGTGATCGAGGTTGCCATTGTCCGGCCCGGCCCGATCCAGGGCGATATGGTTCATCCCTATATCCGCAGGCGCAACGGCGAGGAAGCGGTTGACTACCCATCGGAGGAGATCAAAGCGATTCTGGAACGTACTCTTGGTGTGCCGCTGTTCCAGGAACAGGCGATGGAAATCGCGATTGTCGCCGCAGGCTTTACGCCCGGCGAGGCCGACCTGCTGCGCCGCAGTATGGCAACCTTTAAATTCAATGGTCTGGTTAGTAAGTTCGAACAGAAACTCATAGGTGGGATGGTCAAAAAAGGCTACCCTAAAGAATTCGCCCAAAGGATATTTAAACAGCTCGAGGGATTTGGCAGTTACGGTTTTCCCGAGAGCCACGCTGCCAGTTTTGCCTTACTCGTTTACGTGTCCTGCTGGCTCAAATATTATTACCCGGATGTATTTGCGGCGGCATTGCTCAATAGCCAGCCCATGGGTTTTTACCAGCCTGCACAGATCGTCCGCAACGCGCGCGAGCATGGTGTGAAAATATTACCTATCGATATTAACCACTCTCATTGGGACAATATGCTTGAAATGAAGGCCGGTAACTATTGGGCGCTTCGTTTGGGGTTTCGCGAAATCAATGGGATTCGGGAAGAAGATATGCAGTTGTTAGTGAATGCACGGGCCAAACCCTTTACCCGGCCGCACCAGCTTTGTGACGCAGGGCTTTCTGTAGCCACGCTGGAACGGTTAGCAAATGCAGACGCCTTTCGATCCATCGACCTTGACCGCAGGCAAGCCCTTTGGGAAGTGGCTGCACTCCATGATCGCCCCATTGAGCTTTACAAAGGCCAGAAATCTCAGAGCGAATTTGAGCCGCAGGTCAAACTACCGTTCATGCAGCTTTCGGAACACGTGGTGCAGGATTACGCCACTACAGGTCTTTCCATCAAGGGGCACCCTGTGGGTTTCATACGCGAAAAATTAAGTTTGTTCAATGTCCTATCTACAAAATTAGCCAACGAAGCTGAGGATAAACAAATTATCAAAGTCGCCGGCCTGGTCCTTGTCCGTCAGCGCCCCGGCACTGCCAAGGGTGTTTGTTTTATCACTATTGAAGATGAACAGGGGCAGTGTAACCTGGTCGTCTTTCCAAAACTATTTGATAAATACCGCAAAGAGATCGAGCATAGCCGGTTGCTCATGGTCGAAGGCGCTATCCAGCGTGCGGAAACCGTCCATGTGATCGTGCGACGCTGTATTGATTACACCTCACTGCTCGGTAACCTGACTGCTATTCGCAATGATCAGCAGCCTGTACTGACCCTATCGCGCGCCGATGAGAAGGCCTCACCCTTCATCCCGATCGATAAAACCAACCAGGTCCGTGTGCCTGCGCCGGAAGATTATCTTGATAAAGGCCGCAATTTTAAATAGCAAACGTTATGATTCAGCATGTTGAAAATAAAAAGTCATGACCCAGGAACATTTAAGCATTAGCGTAACTAAATCATTATAACTACTTTTATACCAACAAGTAATACACCGACGCACTCCTTTTTATATACCAATGTAAATCGCTTTATCATGAAAAGAAATAATTTTATCACTGCCGTGCTAACTTTTGCGGCAATGCCGTTAACATCTTTTGTTATTGATGTAAAGAAATTTCTGCGGATAAACAAAGGCTTTAAAATAAACGCGGGAGAAGGCCGTATACATGGCCATATTAAATTAAAAGGGGTCAATTCCAATATATTGGATGTAAAAATATCCGGCAGTGATACTGATGGCGACCTGGCTATTTTTGAGCAAACCAGTTTATCGCAGGGCCGGGGTACACCGCTGCATGTCCATCCTTTGCAAGACGAAATATTTTGCGTTTTAGATGGCGCCTACTATTTCCAGGTTGGCGAAGACAAGTTTCATTTAACTACAGGAGAAAGTATTTTTTTACCCCGCAAGGTGCCTCATGCCTGGACACAGGTGTCCGAAAAAGGAAAAATGACAGTTACATTGCAGCCGGCCGGTAAACTTGAGGAATTTTTTGTAACCATGCAGGCATTAGATCATGAGCCAACACAACAGGAACTTGCCAAAATTTTTAACGACCATGACATGCAAATTGTAGGTCCGCCGTTAAAATTGGATTAAAATTAATAACGTTTCAGTGTGTCATTAGGAGTACCGGGTAAGTCCCTCAATTAATACGATCCATCGCACCCGGTCAACGGGTGAACGCGTGGTTAACCTGACCTTTGAAAGTGGCTACACGACTACCCTGAAGATCGGCCGATAGTTTAAACGCTATGCACCATCTGCGGCCAGTGGTTGAACGCCAACTCCTCCGTATCTACAAAGCTCATATCGATCGCCGGTAATTCCGGATAATCCAATGGTGTGGCTTCCAGCGTTGTGCGGTAGTTACGGTCAACGGTACAGAACTCCAATAACCTCGAAGGGATTTGCGTCCTGGCTATTTGCGACAATCGTTCCTCGCCTGGTTTTTCCATCAGCCACTCCCAGGCCAGGTCCTCTGTCAGGATGGTAGGCATTCTCTTTTTAGAATTGTGGATCTGAGACATCACTGAATTAGAGTCCGTGATCCCAAAAGCAACGGTATTTACGAATTCACTTTTCTCCGGATCCAGCCATTCGTTGTAAAGTCCGGGTAAATAAAAATACTCCTGGTCCTTCAAGCTGACCTGGTATGGGTATTTAATCATTTCCTTCAGTTCCTGACCCTTCTTACCGATCTTCGGAATATGGCGGGATTCGACAATACCAGTAGATAAGACCAGGCAACGGCGGTTTTTGGCCGCATCTGCCCACATCGACCGTTTCCCGTCTTCTTTAACAAACAGGTTTTCTGATCTGAAATTCAAGGTGGTGTATTTGGCCCGGAAGATATTGGCTTCCGCTCGCGTCTTAATAAAACCTGGTACGTATCCCCATTCCGCTTGTACGATATCAAAGTCTTTGCCGTCTTCCGAAGGAATCAAGATTGCACAAGGCGCATAATTGAACCCGTTGTGCACGCCTACATTTAAGAAATTGTAATTTCTGATAGCTTTTTCCAATGACTTCAAGCGGATAAACTCCGCGCGGGTCACTTTTTGTCCATTGTAATAACACATATGCTTATCGTTTACTTCTAATATACTGTGCAATTAATCTGCCAAATTCTTCCGCTTCCTGTTGCCGCCCCTGCGGCACCGACGTCCAGAATCTGTCCTTTGGCCGGACGCCGCCAACCGTGATATTCAGCGGCTTCCGCTTATCAGGAAATTCCAGATGGAAAATACGTTCCCCTGAAATTTCGTGCTCAGACACTTTGATAGAAACACCGCCGGTTTCAATTTCAAAAGGTGGCTCAATTTCACGCATTAAGTAAAAATAACGATTTTCAATTATTTCTGCCAAATTCATTACGAACTAACGGATACACTTTCACCGAAGCCACTGATACATGCTTTTCAGCCAAAACGGTCAATAGGCGTATTGCTGCCTTTTAATAAAAGCACGGCCCCTATATATTGCATTCGACTACCTGTTGGCCGCTTGTTAATTTGTCTGATAGCTGTCATTAACATTTTTACTTAATTTTGTATCAGCTAATTACCAATAAATCGATTTCTCTATATGTCGAAATTACTGACCATCCGGCAAAAGATAAATTTAACCCAGGAAGAACTGTTCGAAAGGTCGGGCATTTCCGTGCGCACCATTCAGCGCATCGAGGCCGGCGCCAGTCCGAAGGGATACACGCTGAAGGCCCTGGCTAAGGGATTAGGTATCCCTGAAGACGAGTTGCTTGAAAAGGAAGAAGTGGTTAGCCTGGACGATACCACTTGGTTGAAATGGATCAATATCTCTGCCTTACCGTTCATGATTTTTCCACCATTAAATGTTGTCGCCCCGCTACTCCTCATGTTCGCTGGTAAACAATTCACTCCTGTTACTAAAAAGATCCTTACAATTCAGATCGTATGGTCACTCATAGCGGGTGTATTGATCCTGGCCGTTATGATGTTAAACGACATGTTTGCCATCAGAGGCAATTACATGAAGCTGATACCAGTGGTATGGCTGTTGGTCAACGCTTTTATAATTCTTCAGAATGCGGCAGCGATAGCCCGGAACAAGACGCTGCGCATCGATCTCAAGTTTAGCCTGTTATAGCCTTGTCGGGCAATTGTCGCCCTATTGGCGGCTGATGAATAGCCAGCATCCTCAAAGTATTGTCTTTCTTTGAGTCATGAAATTAATTGCACTAACACTGGCTTTTTTTGTCACACTAACCTGTTTCGGGCAAAAATTTGATTTGGTCATCAAAAACGCGAAAGTTTTTAACACCAAAACGGGAACGCTTAGCGCTCATCAAACTATCCTGATCAAGGGCGGTCTCATCACTCAGGTAACCAGCAGTCAAAAACGCTATACTGCTATCAACACGATAGATGCCAGGGGGAAATTAGTAACGCCTGGGTTTGTCGATACCCATATTCATCCGACTGATGTTTATCGTAGCTATGGCGCATTACCTGAATATTTGTCAAAGGATTCTTTGGAAATTTACAGAAAGCGGATCTCTGATACCTTTTTGCCCTATGGCGTAACAACCGCCATGATCATGGGGCATTCTGAAAAATGGCTGCAGCCTATACTGAGCTGGCAAAATAATCCCCGGCCCGATGAACTGGATATCTATACCGTGGGCGGGGCGTTGGTATCCGACCAGAGCCGTAAACCTTATATTAACCACATTATCGTCAAATCTCCTTCGGCTGCAAAGGCCAAAGTGATGGAATATCACAATCTGGGTATGAGGTATATCAAACTATATTGGAAATTACGGAAACCGGAATTTGAGGCTGCCTTTAAGACGGCCGATAGCCTGAACATGAAAGTTTACGCGCATGTCGACCAGAATGTGATGTATATAGATACCGCCCTAGCTATCGGCGTACGTAATTATGAACATATACTCACTTTAGTCAACAGTGTTTGGCATGCGCCAATTGAAGGCAAGGAATTTGCAATGGATATGCAAACCTATTACGGCCCCGGCCATGCTGGCGGCCAGTTAGAACGGTTAGAAATGTTTCGTTTTATCCACGACAACAAACCGGCATTATTAGATGCTTTGATCGAAAAACTGGCGAATAGCAAAGCTTCCATGTCAACATCCATCCACCTGATGGCTGAGCCGTATGGATTAACTTATTTTTCCAATCAGTTGGACACTACTTTAACAGCGCCGCAGTTAGCCCGTTGCAAAACGAACTTTAAAATATTTATGGGTTATGTCAAACAATCATTTGACAAGGGCGTCAAACTTCGGATCGGCACGGACTGGCCCAATGGCGGCAAAGCAATGGTCTCAGAGCAACTGCTATTATCAGCCAATGGATTTACAACCACTGCGATCTTACAAATTTCAACCATTAATGGGGCGGCAGCTTTAGGCCTGGATGATAAATATGGTTCAGTTGAAAAAGGCAAAAAGGCCGATCTACTGATTTGGGACAAAAGCCCGTTTGACGATCATCAGAACTTTTTGGCTCGCAAAATGATCATTAAAGATGGCGTAGTTTACAAGAAGTGATTCATCATACCCGATGATACATTTTGTTCAGAGGTAGCAAAAATACCTTTTGTATATTTATTTCAAAGCATGTATCACCAGGTATCGTGAAAGTGTACCATCACCTTAGGTTATTTACGGGAAAAAAATATTCGTGAAATACACTTAGCGTGGGATATATTTATAGACTTTGCAGATATTTAAAGCAAGGAACTACCTATTCAGCCATCAATTAACGAACGATAACTTAGCGATACAAAATAAAGCAAGATATTTCGCCGATGCACTAATCTTTTTACATGCCAACCCCTGCCAATTCGGTTTACTTCAAATGGAAAGTCATAGATCGTTACTACGATGACATGATCTTACTCAGAAGAAGCAAATTTCATTTTAACTTTCTGATTGTAAAAATAAAATAGACCGGTGATTTTGAATTGCGCTTTAATTAATTTGAATTTAATTCTTCTACGTTCCCCCGTCGGATTATAAATTGCATTTTCAAGTAAACTGTACGTGCTCACGAACTAATGGACCAGATTCTCTAAAAAAAATTAACACAATAGTAAAATCATTAAACCAAGTTGGCCGCCAATTTATTTTATAACATCTCGGTCTTGCGCTTCCCGCGCGCCTTTTTATCGAGATATGGCTCCAGTCGCAAGAGTACCTGTTTCCCAATAAAAGAGTAAGTTGGCGAACGCTCGAATAGAAAATCCAATACCATGTTGGTTACCGAAGTGATAACGAACGTTTGGCAGTAGATGACACACGTCGGGTCGCGATCGATCAACCATCGCTTCCTGTCCATCGGGTTGTCTGCATCTCTATCGATAAAAAAAAGGATGCGTCGTTTCCCGATGCCCTCGTCATGGATTCGGTAACACTCCAGATAGGGCTTTTCTGCGGCGTGTCCAATGGTCTGAAGTACAAACACCATCAGTGATGAGCCTTCAAAAAAATCGATATCTCCCTTTATTTCCGAAAAATTGGTATTAATATACTGCTCGTAGGTTTCCAGGAAACGATTAAAAAAGCTGTGAAGATTAACTTTTACTAATTCCAGATTCCGAATTCCGATATGTAAGGCGACATGCGTGCGTTGCATGGGATCAGTGGAATATACTCGCTTTACTTCAGTTTGCCCGGCTTCCATCAACAAGTGAATGTACTGATATACCAGTCCCATATGAAAAAGCTGCGAATTGACATCAGTACGGTATTTCGGAAGGTACCCCGACGTTATTAGCTTTTTTGCCGCCATAATGCGCTCTTTGAAGTAAGGTTTCGGTAATTTGTCGCGTTCGCCGTCAATGCCATAGCTCAGATCGGTCGCCCCATCTGCGATGTGCGCAAGACGGTTTTCATAAGATATAGGCAATACAGCGGTCAGCAGGTATTGCAATTCTTTCAATGCCAACGGCTCGTCCATCTGATCCAGACCTAGCATCGCATAAAAACTATTTACGAAGCCCGCCAGGTATTCATTGGCCAATGCCTGGTCGGGCACGAACAGTGGCGCTTTTTTATAAGCTCTTAGCAGATCAGACTTTACCACATTATAGGCTCTGTGATCGGCAATGTGCAGGATACTATCAGTTGTACCTGCGATGAGAACCGTCGCACCCATACCGTGAAAGACGTCCATCATGTCTTCTTCACTGTTAATTTCCAGTTGACGCACTGGCAGCTCACTGCTGCCATAAGCGACAGGAATAAGGAAGTGGGAACGTTCACCCATCGCCATGTCGGCTACAGCAACGCTCATTTTCCAATAGTCAGGATAGGCGCGCGCTTTCAGCACAGGAAATTGGTGGTCTAGGATGAAATTGATCTGGTCAAGGTAACGCTGGAATGCGGCAATTTCCTCCGTGCCGAGCATATCAGGAGGAGCAAGCTGGTCACGCAGTGTCTTGTAGGCTACTTCCAGCACGTCATGCGCTCTTGCTCGCTTATCTGCATTTCTGCGTAATAGCACATCTTGCTCAACTATCGTTTGCCAGTCGGCAACATAATCATTCTTGCCGGCGGCGATGACATTGCCTTCCGGGAATGAGATCATAACAGATTTCCCTTCTATTCGATCTTGCGCCTCATCCAGTGTAGGCATATCCATGTATCGCCAATGGATCTCGCATTTTTGCTGATCCACGGCGAGCAGAATAACAGGTAAATTAGTGTGATAGCAAAAGGAGAGAAAACCTAACTTACATTGGTATTTTGGTTGCCTGTAATCCCGCTTCTGAAGAGTTTTGATCTGAACCGCAAATTTGCCGATTGGGGTTCCATCCGAAGTGGTGAATTCAAATACGCCGTCATCATTGGGGTTCTTATCCATTGCTTCAGGCTTGCCTTTGATATGGTCGTGGTCGATCATACCCCAAAAAAGCGTCACGGATCTTAATTCGGATGCTGTCGTGGGCGAATAGCGTGTAGGCTGGCTATCCTTAATTGATGGTCTGCTGTCTAATTTCCCTTTTTTCATTAAACAGTGAAGTTAACAGCATTTCCCGGTTATGGTTACACCTGCACCGAATTAATTAAGCTGCAGACATTTAAGTAAACGTCCCGGAATGCCAGGAACCCGAAATATTATTATTTTTCTGCAACTTTCAAGCCTGAAGTAAAGAACATCTATATTAAATACTTTTTGATTTGCTATAAGAGAAGATTAGCTGTCAATTACTTACCTTGCATTTGCAAAACCTAAATATTCCAGGAACTCAAAAAAATCCTAAACCTTAAGATATATGGACACTAAAAATTTGTTGCATGGAGGTTCAGTTTCCCCGTTATATGGATCGGGCTTAGTAGACACCTTAACCGATGCATTAGATACAGCTTCTTACAAATTTGTTCAACAACCCGCTCCAAGGGCAATTGCCGATTCACAAGCCACCACCAATTCGCTTTTCTGGAGAGCGATACGCGAGAATAGGGCTTACAGCGGGCAGGTGTATCAATTGAAAAATTTCTATCTTTCCGAATGGTTGCCTATGTCGCCAGGACTTTTCCACAGTCCGGATGCTGCTTCTCGCCGGGCCATGGCCGAAGAGTTCTTAGCTCCCGAGCATGGATTGCATACAGGCAATTTTTGGAAGGAAATAGATTTACAATATTATCAAAGACATATATCTAACCGTCAGTATTTCGCAAACCAATTTGAAACGAAAGCAGGATTCGCAGAACTTATGCCTAACGGAAAGGCGCAAATGGTGCATGGTGGTATCGGTTCTTTGCGATTAGCACCAAAAAGGCTCTTTAACAACGAAGAAGTTTTCATTCTCGGTGCTAGCCAAAACGGGATAATGCATGAAGGGGTACCTGTTTTGTTCTCCGCATCTATGTATTATGACATTGTGGATCAACTCAAGTCGGACTGTGGTTTGCTTTGCACACTGACAGGAAGATTAAGCATATTACCCGACAGAGGTCTTCCGATTCAGTATCCACGAAGTCATGCCAAATACTGCCTGTGGGTAGAAGAAATCACAAGAATATCCGGTATTAGCGTCGATGAAATAATGATCAGCACAGCTCTGACTTTTTCACCTGATCTAAGGCAAGTTCATAATAAACAGTGGTCATTTGTCACGTTCCATCCAGACGCAAACGACAGGAATTTGTCAGAGGCTGCGGAGTGGCTTTACGATTATGCTAAACGGTATTCGAACAGCGACACACCGGTTATAATGTGTGATTTTGACGAATATAAGGATCACTTTGACCGGGTAGACTTTCCGTTAAAAGACCTTGCTAACGGACATATCAATTTAGCCAAGCTGGCAGAATTTAAAGATTTATTTGAATTTAAAATAGTCAATATTATGGGTGATAACATCAACAACAATTCCGGAACGATTGTAAACCGGTCCGTAGTCAAAAATTCTTTTAATAATGTATCCGGTGTCCTCGATAATGAAAATGTAGCTTTATTGAAAAGCATAACATCGGCAGTTGAGCAATCCGGGAATAAGGAGGCGGTAGAACAGATGGAGGCTTTTAATGATGAACTTAATAAGACGGAACCTAAAAAAAGTCTACTCAAAGCATTTTGGAATGGCGTTGTTGCCGCGGTACCGGCCTTAATTTCAAATGCAGATAAGGTTGTTGATTTAATTGAAAAGATCGGCAAACACGTAAAATGAACCGTACGGGATACCAGCGGCATCCTGCGGAGCAGATACAGCGTATAGCCCGGTCCGAAGGTTACGGCCAGGGGAATTAAATAAGCCGGAAAAAAGTTGTGAATATGCTAGGCATACTCTGGTTAAAACTAAAAGTTATATCTGCTTGTCGTCGATTGTAACAAATTTCTAAAGGATAAGGAAGTTAATGCCTGGTTGGCTATCGTACGAATGCAATTAAATACACTTAGCGTGGGATTTATTTGAAGACTTTGCAGATATTTAAAGCAATGAACTACCTTTTCAGCCATCAATTAACGAACGATAACTTAGCGATACAAAATAAAGCAAGATATTTCGCAGATGGGCTCATCTTTTTACATAACAATCCATGCCAATTCGGTTTTCCGCAAATGGAAAGTCATAGATCATTACTATCAAAGATCGGGTTCCGTTTAAAACACTACAATGGCAATACATCGGTAAAATACATTGATCATTTTCTTAACAATCCATTACTTCAGGCAAACGACCCGATTATCAGCGAACATTACAAGAATGCTATCCCACTAATCGATGAGATCAGGAAACGGACTTACAAAACCGACAATAAAAAAAGGGCACAACTGATTGAGCAAATTGAGGAGCAGACCACAGCATTCCAAAAAACGCTTTTTCAACATGCAATGGATAAGGTCATCACTGTTTTACATTGTCCCGAGGACCTGGAGCACCATAACCACCTAAAAGATATTGAATACGCAGCAGGAATAATTAATGCTGAACTGAACTTCATTGGATTTCCCGAAAAAGATGCAAATAAAATATTTACCAGGATTCTAACAAGAGAGGTGATTTTTAAGAAAAATAAAGTACAAACACCTTTTCCACTCCCGGCTGAGATACTTGAAAAGCGCAAGCATCTGGAAACAGATGAACAATATTTTGAAGCAGTTAGTGAGTTTATGGAGAACCGGACTTTAAAGGAGCAGTTTCAAGGGATTTATAACCTTTACCAAAAGGGTGACCGCAATTGTAAATTGCTATTTCGGATCACAAATTTGAAAAGTAAAAAGACCATGTCAAAAACCTATGGCAAAGTAAAATTGACCACTCACTATAAATCCTACCTGCTTCCTAAAATGAATGAGCGATATGAAGGGTTCTTTGCCCAAGATCATCAAGTTTTTCTGGAGGTTATTGTTGATGCTGACGATATAGACACCGCAAAGGGTATGGCAATAGATCATATCAATAGAGAGTTGCCTCTTTTCGAGCAATTTTATTATACCCGTATACAAGTCGATCTTACTGATTTTGTAATGAAGAATAATGAAGGGTATTTTTTTAAATTAAGTTTTTCATCAAAATGGCTTAATAATCGTAATCCCGAACAACTGCGGTTAGAACGCGCCATTGAGAAAGCTGGTACGCTCGCTGCAAAAGATTTCCAATATTTCGAAAAGCTGTATGCTTCCGCTGAAACAAGCACTTTACTGGATCAAAAGGTCAACAATTACTGGCGTTATATAGAGTCTGCCTTTAACGGCAGTAACGCGGATGCCAATAAGATCATGGATGATACAGCTATGATCCTGGCCAACCACAAAATTTCAAAAATTCTGTATCCTTATCTTATCACGTTAGCGAATATGCTCATTGCTAACGGCGAAGGAATCCAAGGCCCAGACGGGCCGCTAAAATATATTCAAATAAAGGATATCGTTCATAAAATGAAATGGACAGCAAATTGGCTCACTGAAACGAATGAATATGCTAATAGCCCATTCATTACCCATCATTTGACACCTCTTTTAAATGTGGAGGTCAAGACAATACATGAACAATTGAGAGCCTTTTACAGGGATATTTTAATGGAGGCCTATGAACAGCGAAACTATATTCAACATGACAGTATCTTTCATCAGATGGCCTTACAAAAGTTGATAAAAATCCTTCCTTCGATGGTCGGAGACCTCAGATATGTCATTTCGAAAGAGATTAAAAGAAAAAAATACACTAAATATCAGGATATTATAAACACCCTAGTACAACCTAATAAGAAATTAGAAAAGATATTCAAGAAAAGGCAAGTGATATCACAATTGTAAAAAGGAAAGGCCTTGCCCTTAACCATCAAACACTAAATTGTTCATTTTTTATTTGAATCAGCAGAATTCAACAATGTGTATCTTGGTCAATATTTCATATCCATGAACCTTATTATATTTAGTGAAATCAACGATACCAATACCGCTGTCACAAAAATCAGAGATACCTTCTTTCAGGAATTACCACAAGAAGTTAAGTTTGCTGATGATTATAACGCTATCATTAAGTATGCGATCAGGCAAATAGACATTGGCCTTTCAATAGATCTAACGAACGAAAATGCGCTCAATGATTGTTGCGTCTCTATCCTATCGAAATTAGGTTATTATTTGCAGGATAACTTGATTGAGCAACTTTGGGATGGCTTCACTTCCTGGTATAACCCAGTTTACCATTATTTTAAACATGTTTTAGGGTTCAATGATTTGCCTAAAAATAATTTGAGCAAGATTGACCGGATGGTGCGGGAAGACCTCCGTCAACTGCTCACGCTAATTAAAAGATACGAAACGACTGAAACAGCCATAAAGACTTATTTGACCGAAGGCGTACTTCGCGGCGAACATGAAGATAAAATTCGTTTGGATTTTTATTTCCGATGTATCAATGAGCGCAACATTATTGTCCAATATTTGACATTTGATATTGAGAAGCGAGCTTTTGAACGATCCGTTAATGAACATATTTTAGGAGGGGAGATTGGAAGCTACATTATGGAATATCAGGATCGTCCCTATAAATGGTGGGCATATCAACCAAATCGATATTTCGATTACAAAATTATTGATACCAGCAAACATCGCTTAGATAAGGTACCACTAGGTAAATTGAATGATTTGGAAGAATTGCGACTCGCAGGAAATACAAATGGATTTTATGAGCAACTATCGGAGGTTGTAACACCAGCCAGTATTTTTCAAGGCATACTCAATTATTATGTGCCGGTAAATAATTTACTGAGTGACCGAAAACCGATCTTTGAAGAGCTCAAAAAGCTTTTCGAGCATGAGTTTTGGTATGGGTTTACGGGGCTGGCATTGCCACAGGTGGAAGGAATTTTCTCTGATATGACAAATCTGTTAAAGCCTGATAAGAAATTCAGTTCTCTGCCGAATAAAGTTTCCGCTGTGCGGCCTTTCTATGATTATCACGAAAGTACTTTTGATTATTTTGAGTATATCCTGCCAAGACTCAGAAACAGATTTCTTCATTCAGGAAACGTTATCGGGAACGATTTTAAATTGTTGGCACTTGATTTACTGTATGATCTTAATTACATTCTCGATGTGTTCAACAGCCTCAAGGATGACCAGATTACGCTAAGCAATCTATTGAATGGACATTTAGAACTGCATCTTATTTCCTTAACTGATTTCAACAAGTTTTTCAGGCTTTTGTCTTCCTTACGACAACGAGCAAAGGAATATCCTGCTAATATTAAGTTGTCTGAATTGCTTGGACGATGGGAGAATTTCGAAAAAAGTTTTCTTTCTCAAAGTGGAATTTACGAGTTGAGATGGAGCACCATTAAATTTGAGTTGAAGGCGGATACGGTCGAGCTTTTCGATAAGTTGTCCGAATTTACTAGTAGTCTTCCAGAGCCTATTGTTTTATTCAACATTAAGGTATCCGATCTAAGAAAAAGATTTGATGAGCTTAAAGTGGCTTTGGGGAACAATACTCCATTTTACAAGGATAAGTATTATGAAATCATTGAGAAGTATACATTTCTAAATCAATTTAAACAACACCTCAAATCCTTTAATCCTATTTACGCAAACGAACTGGCGGCGTTGTATAAAGAGGAAAAAGATCGTGATCGCGTCACTAAAATGGAGCTCTTAAAACCACTGTTCATGGAACTGGTAAATGATAAGCGCCGATCAGATTAGACCAACAATTTTTATATATAATTTTTAAGAACTTTTAAACTTCAATCCTCAAATCCATTTTGGAAGCATAAAAGTATTTGGCTTAAGTGATTATTGTAATTTTACCATAGGCCGTTATTAATCTTCAATCACTATGAAAACATTAGCCGTTGTTATTGGAAACGATAAATATCATGAGAGTGCTGAGTTAAATTTTGCTGTAAAGGATGCACAAGGGATTGCTGATGTTTTTGTAAGGCTCGGTTATGACGTAATCCATAACAGCAACATCAATAACCAGGGATGCAGTGACATTTTAAAACAGCTTTCCAGCAGGATCGCTGATTATGATGCAACTATTTTCTTTTTTGCCGGTCACGGTTTTCAGTTCGAAGGCGAGAATTATCTTACCTCTATTGATTGTCAAATCCCTCCAGGTACAAAGTATGAGGCTGCGAGAAGTAGTATCCTTCTAACGGAGCTCATGGATATTTATAAAAAATATCCTGACAAGATCAATATCGTCATCATTGATGCCTGCCGCAAAAGTTTCGGAAGGGGCACACACACAGCCTTTGCACCGGTTCAGGCTCCGCAGGGAACGCTTATCGCATTTTCAACTTCACCTGAAGAAAGCGCAAAAGACGGTGGCATGGGTGACCATAGCATTTACACAGGTGCTTTACTACAATACATTGGCAGAGAAAAACTTTCAGTTGAAGAACTGTTCAAAAAAGTGCGTCGAACGGTGTATCACCTGACTGGTGGTAGGCAAACACCTTGGGAACACACATCACTGATAGGCGATTTTAATTTCAATACAGGGCAGTTATTTCACTCTCCGGCGATTCCTTATAGTGAAGAAGTCGTTAAAGATGCTGCATACCAGGGAAAAGCTGACGAATTCAGTACACAGATCATTGAGATTCGTTCGTGCGACTGGAACAGGCAGAATCCCGCTATCGATAAGCTACTAAGCTACCAGAGCAATACCTTGGATAAGAACCAACAATTTATACTCGGACGTAACCTTTTGCAGGCAGGCGAATCTGCATTTAACGCCGGAAATTTTTTCGAGCATCTATCCCATAACTTAAAATTCTATTTGGTAGCTGGGGAAAACCACCTTTTGAACGGAATTTTGTTTGAAATCTATTTTAACAGTAAAGGTGAATTTCGAAATGATCAGATCAAAATGCAATGTTTTGAAGCGGTGATGGGGTTGCGAAAAAACCCGTCTTTTACAAAATCCTTCGAGTTTATTACTGCCCTTCTTGCGCCACATCAAACAAAACGTTTAATGTGGATACCAACAAGCGATGACACACCTATTGATGTCGATGTCTTAGTAACAACAGAGAATCGTACTGGCTGGTCAGGTGAAACTGAACAGGTTGATGTGATCAATAGTGTTAAGGCGATGGGAAGTGAAATTATTGATGGTATTCGTAATGTGGAAGGGCAAAGTGCGGAACGGCTAAAAGCGGCCATCGCAAGCTATTTTGTTGTTCCGGAGTCACTTGTTCAAGTCAATAGCAACCGAACCATTCAAAAAATAGGATTTGTACATCAAGCCCCCGAGCCAGACGATATAGGATTTTAGTAAAAAAATTGTTGCGACAATAGCTTCCTGTCAATCTGTTACATTCAAGCACTTGAACAAGCTTACCAACCGGAAAATGGTTTTACCAAAAAAGAAGATGTTCAAATAGTCTCATCAAGCGGCTAATTTCATTGTTGGCGATTTTAAAAGATAAATTATTATTTGCTGCTCATATTATTAATAATTATTTTATATAATTTTAAGGTAATTATCTGATAATGAGTTTTATTAGATAACGAAGCACCACCTAACCATCTTTATCATGAAAAAATTGCTAATTGCTTTAGGATTATTCCTTTACTCATACCACAGCCACGCCCAGACTTTAGAGGGAATGCTGGCCGATTCGGTTAACTATCCATTTATTCATAAAATTGACCTGTTAAGAACCAAACAAAAAACACCAATTCGCCATGATTCTATGCTGGTATCATATTACACATGGAAGACGTTGGTTAAATCTGATTTTTCGGCACTGACCGGGTTAGATAACACAGCGACAATTGGAAAATTTGCTGCATTAAATATCAATCCTAACACCTCCACTTTTACCTTTTCACCAATCACTATCACTGACGAGGTGGTAAAGAAAAATTTCAACTTCGTTCAATCCTTCGACTTTACAGGAACGGTGAACTCCAGTAGTGTACTGAATCTGAAAAAATGGAAAACTGTTAATTTTAGCTACAGCCTGACCTGGCTATTTTCCAAAGGCTATTATTTTCTACCTGGAAACAGGGGAACTAAAAATCATAAACCTGAGGATACAGAATACAAGCAGCTGTATGATGAATTAGAATATAAATTTCTTTCAACCTATTACAGGAGGATGCATTCTAAGCTTGACGAATTAAATCATCCTGAGTATAGTGATATCACTGATTTAAAACAGGCCTGGCTTGATTCAGTTGCCAGGTACGAAAAGTTGCTGGTTAAAAATTCTTGGACCGGCAAGCATTTTGGATGGATGAAAATGACTGCGACTGCACTTGCCTTTGACAATACCAACCATATTATCACAACAGATGCTGCAACGTTCACTACTCCAAAAAGTAAGGTTTATTACACACCGGGTTTGTTAGTGTCGGGCAATTATCTATGGGCAAGAAAGACAGGCTGGAATTACTATGTTAGTTTATTTCTGCAAGGAGTCATAAAAGATTCTTTTACTGATGTATTGAGCACATCAGAGTGGAACAAAATCAATCCCCTGACTGATTCCGCCACGGTTACCATGGACACCAAAAGCGTATATCTTTTGAAAGATGCAAATATTAAAACAGGACTACGCGCCAATACTGGATTTGAGGGTATTATATTGTTTCCTGCATCAAAGTATCTAGGAGCAGGATTGGATCTGTCTGTTTCTTACAATGGCCTGATCTCAAATAAAGTAAATACAAACACAGGCTGGCTTCAGAATCTACAAGCCGGCCTGATACTTTCATTTAAAGACAAATCCGGGGCAAGTACGGTAAATATTGAACCGTACTACCAATGGAAAAAATATTTAAAATATACCCTTGATTCAGAAAAAGTCTGGGGTATTAAATTCAGTATTCCATTTAGTAGAGTGTATTGATAAACTTAAACTCACATATTATGAATCGTTTTGTAAACTTCACCCAGCTCTCACTAAAAGATCTGCTGGAAGCAAGGGAATTGTTTCATGCTCATTTAATCAACAAAAAAAACGTTGTAGCAACGGCTGTTGGTCGCTATTTAATCAGGATAAGTGATTACGACAAAGACGGCAATTATAAACCACAAAAAAATAAAGAACCGCGAACGCTTCAAAACAGCAGGGTTACCAAAATGTCCTGGCCGTGTATCCTGGTATTTGTCGATCAATGGCAAACTGAAGCCGAACTAATTCTTAACAATGGAAGTGATATCGTTCCGAAAACCATCTATATGCCTGACGGTCGAACCGTTCCTGTTTGCGTAGTGTTTGCAGAAAAAAACGTATTTACTTCATCCAATGTGGATGTAGATAAGCTCCGGTTCCCAGTTAATTATATTGGCGGTGGCTTTCCACTCTTAGTCAAATCACAGGGACAAACTCACGTCGCTACTGTCGGTTGTGTCGTTTCTGATGGTCATACCTATTATGCTTTAACTAATAATCACGTAAGCGGTCCCGAAGGTGAGGTAATTTATTCGCGCTTCGGCAAGGAAGAAATTCCCATCGGAAAAAGTTCTGGCAAGTTTATTAATAAGATTCCTTTCACAAAATTATATTCAGGTTGGTCGGCCCAGAATACTTTAGTTTGTTGTGATGCTGCGCTCGTAAGGATTGAAGATATAAAGCTATGGAAAACAGATATCCTTGGTATAAAACAGACAGGGGAACTTTATGACCTTAATACATTTAATCTTACGCTATCGCTAATTGCTGAACATAATATTGAAGGTGGATTTGCTGAAGAGGCTACCAATGGGAATGTTATATCCTTCGGATCAACGAGCGGCTTGATGAAAGGTGAAGTCACTTGTCTTTTTTATAGATACAAGTCACTAGGAGGTATGGAATATGTTAGTGATTTTTTGATTGCCGGTAGAAATGGCAAAAATCTTAATAATAAACATGGAAATAGCGGTTGCATTTTTATGCTCGAAACGATTATCGGGGAAAAGGAAATAAAATATCAACCCCTGGCTTTACACTGGGGCCAGCATATTTTTTACAGCAGCAATGAAAAAATGAGTTATAATTATTCCTTATCTACCAATTTGAGCAACGTTCTACGTGAACTTGATGTAGAACTTGTTCGCGGTTGGAATACAGATACTGACTATAGTTGGGGCAAGACAGGTCATTACAAAATAGCAGCGTTAGCTTGCGATATTGTTACGAATCCCAAACTCAAAAAATTATTACAGGCAAATAAAGAAAATATTTCGTTTACTGACGATTCCTTACTTGCAGGGGAACTTGCCAATGTTAAATGGGAAGCAGATTTTATTCCGCTTGCAGATGTACCAGACATCATTTGGAGAATGACAAGGAAGACTGATGATGCCAACCACTTCGCAGACATGGATGAAAGAGAACCCTCTGTTATTCAAGGTCAGACCTTACTAGAATATTGTACAGATCCTTCCAAGATCGATACTGATGTTTGGAATAATTACTATGAACAAATGGAGGCTATTGACCCACATAAGAAAGCCGATAAACGCGGCGCACTACCTTTCCGGGTATGGCAAGCATATAAGGCGATGGTTGAAGCTCTGAGAGCAGGTAAGTTAGATGAATATATTATGATTGGTGGAACAGTATCTCATTACCTGGGCGATGCCTGTCAACCCTTGCATGTATCTTATCTCCACCATGGGCACCCTGACAAACCAGACGAGAAAAAGGTACACACCGTTTATGAGACAACAATGCTTGATAAGTACATGGGAGAATTGATAAGTGGGGTCAATCAAAAATTATCCACAGGGCAGGCTTATCAACATTATCAAGGGGGTAAGGAAGCTGCCCAGGCAGTAATAAAATTGATGGGGAATATAACCAAAAACATTCTCGGACCTGAGGAGGTTATCCGCGTTTATAATGAAAACAGCCGCGGCCGGGTAAAAAACATGTGGGAGAAATTGGGTGCAAAAACAATTGATTGCGTTGCTGCAGGCTCCTACAATCTTGCCTTATTTTGGGAGTCAGCCTGGGCAGAAGGCAAAGGCGATACCAAATTCACGGAAGCACAGCTTCATGAAATAGATAAGGAACAATTAAAGAAACTTTATAACGATAAAACGAAATTCCCTTCTTACCGATTAAGAGATCCCGCATTCAAAACGGTTTTGTAAAAATTAATTCAATTAGTTTTTTACATAGCGGGAGTAATATAATTTGTATTCTTTAATACGCGGCCTTAATGACTCTTGTATCAAGAGAAATTACTGTCGTTAAATTAATTAAGCCACCAACTCGATTTTAGATGGTGGCTTAATTGACCATAGCACCAAATTATCTGGTTAAAGCGGGCTATTCCTTATCTTCCAATTACGAGGATTCATAACGTAATTTCCGTAACTTGTACAATGCACAGCTGATGCACTAGCTGCTCGCAAGTGATCCGCTTCGTCTCTTCATGGCGCGTTTATTTTTTTTGCGTTTGCCTAAATAAATAATTAATCCGGAAATTGGTAGCGATGCGCTGATCAGGCTGGCCAGAAAAGCAATAATCTTTCCCGGTAGCCCGGCCACCTGCCCAACATGGATATCATAATTCATGTTGGAATATTTTAGCCCTGCGCTTTTTCGTTCATAAGGCAGGTACTTCAATAATTTACCGTTATGCTTATCGAAATTGTATCCATCATTAAAACCAAAATGTAAAGACTGTGGATAGGCTGTTATACTTAAAGGGCTGCTTGCCTTTGCACCTGGGATGATGATCATCATTTCAGCTTTTGGCGAACGCTGCCTTACGATCGTGTATGCGCTATCTAAAACGGTGGCTGCCTTTATAGATGAAACCATATGTAGGGTATCTGATTTAAACTTCTTCTCTTCTGCGGCATATTTTTTCCCACCGTTGAAAGCATTGGATATCCCATTACCCAGCCAGTGGTAGGACATGGCAAGACCGCTTAGTGCAAGCAGCAAACCCACAGAAAAGGCATAGAAACCCAGCACATTGTGCAGGTCATAATTAACTCTGCGCCATTTGCCTTTCCACTTGATCGTGAAACTGCGTTTGTGGTCGGCTTTTCGTTTTGGCCACCATAATATTATACCGGTAATCATCAGAAAAACAAAAATGCTTACCGAAATACTTACTACCCAATTGCCGATGGCGGGTGGAAAGAAACAATTCAAATGGACACTCTTAACCTGGTTAAAAAAGCTATTTTTAAAGTCCTGATCTTTCAGGAGCTCGCCGGAATAAGGGTTAAAAAAAAGTGAATGAACAACCTTTTTAGCTGTAACCCTTACCTGGACGGTCCTGTCAGCGCCAAAATAAAGTACAGAGGTAACTTTGCCCTGGGGGTATTTTTCTTTCGCCAGCTCCTGCAGCCGGGAGGGTTTAAGCATTGGCACAGTGCTTACAGTAACCTTACGATAGCTGTAAAGGACATCTTGTATCTCATCCTGAAAGGCATAAATCGCCCCGGTAATGCTCACAATAAAAACCACCAGCCCGGAGATAAAACCGAGCCAGCGGTGTATAAATAAAATGGCTTTCTTAATAGAAGTCATTAATAAAATTTAGTTAAAATTTAAAGCTGACGTTTGCAACCAGTTCGCGCAGCATCTGCGGGTTCATGGTGCCGCTGCCAACCCAGTAATGCCTATTGCCAATATTGTTCATTTTTAAACCGATGCGATAACGTGCCTGGTCATAAAATACCGCGGCATTGTAAACCGTGTAAGAGGGCAGCAGGAAAACACCTGCTGTTGCGCTATTTACAGCATATACATCACTGCCATAGTTACCGCCGACACCTGCACCAAGGCCTTTTATTACACCATCGCTGATGCGGTAGCTTGCCCATAAATTAGCAGAACGCCCCGGGCCCGATGACGTTGGCCTGCGGCCATTTAATGCTGCGCTTGTATTGATGTATTTACTATCATTATAACCGTAACCTGCAATAACGTTTAAACCGGAGAGTGGGTTAGCGATCACTTCTATCTCTACACCTTTGCTGCGCTGGGTTCCGTTCTGTATAGATAACGTTGGGTTAGGATCATATGCACGTACAATATCAACAACCTTGATGTTATAATAACTTACGTTACCGCTTAAACGGCCATCCAACAGGTCAAACTTTACACCACCCTCCGCTTGGTTGGCATGTTCAGGTTTAAATATTTTGCCTTCAAAATCAGTTCCTGTGCGGTTTGTAAAACCTGTTTGATAGTTACTGAATAAGGAAACCTTTTCCGGAAAGATTTGGTAAACTAAACCAAACTTTGGCGATAATGCTGTCTGCCCGTAGCCGGCCGAAGTTACGTTTGTCGAATTATTCAGAATGCCCTTGTTCTCAAAACGATCTATGCGCAAGCTTAGCATAGCAAGCAAATTGTCGGTAATGTTTAATACATCAGCGGCGTATGCGCTATAAGTATAAGTGTCTGCTTTTGAATTTAACACGGTGCCGGGCGGGCGGTTAGCATAGGCAGAATCCACCTTGTTTTGATTGAAATTATAATATGTATTACCCGGATTAGTAATGCTTACAAAATCAAACAAATCGTTAATTTTTGTTCCTTTTGCGGTTACATTAGAAAAGCGATTGAACCCGATATTGGTACGGGAGTGGAAATAATCCAATCCAAGAGTAAGGCGGTTCCTTAAACCCGCAATATTAAAATCGCCGGTAACGTTTTGCTGTAATTCAGCATTTAGGTCGGTGCCTTCAGGCTGCCAAACCATACGCTCAAGGTATAATGGATCGGTGTAACTGTTAACGCCTGTTAATGTACGTACGGTACTACCCGGTATAAGGTAAAAATATGGCGCCGAACCTTTAGACATACTGGTGGTAACACTAAAGTTTGTTTGTGATTTCCAGGCAGAGGAGAACTTGTAATCCATCTGGCCAAATACGTTTACATTCTGGCCGGTCTTCTGTACGTCGTTACCGGAGAACGAACTTTTGTAATTGATAGGCACCTGGTCAGCACGATTAACGCCTAAAGCAGATACCGGCGAAGTTGCGCTGGTGTAAATGTACAGATACTGGCTGCCGCCGCTTTGCAGCGTGCTGAACTCGGCATCCAGGTTAAATGATAATTTATCACTGGCTTTGTAAGACAAGGTAGGTGCTAATAAAAAGCTTTTGCGGAAACCATTGTCCTGGAAATTATTCTGATGGTTATAGGCCGTATTCACACGGAACAAAACGTTGCCGGCCGAGTCAAGCGGGGTGTTATAATCCGCGCTGATACGGTTCATGCCATAACTGCCGCCGTAATAGGAAACTTCGCCGGCCTTAGCCTTAAACGGCTTTTTAGTTACCCTGTTGATCATGCCACCGTATGATGTGAGTGAATTACCAAACAGTGTAGCAGAGGGGCCTTTTATCACTTCTATAGCTTCCACGTTAACGGCATCGGTTACAGTAGTGATATTACCGGCAAGACCATTCCTTAATTTGGCCTGTGTAGCGAAACCACGCATGACAAATTGCGTTCCACCTGAACCGGCGCGGCTGGTTGCCTCAAACAATTTGGTTACTCCCGGAGCATTTTTTAAAGCATCATCAATATTATTGATCTGTTGATCTTTTAATAACTCTTTGCTGATCACTGTATAAACCTGGGGATTTTCAAGATTATTCAACGGCATTTTGGAAACGTAGTCGCTGTTTTTACGAGTGAACTTGTTGATCCTGCCGGAGCTGATGGTTACCTGCTGTAGGTCATTATTAGTGATATTAAGATTAATGACGGGAACAATAGTTGTTTGTCCGGCTTTGATCTCCACAGAGATTTCTTGTTTTTTTGCACCGATTTGGGAAACGATAAGCCTATAGTCGCCGGAAGCGGCTCTTAATTGGAACTCGCCTTTATCATTCGTAGCAGTGCCAGCTTGAGTGCCTTCTAAAGAAACTGATACATTATCAGCTGGCTTGTTTTCAGATGTTAAAACTTTGCCTTTCAACAGGCCGTGGGTTGCCTGCGCAACTGCGGAATCGGAACAAAACAGGATTATCGAAGTAAGGAGGGCAAAAAGGATTTTAGTAAGATTGCGATTGCGTAAAGGTTGCTTCATTATATTTAGACTAATTATAAATAAAGCGCAAAAGTAAGGTTTTGAACTATTCGGAAAGCATTTTATCCAAGATAATTAATTTGGTAAGGATAAAAGATATTAAAAAGCCACCAACATAAATCGTGTTGGTGGCTAAACCTCATTAAACTAAACTCGGCAGCAGAACATTGCTAAGCAAAAGTGATATCATTGGTTTCGGTTTACATACTTTTACTGTAGGCTTTTCCCTGATCAAGTTCAAAACCGCTTCCTGCACTTCGTCAACGATTGACCAATCTTTAGCGATGTATATGTCTGTTGTTTTATGACCATTATCAACGTGATTTAACGCAAGCGCAATATCATCTTTAGATTTGCGACATGTGTTCCTTGCTAAAGTACCGAAAGAATGGCGAGCCCAGTAAAAAGTAATATCAGGAACGGCTGTTTGCGTTTGCAATTCCCGCATGCCGATACTAATCGCTTTATTCAAATTACCAATAGACGCATAGCGGCCGTTCAGGACGCCGTCATATTTGGCGAGCATCTTCTTTGCCTCTTTAGGTATCTTAATGCTTATAAACGCTCCGTCTTTACGCCTATCAGACGTTTTAGACCTTTTGTACTCGATGCGTCCGTTATTAATTGAATAATTTGCCTTGTACAAGTCTATAGCATTAATTCCGCACAGATAAAAGGACAGCATAAAAAGATCCCTTGCCATCTCACGGCGCGAACCAGGCTTGACGTTGGCCTGCTTAATAATAATAATTTTTCCGACCTCGACGTTTCTCTTTTTCGTTTCAGGAGCGTCGACTATAGCATAGTCACTAAATGGATTGAACTTAATTGGCACCACCCCGATTGATGGCTTGTTATAATTAGCCAATGCTGCTGAAAATAATCCGCTGAAATCCCTGAGGTAAATGTGTACTGAGGCATCCCCCAAAGGCTTTCCTTTTTGCACATATTCTCTACCCAGCCTGTCGATGCGATGCATCTCCCGCTCACTTCGTAGGAACACTTCAAATTTTTTTAGGAAATCTGGGGTAATTCGCTCAATGAGTAGACTCTTAGCCCGCCCTGTAAAATCAATGATCAAATTACGAACCGTATTGAAGTTTGCCGCGGTTTTATCTTTTGAGCAAGTTTTCAACTGATTAATGTGTGAATCACAAAATAGGAGGAAGTCGATCTTCTGTTCCTTCTTAAGCAGGAATTCCTTTATTTCTGCCGCTGTTATCCGTTCAACCATTTCCTCATGGTCGCAGATAATCCGCCGATAGCCGTCGAGAGTCTTATTGACACAGGTGAGGATGAACTGATCCTTGATCGTTCGATCTTTCTTTAAATGTTTGTCAGTTACGTAATGTTCCGTGTCGATGAAGACACGGTCACGTTTGTGGGTAATACAAATTTTTACATTGTAGGTTCCATCCGCTTTTTTGTGATGTTTTAGAATTTTTGCACTTACAGTGGCCATTTGAAAAAAATTGCCACAAATAGACTGTTACACAACTGTTACACCTATTTGTGAAGTTTGACAAAAATTTCTGCTTAATTGGAAATTCTTCGGATGATATAACCCACTGGAAAAAGTGGATCATTTGTGACTGCCAGACCGGCAAAAACTGCGTTTCTGCCAAATTTAAGCCATTTTCAGGTAAAAAAAAAGCCTCACGGACATGTGAGGCTTTTTGCTCCTGAGGCTGGGCTCGAACCAGCGACCCTCTGATTAACAGTCAGATGCTCTAACCAGCTGAGCTACTCAGGATTAGTTTGAAAAAAAAATCCCCGCTCGCCAGAGTGGGGATAAGCCATTGTTTTATTGCTCCTGAGCCTGGACTCGAACCAGGGACCCTCTGATTAACAGTCAGATGCTCTAACCAGCTGAGCTACTCAGGACTATTTTCCGTTTGGAGTGGTGCAAAAGTATAATTTCTCCGGATATTTCACAATATTTGCGCAAAAAAATTTTAAAATATTTTTACATGAGTTTGTTAGTTATTGGTACTGTGGCATTTGACGCTATTGAAACTCCCTTTGGGAAGACAGAAAAAATCGTGGGAGGGTCTGCAACCTTCGCAAGTTTGGGCGCATCTTACTTTTTTGATGATATAAATATCGTTGCTGTGGTGGGTGATGACTTTCCGCAAAGCGAGATTGAAGACCTGAATAATCACAATATTGATACAGAAGGACTGCAAATTAAAGAAGGAGAAAAGTCTTTTTTCTGGAGCGGCAAGTATCACAATGATATGAACACCAGGGATACCTTAGTTACCGAGCTTAATGTTTTGGCCGATTTTGACCCAATTATCCCCAATACATACCAAGATTGCGAGTTCCTGATGCTGGGCAATCTTTCTCCCCAGGTACAGCAAAGCGTTATCAACAGGCTAACCAAGCGCCCAAAACTTATTGTGATGGATACGATGAACTTTTGGATGGACATTGCACTTGATGAACTTTTAAAGACCATCAGCATGGTTGATGTTTTAACAATTAATGATGCCGAGGCCCGTCAGCTTTCTGGCGAGTACTCATTGGTTAAAGCTGCCCGCAAAATATTAACCATGGGCCCAAAATACCTGATCATCAAAAAAGGCGAACACGGAGCTCTGCTTTTTCATGAAGATAAAATATTCAGCGCACCAGCCTTACCACTGGCCGAAGTATTTGACCCTACAGGCGCTGGCGATACTTTTGCCGGAGGATTTATAGGCTATATGGCCAAAGTTGGCACAGTGAGCTTTAATAACATCAAAAACGGAATCATCTTTGGGTCTGCACTGGCTTCGTTTTGTGTTGAAAAGTTTGGATCTGAAAGATTGAGGAATTTAACACAGGAAGAAATAGTAGCCCGCATACAGGAATTTATAAGCCTGGCAAAATTTGAAATATAAGGAACTCAACTAAATCCTCTGGTAGAGGAGGTTGTTTACTTATTTTAAATTTAGCACGATTGAAACTTACGAAGTTTAAAAAACTTTGTAAGTTTTTCTTTTTAAAACACCTGCTTACTGAGCCGGAGAGCTTAGTCTGCCTACCTTCTCAAATTTTTCAAACACAGTTTCTGTATGCGGAGCATCCACAAGCTCGGGTGTCAGATCCTGGCCGGCCCAGTGTTCGTAATGTTTTCCGTTTCTCCAAAGGCGGCTTTCTGTAACATCGTATATAATGCCCTTATAAGCCACCCAGATCTGCGGCTTGTCCTGCCCGTTACGAAGGGCAAGCTGTGATTTTGTATATTCAGGCAGGTTTGCCATTTAATTCGCTTTTAGCTTTAAAATATTCAAAAAAACCAATATTCATCAGCAACAGGGCCATTAAATAAAAATGATCTTCTACGGGGATCGTCCCTACCCTTCTGCCCAAATTCTGGTTGTTATTATAAAGCACTATGGGTATTGCGGTTAATAAACCATTCACTATATAGAACGGAATAAGCGCAACCAAATAGGTTATATAAAATTGGCTAAGCCAGTTTACCTTCATGCCAAATTGCAGCACCACCATCAATACTGCTAAAAGGCCAAAAGTAATGGCAGAATAAATTCTGTTGTAATAAAACACCAGCGCCAATATGCTGATTAATACCATCAACCCGCTAATGATGGCGCTAAGCTGTACCCCCATCCTCCACTTCACATAATAGTTTAAGCAGGCATGTATGAACAGGCACGCAAAGGGCACGGTTAAAAAAAACAACATCTCCTCCAATGGTAAGCCCCAAAAAGCTATGCCAATAATATAATGCGGGTTGAAGGACCATACGCCTTTCATGGTGAACAATACATCCCAAAACAAAAAGAAAATGCCGGTTATCAACATTCCCGGCCACATGAACTTCCAGCTTTTATAAAAATGCACCTTTTTATCAAACGATAAAACAACTGGAAAAAACACCGTCAGGATATTTATAAGCAGGTAAGTGTATTTCACTTTAATTCAACTAAATGTTTATTCAGCTCATCATTTTGGGCGGGTGTGCAGCGTTTGGAATGGATCAAAAATTTAATAATGGCTACCGTAAGCTCCTTATCGGCAGTACCATAATTTTTTTTATCTAACTGAGCTATAATATCTTCTCTATCAGCAACCAAATCTTTATTAAAACCTAAAAAACCGGGCACATTGTGCTCAATAGAGAAACGCAAAAACCTGATTTCGATATTATGAGGATCGGCATTTACGGCTGTTTGAAAAACTTTTTCCGAATTATTTAAAAACTTAACCTTCATGTATGGATTCCAGGCGTGTTTAGCTTTACAGGATAGTAAAGCCCCCATATATCCACTGATTAACCCTGTCCGGTTTTTTACGGAGGCAAGGCTCTTGTATAAGGAATCGGTGGTTTTACTGTTATCAATAGCTAATACCAATTGCTTGCGTATACTTTTTAGGTTGATGTCATCGGCCTCTACATTCTGTACTATCAGCAATAAAAAAAACGAGGCCACTATAAATACGCGATGAATCATCAAATTACATTTAGTTTTTGTTGTAATACAGCTTTAACGTACAAACCTATTTTGCAGGTATCAGAAACACGGATTCTTTTTTGCATTATAACGTTTGCCGGTGTATTCTTTATTTTTTTAAACAGTTGCAGATAGTAAGTATAGGCAATATAAACCCCTAACCGTGTACCAACTGGCAGCCGTTTTATGCCTGCAAAAGCGGCATCAAAATCACTTTGAATATTGGCCTGTATATTCAATTTAACCTGCTCGGTAAAATTATTAAAATCAACACCAGGAAAATAAGTTCTGCCACGTTCTTCAAAATCCGACCTTATATCCCGCAAAAAATTCACTTTTTGAAAAGCTGCCCCAAGGCTGCGGGCCTGCGGCAAAAGTGCTTGGTAAAGGTCATCATCATTATTTGCAAAAACACGCAGGCACATCAACCCTATTGCTTCTGCCGATCCATAAATGTAGGCATTATATTCGTCCCCATCATACACTTTTTGATCAAGGTCCATTTCCATTGACCGTAAAAAGGCGTCAATGAGCCGATGATCTATACCATACCTGTTAACCACCTGATGAAAAGAATGAATAACCGGGTTAAGACTTATACCCTCTTCAATAGCCTTAAAGGTTTCTCTTCTGAAATTACAAATCAGCCTTACTTTATCATATTCATGAAAAGTATCCACAATTTCATCGGCAAACCTTACAAAGCCATAAATAGCATAAATAGGATACCTGTAATCCGCATCAAATGCCTTTATCCCCAAACTAAAGGAGGTACTATATTTTTGAGTGATCAGCTTACTGCACTCAAAACAGGTTTCATCATACAGATTCATCTACTTTAATTCAATATTGTTCCAAAAATACATTTTTATAACCATATTGTTTTTTATTTCACCCATAAAACAATTTGCATAACTTGGGCCTAATATAAATATATGGTCAGCAACAAACATATTATTGTTATAGGAACCGGTTTTGCAGGTTTATCAGCCGCTTGTGTTTTAGCCAAAGAGGGGGTTAAAGTAACTGTACTTGAAAAGAACGATCAAGCGGGTGGCAGGGCCAGAGTTTGGGAACAGGATGGTTTTAAGTTTGATATGGGCCCAAGCTGGTATTGGATGCCGGATGTGTTTGAAAATTTTTTCGCCCTGTTTGGTAAAAAAACTGCTGATTATTATAAACTGGAACGACTGGATCCCGGTTATCGTGTTTATTTTGGAAAGGCCGATACGATGGATGTGCCGGCAGGAATGCCAGAGTTGGAGGCCCTTTTTGAGGAAACAGAACCGGGCAGCAGCTTAAAATTAAGGGAGTTTTTAAAACAGGCCGAATACAAATACAAAGTTGGCATGGGCGAATACGTATTTCGTCCGTCGCATTCCATAACAGAGTTTATCGATCTCAACCTTATCAAAAAAAGTTTCAGTCTGCAATTATTGGGCAGCATGAGTAAGCATGTGCGCAAGTATTTCAAAAATCCCAAACTGATAAAACTACTGGAATTCCCCGTGTTATTTCTTGGCGCTACGCCTCAAAAAACACCTGCCATGTACAGCATGATGAACTATGCCGATCTTACCCTCGGAACCTGGTACCCACATGGAGGCATGAACCAGATTGTGAAAGCCATGGTAAGCCTGGCCGAAGAACTTGGCGTGGAGATAAAACTAAATACGGAAGTTACCAGGATCAATATAGAAAACAAAACAGTAAGCAGCATCGATACAAACCAGGGAGTTTACCATGCTGATTTTGTGATTGCCGGTGCCGATTATGAGCATATTGATCAGCACCTATTGGATAAGCAACATCAAAATTATACAGCCAGGTACTGGGACAGCCGTAGTATGTCGCCATCGAGCCTGTTGTTTTATATAGGCACCAACAAAAAGATAGCGGGAATAAAGCACCATAATTTATTTTTTGATGAGGACTTTGAGCTTCATGCCAAAGAAATTTATACTACGCCCACCTGGCCAACAAACCCTTTATTTTATGTTTGCTGCACCTCAAAAACAGATAGCACTGTAGCGCCGCCGGGCGGCGAAAACCTTTTCTTCCTGATGCCTGTTGCACCGGGTTTGCATGATGATGAAAGCATTCGTGAAAAATACTTCGACTTAATGCTTGATCGCTTTAAACAGATCACAGGCCAGGATATCCGCGATTCGATAGTTGTTAAGCGGAGTTATGCCCTAAACGATTTTAAAGCCGATTACCACTCATTTAAAGGCAATGCCTACGGACTTGCCAACACCTTATCGCAAACAGCATTCTTTAAACCCGCCATGCGGGCAAAGCATATCAAAAACATGCTGTATACCGGGCAATTAACCGTACCGGGGCCCGGTGTTCCGCCGGCTATTATTTCAGGGCAGGTGGTGGCTATGGAGGCGATAAAGAGCCTTACCTAAATAGCCGGACTTTCACAAAACGAGAAAACCCGCCTGATCAGCGGGTTTTCCTATATATATAAATATTATATTGAGTTTATGATATTAGTTCTCTGCGTAAACAGGTTTGGCAATACCGTTATCATAAGCTTTTAAGTTTTTCTTTAATAGCTTACGTGCCACGTGTATCCGGGTTTTTACCGTGCCGATAGGAATCTCTAAATGATCGGCTATCTCATGGTATTTATGACCTTCAAAATACATGGTAAATGGTATATAATAATCTCCAGGCAGTCTGTCTAAAGCTCTTTTGATATCATCCATCACAAATTTGGCTTCCCCCTGGTTTTTTGTTGAACTGAATACCAGGTTTGGCGATGAAATCTCGTCACTCTTGGTAACAAATGTGCTCATTTTAACAAAACGGCGGTAGTTATTAATAAATGTATTTTTCATGATGGTGTATAACCATCCTTTTAAATTTGTTCCTTCTTTAAACTTATTATAATAAGTTATGGCCTTCAACATTGTATCCTGAACAAGGTCGTTAGCATCGTCTGCATCATGCGTGAAATGTAAGGCGTATGACCTTAATGATGTTGCCTGACGTAGTACTAGGGTGTTAAACTCAATCTTTGTCATTTTGTTAAAGTTTTGTGTTAACAGTTAGGCAAGCATGATGCCATTTACCAACCCATTAAGAACAAATTCTTTCAATAAATATAAAAACAGAGCATTTACCGAAGCGTGTACACGTTACACTTTAATGACAATTAAAATACTAATATACAGCTAATTAAAGCCACAAAAAAGCAAATAAAAACAGCATACAAAGGCTACAATTGTAACGTAAATATTATTTACAATTGATGAAAACAAAATGAAAAATTTAGTTGAAATTTAATTTTTTAACTAATAATATTAACCTCGCGTTGTAGCATAACGCCAAATTTAGTGTACACACTGTCTATGATTTGCGACGAAAAGCTGTACACTTCCTGTCCTGTGGCCCCCCCGTGGTTCACTAATACCAGGGCCTGATTTTTCCAGGTTCCTGTGTGGCCAACTGTTTTTCCCTTCCATCCGCACTGCTCAATAAGCCATCCGGCAGCTAATTTTACCTGCTCATCGGCGGCTGGATAATTTACTACATCGGGGTACTTAGTGTGTACTGCTTCAAATTCCTGCTTACTTATCACCGGGTTTTTAAAGAAACTACCGGCATTGCCTATGGTTGAAGGATCGGGCAGTTTGGATACCCTGATATGTGATACTACCTGCGAAATATCTCTTATTGTAGGCGATGTAATGCCCCGGTTTGCCAGCTCCTGCCCTATTGCGCCATATTGCGTGTTGATATTAGGAATAAGCGACAAATGAAACTTTACTGATACAATAATGTACTGGCCCTTTAGCTCGCTTTTAAATACACTTTCCCGGTAACCAAATTTACAATCGACCTTGCTAAACGTTTTAAAAGTACTAGTGGCAATTTCAAAAGCTTTGCAGCTCACAAAAGCATCTTTAAGCTCAACCCCATAAGCGCCGATATTTTGAATGGGAGATGCCCCCACCGAGCCTGGGATGAGGCTCAGGTTTTCGATCCCGGCATATTCACGGGCTACGCAAAAGTTTACCAGGTCATTCCATACCTCGCCGCCGCCAACTTCAACAAATACATCGTTATGGCTTATGCGATGCTCAATACCGCGGATATTCATACGGATAACCAGGCCATCAAAATTGGTAACCAATAGCAAATTGCTGCCTCCACCTATTACTAACCTTTCAGTTTGTAGCCATAACGGATCAGCAAACAATTCAACAAGGTCATCTTCATGGGCTATCTCTACAAAATACCGGGCATGGGCATCAATACCAAAAGTGTTAAAGTTTTTAAGTGATACGTTTTCCTGTATTTGCAGCATAGTATTTTGATTTCGGAATTTGGGTGTTCGATTTCGGAATTACGGCGAATTTCGGAATTTTTATTTTGCGATGCCGCCTATCCTTACCAAAAAGAAATGATTAAGTGCAGTTAACCTCTTTGATTCGATGATGAACGGTAAGGTTATATTTTCATTGGGATAATTATCAAATGATTGAACCAATTGAAATGGCGTGTTATTTTTTTGCAGCTCGGCCTTTTGCCCCTCATTAATTAATATCAGCGCGTTGCTATGCTTAAGGGCATCAGCCATATCCATAAAAACGACAGGCTGATGGGTATAAAACTCAAAAGCATTTGGCACATTGAACGCTGATATGATTTCTTCTTTTGGATGATATTGATTTATAAACGCTGCCGCCTGTATATCCCCTTTAAAATCAACGAGTGTTGGGTACACTAAAGTTACCAGGTAACTGTTAACAAAAAGGCTAACGCAGCAAGTAAATAAAAACAAAGCCCTCATCTTTGTTTCGCTGTAATTATAGATATACCAGATAATTAATGCCAAAGCAATGCTCAGCATTAAAAATACCGGCCAGCGCCCGGGTGCAAAAATGAAGTTCAACACCACAACGACCATAATCAACAGCACACTTATGGTATACTGCGAGATACTAAAAAAAAGATTTTTATTACTGCAGATAATCTCCTTTATAAATACCGCCGTTATAATAGCAAAGAAGGGAAACAGGATATTGGTATAAAAAGGAAGCTGAAATTTGGAGATTGAAAAAACCAGTAACATGATCAGCGCGCCGCTAATGGTAATATACTCCGGCAGTACTATCTTTTTAATTATTTTATAGATAACGCGAAACAGGGCAAAATAAAACAACAATGCCCAGGGAGCAAAAGCCCAAAGCAGGGTATGCACAAAAAAGAAGACGTTACCATGCGTGTTCCTGATAAAGCTGTTATTATTGAAGCGCCCAAACTGGCTATCCCACAAAAACCAATGAATACCCGATATACCCGACTTGCCAAAAACTATCTTTTCGGGATGCGTATCGAATTGAATATATAGGGTATAAATTTCCGGAAGTACAAAAACCGCTACCAAAACAAAGGATAGTAGCCATTTCCATTGAAAAAGCCCCTTAATATCTTTCCGGAACAGATAGTCGCAGATAATTCCACTCCCGATAGGGATTAGCAGGTAGATCCCTTTCGTCATTACCGCGCAGGCTGTAAACAGAGTGGCCAGCAAGATATCTGCCCAAGTAAACCGATCTTTTACTTTACAAAAATGATAAACGGCGCCCATTAACAAACCCATAATATAAGGTTCGGCGCGTACATCCGTATTTGACATTACCACGTGCTGAGCGGTAAGTAATACCAGTACAGCAATCAGCGCCGTTTCAACATCATAAAATTTTTTGGCGAGCTTGTAAGTATAGATAGCCGACAGGAAGAAAAACAGCAAAGCAGGCAATTTATAGGCTATGGTATTGATGCCCAAAATTTTGAAACTAATGGCTGTCATCCAAAACGGAAAATGGGGTTTATCCAGCCAATCCTTACCATGATACATCAGATCGGTAAAGTTGAAGCTTTGAGCCATGTTACGTGCCAGTACACTGTACAAAGCAGGATCGTCTGTAAAATATTTTACACCAATGCCAGCCAGGTTTACCAACATGGCTATAAAGAGTACTAATAAATATGGCTTTTTTTGCGCGTAAAGTATGGAGGAGGCAAATCTATTCACAAGAATATTTAGGGTTATGTAGCAGATTTCATCAAAAGCGTGGCAGATGTAAAGTGTCTGATTATTTCAAATGGCGCATTCCTTGCGTTTTGCAAAAATAAGCTACAGATGTTTCCTTAACTTAACGGTATTGATATATAATGGTGAAATAGTACAGCCGTTATCTATTCCAGGGCAGGTATTTTACTGTATTAGCTACCTGTAAAGTTGGCGCTCCTGCATTCAGTTTTTCGCCATTCATAACCCGTTCGTAAAGCTGCAGGTATTTTTGCGCCATTTTTTGCACCGTAAAATTGTCCATAGCATACTCATGACATAGCTGGTTGTTAAAATCCGCCACTGATTTAAGGCCTTCTGCAAGTACCGAACTGCTATTACTGAGCATACCAACTTCGGGTGCAACCAACTCGGGCAACGACCCATAAGGCGTACCAAACACCGGGCATCCATAATACAAGCTTTCAATAATAGCTAAGCCAAATGGCTCGTGCCAAAGCACCGGGAACAGCAGCGCCTTTGAACTGTTGAGCACTACTGCTTTTTTATCATTATCAACCATCCCTTTAAACCTCACATTTAAGTTTGGTGTAAACCGAAGGCCCATTTTTAAATTTAAACGGGTACCACCCAACACAATCAGCTTATTACCGCTTTGGGTAGCTACATCAATTGCACCTTTAACGTTTTTAACCTTCCAGGCCGCCTTTGCCAAAAAGTGGGTATGAATGCGCTTCTTTAACAGATCGGGTTTAGGGTAATCATCAGGATCAAGGCCGTGATGCACAAAGGCTGTGCCCCCATACCGGGCCGCATGATTGGCCGAAACAAATACCGAATTTTGATCTAACAAATCTCCGTATGCGGGATTGTTATGCACATTAACCAGGTAAGGTTTTTTAGTAAAGCTATTTACCTGGAAATGAAAATGTACCACGTCAATATCATCAGGCACCTGCTTACTAATATCAACGGTGGGATTATAAACCAAGATTTCAGCAAAAGGACAGGAAGAACCAGCGGCTACGAGGTAAGTAATTTGATGCCCTAAACGCTGAAGCGCTACACCCAGCCACCAGATCATTCTTTCAGTTCCGCCGTATTTTGCTGCGGGTATTTGGGTATTGTTTACTATTAAAATCTTCATTCAAAAATGTAATCGCCCGAATTTCGCAATTTAAATTGGATTGCGATAAAGGAATCCCCGTGTGGCCCCGCAATCATTCCTCTAAATTGCCTATTTTAGAATTTTCATGTCAACAATATAATTTATCAACTTTTTTAATTATTTTAGGAACTTGATTAACTTATTAACGATTTAACTAAAAGAAATGACATCAATTAGCAATCCTGTAATATCTGTACAAAAAAAATCAGCGATAAACCCTATAATTATCATAGGCGCCTTATTTTTCATCTTCGGCTTTGTAACCTGGTTAAATTCGGTATTGATACCTTATTTAAAAATTGCATGTCAGTTAAATAACTTTGAATCGTACCTGGTAACCAGCGCGTTTTATATAGCTTACCTATTAATGGCCAAACCATCCGCCTGGGTGCTTAAACTATTCGGCTTTAAAAATGGAATGGCAGTTGGGCTAATAGTTATTGCACTTGGCGCTCTTATATTTATTCCCGCAGCGCTCACCAGGGTTTATTCTGTTTTCTTAATCGGTTTATTTGTACAGGGCACAGGGTTGGCTATTTTACAGTCGGCATCAAATCCTTATATCACCATTATTGGGCCACCAGAAGGCGCCGCCAAACGCATGAGTATCATGGGTATCTTTAATAAATGCGCAGGCGTGCTGGCTCCTATAGCCCTGGGAGCATTGGTATTAAACAATATAGATGGCTTTAGCGCCAACCTGGTAAAGCTTACCCCCGCAGAAAAAATAATACAGCTTAACGAGTTAGCAGCAAGGGTAATTCTTCCCTATATCATTATAGTTGTTGTCCTTTCGGTTTTAGCGGTGCTGATCTATTTTTCAGGCTTACCCGAAATTGATACCGAACATGAGGACGAAGCTGTTGCAGCAGCCAACTCTGGCAAAAGCAGCATTTTCCAGTTCCCGCATTTAATATTAGGTGTAATCGCCTTGTTTTTTTATGTAGGTGCCGAAGTAATTGCCGGCGATTCAATCATCGGCTATGGTACGGCAAATCATATCCCGTTATCAGTGGCTAAGTATTTTGCTTCGGGTACGCTGATATGCATGGTTATTGGTTATTGTGCGGGCATCCTGTTTATTCCCCGCTACATCAGCCAGCAAAAAGCATTAGTTTATTCGGCTGTATTAGGTGCTGTGTTAACCATTTTAGCATTAGTTACTCCTAAATATATCTCGATAGGATGTATAGCGCTCTTAGGCTTAGCAAACGCCCTAATGTGGCCTGCCATATGGCCGTTAGCATTATCAGGGCTAGGCAGATTCACCAAAATTGGTTCATCGCTTTTGGTAATGGGTATTGCCGGCGCCGCCGTTTTCCCGCCTTTGTATGGCTTATTGGTGGATAAGCTATCAGCGCAGGAAGCTTATATGATACTGATCCCTATTTACTTGTTCATTTTCTATTTCGCAACCATTGGTTATAAAAAGGGAAAACATGTGATAGCAGTGTAAAGTGGACACGCGGTGTTTAAATTCTCACAGGCAGCAAGATTCTAAGAAAATCAACCAAATATTCTGACGCTTTTGTGTACTTAATAAATACAGCATCCTTTTAGTGCCCATATTAAGGCGAAAAATATCCGCAACAGCATCAGATTATTATTTATATTTCGGGTATAAATTCACGTGAGTTAATGCCCGAAAATAAATTACATCCTAAAAGTAAATGGGATTCAAATTATATATTTCTAATTGTAGCTACTTGTGCGTCATTCCCTGTATTCACTTACCTTATCTATAAAAACTATGCATCGGGAAAGACACTAATACATGCAAGTTACTTTATAACGTTAGCAGGTGCCTTGTCTGAATATAAACGCGTTGTAACCTGGTCAACATTATTATTTACAGTTTTAGGATCATTCGCAATAAGTTTAATTGTATTTATACCCGCTTTTGCCGAACATTCCCGTCCCGAACAATTGGCAAATGGGTTTACAATTCTTTTCTATTGCCTTTTTATAATGATAGTAGTTTGTACAAAACTAAAAGAGCTTTCTCCTAAAATAAATGAGACTATAATTTTACTGCAAACCATAGCTATAATTTACTGGACTATGAATACTGATACATTGGATTTTAGTAGTTGGGTAGTAGATTTGATTATTCTTATAGGCTTCTTTTTGGGCCTATTTGCTTTATTCCAGGCATTCAGTTACAAGCCATATACAAAAACCGACAAACTATTATTGAGTATTTGGAGTAGCATGGTGATTTTTTTAATTGGATTTGACAATGCCAATAAAGTACTTGGAATTGGACAAATTGAGAATGCTAAAAACACCCTTCATATTACTATCCTTACGGCGCAATATTTTGTGCTTGGCATATCAAGCATATACATATGTAGTAATTTAGTGATGGTATTTTCTCTCTTTGCAGGTAGGGGCAAAATGACAACAAAAGAATATCGTAAAGGGATCAATGAATTAAAAGAGATGCACGCCTCAAGAGTTGAAACCCGCCAGCTAAAAAGAATAAACGCCTTCACTGTACTGCTATTTACAACAGCTATTTTTACAATCAATTATTACTTTAAATTACTGCCTGTCAACTTTTTAATATGGTTAGTCTTCATCCTGTTTTCTGTTATTGTTTTTTTTTACGACAAGAAGCTATATAAAGAAAATGAAGATGAAGGCCGCTCTGGTTATTACAGGAATTATAAACGATTTAGGTAATTTAGTTTGATATGACTACACTTTAAAGTCAATATTTCAAATCTCTATCGTGAATAACTCTAAAAATGCATTCGAGCATTTATTTGAACGCCTACGTTGTTGTCAGACAACTTTACCGCCTAAACCACTTCTTCCCAACCACCAGCAAGCCAAACTCTTCAGCCGGATTCTTTTCCATTGATTTGTGGTGAATTTTATGCGCGCGGCGGATAGCCTTCAGATAATGATTATTACTTTTAAAAGCCTTGAACCGGTTATGGATAAACCAATCGTGAAATATGAAATAGATGGTGCCGTAAATGCTGATCCCGGTACCTATCCAAAAAAGGTAATCTAAACTGAGGTGTCCTATCCACATCAGCCATAAAGCCAATGCAGCAAAGCCGATACTGAATATGTCATTCAACTCCAAAAAGCTGTGCCTTTCCTGGTGATGGGTTTTATGAATAAACCACAGCGGCCCATGGAACAAATATTTGTGCATCGCCCATGAGATGAGTTCCATGCACATCACAGTCGCCACTATTAAAGCTATATTTATGAAGAAATGCATTGTTTAGTTGGCAGTTTTCTGTTCGCAGTCAGCATTATTTAACTAAACGGATGGCTTTAAAATAAGTTTGCAGTTTTAAGGCGTGATATTTCCGCTTAAAACTGCAAACTTAAAACTGCTTACTGAGAACTAAATATGTATCGCTCTATTCTCCGTAGCTGCTAAGCATGCTTCGCGCATAGCTTCAGTATAGGTTGGGTGAGCATGGCTGATACGTGCAATATCTTCTGCACTTGCACGGAACTCCATTGCTACAACCGCCTCAGCAATCATATCCGCAGCACGCGGACCAATCATGTGTACCCCTAAAATTTCGTCGGTAGCGGCATCAGCCAATACTTTCACAAAACCATCTAAATCACCACTTGCACGGGCACGGCCGCTGGCTTTGAATGGGAACGAACCTGTTTTATATTTTACTCCGGCGGCTTTCAATTGCTCTTCGGTTTGGCCAACAGCAGCAACCTCAGGCCAGGTATATACTACACCGGGGATTAGGTTATAATCAATGTGCGGTTTCTGGCCGGCAATGATCTCGGCAACCAATGTACCTTCATCTTCGGCTTTGTGGGCAAGCATAGCGCCTTTTATCACGTCGCCAATAGCGTAAACGCCTTTAACGCTGGTTTCCAGGTGATCATTGACGGTAATTTTGCGGCCACGTTCTTCAACAGTGATACCTATTTTATCCAGACCTAAACCATCGGTATAGGCTATCCTGCCAACAGCTACCAGGCAATAATCGCCTTTTAGTTCTTTCTTTTCGCCTTTGGGAGTATCAAAATTCACGGTCACTTCGTCACCTTTTACAGTAGCGCCGGTAACTTTATGGCCCAGGTAAAACTCCATACCCAGTTTGGTTAATACTTTTTGCAACTCGCGGCCCAAACCCTTATCCATAGTTGGGATAATACCATCCATAAATTCAATTACAGAAACCTTGGAACCTAAACGTGCATAAACAGAACCCAACTCCAAACCTATAACACCACCGCCAATCAATACCAGGTGTTTAGGTATTTCGGTAAGTGATAAAGCTTCCGTTGATGTGATGACGCGTTTTTTATCAATCGGCAAAAATGGCAATGCCGATGGTTTTGAACCTGTAGCAATGATCACATTTTTACCGGTGATCTCGGTTTCGGTGCCATCGGCCTTTTTAACGGTGATGGTATTTTTATCTTTAAAAGATCCTGTACCAAAATGGGTATCGATCTTATTTTTCTTCATCAGGTAGCTAATACCGCTGGTATTGGCATCCACCACTTCCTGTTTGCGTTTTACCATCTGGCCAAAATCAATACCCAGATTATCCAGCTTAATACCATGTGTGGTAAAAGCGTGGGCAGCGTTATGGTAATGTTCAGATGAATCCAACAACGCCTTTGAAGGGATACAGCCAACATTAAGGCAGGTACCGCCAAGGGTGTTATATTTTTCGACGATAGCGGTTTTTAAACCCAGCTGGGCACAACGTATAGCGGCAACATAGCCACCTGGGCCCGAACCGATAACGATAACATCATATTGCATAGTAGTGTTTTTTTGTGGATGGCAAAGTTAAGTAATATCAAAAGCAATAAAGATATATTTTATAGGCACAAGGTCAAAATTCGCAATACTTGTTTACCCAGGCACGGATAAGGGCCACGCGATCCTTAATAAACCTTGTACCAAAAAACAAATTCGACCAGTCATCAAAGTGTTCATGCTGAAATCCTAAATAAAAAATCCAGAACCCTACCCCAAGGTAAGGGATTGCTTTTAGCTCATCTTCGGTAACAGATCGGTTTTCACGATAACTTTTAACAAAAACAGCAAACATCCGCTCAGCTTCCGCGTCGGTAAGTTTGCCGGTATACACATGTACAAAAAAATGCACGAAAAATGACATCAGATCATTGGCAAGGTAACCCTTACCGGCAAAATCGAAATCGAAAAAGGTTAAATTCCCAGTTTCGTCAAAGTGAAAATTCTTAGGCAAAAAATCATACTGACAATAACCGTAGCTAAATTTTGTGGCATCAAATGATGCTATCTTTTGCGCTACCTTAGCGGCAGTTTCAGTTAGGTAAGCGTACTCCTCCGGCAGCTCTTTAAAAGCAGGCTCGAAACTTTTTAGAGGCTGGTTAAGTGTTGTTTCAATGGTATATTCCCTGCGGGGATGCTGGAGTTGGATATCCGATGTTAAATTATGTACTATAGCCATCTCCCGGCCAACCGTTTTAAGTTGCTCATCATTCAAATCAAGAACCGGGGTCCCCTCGGCAAATGAAAACAAGATCCCATACCGCGTGCCTTCGGCGGCATTAAATTGCTGTAACTGTTTACCATGTATATCTTTAATAGGGTACGCTACTCTTGCGCCGCCATCTTTAAGCTGGTTTAACAACTCAATTTCTCCGTTTATCTCCTCAACCGACCGATGTTGTTCACGGTAGATCTTTAAAACATACTTGGCATCGGTAGCCTCTATAATATAAGTATCACTTACTCCGCGTAATAAAAACTTGCAGGTTATCAGCCTTAAATTATAAGCATCTTCAATATACTTTTTTAAAGCAATGGCCGATAAGGTGGAATATTGTGCCGGGAAGTGCGTCATAGGTTTTAAAAATTAAAATGGGGCTGCAATGATACAAAATTGAATAAACTTAACACTGGGCTTATCCTTATTTTAGCCAATATTAGCCACTTATTAACACGTTAATGTAACAGTGTTGTATTAAATTATTTGTTAGCGATTATGTTGCTAATTTAGGCAGTTGATTTAAGCAAGCTTTTGAAGAAAACAGGACTCAATAAGGCAAATAGACGCAAACTAAGATTGGGAATAAAAAATGACTCCATTCAATTTTCTTAAAAAGGACAAGGCTAAGATGGTGGACCTACCGTTACCGGACGACAGCCTATCTTTTTTTGAAAAAATAAAACTCTTGAGTGAAAGATATTGGAAAGGAACAACTCCAAATAAAAATCTGTATGGCTTTCAAATACAGCAAAACTCAAAGTGGAAGAATGGCTTAAGCGAACATGAGCTTGCTGAGTTTGAAAAAACCATGTCCTTTAATTTTCCCTTGCCGCTGAGAAATTTCTATAAAACGATGAATGGCCTAACAAAACCCGGAATAAATATTTTGGGGAACGACGGCTCCATACCTGTTTTTAGTCCTGTATTCTATTCGTTCCCTGACGATTTAGCAGTGATTAAAGAATCGATAGAACTGGTTTGTGAAGAGAACTCTATTAGAATAACCGACTTGGGTATGTTAACCCAATCAAGAATATTTCCTATTTTTTTGCACAGATTTATGTTGGTGGATGAACCTGGAAATCCAATTTTATCTATGTATGGAACAGATAAAATTTATTGGGCAGAAAATATAAGTAAGCTTTTAGCGAATGAAATATTCGATGGTATTTCAAATGTATCCGAGTTTGAAACCAATCAACAGACAACATTGAATATTAAATTTTGGTTAGACTAACAGCCTGCTACCAGGCAAAATTTAGTTTAAATTTGAAGTACCAAACCAGCGCAAAATGACACACCAGGAAATACTAAAAAAAGTTGATTGGCGGGACCTGAAGAACCTGACCGTAAGGGAAATGCTAATTGAAAACAACTTAACTATTCCCTGGGCCATAGCTTCCTGGGCTTTGGCTTACTATGGATATTATGTACTGGCACTTCCCTTTTCGGCGTTTTTCTTTTTAACCGGTTTAAGGCAGGTACATAATGGGTTCCATAACTCGCTTGGCACAAATAAGTTTTTAACTTGGTTTTCGTTGTACAGTAACAGCATCCTGATGATGGTATCTATCCATGCGGTAAAGTTCAACCACATCAGGCATCATAAGTATTGCCTTACCGAAGAAGATTATGAGGGAAAATCGGCGAATATGAGTTGGTACGGAGCTATCTTTTATGGGCCTATCCATATCTTTCTCATTCATAAAGTAACGCTTGAACTGGGCAATAAAAACTATAAACGCAACGTGCTTTTTGAACTGGCATCCATAGCGGCCTTTACATTCATCGTATTTTATTTCCACATTTACTTTTTGATCTATCACATCATCATTATGGTTATCGGCGAGTTTTTGATGGCGTTTTTTGCTGTATGGACAGTTCATCACGATACACATGACAGCCCCGAATTTGCACGTACCCAAAGAAGCGACTGGAAAAATAAAATCACCTTTAGTATGTTTTATCACCTGGAACACCACTTGTTCCCAGCTGTACCAACTATAAAACTTCCTGAATTGGCTAAGCGAATAGATGAGGCCCTCCCCGAGATTGAAAAAAAACAAACCTTTTAACCCGCGTCCTCCATCATTTAATGTAGGTTTTGCAATAGCCCTTGGATGAATCAATATAATGACAAAAAATTCATGAACATAAAACAATTATACTACACCGGACTGCTTTTCTTAAGTGCAGGATTATTTTCACAACCTGCCCACGCTCAACTCCTGCAAGAAAAGGAAACCTTTACTCATGCCGATAGCTTGCGCGGTAACTTAACGCCATTACGCGCGTGTTACGATATCAACTATTACCATCTTGATGTTAAATTTGATATCGCCCAAAAATCCATCAGCGGCAGTAACCTCTTTAAGTTTACCGCCACGCAGGATTTTACCCAACTACAATTTGATCTGTTTGCTAACCTTAAGGTAGATAAGATAGTTTACAAAGGCAAAATACTACCATTTAAACGCGATGCCAACGCCGTGTTTGTTACCTTCCCTAAAGCGATTGCCAAAGGCAGTAAGGACCAGTTTACGGTATATTATTCTGGCAAACCAACCGTTGCCTTAAATGCACCCTGGGACGGCGGACTGGTATTTAAAAAAGACTCGTTAGGTAAACCATGGGTAGCTACTGCTTGCGAGGGCGTAGGCGCCAGTATCTGGTGGCCCAATAAAGACCACCTGAGCGACGAGGTTGATAGCATGCTGATCAGCATCAGTGTACCTAAGGGGCTCAAAGATGTATCCAACGGTCGCCTGCGTAAGGTAACCACATTAAAAGATGGTTATACCCGGTTCGATTGGTTTGTGGCAAACCCTATTAACAATTATGATGTAGTCGCCAATATTGGCGATTATGTTCATTTCAGTGATAGCTATATGGGCGAAAAAGGCAAGCTTGCCATGGATTATTGGGTGTTGCCTGCAAGCCTTGAAAAAGCAAAAAAACATTTCAGTGCCAATGCAAAACCTATGCTTAAGGCTTTTGAACACTGGTTTGGCCCCTACCCTTTTTATGAGGATGGTTACAAACTGGTAGAAACCCCGCATTTAGGTATGGAGCACCAGAGCGCAACCGCTTATGGTAACCACTTTTTAAATGGTTATATGGGCTACGACATGTCGGGCACGGGCTGGGGACTAAAATGGGATTACATCATCATTCACGAAAGCGGGCACGAATGGTTCGGCAACAACATCACCGGGAAAGATTTAGGCGATATGTGGGTCCACGAAAGCTTTACCTGCTATTCCGAATCACTGTTCATTGAAGATAACTGGGGCAAAAAAGCCGGGCAGGAGTATAACTTTGGTTTAAGGGATGGTATTAACAATGATAGTCCGTTGGTTGGCCCCTACAACGTGAACAAAGAAGGTTCGGGCGATATGTACCCTAAAGGCGCGGTTGTGCTTAACATGGCACGTACGATCATTAATGACGACGAAAAATGGCGGGATATTCTGCGAGGCCTAAACAAAACATTCTATCATCAAACGGTAACTTACGCGCAGGTTGTTGATTATATTAACGGGCAGTCGGGCAAAAACCTGTTAGCGGTATTTGATCAATACATGCATTACAAAAACCTGCCAACGCTGGAGTTTGCTACAAAAGGCGGTAAATTTTGCAGCAGGTGGATAGCAGATGTAAAAGATTTTACCATGCCGGTTTTGGTACGGGTAAAAGGCGGCGAATATAAATTCATCACACCAACAACTCGTTTTACCCCCGTTGATTTGGAGGGCGCAGCCAAAGATAATATTGAGGTAGATACCTTTAACTTTTATATTGGGGTATTGGTTGATTAAATTGAGTGAGTGGTTGATTAAGTGAGTGGTTGACTGGAGCAAAAAAAATTAGAAACGATTTACATAAACACGAATGCAAAATAAAAACCTATACAAATGCGCACTTAGCTTATTGATGGCAGGTGCGAGCTTACTTCCGGCTAAGGCGCAACTGGGCGTTGCAAAAGAAACTTTTACACGTGCCGATACTTTACGCGGATCATTAACCACACCGCTACGTACCTGTTATGATATTAACTACTATCACCTTGATGTGAAGTTTGATATCGATAAAAAATTCATCAGTGGTAATGTATTATTCAAGTTTACTGCTGTTAATGATTTTAATAAGCTGCAATTTGATCTTTGGAATAACCTGCAGATAGCAAAAGTGGTTTACAAAGGTCAGGAATTGAAATACACCCGTGAATTTAACGCCGTGTTTGTAACCTTCCCTAAAAACATCACTAAAGGCAGTAAGGATGAATTTACAGTGTACTACTCGGGCAACCCTACCATAGCCAAACGTGCTCCCTGGGATGGAGGCGTTGAGTACAATACCGATTCATTAGGTCATGCATGGGTATCCACCGCCTGCCAGGGCATGGGAGCCAGCGTTTGGTGGCCCACTAAAGATCAGCAGGCCGATGAGGTGGATAGCGCGCTCATCAGCATTAGCGTACCAAAAGGTTTAAAAGATGTTTCAAATGGTCGTTTACGTAAAGTTACCGATCTGAAAGATGGGTATACCCGGTTCGATTGGTTTGTAAGTAACCCCATCAATAATTATGATATTGAAGCCAACATCGGCGATTACACCCATTACGAGGGTGTTTACGATGGCGAAAAAGGCAAGCTTACCATGGATTTTTGGCCATTAAGCTACAACCTTGATAAAGCTAAAGCCCAATGGGGCCTTGATGCGCCGCGGATGCTGAAAGCTTTTGAAAACTGGTTTGGCCCTTATCCTTTTTACGAGGATGGCTACAAACTGGTAGAAAGCCATCACCTGGGTATGGAGCACCAGAGTGGTACGGCCTATGGTAATCATTACAAAAACGGCTACCTCGGTCGCGACCTTTCCGGTACCGGCTGGGGACTTAAATGGGATTTTATAGTTGTGCACGAAAGCGGGCACGAGTGGTTCGGCAATAACATCACCTCCAAAGACCTGGGTGATATGTGGATTCACGAAAGTTTCACCAATTATTCTGAATCACTATTTGTAGAAACTTTTTATGGCAAACAAGCCGGCCAGGAATATGTACACGGCACCCGCGCAAGCATCGTAAACGACAGGCCGATAGTTGGTCCGTATAACTTGAACAAAGAAGGCTCTGGCGATATGTATTACAAAGGCGGCAATATGCTCAACATGATCCGCACCATTATTAACGACGATGAAAAATGGCGCAGTGTACTGCGCGGACTTAACAAAACTTTCTACCATCAAACCGTTACCTATGATCAGGTTGTGGATTATATCAACAAGCAATCGGGGATGGATCTGTCGCCGGTATTTGACCAATACCTGCACTACAAAACCCTGCCTATCCTGGAGCTGATGGTAAAAGATGGTAAAACCCTCGCCCGCTGGACCAGCGCAGATGCTAAAGGTTTCAACATGCCGGTTAAAGTAAGGGTTAAAGGTGGCGATTATAAATTTATTACCCCAACAACCCGCTTTAAACCTATTGAACTTGACGGCGCAACAAAGGATAATATTGAGGTTGATACGTTTAATTTTTATATTGGAGTACTGGTAGAGTAAAAGTAAATTTGTTTTGCTGAGTGATGAATTTCGCGAAACGCTGAAGGAGAAATGACAAATCGATTTAAACCCAATGTCATGCTGAACTTGTTTCAGCACCCCACTTGCTAAGTGTACTTCATGCGGTCCACCTGTCCTGTGGGATCCTGAAACAAGTTCAGGACGACTTCAGTTTTATAACTTGTCATAGGTAGGTATCAAATTTAGGTAATCGCAGAAGGAGAAATGTCAAACGGCGAAAGACTTACGAAGTTTTAAAAACTTCGTAAGTCTGGGATTTTCCAACTTGTCATGGGTAGGAATGAAACATCTCCTGACTCAATAGAAATGACCTATTTTTAACTTTATTTCTGCCTCCGTGCAACCTCGTCAAAAAACTTGCGTCATATAGACACAAAACATACAGTTAACATGAAATTATTAAGCAAAATATTACTGGTTACCGTTTTGGTAACGGGTACTGCAGGTTATACAATAGCAAAAACTCATTCAACAGAAGTAACTCAAAATACAGAAGACCGCCATATTACCGGTTTCAGCTCGGTAAATGTTGCAGGTTCATTCGATGTAGTTATTACACAAGGATCTACCGAATCGGTTAAGGTACAGGCCCCGTCTGATATTATTAGTCGGATCATCACCGAAGTTGAAGGCGGTGTACTTAAAATATATACTAAAAGTGATAATGACTGGCATTGGTTTAATGGCGGTCACAAAAAAATAATGATCTATGTATCGGCCAAAGATCTTAATGGCGTCATCCTTTCAGGATCTGGCGATGTATCTTTTAAAGGGGGCATTCGTGCCAATTCCTTTAAACTGAAGCTTACAGGATCGGGTGATGTAACCGGCAGATTGGATGTAAAATCATTGGATGCTGTTTTGGCGGGCTCAGGAGATATTACCATAAGCGGTAGTGCCGATAACTCCAATATCAGCGTTGCAGGCTCTGGCGATTATTCTGCCAGAGACCTTGTTACCAATACAGCATCAGTACGCGTTGCAGGCTCTGGCGATGTCAGAATAAACGTTAGTCAGAAACTTGATGCCTCCGTTATAGGTTCGGGCGATGTACACTACACCGGTAGTGTTAAAAACATCAACAGCTCCAAAGTGGGCAGCGGCGATATTAGCAGAATGTAAAAACCTCGCCTAAACAGCGAGGCTATTCTCCGAAAGAGGAAACTTTAAGACAAAACGAAAAAAGCGATGAGAAAACCCATCGCTTTTTTCGTTTAAACTATTTTCACGTCCTCTTCATTGAAGAGAGCCGGCTGATTCTAAAATCTGGTATAAAAAGCCAGCTGAGCCACGTGGTTAAGCGTATAGCTTTCGGCTTGTTTAATGTATTGATTAAGGTAACCAGTCTCCACGTCTATCATCTTATTGATACGATATCCTACGGCAACGTAAGCCCTGTTCTGATCAAAAAAGTGCTTATTCCCCTTGTTTTTATTTTGGATGTTTACAAACACTTCATTTTGCAAGGCAACAAATGGCCCTTTGTTAAATGCTCCCGAATCTTTTTTCAGTGGGATAACTCCTCTTGCAAAATATCTTAAGCGCTGCGCAAAATACTGATCGTTCTTATTTGCCCCGGTGTGGCCCAGGAAACGCTGCTCTAAGCGGAAGCGGTGTGCTACTGCGATGTTTTTATTTACTTTGTGCGAATAAGTATACTGCTCCCATATACGGTGTTCCGGGCGGAAGGTTTGGTCGCCCGCTGTGTTGCGGCCATAAGTGGCTATATATGCATATCCCAAGGCTCCTACCTTATTTTTAGCGAAGTAATAATTAGCCGATGGACGCAGCAATATGTGCTTTAGATAGCTAAGCTCATCATGTGAACGGAGCTGCCCATCAAACGAATACCCCCAGTGCTCAGATAATTTCTGGCTGTGGAACAAAGCCGCCCATGCCGAAAACTGGTTATCCTGCGCAAATAGCTTCGCAGGTACTATAAACATTAAAACTATTAAAACTGCTAATTTTTGCTTCAACTGCATAGATGTATATATTATTTAATAAAATGGTACTCCCCAATTTTTAATCCTTCAACCTGATTAAGGTCCTTCTGCCCAGATCAACAGTTACCCTGAAAGCTTCCTGGTTACTGGTTTTAAAACCAGGTGTTTGGTGAAAACTTAAAATAAACTGCCCTTTTATCCTATTGTACAGGAAAGGCGTCCATATAATATCCATCCGGTTGTACGTTTTCTTTTCATAAAACGCATCACCGTACATAATATGATGCCCTTGCCCTTTATAAAATTCATCAAACAAGGCAAAACGGTGATAGCCAAAATAAACATTTGCCACAAAGCCCGCTGGCTTTTGGAAACCATCAACTCCACGGGTTCGTTCAAATGACATCATACCTCCTGCTTCTATTGATAAGGAATCAAGAAAGGTTTTGTGGCCAAAATCGAGCCCTAATCTTATTTGGCCCGCGCCGTTATCTTGTATATTATCATTAGGCACAGCAATGATTGCACCGGCATCGTGCTCCAGCATAAAATTGTGTGATACATAAAACATACCGGTAACCGATGGCTTGTACCTGCCCGAAAATCCAAATAAAAACTGCTCTCTATCTGTATTGGTTTGGCGGCTTACCCAATCTATCCAGCCAGTCTCCACAAAATGATCATTATGCACACGTGCTAAAAGCCCCTGGATATTGGGACGATAATAGCGTAAGGTATCATTAAGTATTGCCCGTGGATAATCATCAAGTAAACCCTCACGAGGGAAAGCCCCGGCATTAAAAAGCCAGCTTTTACCTGTAAAGCTATAATAGGCAATCGGGTCAACCTTTAAAAAATAAGGTTTGGCGCCAAACTCATGAATACCATTGGCACCCACAATAAAGTGATTTAAACTATCAAGGTTCCATCCCACATCAAGAGCGGTACGCACACCATTGTAGGTGCGAGATCGTAATACAAACGGCTTATACTCGCGGTTGTCCATAAAGCCCATCGCGTTAAAATGAATATCAATGGTTTGCTGTGCCAGCGCGGCAGTACCGGTAATTATTGTAAAAACTGCAAGTAAGTATATTCTTTTAAACATAGGTGTAATTATTATTTAACTGTAAAACTAATACCATCGCTGTTCCTGCCTCCCTGGAACGGCTCTGTACGCAAGGAGAAGAACAGCAGATAATTTGCCTTTTTCTCAGGAGCAATAAGGGTAAAGGCATAGTCGGTTTGTTCGCCCGGTTTTAGAGATATATTATTAAAGTCATCTCCCGAAGCTTGTGTCTTCACTATGTCCTCACCGATGAGTATACAGGCTTCTAAGGTAAGCGGATGCGTTTGGTTTTTGTTGCTGAGGTTAATGGTATATGAATATGGATTAGTTATCCTCATATTGATTACATGCTTTTGTCCGGGTGCAAATGCAAAATTAGGAGATAAAATTTTACATTTCACTTTTTGGTAAGTGCGGGTATCCTCTACCCAGCTGCCATACCATTTCCCCCTGATGGTCATACTATCGGTAGTAACATTGGGTATCTTATCATGAGTAAGATAATAAACTCTTTTATGCTGAAATTGCTCTTCAAACGGCCACATATCAAACTGGGTGGTTCGGTAATAGCGGGAATCATAGGCAAACCCTTTTAAAGAGTTGGTGTAATAAGAATATCTTGATGGATCCTGGTACTCATTTTTCATGACCAAATAGCTATCGCCAATTTTGGCATGAATAGCATCCGCCCATTTATGATGACCAAAGTATGCCTCTAACTGTTCATTACCTTTTAAAATATCAAAGCCTGCAACTACACACAATCTAAACGCCACAAACAACGCGATATTGATAATGCTTAAACGATACAACCATGTAGGGTTCAATTCCCTTTGCTTAAGGTTAATGAGTGCAAGCATTACCAAAGGCACAAAGCCAATGAGGGCATAATGTAACTGCACAGTAGCCTTTAATGAGCTCAGGATAAAAAAGGCGAATGTGCAAACCATGTTCACCTGCAGCGCCCTCATAAATTTATCCTTAATCCGTGTAGTAAAGGATGCATAAAACAGGTACCAGGATGTGAGCGCGCCACCCAAAAGCAATTGCCCAAAAAAGAAATCAGATCCGGCATTGAAGTGAAAACCGTCGCCTTCGCGCTCAAACAGGCTAATATTTATAGCCGGGAAGTTATGGTGATACTGCCATAAAATATGAGGCACATACAAACCCAGAGCCAAAAGCACAATAAAATAAAAAGAAGGACGCCTTAAAAGTTTAAGGTTTGATAGTAAGGTAAAACTCACCACCAATATACCATGGTACTTACTATACATAAGGCAAGCCACTACTATGCCCAATATCAGCGCCAGTTTCCAGCTGTTGTTATCAATGTATTGCTGGTAAAAATAGTAAAACAGCACTGTAAAGAAAAGCAGTGGTGCATCGGGTGTGGCGGTAAAGCCATAGATATGAAACACCCATACGCCCGACATCAGCAAAATAAACCATTTGGTACTTACTTCATACCTTTTTAACATCAGCCAGATGATGTAGATAGAGAGCGTGCTCGATATAACCATTGCCAGCCGTGTTCCCAGTTCGTTATGCATCAGCATATCACCCATGCGGATAAATACTGCCACCATAGGCGGGTGATAGTAGAAACCCCAATCCATCATGCGCGAGAAGATCCAGTAGTAGGCTTCATCTGCATGCACCTCTAAAGTGGAAGCCTGCAGGATGTTTAGCGCCGTCCACAGCAATAAAAAATAAATAATGGGCTTGTTGTATTTTGTTTGGGCCGGCGTATTAATTATGGCGGTATCCTGCATTAATGAACTATTGAAATTGAGTTTGTAAAGGTATAATAAAACACCAAACACATAAAACTATCCCTATCATGAATAAGTAATTTGATGAAATAATAACCTAAATCTTCCTACTTTAGCCTTCCAATAACTAAACAATTATCTGTAATGCTCAAATCAATAGAACTAATCAGAGGACCAAGAGAATTGGCGCTCAACCAGGTGAAGGACCTTACGCTGGAACAGCTTAACCAAGTACCTCAGGGCTTTAACAACAATATCATCTGGAATATAGCACACATGATATCAGGTCAACAGGGTATTTTTTATACCCGTGCAGGTTTACCGGTAATAGTGGACGACAAATACTATACCCCCTACCGCCCGGAAACTAAACCAACTACTTTTGTGGGCGCAGAAGATGTAGCCACCATCAAAGAACTATTTCTTTCAACTATCGATCAGCTGGAAACAGATGTTAACAACAACCTGTTTGTAAACTACCCAACCTGGAGCACCCGGTATGGCACCACTGTAAATTCTGTTGAAGCCGCACTTGCGTTTTTGCCTTTTCATGAAGGTTTACACTTCGGGTACATGATGGCATTGAAAAGAGTATTATAAGGTAATATAGGGGTGTTCTATTTTGCGTGTGGATTTCCGGCAAACCCTGTTGGCGAAGTGTACCCGATCATCGACCCAACAACGGCCGAATAAATAATATTACTTTTCCTTTTCTATAAATTCATTTATACCCTTTTTACGCTTTTTTTTACAAAAAAACTTCTGAATTGTACGTTATTTGGTAATATGAATCCTACTACAACTCCGATTCTCTTCTTGATTTTCAATCGTCCGAGCCACACCAAAAAAGTTTTTGATGCTATCAAAATCCAAAAACCAAAAACTCTCTTTATAGCCGCAGATGGGCCGAGAAAAGACCGGCCTGGTGAATTTGAAAAATGTGAACTCGTCAAAAAAAACGTTTTGGATGCGATTGATTGGGATTGTGATGTTAAACTTTTATTTAGAACAGAAAACTTAGGTTGCGGAAAAGCAGTATATGGAGCAATAAGTTGGTTTTTTGAAAACGTGGAAGAAGGAATAATATTGGAAGACGATTGTGTGCCCGGAAATAGCTTTTTTTATTTTTGTGAGGAGCTATTAAACAGGTACAGAGATACTGAACAGATTATGCATATCAATGGCACACGGTTTCAGCATACAAGTAATTTCGGAAACAAAAGCTATTATTTCAGCAACTATATACACCCTTATGGATGGGCTACCTGGCGGCGCGCATGGCAAAAATATCAGTTTGATATTCCTGTAGAAACAAGCGAAGAGTTTAAAATCATACTAAAACAAAAATTTCCGGATGTTCTTGAAAGGCATCTTTGGGAAACATCCTTTTTAGGCATGGCTCAGAATAAAATAGATACATGGGACACACAATGGAATTACAGCATTTATAAGTCTTCCGGTTTTGCAATTACGCCAGTACTAAACCTTGTTTCAAACATAGGCTTTGACGATGAAGCAACGCACACCAATGAATATACCGTGGGCATTGCAGATTTATCAATAAATACAATAGATGCTATTGTGCATCCCCGAAAAATAGCCGTATCAAAGGCGGCCGACAGGCATACTTATAAAAAGCATTACGAGCTTAAGATCACTCTTTTTAATAAATTAAAATTTAAAATCGGCAAGGTGCTTCCTTTTGTAAAAACCGCCTATTTAAGTTTGTTTTTAAAAAAGGACTTCTAAAAACAAAAACGATACCTGATCTAATGCCATATAAAAATTTAAAATAAGTCCACTAACTGACCTCAAGGCTTTTAAATTTCGTTTATTTAAAGACCAATTTTGCGGCTCGTCTATTAATTAAAATCCAGTCGTTTTTTCTACTTTTATAGAAAAACCTGACCGCGATGATTTTTACCGTCATTAGCATTTTAACATGTTTTATAAACGTAGCATTTGTCACCTACCTCATTGTCGGCCTAAAAAAAATTAAACAAATAAGCAAACTACCTGTAATTGACGATGAACCCGCAGTAGTCATAATTATAGCCGTACGCAACGAAGAGCAAGACCTTGAAAAAGCGTTGTTAAGCGTTTGCCATATCAATTATTGTAACTACAGGATTATTGTAGTTAATGACCGATCTACCGACGGCACTGCCGAGATATTAAAGGGATTCGTTACAAATTATCCAAAACTAAGTGTTACCACCATTGACAGCCTGCCTCCTGGATGGCTGGGTAAAAACAATGCATTATACCAGGGCTATAAAAGCAGTAATGAAGAGTGGATGCTTTTTGCTGATGCCGATATTGTTTTTCACCCGGATGCGTTAAGTAAGGCCGTAGGCTACGCGGTAAAACAAAAGCTTGATCATTTAACCATATTGCCGCAACTGGTATCACCATCGGCCATTTTAAATAGTGTGCTGGCCACATTTAGTATCATGCTCATGATGCATATGCGGCCCTGGGATGCCAAAAACCATAAATCAAACGCCTTTGCAAGTATTGGTGCATTTAATTTGTTAAGGCGCAGTGCCTATGAAAAAGTTGGCACCCATGCCCGCATAAAATTAAGACCTGATGATGATCTGCAGCTTGGTCATATTATCAAGTTGGCAGGGTTAAACCAGGATGTATTGGCGGGCAATAACTACATCTGCCTGGAATGGTACAAAAACCTGCGCCAGTTTGGCCACGGAATATTGAAAAACTCTTTTGCCATAGCCGAATATAAACTCGGCAGAGCTCTTGTAAATGCACTTTCCATGTTGCTAAGTTTCACGTTGCCATTGCCCATCCTTTTTATTTTTGGTTCCACACAGATCCGTTTAATGGCATGCGTGATTTTGCTATTTCTGCTGATATACATGACTGTAGTATTACCCAATAAATGGTGGTATGCATTTATGGTTCCGTTTGCCGGTGTGTATATAGCCTACTTTACAATAAAATCGGCATTGATAACGCTGAAACAAGGCGGTATTTATTGGCGGGAAAGTTTTTATTCGCTGGCTATGCTTAAAGGCAAAGATTAAGCTTTACACAATGCCCATCCATTGCACAAAATGCGTACAATATTTAATTATAATTTCAATAACAGCTGACTATCAGTATATTGTATAACATTTGAAAAAACACCTAACTAAACCAAATACTATTTTAACCGGGCCTATCTGCAGGACTGAACAAATCCAAGCCCTTCATTTAGGCCATGCGTTATCAACCGGGCTGTCACAACCTAAATGCCTTAATCAGTACTAAATAAACCTATTGCTAACACGTATATTTTAAGTTGCATATAATAAACGATACAATTTTTTAAATCTTTAAAATTTTGGTATGCTTCCTAAACCCTATATTTTATTCCAATTTATATCCTTCTGTAGCCTTTTATCACATTTAAGCGCAGGCATTCATTATTGCTTTATTTCTTCCAGGCTTATAAAAATTCCTTTTTACATTTTAAATTTAAACGGCAAAAGCCAGCTATACAAAAATCTCAATCAAATTTGGTACACCCGGCTTGTTAGGAGAATAGTTTCGTTATCTGTACGAAGCCCCCTTAGGCTCATTACGCTCCGTTTAGTAAATTTCAATATTAATATTCCTTCCAATTCTGGTTGTGTAATAGCTATTTGCCATACACCATGGAAAAGGCTATTGGTACAATGGTGCCTTCAAAATAATTTTTCGCTGATTATAGCCGGTGGCAGATGGACCAAACAAAGAGGCACAATTCAACGGCAGGCCCTCGGAATTACAGATCTGCGCTGTATAGTGAACTACTTGAAACAGAATGGCCGGATAGTTATTACCTGCGACATTTTTAACAATTTAAACAATTGTCCTGTAAGCTTTTTAGGCAAACATCAAAATGTATCGCTACTTCCTGCGCGCCTGGCACGCATAGCCGGCGTACCCTTAATTACTGCTATACCTGTACTCAGAAAAGGGAAGATCCATTTTGACGGCGGCCCTCAATTTGATTTAAATAAGCTGAACTCCGATTCAACAGACGTAATGCAGCAAATTGTTTCGTTTTTAGAAACCGAGATAAAAAACGACCCCAGCATATGGCTCACTACCTATCACCAAAATTTTACCTGATCAAATAACGGCCATCTCAAAGTTAGGCGACTTAAAACACAGCATTTTATCTTTACCCCATTTTTTCATAGAGCCATCGGCTCGAAGATATTGTCACAACGGATTTTAATCCGTTGACCCTAACCCAAATAAAAATAAGCGCCGTAGGCACGGCGCATCTTTTAAGCACATACCGATATTTCCATTTATTGCATGTTAATAACAGTTAACCAGCTGAACATATGGGCCGAACCTATGGTTCTTTTTTACCTGCTGCTTCTTTTTCAACGGATTAAAATCCGTTGTTACAATATTAGCCGTAGCTACGCCACTAATTTATAACTACTTGTGCAACAATTACTTTATGAAGCGAACAAATAGAGAATCCCATTTGCTTTAGCCAAATCACAGCCATACTAACAAACTTGTGTACACACAGTAGCCCGTTGGGAGGGAATTAAAAACCTTAATAGCATTGCGCCGTTAGGTGCTACCTGTTTGTAGAAAACACATCATATTATCTTTGCCTCGTAGAAGGCTACCCTTCAACAACAATTATTTACCTCGTTTATTGGCGTTGCACCTACGGCGTTCATAAGAATAATAAAAAGCAGGGGCAATGTGCGATTCCTTCCTCGGGGAAGGGGAGGTAGGGGTTTAATCAGGCGTACAAGTACCGTTGCAGATCGCATGTCGGCGAAACCCCTCCCTGCCATCGCGCACTTTTCAACCGCCCCCCTCCCGTTGGGAGGGAACAAAAAAAACTTTAGAATATCTTTGGTGTCTCCGCAAAACGCAATTACAACACACCACTTTGTACCGCCTTGTCCTGCCACACCAACAAAACCCTGCCGCACAAAAAAGGCCTCCTTTTGCAAGGAGGCCTGGTATAAATATTTGATGAATAAGCTTAACCAGCTAATGCCGCGGCACCGCTCACAATTTCGGTAAGCTCGGTAGTGATGGCAGCCTGGCGGGCCTGGTTGTATGAAAGTTTTAAAGCTTTCAACAAGTCGCCGGCGTTTTCGGTAGCCTTATCCATAGCCGTCATACGTGCGCCATGCTCAGATGCGTTTGAATCTAATACCGCGCGGTATAACTGTATTTTAATATTTTTAGGGATCAGTTGCTCTACAATTTCCTCTTGCGATGGCTCCAGGATGTAATCAACATTAGCAGTTTTCACCGCATCCTTTTTATCGGGTTTTGGAACAGGCAATAACTGCTCGGCAACAAGATATTGTACAGCCGCGTTTCTGAAATGGTTATACACCAGTTCAACACGGTCATACTTGCCATGAACAAAACCTTCCATAATGCTTTCAGTAATTTTTGAAGCATTTTCAAAGTTAAGGTCAAGGTACAAATCGTTATTGTTACCAATTACATTGTACTTGCGTCTTTCGTAAAACTCCTGGCTTTTTTTACCTATCGCTACAATCGAAACATTACCGGCCGCTAATTGCTTGCTGTATTTTTCGGCAATAAGGTTGTTGGCCGTTTTAATTACGTTGGCGTTAAATGCACCTGCCAAACCACGGTTTGATGATACTACAACAACCAAAATACGCACGGGCTCGCGCTCCTGCAAATAAGGTGATGAGCCATCCTCTAAACTTTGAGAAAGGTTTGCCAGCAGCTCTTTAAGCTTATTAGCATAAGGGCGCAATTGAACGATAGCATTTGTAGCGCGCTTTAACTTAGCAGCCGAAACCATTTTCATGGCCTTGGTGATCTGCTGTGTTGACGATACAGACTTTATCCTGTTTCTTACTTCTTTTAAATTAGCCATCTTTTTTGAGTATCAAGTAGTTAGTATCAAGTATCAAGACTTGTATGACCACTCGACTAATGCTATATTTTTTTGAATACAAGTAGTTAGTTTCATAATACCAGGCGCTTAAATACTTGCTACTTGATACTAACTACTTGCTACTAAAATTAATACTTTCCTGCCAGTTCTTTAGCTACTGTTTCCAGTACGCCTGTTATCTGATCATCAAACTTACCTGCTTTAAGGGCAGCTAATACTTCTGGATGACGAGCTTCTAACTGGCTTGTGTATTCTGCCTCAAACTTCCTGATATCCTTTACAGGTACAGTACGCATCAGGTTTTTTGTACCTAAATAAATGATGGCAACTTGTTTTTCAACAGATACCGGTGAGTACTGGCCTTGTTTCAACACTTCCACGTTACGTACGCCTTTATCAAGCACGTTTTTGGTTGATGCATCAAGATCAGATCCGAATTTAGAGAAAGCCTCTAATTCGCGGTATTGAGCCTGGTCAAGTTTCAAAGTACCTGCTACCTTCTTCATTGATTTAATCTGCGCGTTACCACCTACACGTGATACCGAGATACCTACGTTAATAGCCGGACGAACACCCGCGTTAAACAAGTTTGATTCAAGGAAGATCTGACCATCGGTGATCGAGATCACGTTGGTAGGGATGTATGCAGATACGTCACCAGCCTGAGTTTCGATAATAGGCAAAGCGGTTAATGAACCACCACCCTTAACGATACCTCTGATAGACTCCGGTAAATCATTCATCGCCTGGGCGATAGAATCATTAGAGTTGATCTTGGCGGCACGCTCTAATAAACGGCTGTGCAGGTAAAACACGTCACCCGGATAAGCCTCACGGCCCGGTGGACGACGAAGTAACAATGATACTTCGCGGTAAGCAACAGCTTGTTTAGATAGATCATCATAAACGATCAATGCCGGACGGCCTGTATCACGGAAGTACTCGCCAATTGCAGCACCTGCAAAAGGAGCAAAGAACTGCATGGTAGCAGAGTCAGCAGCGCTTGCAGCCACAACGATAGAGAAAGGCATCGCGCCGTTTTCTTCCAGTGTGCGTACAATATTTGCAACTGTTGATGCTTTTTGACCGCAGGCAACATATATACAGATAACCGGTTTACCGGCATCATAAAATTCTTTTTGGTTAATAATGGTATCGATACAAACAGCAGTTTTACCTGTCTGGCGATCGCCAATAACCAACTCACGCTGGCCACGGCCAATCGGGATCATCGCGTCAATAGCTTTGATACCTGTTTGCAAAGGCTCGGTAACCGGCTGACGGTAGATAACACCTGGCGCTTTACGCTCCAATGGCATTTCGTAAGTTGTGCCAACTATCGGTCCTTTACCATCAATTGGTGTACCTAAAGTATCAACAACACGACCAAGCATGCCTTCGCCAACGTTGATTGATGCAATACGGTTGGTACGTTTTACAGTATCACCTTCTTTAATATCGTCAGATTTACCTAACAATACCACACCCACGTTATCTTCTTCAAGGTTAAGTACGATACCTTGCAACCCTGTGCCAAATTCTACAAGCTCACCTGATTGTACTTTTGTTAATCCATAAACGCGTGCAATACCATCACCCACCTGGAGTACAGTACCCACTTCTTCTAATTCAGATTCTGACTTAAAGCCTGCCAATTGCTGACGCAAAATTGCCGATACTTCGTCTGGTCTTACCTCTACCATTGTTTAAATTTATTTAGAGTTTTGTTTTTACTATTATTGAATCACCTTCACGGCAAATTCTTTTTTCAATTTTTTCAAGCTTGCTGCAATGCTGGTATCAACCTGCCTATCGCCCACGGTTAATACAAAACCACCAATTAATGATGGATCAACCTTGGTTTCCAATACTACAGTACCACCTACCGCGCTTTGTACTTCGGCTATAATGGTTTTTTTATTAGCTGCTGATAATTCAGTAGCCGATGTAACCTTAGCCTTGGTAATATGCCTTTTGATGTTAAACAGGTTTACATACTCAAATGCTGTAGTATATAAAACCTCGCCGCGACCTTTATCAACCATCAGTTTAAAAAAACCGATAGTTGCCTTGTTCACCTTATTCAGGAAAACGGCATCAAGTATCTTGGTTTTTTTGGTGTGCGCTACAATGGGGTTGCTCAAAACAGCTTTAAGCTCCGGGCTCGCCTTCAAAGTATGTATAAACAGATCCATATCAGCTTTGATCACATCAACAATGTTTTGTTCCTGTGCAAGGTCAATAAGGGATTTTGCGTACCTGGATCCTACCGTTAATTCTGACATATTCTTTTTATTTCGGATTTCGAATTTTCGATTTCGGAATTTTCTATTTTGAAACTAGGACATTTAAACTCGGACCCCAATACGGAAAATAAATCCGAAATTGAACATCCCAAATCCGAAATCCCTATAATTTCACTTCTTTTAATAATTGGCTTACCAGTTCATCTTGTTTCTGATGATCTTCAAATTGCTTACGCAATACTTTTTCGGCAATATCTAATGAGAGGGTGGCTACCTGGTTTTTAACATCAGCCATCGCGATAGCTTTTTGATTGTTAATTTCCACGCGGGCCAGTTCAATCATACGGGCACCTTCTTTATGAGCAAGTTCTTTTGCATCAACAATCATTTGCTCTTTAACCTTGCGGGCGTCAGTAAGTATCTGATCGCGCTCGGCACGGGCTTGTTTTAATAACGATTCATTTTCGTTAGTTAAACGGGACATTTCTTCTTTGGCAGCTTCGGCTTTCTGAAGCGAGTCTTCAATAAAACGTTCGCGATCGCTCAGCGCGCCTAAGATTGGTTTCCAGGCAAATTTTCCTAATATAAACAACAGTATCCCAAATGATATCGTTGTCCAGAAAACTAAACCTAATGCGGGTGTAACTAAATCCATAATTCTGTATTGCTATTACTTGTATGTTATTCTTTTAATGGGATTAAAACAAGCCCGGAGCCAATCGCCCCGGGTTGTTCTTTTCTTTTTGCCTAAAACTAATTAGAGCAAAGCTACTACCACGGCAAACAAAGCAACACCTTCAACAAGGGCTGCAGCGATGATCATGTTAGTTTGAATTTTTGAGGCAGCTTCTGGCTGACGAGCAATACCTTCAACGGCTTTACCACCGATTTGTCCGATACCGATACCTGCGCCAATTACAGCTAAACCTGCGCCAATTGCACCAAGTTTTTGAAGACTAACAACACCAGTTGCAGCTGCTTGAGCAATTGTTCCAATCATTCCAATCATTGTTTGATAATTTAAAACGTGTATATATAATTATAATTAATTCAAGATTAATGGTGATGCTCCTCAACAGCCATCCCAATGAACAGCGATGTAAGCATCGTAAAAATGAACGCCTGCAAAAATGCTACAAGCAATTCTATCATATCCATAAATACCACAAACGGAACAGAAACTGTTGACATCCATGCGGTTTTAAAGATAAATATTAATGATATTAAACTAAGCACAATAATGTGACCTGCGGTAATGTTCGCAAACAAACGTATCATTAACGCAAAAGGTTTAGATATGATACCAATAAGCTCCACCGGAACCATGATAGGGTATAACCAAAAAGGAATATCAGGAGTAAAGATGTGTTTCCAGTAATATTTATTACCGCTAAAGTTAATAACGATAAGCACAATTACCGACAACACCATGGTTACCGCTATATTACCTGTTAAATTAAAGCCTCCCGGAAAAAACGGAACCAAACCCAACAGATTGTTGATTAATATAAAGAAGAATATAGTAAGCAACAAAGGCATGTATTTAACGTGCTTGATGCCAATATTAGGAATAGCTACATCATCACGCACAAACAGGATAACAGGCTCCAATAATGCCTGAATACCTTTTGGAGCTTTACCAGCGCGTTTCTTATAGCCCGCTGTAACGGCAAAAAACACAATAAGCAAAACAATCATACCCAGCCACATACTGGCCACATTGCGGGTGATTGAAAAATCATAAACCTTGGCGGCTTTATCTACCTCCCCGGCTTCGTTTACCGCGTGTATTTTACCTTCTTCCAGTTTATAGCTATAATGTGTACCCTTATAAACCGGTTCTTCTTTTACACCTTCTTCCTTTAATAAATGGCCCGACCAGAAAGTTTCCAGCCCCTTATCGGTATAAAGTATTACCGGCAAAGAAAGAAAGTGTTCGCCCATCAACGGAATTGATACGGGCCAAAAGTGGGAATCGCCGATATGTTCAAATACCACCTCTTTTGGATCAAAGGGTTTTTCAGCGCCTTCAGCAGCTTTTTCTTGCGCAATTGATAGCTTAGGCATTACACCTAACAACAAAAAAAGCGCGGAAATCAGGAATGTGTTAAATATTTTTGAATTCAAAATCGAGCTGTTATACATCTAAATGAAGTTTTCTACCTTAATTTTTGGTTGCGCAAGTTACGTAACAAACCATAAATTTCAAAGGCCATATTTAAGAAATATACGTAAAAAAAATCGCCGGCAAAAACATACCTGTCTACGCTGTTTTTCTTAATTAAAATGAGGACGAAAAACAAGCAGGCCAATATTTTAACAGTAGTAGCAGCCAAAAAGGCTTGCGCGTACAATTCAGGGTTTATTTTCCCTATAAATACAATGGATATTACGGTTAAAAAAGTAAGTCCACTAATAAATGAAAACAACAACCAGAACGTTGGTGTAACCAATTTGGCATAAGTTGTATAACTCAACACCACCGGTGGTAACGAAATGATAACAATAAAAATAAGGAATGATAATACAGTAGGAAATAGTTTCAACTTTTTACAGATCTGATAATAATGTACAATGAAATAAATACCCCAACGAGCGACAAGCCCGCGGTTGCCCATTTTGTTTGATGATTACCGGCCTGGTCTATTTTATAACCGGCAAAAGCAAACACACCAATAACAGCGATCATCTGGAAAGCCATGCCCGAAAACTTAGCATAGTTATTAACCTCCTTGCCACCATTGTCCTTATTATCACTTTGTTCATTTTGGGCCATGCGCAAATTTATTAAACCTATTGTATTATCTTTAGTATTTTAGCAATGCTTTTATAACATGATCATATTTTGAGGCGAGTGAGCATATTTTCCATATCCAAAACGTACAAATCTATTCTGCTCGCGCTAATGATCTTCATAGCAGGCTGCTCCCTTGAAAAGGAAAGCGGCTTAAACCGTAATCTGCAAAACCTTACTGCTCATTATAATATACTGTTTAATGCCAATGAATTACTGCGCGTTAAACAGGAAAGCTATGCCGCCGGCTTTGTTGATTCATACAACGAGCTGCTGAATGTTTACCCCGATACTACCGTACAAACCAGCACTCCGGATAAAGACCTGGAGCTGGCCATCAGTAAAGCCAATAAGATCATTAACATAAAAGAGCAAAGTCATTACCTGGGCGATGCCTACCTGGTTATGGGTAAAGCGCGTTTTTTAGAAGGCAATTACTTTGATGCAGTAGAGTATTTTAACTACGTGATCCTCTCATACGGCAAACAGGCTGCTTTAAAACAGGAAGCTTTTATATGGAAAGGCCGGGCTTTGTTATACCTCAATAACACGCCTGAAGCAAAAATTGCTATTGATAGCGCTATAAACAGTATCAATCCTAAAAAAAGTATTCCTGCCGGCATTTATGCTGCCAGGCTGCAATATGATATCAATGTAGAGGATTATCCCGCCGCCGAAGAGAGCGCTAAAATAGCCCTTCAGCATTGTCATGAAACAAGTCTTAAACTCCGCTGGACATTTATTTTGGCCCAGCTACAGGAACTTAACCAAAAACCGGAGCAAGCTATTATCAATTATACCAGCATTGTTAAAAGTAATGCCTCGTTCGAAATGGCCTTTAATGCCAACCTGAACCGTATCCGCATACAGGATCATGAAAACGGCATCAAACAAAATAAAATTGAGCGCCTGCGTAAATTGCTTAAAAACCAAAACAACATCGAGTTTACCGATCAGATCTATTACCAGGTAGCCCAGCAGCTTTACGCTACAGGTGATGTTGACGGCGCCCTTAAAAACTATAAACTATCGGTACGGGGCAGTGTCAAAAATCAAAATCAAAAAGGGCTCTCCTACCTGCGCATTGCCGATATCAATTTTAAGAACAAAGCCGATTACGAAAGTGCCCGTTTATATTATGATAGCACACTCACTTATCTTGCACCCACCTATCCCGGCTACCAGATCATTCGCAAAAAAGCCAATAACCTGCAAATTTTAACCGGCTTACTGCAAACCATCTCGCGCGAGGATACCCTGCAAATGCTTGCAGGCATGGATGAGAGTACCCGTACTGCCCGCATCGATGCGATGGTTAACCGCAAAATATTGCAGGATAAAGTAACCAAAGAAACGGTTACCAACAATAATGGCCAATTTGAAAACAGCAGGAACACTAATAATTTAAATAACCAGCAAGCCAGTAAAAGTGGTGGCAGTATATTTTATTTTTATAACCCGGCCGCGTTAAGCCTCGGGGCAAATGATTTTAAAAGGCAGTGGGGTAACCGCAAACTGGAAGACAACTGGCGCCGCAGCAAGCGCTCAAGTACCAATATAGCTGTTAACACAAACAGCGTAATGCCATCTCCGGATATCGATCCTTTCGCACCCTCAACGCAGGATCAGGCCAATATTACCCGGGGTGATATTGGAGCCTACCGGCAGGACATTATTAAAAACCTGCCCTTAACCCCCGATCTGCTTAACCGATCAAACATTCGGGTTTATAGTGCCTATATGGAAATGGCCAATTTTTACCGCGACATTCTGGGCGATAAAAAAGAAGCTATTGCTACTTATGAAACTTTGCTTACCCGTTTCAAAACCAGTTCAGATAAGGCTGCAGTCTATTATAACCTGTACCGGCTGTATGCTGATATAGATGCCTCCCGGTCTGAATTGTACAAAAGCCGTATCTTAAAGGAGTTTCCTGAAAGCGTATTTGCCAAAGTAATCCTTGATCCCGATTACAGCAAACACCTGGATGATGCCAATGCCGAATTCAACGGATTTTATAACAACGTATTTGACCTGTACACGCAAAAAAAGTATACCGAAGTTATTACAAAGTCCGGTGAATTACTGACCAAGTACCCCGATAACCGTTTCGCGGCCCAGCTATCATATTTACGCACTATCGCCGCCGGCCACCAGGAAAAGCTGGCGCCCTTTATGGCCGATCTGCAGCAAATAACTTCAAAATACCCCGATGATAAACTGGTAACCCCATTGGCCAATCAACACCTGGCCTATATCAACGCAAATAAAGCCGAAGTAGAAACCCGACAGGTTGTGTTAACTGGTGACGATATAAATGGCATCCCTTTTACCCCACCGGTGGCTTACCAAAAACAAACAGAATACCGGCCGGTTTACCATCCATCGGCCCAGGTACAGGTAGCACAGGTAAGGCAGGAACCGAAAGTAAGTCCGCCCCTGGCAGTGCAGGCAAAACCAACCGTACCTGTTGATGTACCCAAACCTGTTGAACAAAGCAAGCCAAAGGTGAACGCACCGGTTATTACCCCTCCTGTTGAACAAAACAAGCCACAGGCAGCTAAAGTGACTGTGCCACCCGCTGATTCTGTTAACAAACCGACAGACCAATTAGCAGCAGTATCACAAAACCAACAACTCCAGCAACAAGTTACAGAAGCTCCTGCCATAAAACCGCTTCCGGCTGTAACCTACATTTTCTCCACGCGTGATAGCACCAATTACTATTTTGTGGTAAATGTGAGCAGCGGTACAACTAACCTGGCTTCATCGCGTTTTGGTATAGGGCAGTTTAACCGTACCAGGTTTTCTGGCAGTTCCATTAAGCATGATTTAAAACCTATTGGCGCAGATGACCAGCTGATATTTATTGGTCGGTTTTACAACCTCGAGGACGTAAAAAAATATGCCAGGGGTATAATCCCGCTGATGCCCGAGATTATGAAGGTGCCAAAGGATAAATACAGTTTTTTTATCATTACCAAGGAAAATCTGGATAAATTAGCCGACCAAAAAACATTGGATAGTTATATTGATTACTATCAAAAATATTATTGAAATGAAAACCTATAACAAAAAACCTGCGCTTGCCTCGCAGGATATAAGACGATATAACTGGTACATATGGCGCGCTGTAATAGCAGGCTTTGTATTTGTGGTAATTATGATAACCCTTACCGTTTTTGGTGTGTTTGGTCAGTTACCCGCTTTCCGCGATCTGGAGAACCCAAAAAGCAACCTGGCATCGGAGGTGATATCATCAGATAAGCAGGTTTTAGGTACTTATTATATCCAAAACAGATCTAACGTTACTTTCGCGGGCCTTTCGCCAAACGTAATTAACGCGCTGGTAGCTACCGAGGATAAACGCTTTTATGATCACTCTGGGATTGATTTTGGCCGCAGCTTTACTATTTTCCTGCACCTGCTTGTAGGGCAAAAACAAGGTGGGAGCACCATTACCCAACAGTTGGCAAAAAATTTATTTACCGAAAAATCAAACAATCCTTTTGTTCGTATCACCCAAAAACTACAGGAGTGGATAACGGCTGTTAAGCTGGAGCGCCATTACACCAAACAGGAAATATTGACCATGTATTTAAACACGGTTGATTTTGGCGCTTATAATACTTACGGTATCAAATCGGCAGCACACACCTATTTTAATACCACACCCGATAAATTAACACCAGACCAGGCCGCGCTATTAATAGGTATGGTAAACGGCCCGGGCATTTACTCGCCCATAAGGCACCCCCAGAATGCTATTAACCGCCGTAACCTGGTACTAAACCGCATGCAGGAACAAGGTTTTTTAAGCGATGGACAGGTAGAGGAGTATAAAAAGAAACCTTTGGGGTTAAATTTCCACCAGAATAACCATTTTGATGGACCAGCTCCATACTTCAGATCGGTATTAAAGAAAGAGATCCAAAAGATCTTTAAAGAACAAAACTTAAACCGCCCTGACGGCACTCCTTATGACCTTGACCGCGACGGTTTAAAGATATATACCACCATTGATGCAACCATGCAGCAATATGCCGAAGAAGCACAACAGGAGTACATGCGCAACTTACAGGGGCAATTTAATGATCACTGGCGTGGGCAAAATTTATCCAAAAGCATCCACAACTTTAAATTCCTGATTAACCAGGGTATGCTTAAAAGCGACAGGTATAAGCAATTGAAGATGCAGGGCATGAGCGACGAGGATATTAAAACTAACTTTAACACTAAAGATACCCTCAACCTGTTTACCTGGCACGGCGATATTGATACGCTGATGAAGCCTGTTGATTCTATCGTTTACTGTAAAATGCTGCTGCGGAACGCCCTCATGAGCATGGATCCTACAACCGGCTATGTTAAGGCCTGGGTTGGAGGCACCAACTTTGAGCACTTTAAGTATGATCAGGTTAAAAACGGAACAAGGCAGGTTGGCTCGACCGCAAAACCATTTACCTACGCGGTGGCTATTGATAACGGCTATTCGCCCTGTATGAAGATCAATAACGTACCGGATACCATAAGGGGCTACGGTGAACCATGGTGCCCGCGCTCGTCACCATCAGAAACCCTGCCTGGTTTTATTACTTTGCGCCAGGCCCTGGCACACTCGCAAAACTGGGTAACAGCCCACGTAATGAGCGAAGTGAAACCTGAGCCGGTTGTAGAGCTGATTAAAAAAATGGGGATCACCAGCGCGGTTCCGCCCTACCCTTCTATTTGCCTGGGTACTTTTGATGCTTCGGTATTTGAAATGACAGCTGCATACTCGGTATTTGCCAATCATGGTTTGTGGACCGAGCCTACTTATATATTACGCATCGAAGATAAAAACGGTAACGTGCTGTACACGCATACGCCAAAAGTGGTACAGGCTATGAACCCTCAAACAGCCTACGTAATGACTTATATGCTGAAAGGCGTTATAGAGGACGGTACGGGCTCAAGACTGAGTTACAAATACGGCCTGCGCAACCCTATAGGCGGTAAAACCGGCACCACCCAAAACAACTCTGATGGCTGGTTCATTGGTATAACCCCACAACTGGTTACCGGCTTATGGACAGGCTGCGAAGACAGGGATATCGCCTTCCAGTCTACCAGGCTTGGCGAGGGAGCCAACAGTGCATTGCCGATATTTGCCTTGTACATGAAAAAGGTATACGCCAATGCTGCACTGGGGATCAAAAAAACAGTTGATTTTGATGCCCCTAAAACCGGCGTGAGCATCATCCTGGATTGCGGCCAGTATACCCAACAACAGCAAGGAACTAATGAGGTTGATAAGAAGTTGGATTTTTAAGAGTATTTAACAAACGGCCGCGTCGTCCTCAAAACGACCAGATATGTCATTGCGAGGTACGAAGCAATCGCGAACGGTGCAAATCAGATTGTAACATTCGCGATTGCCGCGCTGCGCTCGCAATGACATATCCCGCCTAATTTGGCCAAAACAATCATTGACGTTTGAGCTATGAGTGAGAAATTTGATTATAAGGCAGCATTACAGAATATTCCTCATAAACCCGGTGTATATCAATATTGGGATAGTGAGAAAGAGCTGATCTACATAGGCAAAGCCAAAGATCTGCGCAACCGCGTGAGCTCATACTTTAATAAGGATGCGCACATCAATGCCAAAACAAGGGTTTTAGTATCTAAGATCCGCAACATTACATTTACTATTGTTGATACCGAGGTTGATGCCTGGCTACTTGAAAACAGCATGATCAAGAAGCATCAGCCGCGCTATAACGTAATGCTCAAGGATGATAAAACTTATCCCTGGATCATTATCAAAAACGAGAACTACCCGCGCATTTTCTGGACCAGGCGTATTGTTAAGGATGGATCCAAATACCTGGGGCCCTACGCATCTATCAGCATGATGCATAACATCCTTGGGCTTATCAAAGAAACCTATCCCCTGCGTACCTGCAACCTGGCGCTCACCCGCGAAAATATTGATAAAGGCAAGTTTAAGGTTTGTTTGGAATACCAGCTGGGCAACTGCAAAGGTCCCTGCCAAAACTACCAGACAGAGGATGATTATGATAACAGCATCGGGGAGATAACCGATATCCTGAATGGCAAGATAGGCGCCATATTACGCCGTCTTAAAGGCGAAATGGAGGCCGCTGTTGCCGAGTACAATTACGAGTTGGCTCACCGCCTTAAACGTAAGTTTGATTTGCTGGAGAACTACCAAAGCAAATCAACCATTGTAAATTCATCTATTACTGATGTGGATGTGTTCAATATCGCATCCGAAGAGAAACTGGCTTTTGTGAATTACTTAAAGGTAATGAACGGCACCATCATCCAAACCCAAACCATCGAACTTAAAAAACGATTGGATGAAAGTGACGAAGAATTGTTAACACTGGCCATCGTTGAGTTCAGGAGCCGTTACAACAGCGATTCTAAAGAGGTAATTGTTCCTTTTGATATCGACCTGGAAGATTCATCCATTAAATTTACGGTACCTAAACTGGGCGAAAAAAAGAAATTGCTGGATCTGTCGCAAAAAAATGTTCAGTATTTTAAAAAGGAAAAGATAGATCAGTACGAAAAGCTGAACCCAGAGATCCGCACCGAACGGTTGCTTACGCAGATGATGAAGGACCTGCGCATGAATCAGCTGCCCCGCCATATAGAGTGTTTTGATAACTCCAACTTCCAGGGTAAATATCCTGTATCCGCTATCGTGGTGTTCAGGGACGGCAAGCCATTTAAAAAGGATTACCGCCATTTCCATGTTAAAACGGTAGAAGGCCCCAATGATTTTGCCACCATGGAGGAAGCCGTACACCGCCGCTACCGTCGCATGCTTGATGAAGGTACCGAACTACCGCAGCTCATCGTTATTGATGGTGGTAAAGGTCAGCTATCATCAGCCATGCATAGTTTAAAACTATTGGGTATTGATAAGCAGGTAACGGTAATAGGCATTGCCAAACGCCTGGAAGAGTTATACTATCCCAATGACCAGTACCCAATGTACCTGGATAAAAAATCGGAAACGTTGAAAGTGATTCAGCACCTGCGCGATGAGGCACACCGGTTCGGTATCACTTTTCACCGTAAAATACGGGATAAGGGCACACTGGCTACCGAACTTGAGCTGATAGAAGGCATTGGCAAAACAACTGCCGAAAAGCTGCTTAAATACTTTAAATCGGTAAAGAAGATTCGCGAAGCCAATGAAGAGTTACTGTTGGAAGTAGTGAATTTAAAACAGGCAAAAGCAATACGGGGGTATTTTGATCAAAGTCAAAATTAAGAAGTCATTCTTTCTATAAAATTGATCAATGCGAGTGGCGTGTCGCTTCGACAAGTCAAGGGATGGCTGTTTTTTTGAATGCACATACTTTAATAAAAACGCGTTATCGCGAGTTTTACTATCCCGGGGACACTGAGAGGAGAATGTCGTTTGAAAAGCTTGTCATCCTGAGTTGTAAAATTTCGCGAAACTCTGAAGGAGAAATGACGTTTTAAAAGGTTTGTCATCCTGAGGAACGAAGGATCTATTCGCCGACTGTACAGGGCGACGACGCACGCTGGAGAGTAGATCCTTCACTATCGTTCAGGATGACAAAAAGTTTACTTTATGTAGTAGATTCTAAAACGGCCTGTCACCCTGAGCCTGTCGAAGGGTCGCGCGCAGAGGCCTTTGCCCACATGCTTCGACAGGCTCAGCAGGACAAACCTTTTTTAAACGTCATTTCGTTCTTCAGAGTTCCGTTATTTATTCCCACAGTGACGGATCTTCATACGTCACAGGTACCCTTAAACGCAAAAAAGGTCAAAACCATAACAGTTTTGACCTTTGAATTTTAACTTTTGATTTCCTTTAGTATTGCCAAAGGTTAAGTTCCCAATCCATAAGCGTTTTCTTGACCTTTTCAGATTCGTAAAGCTTATCTATACCTTGGGCATAATCTTTAATACGTTCGTCTTTATCGTTGCTTTGTTTAACAATGTAACTGGCAAATATTCTTTTCATGAAAACATCATCAAAACTTAAACCAGATCCGTCGTTGCTTCGGCTTACCACCTCTTTAGTAGCTAATATTGGGCGTGCTTCGGGGAAGTAGATCCAGAAAGCGGGCTGATAATCAACCGCATCACCAGCAACACCTAATCCTTTTGGCTTAATAAGCGGAGCGATACCAATAATGCGTGGTTCAAATATAGAGCGTTGCTTGTCAAACACCCAATCTTCCTTAATGCGGAACTTTAAAACACTATCCGGGTTAAATTCACCGGCCACCATTGTTGATGAAATTACGTTGTTATCCTTATCCCGTTTTTCAACCACGCTGCTATCTGATGATAAACGACCGCGGGCCTGGGCACTTGTTAAAGGCGTGCTAAAGCTATCGCCGTTCACATCATCCTTTTTACCAGGTGTTGGATCATACGCTGTTAATTCACCTGCAGCTATCGCATCCAGCAAAACATCAATCAAGCGGCGTTTTGGTGATGCCAGGTAAGTATTCATTTTATCACGAACATCAATTTCGCGCCATACCCTTTTTGCAAAGGCAACATCACTTTCGCGAAGGTTAGGGTAAGGCGTTACCCTGGCGTTTAAAATATTGTTCTTTTTAAAATACCCGTCAAGTGGCCTTTCAAAAGGCTTCATTGGCTTTTTGTGAGTTGTATCAACGGGTGCTCCAGCCTGGCTTACTACGCTGTTTTGCTGTGGTTTTACCTGTTGTTGTGTAGTACCGGCTGTTTTTTTTGCCGGAGCGCGTTTAGCGCGCTTTTTTGTTTGCCCGTAAGAAGCAACACAGGCTAAACAAAGTACAACTACCAAAATTCTCTTTTTCATACGCGTTTAATTTGCGGATAATACAATTGGATCAAGTGACCGTGGTGACCTGTCTGGACCTACTGCAACAATATCCTTAAATATAACAGTAGTTCCGGGCGTTACGGTGTTTAATGCCGAACGCATAGCACCTGTAAGTTCTGCACCACTTCCTGAATATATAATGGCATCCTGGCGTGGCTTTACAACCAACAGCGTAAAATGCGTTACATTAAATTTAGCATCAAAATCAAACCCATCTAACTGGGCAAACAACCTGTCCTGGGCACGAATATTGGCCGAGCTGGTATTGCCGCCGCTTTTACCGGCAAACTGTGGTTTAGGATCAGGGATACGTTTAATACGAAACTCTGTTGCACCTAATACCATCCCTTTTTCGCCGGTAACAGTAATGTGCGCTTTGCCTATAGCGCTTACAGAAGCGGTATAATGCCCCGCTGAACCGCTTATAGAACCACCGCTCATGTTTACTCCTAAACTTGCTGTGGGTACACCTGGCGCCGATACTGATACCGGGTTGGGTACGCCTATATATAATACGTTCATTTTATCGGGCGATACTACTGCAGATGGTTTTGCAACCATGTAAGTAGTATTTATCTGGTATGTTTTAGGCGCGCCGCCGTCAACAGACTTTACCGATAATGACCCGGTTACTGTGTGCAGGCCTTCGCCGCTTGCTGTAACCGTGTAGGTACCTACACCATCTTTTGTTGGCACAGACGAACCGCCAATAGTAATAGTAGGGTTTGAATGTGAATCATAAGCAGTTAAATAAATATCCGCTTTGTATTGCTGGCCTGCTAAAACATAACTGCTTGGCGCAACCGCTACCGCTTTAAATGCATTAAGCGTCACCTCTGCCTGGTCTATTTTACTATATAATTTTTTAACAACTTCGTTCTCGGCATTCTTGTTATCAGCCTCTATTTTTGCCAGTGTGGTTAAGGTAGCTCCCAATGGGATACCTTCGCCAAAGTAGGCATTTTGCCAGGTTTTTGATTGAATTCCCGGGCGCTTCGGCGGAGCATCAGCGTTCAATGAAAAATTAACACCTGCGCCATCCTTACCCAGCAACTGTAATAATTTAGCCTTTGTTGCTTCAATCTTTTCTTTTAAAACATCGGCTCTTTTACCGTTAATCATCACTTCTGATGATATATCTAAATTTTCCCTTGCACTAACATCATCAATCTCAGGATTAATGCCTCCGCCTTCCTTTATCAAGGTTCTTTTTAATTCTTCGATGTAGCTGCCCAGATCATCAGTCACCTTTTTTGCCTCATTAGCTGCAGCCAGGTACTTAGCTTTATCGGGCTGAGCTTTTACTTTGGTTGCAATGGCACCGTAAGTAGCTTGCAGGCTGTTGTCAACATTTTTTGTTGACGCATCTAAACTCCTCGTAATATTTTTAAAAGCATCCAGCAGATTTTCGGGCACGTTCAGGGCAATTAAGCCTAAAAGCACCAGGTATAAAATACCTATCATCCGCTGTCTTGGGGTTTCCTTACCTCCGGCCATGTATTATAAATCTTAGCTTGTAAAAAATCTATTTATTATTAGTTAACACGTGGCTGTGGTTCATAGCTGTAAGCATATTACCATAGATAGCATTTAATGCACCAAGGTTTTTAGCTAAACGGCCAACCTCATCTTTAAACTGTTTTGAATCATCCAATGATTCGTTAAAGTTGTTCATGGTTAATGACAGGTTTTGGTAAAACTTGTTCATTGATTTTAAATGCGCGCTTGAATCCTGTAACTCCAGTTCATAAACCGCGTTTAATGAACCTAAGTTTTTAGCAAGCTTGTTAATTTGTTCATGGTAGGCTTTTGCGTCAACATTTGAATTGGCAAGCTCAGATAAATTTGCTGATGCCTTATCAAATGATACACTTAAGTTATCATAACTTGCAGTAGCAGCTTTTATTTTAGAAGTAAAAGCAATGGTAGCTTCGCCTGCATCGGTAACCCTTGATATAGCGGCTACTTTATCACCAAATGTTCTTAATCCGTCGCCTAAGCTACGAACCAGCTCGGGGCCTATCTTGGCATCATCAAGCATTTTATCCAATGCAGCCGTACTGCTTGATCCTGCACCAATAACTGCCGGGCGTGATGATGATTTCGGCAATTCGCCCTCAAAGCTTTCACTAAGTTCGGGGTAAACACGTACCCAGTCAACCTCTTTATCCTCGCGCTGTAAACCCAGTATAAAGAAAAGCACAGCCTCGGTACCTAAACCTGCGGTAATGAATTCTGACGCGAATTTCCAGTGTTGTATTTTAAATAACAAACCGATGATAACTACCGTTGCACCAATTGAAATAATGTTTCCTATTCCGAATGGTTTTTTCTTTCCAGCTCCTGCCATAATAATCAGAAATAACTTTGTTTGAAGTTTAGTTTAAATTGTTTAGTTTATCGTTTGTCTTTGATATCCCGGCCCAGGTAGCTTGTTACACAGCGGAAACCGATATATGATTTTGCTGTATCCTGGTATTCGTAGGTACGGGTTGCATTTTGCAAAAAGTAACCGATATCTTTCCATGATCCACCGCGCACTACTTTACGTTTAAGCACTTCGGGATCAGTAGATTTTGCTTCTACGGCAAATGTTGGGGCCAGGTCATGCACAAATGTTGAGGCCGACTCATCAAAGGCTGATGATGTCCATTCTGCCACGTTACCGGCCATATTGTACAAGCCAAAATCATTAGGGAAGTATGAGCGAACATTTACTGTATAGGCACCACCATCATCTGTATAGTTACCGCGGCCCGGTTTAAAGTTGGCCAGTAAACATCCTTTAGCATTTTTTATATAAGGGCCACCCCATGGGTAATCATTGCCTATACGGCCACCGCGGGCTGCATATTCAAACTCCGCTTCGGTAGGCAATCTGTAATCGGCACGGTGGGGTAAGTGCCTCTGATCTTTATAAGCTTCGTTATAACGTGTACGCCATACGGTAAAAGCGCGCGCCTGCCTCCAGGTTACGCCAACTACCGGGTAGTTACGAAAAGCCGGATGCGAAAAATATCCCTCAACCATTGGCTCGTTGGCAGCGTATGAAAAATCGCTAAGCCAAACCAAAGTATCCGGATAAACATTTACGGTATCGCGCAAAATGAAATCAGAACGTCTTGATTTAGGATCGTTCCTGTGGTTGGCGGCATCGCGCAGAACCATTAGCGCGTAATTATATTTCAGGATACGTACATCAAGCTCATCACGATCAAACACGCGGTCTTCATTCTGGTAATACATACCCTGAAGTTTTGACTTGTTACTTGCCGCTCCTTTTTTATTGTTCCAGATGGGATTCTTTTTTACATAAGCCCAATTGATATATTTTTTACCGCTGGTGTTGGCTGCGCCTTTTATTTGCAGGTAATATTTATTATCGTTTACATAGTTGGTGATGGCGATTGAATCACGTACCCAGAATACAAATTTCTTGTATTCACTGTTAGTGATCTCGGTCTGATCCATAAAAAACGGAGCTTCTGTAACCTGTTTTGGCTGAGCTATTTGCCCAAAAGTAACGTCCTGATCGGTTTGCCCCATCATAAATGAACCACCTGGAATATAAACCATGCCGTAAGGCACCTCGGCCTTAAATGACCTTTGTGGTACGCCGGTTAATTCCCCCCTGTCGCCGCCGCCGCCGCAACCGCTTAATAATCCACCAGCCAAAACAACTATTAAAAAGTATATCTGCTTCATTTTAAAAATCAAAAATCAGTTATAAAAATATAACATTATGAGACCCCCGAATATATCAAATTTGCGTTACCGCTCCAAAAAACATTTAATTTAAGCAATAAAATGCCCATTAAATGCCGTTGGCATTGTTTCACTAAGATATAATTTTGTAAAAAACAATAAAACAACTAACTACAATACTGTAAAATTAGTTGTCATTACTACGCTATTATTCCAATAAAAGTTGCAATTGAGTTAAATAAATTTCTTTTTTTATTTATTTACTTGCTTGCAATACTGCTCAATGGCCATTGTCATGGATGGAGCAGCCGGGGTTGGGGCCGGAATATCCAGGATCAAACCAGCCTCAAGCACTGCTTTATGGGTTGTTGCTCCAAAAGCAGCTATGCGTGTATTATTTTGTTTAAAATCGGGAAAGTTTTTGTACAGAGATTGTATACTTGATGGACTAAAGAAGGCAATAACATCATAAAACACCTCTGCCAAATCAGAAAGATCGCTGCAAACGGTGCGGAAAAGCACAGCCGGTGTAAAGTTATACCCATTTTCGAGCAAGAATCGTTGCGTTTCTTCGGCCGCTACATCTGAGCATGGATAAAGAAATTTTTCAGCGGCATGTTTTTTCAACACCTCGGCCAAATCAGCGGCGGTTTGTTTGCCAAAGAATATTTTGCGCTTACGGTATTGAATATATTTTTGCAGGTAAAGCGCAATAGTTTCCGAAAGACAGAAATACTTCATCTCAACAGGCACTTCAAAACGCATTTCTTCGCAAATACGGAAAAAATGATCAGCAGAATTGCGGCTGGTAAAAATAACGGCGGTAAAATCAGCCAGATTAATCTTTTCTTTTCTGAAATCCTTAGCAGGCACACCTTCAACATGAATAAATGATCTGAAATCAATTTTCAGGTTTAGCTTCTTAGCCAACTCAGCATACGGATTTTTGTCATTCTCAGGCTTTGATAAAGTAACTAATATACTTTTAACCTTTTTTTTTCTATCTTCCAAGTCAATTATTTTAACTACCTAAATTTTAATTTCCAATGCCTTTATTAAGATTAAAATAGGGCAAATTTCGAGGGCACAAAGATACGTAAATAAATAAAACTTATGAAATCTGAAAGTAGAAATTATATTTACGCTACTTCTGAGGTATTGCCATATAAAAATCACTATGATAACAACGAGTGTAACACTCAGTAATACAGGTATATACTGTACACCAAGCAAACTAAAGCATATTACTACCGGTAAAAAGACAAATGCTATATTAAAATAAGTGAGGTGTAATATATTCAGGTACTCGCTCACCAGGCGGTTCATATCAAACACAAAGCCAAGGAACTTTAATACGATAAATTTCAAGGCAAATAAAGCGATTACGATGATAGTAAGTAACACAAAAAGCCTGCTGCCACTTACCCGGTAATACACCCCTTTGTATGCTGCCAACTGGTATAAAAACAAGCTAAAAGTTGAACAGAACAATAAAAAGAGGCCCAAAAAAGCCCATGAACTTACCAGGGCATCTTCTTTACCTGCCTGCGAAAGTACCCGCTTACTAAAAAACGAATGCAGTACAAAACCCACATCATTATTCAGGGTGATGTTGAGTATAGCTGTATACAATAGCATGCCTATAATTAATGCGATAATCCAGGGATCACGTGATGTGCGGGGAATACCATCTTTTACCCTGCCCTTATTTTGTAAATGGCTATCCAAAAAGCCATACCCTTTATACAAAGCGTGTGCAAATAAGCTATCGGTAAATTCACTGCGGGTACTTGAATCGGGGATGCGGATATAACGCATGTTAATAGAATCGGCCACAAAAAGCTTACGGTTCTGCATAGCATTGGCAACAGAATCAAGGAGGGAATTACCGCCAGCCCTGATATGCCTGTATGCGGGTGCTTCGGCACTTGCCGCGGTAGTATCCTGCTGAGCGAATGCTGCAGAAAAACTCCATAAAATCAACAGAAAGCAGCCAGCAAAAAATCGCATCTAAAAAATCAATCCTTTAAATTCGCTGCAAAATTACAGTAATAATTGATTGTTTTATAATGCCAACAGATTAAAGATTAGGCTATCAAAAATTCAGCATAGGATAGCAGGCATATTTAATTAAAATTAGCTCAAGCCCCATAACCGTTTAATTTACTACTCCTGCAGCCGCCCAAAAAACAAGGAAACCGCCCTTCGCTTTTTTAATCCCAATATAATTCAATACCCTTTTAGGATCGGGGTGAATGTTTAATACATCTATATTATGATGGTTATTTTCTGTCATTACATCGTTTTTACCCCATTTGGCCAGATCATGCAATAGGTAACCCTGGTTAGGATCACCTGCAGCAATGTCGTTATAATAATCGGGGATCTTAAAAACCTTGATCTCGATGCCATCCCAATAGCTTAATTCAACCTCCAATACTGACGGACCTTCGGCACTGGTGAAGCATAAATAAATGTCACTGTACTTTTTACCGGGTATTTTAAAACCAAATTCCCCCTCGCCTGCAACATAGCGTGCCTGGTAATTAACACTATCCTTATTATCATAGTGCAACAAAATTGGCGGATGCATACTGGTAGCAGCAATAAGCGGATCATCAGGCAAAGCATGTGAACTTTTATCACCATGAAATATGGATGCCGACATGGTGAGATAGCCGTCACCATCGCCATTACCGTCGATGCCTTTCGTCCAGCTCGTTAATTTGCCGTTTGTAATGGTGGTTACCGGACGGGCGTTTAACAAGGGATCAATATTAAACTGCACTACCCTGTTGGCCTGCTGAGCATGCGCAGCAATTGAAAGCAAGACAAGGGAAACAAACAATGACGCTGGTTTAAGGTTCATACTTTTAATGGTGGATATAAATAAAGGAAAGGCAAAACCTGGGAGGCATTTTATCCAGATCATATTTTTAGCAACTGTTATTGATCAATAAATTTATCACTAATTTTTTTGTACTAACGAATATGTGCCCAAAATTCAAAACATAAAGTAACCAACTTATCCATACTTTTGTATCATTGGGTACAGAGAAATTAAAACTAAAATGCATTGATATTTCTGAGTTAGTTTTGCGGTTATAAGCCAGCAAACCTAACTCAAAACTAAAGTTTTAAAACGGCATTTTTTTATGCCGAACCTATCAGGCAAGCCCTATCATAGTTGATTGTATAGATTTCAGTATCTTTACACAGGCAAATATGATGTATTGTAAATTACATTAACATGGCAGCAAATAATAAAATCACGGTACTTTATGTAGACGATGAAGAAAACAATCTTTTTTCGTTTAAAGCTACCTTCCGAATGAAATATGAGGTACTAACTGCAATTAGCGCTAAAGATGCTTTAACTGTTTTATCAACAAAACAAGTTCATGTTATACTTAGTGATCAGCGGATGCCGGAGATGACCGGTGTTGAATTCTTTGAGATAATATTAGAGAAATTTCCTGATCCGATGAGGATTCTGCTAACAGGCTATGCAGATATGAGTGCGGTGGTTGATGCTGTTAATAAAGGTAAAATATTTCATTACCTCGATAAACCATGGAACGAAGAGGAATTGGACCAGACAATAAACAGGGCCTATGAAAAATACCTTGAACACGTTCAATTAAAAATAATGAATGAAAAACTGGCAGACTCTAATGAACAATTGGAGTTTTTGCTAAGGCAGAAACTACTTTCGTAACCTCCGTTATTTCTATTGAAAACACTACGCTAACCGGGTAATTAACGCCTGTAAATCTGCTTTATAAAGAGGTTTCTCTATCAAACTAACAACAGTTTTATGTGCCATTATCCGGGAAATATCACTGGCATTCCGGGTACATGACAATACGCATATTTTATATTTATTTCTGATTTCAGCGGGAAGCTTTTCAAATTCTTCCACAAACTGAAAGCCATCCATCACCGGCATTTGTAAATCAAGCAAAATTATTGTCGTGAAACCTCCGCTTATACGGTTTTCACGGATGCTATCCAATCCATGTTGCGCGCTCTGAAAAACATAAACAATTAAATTCTCATCCACCTGCTGTATAACCTTTCGCGCAATGAAACAATCAAGCTCGCTTTCGTCAATAACAATGAATGCCAAATCCATATTAATTATATTGAAGGGATGGTTACTTTAAAAGTTGTTCCTTCGTGCATCACAGAGTTAACTTCTATCTGACCGTTTAATTTCAACAATGCACTTTTTACATTATATAACCCAAAACCCGACCCAACCTCCTGGGAGTTTGCCCGGTAAAAAAGGTTAAATATCTCGCCGATATGGTTTCCTAAAATACCAATACCGGTATCCTTTATAAGAATTGTTGCTACGTTTTTATGCACATCAACAATTATTTCTACTGATTTATCTTTTTTGCTTTTATCCTGGTACTTAAACGCATTTGATAAAAGGTTGTTCAGGATAAGTTTTACCGGCACCCTATCGTTTCTAAAAACCTCGTCCTGGTTAACCGTTATTTTAAACTCTACATTATTTATTTTTGAAAGCACCATATATATGGCCTTCATTTCATCAATAATTTCGTTAAAATCAATCTCTTTTATTTTTAGCTCGCCCCTTTGTAAGCTATAATAATCATGCATACTTATGATGTAAGTATCCAATTTTTTTAATGACTTCTCCATCAGGAACAGCATCTCTTTCATCTCCTCTACATCATCAATTTCGCGTGCTAAATTAATGGCACCCAAAATTCCGGATATAGGCCCCCTGATATCGTGACTTACGCTATAAGCAAACTTATTAAGTTCATTATATGCCTTTTGCAATTCATCATTTTTAATTAATAACATTGAATTGGCCATATAAAACTTATTGGCTTCTTCAATAGCCGAAATGATATCGGCTTCGAGCCATGGCTTTTTTACATATCTAAATATATTACCCTTATTAATGGCATCAATTATGGATTCAATATCTGTATAGGCGGTTAATAAAATACGTACAGGTAAAGGGTAACTGATTCGGATTTCTTCAAAAAACTCAACCCCGCTCTTACCTGGCATCCGCTGGTCGCAAAAAACAACTTTAATATCCGGGTGGTTACTTAGATAATTTAATGCCTGTGGTATATTTACAGCGGTAAAAATCTGATATTCAAGCCTTAACGATGCTTTAAAACCTACCAGGTTTTCCTGCTCATCGTCAACATATAGCACTTTTATTTTCTCTGACATTTTCTTAGGTATTAGGTGGCAACAATTGTAATGTGATGCAACCTAAAAATAGGTTATATCATACATTACCAATCCTTTATACATATTTATTTAAAATTATGTTGACTTTAAATTAAATATTATTGGTATTTGCAAAATTAATTCGGTTCCATCGCCCGGTTTACTGTTCACGAATATTTTCCCGTTGTGCTTTTTAACGGTATTATATGCAATAGACATTCCCAGGCCTGTCCCTTCTCCTACTTCTTTTGTTGTAAAAAATGGTTCAAACACCTTTTTTTGGGTTTCAGGCTCCATACCAATTCCATTATCCTTTATCGCTATTATTATATTATCCTTATCGTGGGTTGTTGTGATAACTATTATACCACCCTCCGCATCACCAAAACGCTTCTGCACCGCGTAAATGGCATTTGAGATAATATTTAAAAACACCTGGTTCAGCTTACCGGGGTAACATTCTATAGAAGGTAAATCACCATAAGCTTTAGTTACTACTATTTTTTTAAGCAAATTGTTTGCAATAACCATAGTTGATTCTAAACCCTCGTTAATATTCGCGCTCTTTAATCCATCTTCATCCAGGCGTGAGAAAATTTTCAGTCCTTTAACAATTTCAGCTGTTCTGCTGGCCCCTTCATTAATCCCTCTTATCAAATGGTTAATTTCAACGGTGAGGTAATCAAAATCCAACTCCTCCTTATATTCCCTGATCTGTTTCTCCTTTTCGGCTACTGACAAGTTGGATACCCCAACATTTTCAATAACGGCCAGGGCATCAAATATTAAACCTATATCCCGTTTTAAAGGCTTAATGTTTGAAGTGACAAAGTTTATGGGGTTATTAATTTCATGCGCTATGCCTGCAGTCAGCTGACCCAATGAAGCCATTTTCTCCGACTCCACCAATTGCGATTGCGCCTGTTTTAAATCTTCAAGCGTTTTGTTCAGCTCCTGGTTTGATGCACTTAACGCAACGGTACGCTCGTTTACCTTTGTTTCCAATAGCACGTTTTGCTCCCTAACAATCCGTTCATTTTCTTTTAAGGCTATTACCGTTTCTTCCTGCGATTTTTCTTTCTCTGCTTTGAAAATGTTTATTTTATCGGCGAGTGCCAGCGAAAGCAGGGTAACTTCAAAGGCCGTACCTGCCTGCATGGTATAGTTTGTAAAATTATTATAAGGCAATACACCCAAATTACGCAGTACAAATAAGATGATGCCGGTTAAAAATAATGTCCAGGCTAACAAAAAAAACCTTGCCGGCCTGTATCCATCAATAGAAAGTTTAATGATTACTATATATACACTAACCGTTAAGCACAACGCGCAAATATCAATCAACCGGTAGCTAACATGGGCATAACCCAGCAGCCTCACCACAATAGTTGTAGCATATAATATGATTATTGATTTAAGCACACGGCTCATAACAGGCAGCCTTTTCTTGATGCCTAAAAACGATTCGGCAAACAATAAGAGGGAGATACCCGCCATAGCCGGGAATAAAATAATGCCTATACTGAACAAGTATGGAGAATTGGCAAAAATAAACCGGTAAGTATAACCTGATAGTGAGGTTTGAGTAAGCCCTATTAACAACGTATAGGAAACGTAATATAAATAACTGATATCCCTGGTTGAGATAAATACAAAGCAATTGTAAAGCATCATCACCAATAATGTGCCTATAAGCCCTCCCCAAAGCAAATCATGAACAAGTTTTGATTCGGCTATTTTTTGTGGTGTACCAATTACTATGGGCAAAACCATCTGCTCGCCACTCTCCACCTTAAGATAAAAAGTGGCCGTACTATCTTTGGGAAGTTTGATATCGAAAAGAAAATCCTGGTGCTTATACTTCCTTTTTAAAAAGGGATTAGTATCGCTCAGCGTCTCTTTTTCAAAAACACCATTAACAGGATAATAAAATTGGCATAAATCTAATGTGGGATATTCAAGATTAAGAATAAGATCACTTTCGGGGCTTTCATTTTTAATTGTAAACCGCAGCCAAAAAGCCGAATTACTCAACTGCAGGTTAGGTACCTGGGTATGTGACTGTACAAACCCGGTGGCCGTACGTACAGATTGTATATCAAGCCGTTTAGTAGCATCTTCCAAAACAGCCACGTTTTGACCAATAACTATATTATCACCCTTAAAAAGAATCGCCTTTTGGGCAAACCCTTTTGTTAAACAAAGTATTTGAAGGAATAAAAGGCTTAAATAAATTTTTTTCATATTAACAGGTACGTGACTTACACAATCGCGCTATTGGTTTATGCAGGTTTGTATTTAATACTAAAAAACTAATGTAATACTAATCCAAAACTAATACCTGGTTTAGCGGCAATCTATAGGCCTTTAAAACAGGTTCTTCGGCTACAGCTATTTTTGTAAAAAACACCTCGGCACGGTTATTACCCAATTGAGCAATCTCATCAAACCTTTTTCTTAAGCCTGTAAGTTCCTTAATTGTTTTAGGGCTTAACCCTTCGCCGTTACCGTGTAATATTCTTGAAAATAAATAAAAAGGAGATATAACCGGGTGCACTGCCAGGTTAAGGTTGGTAGCCTCCAGCCAAAAACGTTCCATTGCACGCCCACCTTCAAAAAAGTTCTTTAAATTATATTCGGGCAAAGTGATCATGCACAGTGCGGATGCTGTTTTTACAATCTTTTTGGAAAGCGAATCAAAACCGTAACCACCTTCAAGCTTGTTGATGGTGCTGATCACTTTCTCATTTCTGATGATGCTTAAGGCTGCCAGTTGCGAGTTTGTGAAACCCAGCGTTTTTACATCAATCCCATCTTTTTTGGTCAGGGCTTCTTCGGATGTCCATCGCATTTCGTGATTGATAAAATCATTATGACCGGCAGGATTTAAAAGACGGGCCCTATCGCAGGCGCCAATAATATCTCCCAGTTCTTTTATGACATCTTCATCAGTAAAATACTGAAAAGCAGCCCCGGGGATAGATTCCGTAATAGCCGACAGCTGTTCAAAAACATTTGGAGCAAGTTCTGTTTTTGGCGATGGGTTTCTGTTGGTATGGCGTTTAAAAATAACGGCGTCAAGGTTAATCAATTCCTGATTTACCTTACTATCGGCTTTTTTGAACCGGATTGCAGCTACTAATCTTTCATTCGGTACCGGCAAAAACTCATAAAAAGCTTCTATTCCTTTAGTAAGCGCATGGATGTACAGGTTTTCATAGGCCGCGCCAAAAGAAATAAATGAGGCAGTTTTTTGAAAATCCCCGAAAGAAAAAGAACGGTATTCATCATGATAAAGAAACAGCGTTTCCTGCTGATACAACCATTTCCATGGTTGGTCGTTCCCGGTTGATGGTGCGGCACAGGCAGCCTTAACCAACTCCCGGATCAAATCATTATCAACATTTATGGTGTCTGCTTTAGCCTCAGGCTTATAGTCCTGCACCAATAACCGCAGGTCATTTTCCTTTAGCGGCGAAAACGGATTAGCCGGTACTTGTGAAATAAAGGGTTCAGGTATTTTATCTGCAATAATTTCGTCCAGGTCAACATAATATCTTCCCGAATCATGAAACTGATCAAGCAGGATCCGCCGGCATACATCGGCGCCTACAGCACCACCCAACACAACAGAACTGGCCAGCTGAGGCCATGTATTAATTGTTTGCTCTACCTCTATCATCGATGCTTTTATACGTAACGAAACGTTTTCGATACCCAGCATTTGCAATACAATGGGTATTTTTTCTTCATTAGTTAAGCCTTTTATAGTGGTGGTATCTACATCCTCAACCGTTCCGTGAAGTATTGGCCTTAGTGGTTCCAGGTCAAACCGTTCCACATCCAGCATCCCACGATCGCTGGTATCCATTACCACCGGTATTTGAAGTTCCCTGGCTTTAAAACGCGATATTATTTTCATATCAAGCCCGTCGCATTCATCCACCAACAGATCAAGCTTTCCATCTTTCAGGAAAAAATCGTCCATATTCTCCTCTGTCAAACCCTCAAAAAAGCAGGTCACATTCAAAAAGGGATCTATTTCAGCAATCTCACGGGCTGTAATCACCACTTTAGGAATACCCAGGTTATGCACCCCGGCCCTAATACGGTTTAAATTGCTCAGTTCCAATTCATCAAAATCGGCAAGGCGTAACTCACCAAATCCACGCTCCATGGCTAAAGTTAAGGCAATGGACTGCCCCACAGAAAGACCAATAATTCCAATCCTCTTGGTGCTTAATATATTCCGTTCGGCCTTAGTTATCTTATATTGATTTCTGTTTGTACGCACCTCCGTAAACTCTTCCTTATCGAGCAAGTGCACCAAACGCTGGTTCCATGGATAATAAACCCATACGCCGTATTCCCGGATATCTTTCCCGGCTAAGTGCTGCTCAATAAGTTGCGGATATTCATCCTGCTTAATTTTAATTGATGGATTATAACACTTAATGAGTTCCTGCAACTGACCATAAATTTCATCACAAACGAACGTTATTTTTGAATCTTCAAATAGTTTTTGAAAGGTTGCTTTATCCGCCTCATTATCCAATCTGAGTATGATTGGTTCATGAACGTTTTTTGTTTCTTTAAAACTTGCCAGAAAATCTGATATATTATTATCCATTGGTTAAGATTATGAACCTCTATACGAAGTGAAGTGAAAATAGTTAATCTTTTAGTAAAACTCAGGATCTTTTCTTTCCGCCTTTGCTTTTAAAAAATTTTCTTGGGCTGATGCTATAGTTGCCGATAAATTCCATTGGTCAAGATGCGGGATCTGCAGTTCAAAATGTATGGTTATTTCCTTTTGCTTTAATTCGTCAATCTTTAACGAATTGGGATGAGATCTCATGGCAAGCATAGAAAGTTTATCCTCTTCGCCGGCTTTTTCTAAAGAGGAAACATCTTTTAAAATCATAGCTGTAGCTACAAGGTCAATCTTTGGATAGTAAAAGGTTCCTTGATTACCAATGCTTGCTACCAATTCCATACCGCAATTAACTACCGGCTTTACGGTATAGGGGGCACACAATGCAAAAAGCGATTTTAAACCTATTTGAGATGAAATGGCAATACCGGTGCGTATCAATAGCGGGGTTCCTATCCCATATCCAGAAAGTTCCTGCGAGTTCCACAAACCACATATCTCGCCGGTACCATATTGTGCAAAATCATTAACCAGTGCAAACACCCTTGAGTCCATTGCCCCGGTAGCCTGTTCAATAGGTAATAGCTGCGATCCGCCGGCAACATGAACCCGGGCGCCACCATAAACCTTTTTGCCATCCAGTGATTCCACAATGATTACAAAAGCGGCGGGGTTAGTTGTCCATTCATTTTTGGAGGATGTTACTTTTGTAACCCCAATGCTGGTTAACACATTGGTATGCCCTTCAATAAATAGTTCGCAAGTTTCAGGTTCGTTAATTGCCCTGAACGCTCTAAGTCTTACGTTCGGTACTTCTTTAGTTACACTATGCTCCATTAATAGCTTTTTTCACAATCAATAAATTTAATCTGGTAAGATTATCATTTAATTAGGGGTGGATTGACGGGCGCAAATTTAGATAAATTATCGGTCGGTTTGACGTTTTTAGCTAAAGGCCTTAACTAAAAAGCTAACAAAATGACAGGGATCGGGTTCAATCATCGCAAAAAAAATCGCGAACTAATTAATAGGAAAATATAATAACTCATACATTATCCCTGTCCATAACTGCCCTTTCGGTTAAGTTAAAATGCACCCAATAACAAGAAGGCTTTATACATTCTATATCCCAAAAAAGGCCTTGAAATTTTAAACCAACACAGCGGGCAAACTGTTGACGCCAATACAACCTATTACTGGCGGGTAGTTACTATAGATGCAAAGGGCAATATATCAGATTTGGGCACGTATAACTTTTTCTTAAAATAGCCCCGGAAGCCTTTGGCCCGGGTTGCGGCAGCAAAATTTTCGTTAATTGACTAAAAAAATCCTTTATAGTAATCATAATTAGCCTAAATGGACAACCCCTGGTTTTATTAAAATAACTAAAAGTTAATTTAATAAAGTTATTTTTAAGTTTCTTTAAAAAGCATTTTACTGCTTAAACATGCCTTTACGGCATTTGCAGAGGATATAAAATTAAAACCTCCACACATGCGTTTTATTTGAATTTGTTTTTACTGACTAAAAAAACATACAGGCACTTGCTTTGCAACTGGCAGGTACGATGAACCTCTTTATAAAAAACATGGTTAGCATCCGTTGCAAACGGATTGTTGAATCAGAACTTGCAAAAGTTGGAATTAAATGCACAATGATAGATTTGGGTCGGGTTCAGATAACCGGGAGCATTACACAACTGCAAACTCAAGAAATCGCGATAGCTTTACTTGACTACGGATTGGAGCTTTTAGATAACAAGAAAAGCATCTTAATTGAAAGAATTAAGCAGGTGATAGTTGATATGATCCATCATTCAGAAATCCCCCTGAAAACAAACTTTTCTGATTACCTGAGCAATAAACTAAACCTTGATTACACTTACCTGGCCAATATATTTTCAGATGTGCAGGGTATAACTATAGAACAGTTTATCATCCTTCATAAAATTCAATTTGTAAAGCAATTGATACGGCAGGATGAACTAAACCTTACCGAAATTTCCTGGAAAATGCACTACAGCAGCGTAGCGCACTTATCTACCCAATTCAAAAAAGTTACGGGCTTAACCCCCTCGCAGTTTAAACACTTTACTTTTCAAAACCAAACCGCGCTGGTAAATGTGTGAATTATATAATTTATAAAAAAAGTTATGTAACATACGGGCTACAATCTTGCACCACATTTGTACCATCCTGAAATCTGACCCAATAGGACCCCGGGAATAACAATAAATATTTCAAATACATATTCATGAAAAAAACTTTTACTATGCCTATGGATGGCACCGGTATGCGTCAAAGCAGCGGTTATTCCAAAACATTTAAGGCCATTTGGTCGCTCATATTGCTTATTACGGTTTTAGCCTCCGGTTGTAAAAAAGACGATTATAAAGGAGAGATCAAAGGCGTATGCCCGGTTGTTGTTTCAACCGATCCGGCTGATAAGGCTGCAGACATTGTTTTAAACAAAGCGATATCTGCAACTTTTAATACCAGTATGGCCCCATCAACCATCAATGCAAAAACATTTATTATAAAACAAGGTGCCACAGCTATAGCAGGAACTATAACTACTGCCAATAACGGTACTGTATTTACATTTACACCAACCCAGCCATTATTGCCTTTTGTAACCTATACGGGTACCATTACGGCTGCAGTAACTGATACCTTACGCACTGCCATGGTGAGCGATTATTCATGGACCTTTACAACCATTCCGCAGGTAACATTAACATCAACTCCTACCCTGGGCGGTGTAACTGACGGTGCAGGAACGTTTGCACAGGCATCTGTAGTAACCGTAACAGCAACACCTAACACTGGTTATACATTTACTAACTGGACAGATAATGGAGTTATTGTTTCAACAAGCTCAAGTTATCAGTTTACCATGGCCGGTAACAAAGCATTAGTGGCCAACTTTAAGGTTATACCTGTATCACAATTTGCAGTGGTACTTTTATCAAGCCCTATTGCAGGCGGCTCAACAGATGGTTCCGGAGCTTATAACGCTGGCACCAAAGTAACTGTAACCGCCGATCCTAACGCCGGTTATACTTTTGTTAACTGGACTGATAATGGCAATATAGCATCTACAAGTTCAAGCTACCAGTTTACTTTGGCTGCCAACCGCAAATTAGTAGCCAACTTTAAAGCAATACCTGCATCGCAATTTGCATTAATATTGTCTTCAAGTCCGGCAGCTGGTGGCACAACAACAGGGTCTGGCGCGTACAGTGCAGGTTCATCTGCAAGTGCAACAGCAACTGCAAATCCTGGTTATACATTTACATCATGGAGTGGCGATGCAACGGGCACCAACAACCCGCTAACCATTACCATGAATGGAAATAAGCGTGTTACCGCAAACTTTACGCTTAACGTAGTTATAATACCTCCTATTTTGGGTAATGCCGCAAAATTTGGCGCCTTTGGTGGCAATGCAGGTGTAACCAACCAGGGCTTAAACACCGTAATTAATAACGGAAGCATTGGTACAACCGCTGCATCAACCTTAGTTACAGGGTTTCATGATGGCTTAACTGCCGATATTTATACAGAAACACCGCTTAATAAGGGTAATGTAACCGGTGGAATATTTACAGCCCCTCCGGCTCCCGGCACTGCTACCTCTTTTGCAGTTGCTTCGCAGGGACTGCTTGATGCAACCATTGCCTATAACAGCATTTCTCCGGCTTCTAAGCCAGGTGGTATTGACCCGGGTGCAGGTGAATTAGGTGGATTAACTTTAGCCGCCGGCGTTTATAAAGCGGCAAGCGGTACATTTAAAGTAACCAATGGCGATTTGACCCTTGACGCCAAAGGCGACCCTAACGCAGTATGGATTTTCCAAACAGCTGCCGGCCTTACAGTAGGCACCGCCGGACCAGCCGGAGCAAGGAATGTGGTATTGAAAAATGGCGCTCTTGCTAAAAATGTTTATTGGTATGTAGGAAGCTCGGCCGTAATTAACGGCGCAGGCGGCGGTATCATGACCGGTACTATCATATCATCTGCAGGCATCACCTTCTCTACAGCCGGCAACGCGGTACAAACGGTATTAAATGGCCGGGCAATTTCGTTGGTAGCTTCTGTTACCATGGTAAACACAACTGTTAACGTACCTCAATAAGCACAAATCGTATTACATCCCCTTCGGGGGATTTTACTACCGTGTATCACCTAAAATATTAAAGAAACATCTTATGTTACCAATCAATAAAATATTTCAAAAAGTCATCATCTGTTGTTTGATGATCATCATGGCCGGCACAACGGTTAAAGCGCAAACTACAATACCAACCTGGTGGTTTGGTGTATCTGGCGCAGCAAATTTTAACTTTAATGATGGCACAACCCAAAGGTTAAATAATTCACTAATTGCCCCCACTGCTTTCCATAAAGGCCATGATGTGCGCCCTTATGCATCCATACTTACTGAATATCGCCCGGCGGGTATTTGGGGCGTTTCATTAAATATAGCCTATGATGGCCGCGGCGGTAAGTTTAAAGATGTGGAGGCCCCTTGTAATTGCCCCGCTACCTTAGAAACCAGTACCAGCTACATTGCTATTGAGCCAAGTTTACGTTTAACAGTACCCTCAACCGGCCTGTACTTTTTTGCCGGCCCAAGGGTTGCTTTCAATATAAATAAGGATTTTGAATATACGCAGCTTAAACAACCTAATACCAATGGCGAGCTAAGCGCCATGCGCAAAACGCTTGTTTCGGGTCAGGTTGGCGCTGGTTATGATATTATGGTATCATCAGCAAGCAGCACTACCAAGGTTAGTATATCGCCATTTGTTTCTTTTCACCCATACTTTGGGCAGGAGCCACGTAGTATTGAAAGCTGGTCGGTTACTACAGTGCGCGCAGGTATAGCGCTTAAATTTGGTAAGGCATCGAAGGTTGCCCCTAAAGAGGTAACCACCACACCCGTACCAATGCATGATTTTGTATTTAACGTAACCGCGCCAAAAGCAGTGCCGGCAAAACGCCAGGTAAGCGAAGCCTTGCCATTACGTAATTCTGTATTTTTTGATGAAGGATCAAACCAAATTCCGGGCAGGTATATAACGCTTTCAAAAGATGCGTCGGCAACTTTCAGGGAAGACCAGTTACAAAACGAGCAATCTGATAACATGACAGGTCGCTCTGCAAGGCAGTTGAGTGTTTACCATAATATACTTAACATTTTGGGCGATAGATTAAGATCAAACCCGGGTGCTACTATCTTACTTACCGGTGCCGCTGCTAAAGGCCCGGGCGAAGGTAAAGCACTGGCAGAAGCAGTAAAACAATACCTGGTTACTGAATTTGCAATTGATGCATCAAGGATCGCTATTGCAGGCCGTACCAGGCCACTTATCCCATCTGAACAACCGGGTGGTACAAAAGAGCTTGTATTGCTGCGTGCCGGCGATCGCAGGGTAGATATTTCAAGTAGTTCGCCAGAATTATTAACAGAAGTAGGCGGCGATATGATGAAGCCTGTTCAAATAAACGCAACACAGGCCGATCCTCTTGATAGCCATGTAATTTTTAATATCGATAGTGCCAAGCAACTGCTTAAATCATGGTCGGTTGATATTACTGATGAAAAAGGAACAGCTCAACATTTTGGACCATTTATAAACGACCAGGAAAGTATATCAGGAGCCACTATCTTAGGTAACAATCCCGATGGAGATTATAAAGTTGTAATGACCGGCGAAACCAGGAAAGGCTTGCCCATCAGAAAAGAAAGCACCGTGCACCTGATACGCCAGGACGAAACAGTTAGCAAAGGATTGCGCTATAGTATCCTGTATGATTTTGACAGATCAAACTCTATTGCATCTTATGATAAGTTTTTAACGGATGTTGTATCAGCTTCAATTACCGATGGATCAACAGTGATTATCCACGGCCATACTGATAATATTGGCGATGAGGAGCATAACATGAAATTATCAACAGAGCGTGCACATGATGTTCAGCATACTTTAGAACTTGCTTTAGCTAAAGCAGGTAAAACCAATGTTAAGTTTGAAACAATAGGCTTTGGCGAAGATTTGAGCAAAGCCCCTTTCGAAAATAATTTTGTGGAAGAGCGTTTTTATAACCGCACCGTTATAATAGATATTATCCCCGTTAAGTAGTAAATTTTAATTCAAGTGTAAAGGAAAAGGCGGGAGAGATCTCGCCTTTTTCATTTTACCCCCCTTAGCTTTTTAAATGATGGAGGCCAAAACCAATTTCACATTGCGGATTTATAACAATGCGTGGAAGATTCCGTTAAGTAAGTTATAACATTATAAAGCTTCAGGTTTGACGAAAATCTTTTATTTTTTTTGGAACAATGTTTATAGTTTTTTGTTATCTATAATTGCATGTTACTAAATAGGGTGCATTCTTTAGGAATATCCTAAAGATCTCTTTTTTTATTCTTTTGTACTAATCCGGTTTTTTTAAGCTTAGCAACTCAAAATCAGCTTACGATAATTGTGTAGATCTGCCGTTCGGACGGTTATGATATACCCACTTAAAAATGATAATTGTCAAGCCGTATTATGGACAAAATGAATCTATCAGACCAATTAATCATTGCAAACAGAGAGTTGGTTATTCAAAATCAGGAAAAAGAAAAGCTTGCTGCCCAATTAAGCCATGCTAACAGCCTGCTGCTAATTCAAAATAAAGAAAAGGGAAAGCGTGAAGCGGAGTTAATTGTTGCCAACATCGAGCTTGATTTCCAAAACGAAGAAAAACTTAAACGTGCGGCAGAATTAATTAAAGCAAACCGGGAGCTGGATTTTCAAAACGAAGAGAAAGAAAAACGGGCCGCTGAATTAATTATAGCATATGCCCAACTCAGTCTACAAAACGAGGAAAGGGAAAAACGTGCTGCCGAACTGATATTGGCCAACACCGAGCTGATATTCCAAAACCAGGAGAAAGAAAAACGCGCCGCTGAGTTAATAATAGCAAACACCGAACTCATTTTTCAAAATTTAGAAAAAGAGAAACGGGCTGCCGAGTTGGTAATAGCCAATGCGGAACTCATTTTTCAAAATTTAGAAAAAGAGAAACGGGCTGCCGAGCTGGTAATAGCCAATGGGGAACTCATTTTTCAAAACCAGGAAAAAGAAAAAAGAGCCGCAGAACTGGCAATAGCCAATGCAGAACTCATTTTTCAAAATCAGGAAAAAGAAAAAAGGGCCGCAGAATTAGGCATTGCAAACAAGGAGCTCGTATTTCAAACCCAGGAAAAAGGGAAGCGCGCTGCCGAATTGATATTGGCTAATATTGAGCTTGATTTTCAGGATGAAGAAAAAGAAAAACGGGCTGCCGAATTAATCATAGCACTTAAAGAACTGGGCTTCCAGGATGAAGAAAAAGGGAAACGTGCGGCAGAGTTAATTATAGCCAATAGAGAAGTACAAATTCAGAAACAGGAAAAAGAACAACAGGCCGCGGCCGAAGCAAAGAAAAATGAGTTCTTTAACATGGTAAGTCATGAATTTAAAACACCCTTGACTAATATAAAAGCCATTAATCAACTACTGGAAAAAACCGCCGACAAAACCGACAAAACGTATGCCTTTATTTTAAACGCCAACAATAGCATTAAACGCCTGGAAAGATTAATAGAAGATTTGCTGGATGTTACCCGGATAAACGCCGGAAAAATAGAACTGGACATTTCTAAGTTTAATTTTTCTGACGCGCTCACCAATAGTATTTCCAAGGTACAACAGATGGTTTCCACAAACCATGAAATCCTCCTTGAAAACTCGGTTGATATGCCTTATACCGGCGATCAATTTAAAATAGAACAGGTTTTGATCAATCTCCTTAAAAATGCAATAAAATATTCGCCGGAGGCTAATAAGATAATTGTAACAGCTAAAATTACTGCCGGGAACATCGTAGTTACTGTAAAAGACTTTGGAATAGGAATTGCAAAAGAGGATATGGGGCAATTATTTCAGCGTTTTTACCGGGTAAGTAAAACATCAATGCTTTACCAGGGCGTTGGCCTTGGGCTGTACATCGCATCTGAGATTGTAAAAAAACACCAAGGAAGTTTCGCCGTAGAAAGCGAAACAGGGAAAGGAAGCAGCTTCAGTTTTAGTTTACCCCTAATTTCGTAATCATCAATTGATAAAACACTGTTTGCCCCTGGGGCTTAAAATTATGACAATCAATACAGTAGTAATTACGTACCTTGTTTTCCAAACTTCCTCTTTCTCTAATTTCCGATACATATGCCTTTAGCCTTAGCCTACCAGGAACACTCCATTCAAGTAACCCAGGATCATTTTAAGATAGCGCTTGATCAGGTACAGTTAGGTTTTTGGGAACTTAACCTCAGTGACTATGCATTAAACTGCACTTCAAAATGCAAAACCAATATCGGCATTTCCATAAACGATGTATTGGATTATGATAAACTGCTGGAATGCATATTGCCCGAAGACAGGCCTTTAATGCCCGACGAAATTATAAAAGCCATACAATCAACAGATGGGATTTATAGTTTACAGTACCGAGTTAGGCATACCGACCAAAGTATCCACTGGATTGATGCCAAAGGCACTGTTCTTTTTGAAGGAGCGGTTCCTGTCCGCATTATTGGAACCATGGTTGATATTACCGAAAAGAAGGATTTGGAACTGCTAAGGGACGAATTGTTTAACGTAACCACACACGAACTTAAAACGCCACTTTCGGCAGTTAAGGGTTACTTGCAATTGCTGGATAGGTTTATTGCAAGCGTCGGCAATGAAAAGATAACCCAGGTAGCTAAAAGAGCCTTAGGTTCTGTTGAGCGCATTACAAGGTTATTAAATGAAATGGCCGACCCGGTTAACCTGTATTCCAATCAAATCCGTTTAGCCAGAGATTATTTTGATTTAAACGCGCTTGGTGAGGAAATAGCAGGAAACACCATGCTCATTAATCCTGACTACAGGATACAGGTACTAACTACCAATATTGATAGCCTGGTATTTGCCGATAGATACCGCATTGGGCAAGTTTTAACCAACCTTATTAATAATGCCGTTAAATATTCTCCGGAGTGTAAAGATGTAGAAGTATCCATAGGAACCTACAACAACGAGATTAAAGTGCAGGTTAAAGATTACGGCATTGGTTTACCAACAAGCGAACATCATAAAGTATTTAAAAAATTTTACCGGGCCTCCTCAACGCCAAAAAACATCCCTGGATTTGGCATCGGTTTATTTTTAAGCGCCGAAATCATCATCAGGCACGGCGGACTTATCGGGGTGGAAGAAAATGAAAACCAAACTGAAAATGGAACTTGTTTTTATTTCACTCTTCCAATATATCCGTTCAGGTAACTCTGGCGTTAATACCTTATTTAATTAACAGCACAGCCAACCATTTGCAAAGTGGATGGTTTAATTTTTTTATAGCAAAGCTAAATGCATTCATTAATTTAGCTTTATCAACAACTAACACACCCAATAACGGATGCGAAATATATTTAAAGTCATTTGTATTTTTTTGATTTTAATACAAGCCTCAACCCTAAGCCAGGATTGTTCTGCCCAGGTCAAAAAGAAAAAGGGCCATTTATCAATAAGAGACTCTTTACGACAAAAGGTTTTGCACAGGGATTCCGTGATCCGTTCCTTTAAAAACGCCAATGGCTCAGTAAATATCCTGCTTGGTAAAATTGAGGATTATACCACCGCATATGTAGAAACCAACTCCGATCTGTCTCGCGGTTTTGATACTTTAGATATCAGCGAACGCTTACCTTCTTTAGAAAAGAGGATGGCTTTAATGCGCAATACCATAAACTCCTCCAGCACGCTGGGCAACCTGGTAACTATCCGCAGTATGATTGATCACCTAAAAGACCAATTGGGTGATTGGGAGGATCAGCTCACGATATACAATGACCAACTTGATAAAATGCGCGATCAGATATCTGAATTTAAAACAGATACGGTGCTGCGCACGGCTCCTGCCGATAGTAGTTTACGAGACAAGTTTTTTAGCCAGGTACAGATTTTAGATGCTAAATGGAAAACCCTGGACAAGGCCACGCAAAAATCAGTTATCAGGATAGGACTTTTACAGAACAGGGTATCTTCCCTGTCGGTATTAGTGATTGACCTTGATGACCGGATCGACCTGAAAATACACGAGTTTACCATTAAAACCATGGATAATGAATATGGCTTTATTTGGGAGATGAATGAACACGGCAAAACTGCCAGGTTAGATACCGCGGTTGTTAAAACCTATAAATTAAATTCAAGGCTATACAAGTATTTTTTTACCAGTAAATCAAATTATTGGGCACATTTTGCAAGCGTGTTGCTACTCATTGCCTTTTTTACATGGATATATACCAGCAAAAGAAAAATCGCCCGGCTTAACGAAGGGCATGCAAGCATATTTGAGCAAACGCATTATATCATAAAGCACCCATATCTATCTGCCTTAACGGTTTTCAGCATACTATCGCCATACTTTTATGATCATCCGGCACAAGTGTTTGCAAATACAATGCTTTTGATCATGATGGGCAGCATTGGTCTTTTAATAAAAGACAACTGGCCTAAACCTTTATTCAAATTTTGGCAGATATTGTTTATTGCTGCTTTATTTTTCTGTTTAAGTAGTTTACTGATATTAATAACCTATGTTGACAGGATCGTTTTGCTGTTGATATCCGGATTTATCATTTATTACTCGTTTAAATTTTTAAAAACCTTAAAAAACGCTGCCGATAAATACCCTCCTTACATGGCAGTTATTTTAAAAGTATTTATTGGCTTGCACGGACTTTCTGTTTTATTAAACATATTAGGAAGGTTTAGCCTGGCTAAAATAGTGGGTACTACCGCAACCTTAAACCTTTGTTTAGCAATGGGATTTTATCTGCTTGTGCAGATATTGATGGAAAATTTGTTTTTACAATTAGAAGCCAATAAAAACAAGGATAATAATACCGACATCACTTCATTTATTGATTTTAAGGTATTGCAAAAGAAATCCAAAAGCATCCTGGTTAAAATCACCGCTATATTGTGGCTGGTAGCTTTAACTAAAAACCTGGCGATCGACGATTATTTATATGATCAGGTTAATGATTTTTTAAATCATCCTTATAAATTTAGCAGTACTGCCTTCACCTTCCGTAGTGTGCTGGTATTTATTATTGTGATCTGGATCTCGGGTCTTTTAGCACGAATCATTAGTTATTTTTATGATTTTGCCGGCCAGCAAACTAAACTTACCCCGCAGGCTAAAAAAACAAGATCATCTATATTACTCATCAGGCTAACTGTTTTTGTTGTTGGTTTTTTTGTAGCTATAACTGCAGCAGGCATACCTATGGATAGGGTAACCATTATTATTGGCGCATTAGGAGTAGGTATTGGTTTTGGCTTGCAAAACATAGTAAATAACCTGGTATCGGGTATTATACTGGCCTTTGAAAAACCGGTGCAGGTGGGTGATATTATTGAAGTAAGCGGTAAGTCCGGTACTATTAAAGAAATAGGTATCCGGTCAAGCAAAATAGAGTGTGGGGATGGATCGGAACTTATTGTACCCAATGGCGACCTGATATCACACCACGTGGTAAACTGGACCTTAACTAATAATAACCGCCGTGTAGAGCTTATTATTCGTGTTACTTATGGATCAGATGTGGTGAAGGTTGAAAATATACTTAAAACCATTATCCAGAGCCATGACGATATCATGAGCACTCCCGCGGCGTCGGTTTTTCTATATAATTTTAGTGATACTGCAGTTGAATTCAGAGTATGGTTCTGGGCTGCGGAAATTACAAAATGGCTAAGTTTAAAAAGCAACGTAATGCGTGCCATATACATTGAATTTGCTAAAGAAGGCATAGAAATACCACAGGGCAAAAATGAGTTCCTTTTAAATTTCCCGGGCAATACTCCGCAGGAAGAAAAACCCAGGGAGCCTTTAGTTCCGGGTGATGCGCCTGCTACAGAGAAGTAACGGCTCAAATGAAGTAAGTACCTGGTTATTGCATTTAGGGTTTGGCTCCGTTTGAAATTTAATTTTCATTCGTAGCCTCAACCCCATAGCGTATGGCCGCTTCAAGTATATCAATGTTTATATCTTTTAGCGTTTTAAACTTAATGCAATACCCGGTTACGCTCGCCTTGCCTATTGCTTTTCCATATGTTTGGGGTAAATACGTCTTATCTTTGATACCCATGATATAGACAGAGATCCCTACGGTGTTTGCGCTCAAACCAATTTGAAAAAAATCCCTGGTCTTACCGTCAGCATATTTTATGGTGTATAATCCATAGCCTATATTGGGGTTACTAACAATTTTACCTTCGCTGTTTTTACCGCTGTCGAACCATAATTTACAACCTGGTAAAACTTGAAGTGTGCGATTGTGCAACTCTTGCATTTCATTGCGCTTTGGTTCAGGTTGGCTGGTAATATACTCGTTGATTTGTTCCTGTACGTTCATATGAAATATTAAATTAAGGATTGTTTACTTTGGCTTTTCAAATTTCGCTTTATTTTTAGTCATCCACCAATTCTTCGAAAGTACTTTTTCTTGTTTTCAATGGTTCATCATTCAAACTTAGAGACTACAACATTTAGTAACGATGTACTTATATTAAAGCCTGTTACCCATACCAGTATCATCTTTATCTATATATATCTTCAGAAACCCGCAATTGCACTTACCTTTGCCATTTAAGCTATCATAATATAATGGCAGGAATGTAATTAACCATTGATTTTCAAATAGTTAAAAACATAAAGTAACAAATAAGTAACATCACCAGTAAGATAAAGTACCATAAATCACGCTAAAGTAGCCCTATGTATAACCCGTATTCGCCCAAATCAAGCATAATCATGGTTTCCGCAGGTTCCTGCTCAAAGGATTAACAAAAACCGAAGTCGAAATCGGCTTACTTTCCATCGGACATAACCTCAGAAAATAGGAAGCGTAAGCAAAACTTCGCTTTTTTCGCTAAAATCCTGCTCAAATAGAAAAATCCCCCGACAATCTACCATTACAAACTTTGTTCCTAGTGGGGCTATTAAATGCTTTTTAAACAAAAACCGTCTCATAAACTAGTTATGAGACGGCCTTCTCTTTTATCTCCAGTGACCTGGAACCCAAATTGAGCCGCGACGTGTGTTTCGCCAATGCCCTCTAACATAGAAAGCCCCCGGTCGAGGCGGCGCTGTCCAATAACCACCATGCCAAACATATCTGCCACCACTTAGCTGCCAGTCTTCATCTACCCAAACGTGGCGGGGCGACGGCGCGGGCGGCCGATTAATAACTACGGCAGGTCTTGCAGGACGAACTCTGACGATGATTTGACCAAAACTTTTGTTTCCGCCTAATGTTAGGACGGATAACAATATTAGAAAACTTGCTATTTTTTTCATAAAAATGTATTGAGAATGCGAATCAAGGGTTAAAAGACAAGATAAATAAAAGCGGCAGCAATTTTACCAAAAACATGAATAAGCAAACCCTTTGTTGATCTGACCTTACTGGCTCTCTGTATATCCGTTTTTGTTATCAGCCAGTTAAATAGGGACTCAATAGGCTGCCTAATGGTAGAGACAGCAGTGGAGAACAGATCATTTGCAGCTTTATCTCTTTGTTTGATTACCTCGGGTTGTCCTTTTATCCCCTTAACAGGTGTAAGCATGATAGAATTGGTATTTATAGCTAAATCTTTAAAGAATTCCGCATCATTGTAAATTTTATCCCCAAAGAAAGTGCGGTTGTTTATATTGCTCCAATCTTGCCTGAAAACATTTAAATCATTCTCGGATGCCGGAGTGATTACTACATGTTCGGGAAAAGGCAAGCGTTTTGGGCCGTGAAAGGCCAGGGCATGTAACTTAAGCCCATAGTAAAACATGGATTTAGTAGAGCAATACCCTTTGTCCGTGATTTCAGTGGCTACTTTAGCGCTGCGCTTTCCTGAGCAGGTAATAATAGGCATAGAATCGAGTAAGCTTATAGCAGTGTCACATTCCGGTGGTATAAAAGTCGAAAAGGAATGAGCAGCTACAGCTTTAAACGCCTCACTAAGCCTGTTTAACCTGTTATTAAAAGCTTTGTAAGAAGGCAACGCAGGAAACCAGGAACGCAGGTACTGGTCAGCAAAAGCATAGCCCTGCGATACACTGAAACGTTGCTCCTGCTGAACAGTAAAAAGATATAATGTCATAATTTCCTGATCTGTAAAGTCGGGTTTGTCGTTATTGGTGTATCTTTGAGATAGGTGTTTGAGTTCGTCGCTGTGTAACTTGCATATATACAGGTATATAGCGATTAGTTTGAGTGCCTTAGCCTTGGGAATCATTCTTAAAGTTCGATGTGGTAATCTTCTTTAAGATACTGATTTTCAAGGCTTTAACCAAATATATTCGTCGCTAAATCGCTCACAATCAACGATTTATCTCCTGAAGTTATCAACATATTTCGACTCTTGATTCGCATTGAGATTTAATAAATATATTAACGATAATGACCCGGAACCCAATGCCTGCCACCGTAAGGACCCACATCATAGTGACCGGGAATCCATCCGGGTCCACGCCTGACTACACAGGAACTAAAGCTGAATGCGATTACAAAGAGTAAAAGCAGATATTTCATTATTTTCATTTTGATAGGTGTATGATTAAACAATTAATTAATTGACAGCTGCATTGTGTTTTTTATTGTAAATTGTTCGGCTATCCCGGCTTTCTTGATGGCGGATCATGCTCCTTTCCCTTGGGCCGACTTTTCCGTTTGCTCTTGCAATTCTTTTTTCTGCGTTAATATTTCGTTCATTATTTCTCAGCGTATGTGCCTCATGATGGGTCAATTCACCGCTTCTTACACCTTGATTAATCCTTGCTTTTTGGTTTTTCTCCCGGTGATTGATCAATGGTGTCCTGGTCTGTGCGTTGGATACACTGGTCACTGCCAGCATGGCAACAAATAAACCACCAACAATTGATTTCTTTTTCATAGATATTATTTAGTTGTTATTAATTCATTTTCTAGCGGTGGTTAGTCCGCCTGTTTTCCATTTCTACTGTGTTTTGCCTTTTTTAATTCTTTCCATTTAAGGTATGTTGCTTCTTGATCAGCAGAGAGTATTTTTTCCATCCTGCCGTCAGTCTGGGCAATAATTTGCCGTTTTGTTAGCCGCCGGTTTCTCTTTTCTGCTTGCCTGTTAGCTTTAAGGCTATCTATGCGAACAGCTTGCTCCAACATTATTACTTTTACTTTTCTGGCTTGTTCTTTATTAAGCGACAATTGTTTTTGAAGTAAAAGAGTCTTATGTTCAGCCCTCTGATTGGGTGTTTTTTGCATTTGCTGCGCACACGCTACGTTCATAATTGAAATAAATCCACACAGTATGATTAGCTTTTTCATCTTTAAAATTGATCGATAAATACATCCTTATACAATGCATCGTATCTTATATAAGTGTTAAACTCAATATTCAATTAAAGGTTTAATCTTTTTCAAAATATACCTTGCTATAAAGGGTATGTAATCATTTTAGGGCTATATTTGCCTAAAAAAAAGTATGTATTCTAAAGAGCTGCTAAAGGGTACAATTGAGATTATTATCTTGAAACTACTGTCGGAAAACGTTAAGATGTATGGGTATGAGATCACCCAAACGGTGAAAGAACTTACCGCTAATAAAATTCAGATCAGTGAGGGTGCGATGTATTCGTCTCTCCACAAATTGGAAGCGACTGGGGTTTTGGAAACAGAATCTGTAATGGTAGGCAAAAGGCCGAGGGTATATTACCGGCTGACGAAAAGCGGCGCTGCCGTAGCAACCGAAAAGATCGCTGAACTGGCATCTTTCATCAAATCGCTAAATGATGTAATTGATTTTAACGTAAATATCGCATGAAGCGAGAATTAACGGAATTTGAGTATGACCAGATAATAGGTTATTTGAAACATTCTGGAGTAATTGAAGACAAATTAATCAAAGAGATGGCCGACCACCTGGCAATCCTGACAGAATTATATCTCGGTGAAGGAAGTGATTTTGAAACTTCATTTGAGCGGGCGAAGCAAGACGTCAAGCAAAAAGATCTGCTTGAAATTAGTGAAAACACTGAAGGATTCAAAGGATATCCAAAATTCCTCGGCAAAAAGTTCTTGGTATCATTTGCAGTCATGATATTAACTGTTTTCATCTTCCGCTTGCTTATGAAATATCAGCATATACCCAAACATAGGCTGGTTATTGTAATATCCAGACGGTTGATCAGCTTCGCACTTTTACCTTTGTTATTGCTTTATAATCTGACGATATCTGCTAACAAAGCCAAACAGGTGCTTCAGTTTGTTTTCCAGTTTTCATTATTTCAGACGATTGCGGAATATCTGATTAAACAGAAAATAAGTATTATTTTTCTAAGTTCAAGTGTAGTATTTGGATTAATCTGGCTGTTTGTATTTCTTATCGTTCCCTTGATAAGAGACAAGAGAATTACAAAGGTTAAGAAAGGCATTTAGACTAAGCCAAATGCATTACGGCATATAAAGCCGCAACTGATATGATGATCCAAAGAACAACGCCCTGGAATAATGGTTTAAAACCAACCGACAAGATCACTTTCCTGGATAAGCCTGCACCGATCAGAAACAAGGTAAGGGTTAACCCGGCCTTAGCAATGGAGATCATGTAGGGGCTGATAATTTTAGTAGCTGGGATATAAGTATTGGCTATCATAGCCAGTATAAATAAGCCTATGAAATAGGGGATGCTGATCTTTTTTGATTTGTTTTTGAAAATGAAGGTCGACATAAAAGCAACCGGGATGATCCACAAAGCTCGGGCTAATTTTACAGTGGTAGCCACTTCTAAGGCATGAGCACCGTATTTGCTTGCAGCACCTACCACTGAACTGGTATCGTGGATTGCGATAGCACACCACAAGCCGAATTGAGTTTGAGACAGATTAAAGTGATGCCCTATAATAGGAAATATCACCAATGCTATGGAGTTAAGGATAAATACACATCCTAAGGCTACAGATATTTGTTTTTCATCAGCTTTGATCACTGGTGAAATAGCCGCGATAGCGCTTCCACCACAAATAGCTGTACCTGCTGAAATAAGATAAGAGGTTTTCTTTTCAATATTTAACCACTTGCCCATGAAATAACCAAATACTAAGGTCCCGGTTATTGAAGCGATGGTAAATAAAATTCCTTCTTTACCCGCTTGCATGGCGCTATGTACATTCATCCCAAAACCCAGGCCTACAACAGCTATTTTTAATAATAAGTTAACAGCTTTATGATTTAAGTCAATGTAAGGATGACCTGTAAATTGTGCGATAACGATGCCTATTAATAAAGCTATTGCGGGGCTTGCAAAAGGTGAAAGGCAAAAGATGACACATATAAAAAATAATATCTTTTGAGCATTGGTGCCAATATTAAATAGTAGGCCGGTCGATGGTATTGTTGATTGTTGGGTATTCATATTCGTTGTTTTGATACCCAAAGATCAATCAATTTTACCCGGCGTTTTTATCATAAAATAGTATGCTCAATAACAAAAGGTTATTGATTCTTTTGAAATACACAAAAGATAAACTGCTGTAAGGTTTGAAATGGAGTTGTATGATCCTTAATGAAACAATTTATCTTTTTAAAATACCGGCTAAAAAGCCTGGTAAGTGTAAGCTCCGAATATTGCTGTACCGGCAAATTACTGCACTTTTCGGGGCCTTTTACGGAAAATGTACCGAGCACTAAATAACCGTCATCCTTTAAGTTCTTGTTTACGGTATATAAATATAGCTGCTGATCCTGCGGGTCGGTCAGGAAATGAAAAGTTGCCCTGTCATGCCAGACGTCAAATTTTTCCGTTCCGTTAAATAAGAGCATATCGCTTACTATCCATTTAATTAAAACGGCTTTTGGGCCTAAACGGAATTTAGCACGTTCAATCGCTGCTGATGATATGTCGAGCACTGAAATATTGGTATAGCCCAATGCTAATAAATGATCGGCTAATAAACTGTCACCCCCGCCGATGTCAATGATCGCGGCATCTGTAGACAAGCCTAATTCTTCTATGATCTTAACCGAAGTTTCAGGTATCGGCTCAAACCAGCTGACTTCCAAAAGTTGTTTGGTTTGATAAACATTTTCCCAATGATCTTTTCTTTCCATGACTAACGGGACAGTTTTAATAAATAATCTGCAAATTTTGCACTACTATAATCACCTGCTCCTTCATGATGAAATACCAACTGCCCTTTTTTATCAAAGATAACGGTAATAGGAATTGAGCCACTCAATAAATTCTCCGGTATCTCGCTGTTGGCCTCGTAAAGGGGAAGGGTGAATTGATGCTTATTCATAAATGGCACTGATTTATTAAAGTCATGATCTGCATCTACCATGATAAAAACAATATTTTTATTGTGCTGCAGTTTTTCATAGAGCTCATTAACAGATGGCATTTCCGCTATACAGGGCGGGCACCATGTCGCCCAAAAATTTATAAATATGACCTTGCCTTTTTGATCGCTTAGGTTTAGTATTTGCCCGTTGGTATTTTGAAAAGTGATATTTGGCAAACTGGTATTATTAGTGGTTTTTATCGGCTGCGATATATCGGGTTGAAATAAACCGACCTGCATTAAACCGCGAATCAGTAAAGCCTTGGCAGAGGGGTTGAAAAAAACGATGAGTACCAATACAATGAAAACTCCATTCAGCATATTTGCAACGGTCAGCCTTTTACGAATGGATGATATACTCATGTTTATAAAAATGCTTTTATAGATTCACCAAGGTCATATACTTTTGTTTTATCGCCAAAAGCATTATTAATGATACTGCTGCCAGCCGCGCTGCGATAGCCACCAGCGCAATGTACAATTATGGGTTTATTAAAGGGTATTTCCGAAACTCTTTCCCTTAATTCGGGAAGCGGTATAGGAATGGCATTTTTAAAAACCGGGTGTTCCATCACTTCTCCACTATTCCTGATGTCAACAATGGTATATTCCGTTTGATTCGTTGAAAACCTATCTATGTTAATAGCATCCATTATTGCTGTTCCTGCCTGAAAAACAAATGCCCGTTCAATAAAATGCTCATAGCCAATCTTCGCGCAGCGCAAGATCAGGCTTTCGAGTATTTGCTCATTTTCCGCGACCAGGTAAAAGGCTTCCTCGGGTGCAATAATGCTCCCCAGCCAGGTTTCAAACTTGCCGCCATTTTGCAGGTTGATAGATCCCGGAAGATGCCCTTTTTTAAATTCTTTTTCAGCCCTTGTGTCAATGATATAAATACTGCTGTTTAGTATACCAGCCTGGCCAACAGGAACATTTTCAATTGCCTGCGCCAGGTTTCCTGCGCCGTGTCTATTTAATTCTACATCAAATGGGAAATATTTAGGAACAAAGGGCTGATCCTGCAAAAGCAGCTTCGTGAATTCGATTTCGTTCATGGGCTGCAGCGACCAGTTACTCAATTTTTCGGCGCCGATGGTACTACTGTTGGCTTCGCTTAATGCCTTACCACAAAGTGTTCCGGCTCCATGCGCAGGGTAAACAATTACGTCATTGTCCAGCACCATTAACTTATCCCGGAGTGAATGATACATTTTAGCTGCTAATTCTTCCCGTTTAGCGGGCAGGTTACCAGCACTTTCACGCAAGTCCGGCCTGCCGCAATCGCCGATGAATAAAGTATCACCTGTAAATACCGCTTTATCTTTACCATCGTGCATTAATACGATGGAGATACTATCAGGAGAGTGGCCGGGCGTATTTAGCACCTTTAATGTTATCTTACCAAAACTGACACTATTCCCATCATCAAAAGTTTGATGCGGATAAGCTGCGCCTACTAATGCAGAACAAAAAATAGTCGCGCCAGCTGTTTGATGCAATTCTAAATGCCCGCTTATAAAATCCGCATGCGGATGGGTTTCGATTACGCCGATGATCGTCGCTTCATTATTTTCAGCATAAGCCAAATAATGGCTTACATCCCGTGACGGATCTATTAGAATTATCTGCCGGTCACATTCACTTAAAATAGCATAGGAATAGTGAGACAGTCCTTTATCTTCAAATTGTTCGATTTTCATTTTATCTGTTATATTAATGACGCAATTTCTCCCTTAATAAACCATAAGTCCACGTTCCCGTAATCGCGCTTAACAGCGTAACGATAATTACGAAGAAGCCGCTGCCGATCTCGGCGAAAAGCGGTCCCGGACAAGCTCCGGTTATTGCCCAGCCTAAACCGAAAATCAATCCACCGTAGACATTACCCCAATGAAATGTTTTGTCAGGAATAACAATTTGCTCTCCGTGTACGGTCGTTAACTGAAACCGTTTGATGAGCTGAATTGAAATGATGCCTACAACTATGGCACTGCCGATAATCCCATACATATGAAAGGCTTGCAAGCGGAACATTTCCTGTATCCGGAACCAGGAGATCACTTGTGATTTGACGAGGATAATACCAAAGATCATCCCTACCACTAAGAATTTTATATTTTTCATAACTGTAATAAATAAGGTAAAACAAACCAGGTCATTACAAATCCTCCGATCATAAAACAACCCGTTGCTACTAAAGATGGCCATTGCAAATTCGATATTCCCATGATGGCGTGACCTGAAGTGCAACCTCCCGCATAACGGGTTCCGAAACCAACCAGAAAACCACCCACAACAATAAAAATAAATCCACGGAGGGTGAACAGCTGGCTAAAGCTGAATATATCCTGCGGCAATAACCCGCTGAAATCTTTTACACCTTCCTGCTGTAGCAACGCTGTCGTATGTGGATTGATATTTATCTGCCCGGTGTTGGAAAGCAGGTAGGAAGCGATAAAGCCGCCTATAATTATTCCGGCAGCAAAAAAGAGATTCCAACTTTCCTTTTTCCAGTCATACTTAAAGAATGAAATATTGGCGGGAATACAGGCAGCGCAGACCTGTCTAAGCGTTCCGGAAATACCAAAGGTTTTATTACCTAAAAGAAGTAAAGCCGGTACGATCAACCCGATCAGGGGGCCAGCCACATACCAGGGCCAGGGTTGTTTAATTAGCTCCATGTTATTTAATTAAAGTTGTGATCAAAACAAAAATCCCCATTAACAACACAAACCAGCCAAAAGCAGGCTTTAGTTTTGTTTCGCTTATATATTTGGTTAAATAGCTGCCCGTTATAATTCCGGCTATGGCAAATGCTGAAAACAGCAATAAGAATTTATAATCGATTGGGGCATGCCGGCTTACGTCACCCATTACGCCTAACAATGAACTGATGGTCATTACCATTAAGGATGTGCCTACCGCTTTTTTCATTGGTAAACCCGCGAATAGCACTAAGGAGGGAATGATCAAAAAACCACCCCCTACGCCAACAAAACCAGTGATGATGCCCACTAAAATACTTTGGATCACTAATTTAGTATAGCTCAACAGCGGGTCGGAAACTAAAATTTCTTTTTTCTTCCTGATCATAGAAATAGAAGCGGCCAACATTAATACCGCGAAAACAAGCATTAACAACACCGGTTTGGTCAATTCAAACGACCCCATATTGAGCAAATGATGCGGTAGGACGGGCATCACCCATTTACGCATGATGAATACAGCTATTAATGATGGGATACCAAATACAAAAGCTATTTTAAAATTAACATTACCTTTTCGGTAATGGCTTATCGCGCCTGCCGAGCTGGTTAACCCTACTACAAACAGCGAATAGGTTGTCGCTATAACAGGGTCGATCAGGAAAAAATAAACTAATATGGGAACAGTGAGAATAGAACCGCCACCGCCGATCAAACCTAAAGATAGACCTATTAATATTGCCGCCGCGTATCCTGCTATTTCCACTCATTTTTTGATTAGGAAACAAATGTACCAGGATGCAGACTGTGAAATGGTGACCTATGTTACAGAGGGATATTTAAAATGATTTTATTTCTGGAGAGCGTAATTAATTCCTGTTTTTCCATTTGTTTAAGCAGCCGGGAGATCACCTCGCGGGTGGTGCCCAATTCTTCGGCCAGTTGCTGATGGGTAATGCTGAACTCATTCGATCCGTAAACACTTGCTTTTCTTTTCAGCAAGGTCACGATCCGGTCGTCTAACTTTTGAAAGGCAACCGCGTTGATCACATCCAGCAATTCCTCGAAACGTCTATGGTAAAGTTTAAAGATAAAGTCCGCCCATTCCGGGTATACCTTGATCCATTCACTGGCTTTGGCAATAGGCAGCATCAACACTTCCGAATCTTCCTCCACCACTAATTTGACCTTACTGGTATCTTCATGTATCCCGGCCAAAAAAGACATAATGCAGCTTTCGCCGGGTTTGATGTAGTAAAGTAATATTTCCCGCCCGTCTTCATCTTCGCGAATCACACGCATGCTACCGGAAAGCACCACCGGGATAGACCGAATATAACTATTCGATTGCATCATCACCGTTTCAGCCGGCAGGGTTTTAAGCTGGCTGTTGGCTCGCAGTTCTTCTTCTAAAATTGCTCCGAATAGTTTCATAGAACAAAGATAGCGGAACTAACGGATTACTGTTCAAAAACTAAATAGTCAGGCGTTACCCCCTCCAGTTTTAAAGCTTCATTGATAGCAGACACCATTTGGTCCGGGCCGCATACATAGAAATGTTTATCGAAATTTTTAACTTCGGCTTGCAAAAATGCAGCATCTATCCTGCGATGGTCATGCGCAACATCGTTTTGACGAGTAGTTGTGAATATAACATTCTGGCAAAGCATATCCTGTAGCTCGTCGTGAAGAATAATATCCTGATCGGTCTGATTTGAGAAGAAAAGTTTATTTCCTTCCAGCTGCCCATATTGATGTAGTTGCCTTAATATGGCCAACATTGGCGTAATGCCTGCACCACCTGCGATAAAATACCCCGGCCCTTTATATTCAATAGCTCCCCAAACATCTCTTAAAATGAGTTCGTCGCCTTTTTGCAGCATATCCAAATGGTTAGTTACGCCCTGATGATCATTATAAATTTTTATAGTGAATTCAAGAAAACTATCATTATTGAGGCTGGTAAATGTAAACGGGCGTTTTTCTTCCTTCCACCCGGGGGCATTAATGGACAATTCGGTAGCTTGCCCGGCATTAAAATGATAGCCAGCAGGCTTTGTCACTCTAAATCGTTTTACATTGTGAGTAATGTCTTTGATCGAAATTATTTGAACGATGTTTTCCATTTTATAAGCGTTTTTTTTCAAAAAAATCCTGTTATATATAATAAGGCTTATTTACAATACCTGGCTATTATTCTGCTTGTTTTTGGTAAATAACCCTTTCACCTGGCAGGTCATTGTAAGTGCGCTTACTGCAAGATACATGGTCAAAGGAGCAATAAAGATCATCGTATGGGTGTGTAACTACCAGTCGATAGCGGAGAGTGTCGGCATAAATACTACGATTATTGCCCTTATACCCGCTTCTTTATAAGAAAGGTTTTGCGGTGCATCTTTATCAAACCAACCTGTTTTGGTTTTAATCCCAATCATTGCTTTGTCTTCCAAAGCGATATGTTCAACGTTTTTTACCGGGGCGTAACTGTAGTGACAAGATTTACCGGTAATTAAGATTTTGGGGTCGACTACTAATTGAAATGTTTTCATGATGTTTTTTCTTTTTGTTGATACAAATATCAATCAGAAAAACTCTCAATTTTTATCACACTTATTGATTTACAATAACCATTAGTTATTGATTAAACAGCATTATAAACTTAATGTGCCTTGTAAGTTTTGGAAAAACGCATAAATAATTCAGCCAGTGAGGATGGTTGACCGTGTAGCTGAATGAAATAAAAAGGCCGTTCTATATTAAAGTCTTTAACATCTACTATTTTCAAAGTATTTGCCTTAAGTTCATTTAATATAGACTGAACAGAAAGGAAGGCGAAACAACTGCTATGCATCAGGTACGATTTAATGCTCTCAGTTCCTCCTAACTGCATTTCTGTTTGCAGGTCGGATAATTTAATATCAAATGGCTTCAGCGCATGTGCAATAACATCCAGTGAACCTGACCCCGGTTCACGCAACAGTAAAGGAAGCGTTTTTAATTCTTCCGGCTTTATCATATCTTTTTTTATGATATTATTGGCCGTACTGCAAACCAGCACCAGTTCATCGGCAATAAATTCCTGGTATTTTATCTGCGGGTTACGATTTATTCCTTCTACCACTCCCAGGTCTATCTCTTTATTTAATAAAGCCTGTTCTATTTGCTCTGTATTACCCGTAACCAAGTTTACACGCGTGTCTGTAAACTTTTTATGAAACTGTGCCAGTACCGGAGGTATTACATACTGTGCGACGGTATTACTACCACCAATACGCAATACGCCTGAATGCTGTTTTATCAGTAGGTTCATATCGAATTCTAATTCTTTATAAATGGCCAATAGCTTATCAGCATATTGAAGCAACATATCACCCGCCGGGGTCAATACGATCTTTTTATTGCCGCTACGTTCAAAGAGGGTTGCCTTATATTCAGCTTCTAACTCTTTAATGTGTTTGGTAACCGCTGGCTGGCTAATATATAGCTCGGTTGAGGCTTTAGTGAAATTAAGCCTTTTGGCTACCGTATAAAATACCTGCAATCGGAAATCTAACATTTGGATGTATTAAAGTTTTAAGATAACCTGGCAATCATTAATATAAAAGGTAAAACTAAAAATGCGAAGGCTGCTATTATTGCCCCTGTGTTAATTGCTTTATCACCTAATATGATTGTTCTTTCTGTAAATTGGTGATGAGTTAAGCTTTGTAAAGTTTTCATGATCTGTTTGATTTTGTTAATCAAAGATCAATTATAAAAACACGCCATTTTCATCACCATTATACATGGTTGATAATGTAAAGTTATGGATTATTTGTTTAGAGATTTATTCAAATAAGCAAATAGCCATCCGAGTACCAATCCGAATAACCAATTCGTTATCATAAAATAACACATTCCTGCTAAGGAGAGTTTATAATTACCAAGCAAACCGTACCCTAAAAGTGGTAACACTATAAATCCATTAATTAGCCAGGGCAATAAAGAAAAAAGGCTGCCTTTAATCCATCCAGACATTTTTAGCAACCGGCTAAACCAGCAAATATAAATTATTACCATTACAAGTCCTGTAAGGTAATGAAAGACAACGCCAAATAATGAGGTATATAAAAAAGCAATATGGCCGGTTATTGGCCGGCCATATTGTAATAATAATTTTAAAAGTCCGCCACCTTCCGCCTTAATATGGATCATAGGTGCAAGTTGGAGCAATAAAGTATTTACCGAGATGGCGATAAACCCGGCAATTAAGGCGTCATTTAATAAAGGCATCTTACGCTTAATTATTCCCAACCCCATTTTTTAAATATCGCGTGACCCGCTGCGCTTTGAAGGAACTGAACAAATTGATTTGACTGCTGCCTTTGCTTACCGTTTGTCGTTAATGCTACGGGAGTACCACGGTACAAGAGTGATGAGGCCGGAAATTCTACTACCTGTGTAATACCTTTCAGGTTTTCATGCCATGAGGCATAAGTAATCCAGGCGTCATAGGTATTATCTTTTTTCCAAGCATCTATGCCCAAAGCGGTATTGGCGAACGAACCTGAGATATTCCGCTGGATATTTTCAATCAGACCCTCTTTTCCGGCAATATCTTCCCATAATCCAAATTGCCCTGCACCGTTCACATCTAAAATATGTATCCCCCGTTTGGTCAGGTCTTTCAGCGATGCAATATGTTTAGGGTTTCCCGGCCTGACCAAAATGGCTGCTCTTCTTTTATACAGCTCAACTCTTGTACCGACATCAACCATCCCCGGATGGGTCTGGATAAACTGGGTAAGCATATATTCGGCACCTCCATAGATCACATCGGCATTTTGCTGAGCCGGGGTCAGCCATTTAGGCTCGGGGCCTCCCGTTACGATTACAGGAATACCTGTCTTTGCGGTAAATACTTTAGCGCAATCCTGCATCGCCGATAGTGGGCCTCCCGGTCCATAGACGTGCAGGGTATCAGTTTGAGCGTAAGTTGCGAAACAAACCGCCATTATCATTGCGATACTTAAAATGTATTTTTTCATGATTATCTTCTAATTATTGACCTGCCATTACCGTAGTTTTATTGGCATCGTTGATCAGGATCACCATTTTATAATCAGCCATAGGCTTGCCTACACTCTTAATAATACCGGTAGACTGACCGCTGAAAGCTCCCTTGGCATCCGTTTTAAATGCATTGATTACATAATCTGTTTTGTAGGGCTGTTCGGTGGAATTGGTGAGTGCTAAAGTATATGCGGTATTAGCTTCCAGCTTTTTGAAATCCTGTTGTACCAGGTCGGTTAAGCCTACACTTCTTGCATTGAGCATGCCTGTAGCGCTGATCGCGCCGGTGCTTTTCATTTTAATTACCTGGCTTTTATTACCTGCATTCAGGGGTGATAAGCCCGTCGTAAGAGGTGTTACCGGTCCCGCATTAACAGCGTACAGTAAAGCCTGTGGGCACTGACCGATCGGGATCGTTTTTACAATGGCCATTTTTACCAAGTCCACTACCTGAACCTGATCATCATTCTCCAGCCCTACATAAGCAAATTTACCATCGCCGGAAGGCCATACGCCATGTGGTAATGAACCCGTGGTTATGCTATCCACCAGTTTGAAACCCTGGTTGATATCAAATACTTTCAGGGTGTTTTCGCCGCCAACGGTCACGAGCATTAAGGGCACCTTGTTGGTAACGGTAAACGTAACGTGATTGGTAATCGGGCCGGTATTGAACACTTTTTCTATTTTATTGGTGGCGGTACTGATCTGGGTTACCTTGCCAACGTCTTTATGGGTCATTGCGATCCATTTACCGTCAGGGCTGCAAAATATATTCGGCGAGAACGGGCTGACAACCGGGATACTTTTAACTACTTTATAGGTCGCCGTATTCACCACATCCAATTGCGCCGTAAAGCTGGAACATACATAGGCCCATTTTCCGTTCGGGGTAAAGGAAACCATGCCCGGCCCGTCTGCCACAGGAACTCGTTTGATCTCTTTCAGCGTGGCGGCATCGATCACACTGATGTAAGCTTCACCTCTTACCGAGATCCAGGCTTGTGTGCCCGACGGATTAAACGTAGCCTCATGCGGCGACCTTCCAATATAAACTGTTTTCAGTAACTTGTTGGTGGCAGTAGAGATAAATGTAACTGAGTTGGAGCCGATAGATACGGCGGCCAGTAATTGCCTTTTTGGGGTATAGCCCAGGCCGTGTACCAGTGCCTGGCCTTTATAAAGCGGACTTAAGATCTCCGGCTGGGGTTTTCCCAATACGATCTCACCCAGATAGGTTTGCGTTTTAGGGTCTATCACCGATACCGTATTTGAGATCTGGTTACCGGTGTACACACGGTCCTGTGCGCTTAATTTAGTCAGCGGCAATAACAGGAACAGGATCATTAATTTTTTCATCGGTGTTTGTTTATTGGATAGGTGTGAATTTCTTCATTTGATCAATTTCGATCTGCTCATCCGAGATAATACTTTCGGCAAGACGCTTGGTGTTTTTATCGGTCCCGTATTGCAACGCCACCTTAGCCATGTCAATAGCGGCCTGGTGGTGCGGGATCATGACTCGGGCAAAAGCATTGTCGTCGTTACTTAGCGTTTTATCTTTCGGCATTTGCTGCATCATGACCACCATCATTTTTTGATTGGCCTGTTGATGAGCTTTGCCTTTGCCGGCAAATGTTTTGGTATTGCGTAGCAGCAATTGCATTTGCTGGATCTGCACCAGTTGTTCGGCTTTGATACTTTTGGCCAGTTGGATCAGCTCCCGGTTTTTGCCGTGCGCTATTTCATAATTCGCCATATCCACAGCGCCCTGATGATGCGGGATCATCATCGCCAGGAAATCTTCATCGGCTGACGCGGTGGGTACGACCCTATCCATATTAACCATCATCTGATCCATCATTTTCAGGTATACGTTTGTTGAAGTAGGCATCGACATTGACATAGACATATCGTGATGCTGAGCTTTGGCTACACCAAAAAGCGACATCAACAAAATAACAAAACTGAGTTTTGGCATCATATAAAATGAATATTTATAAACATTGAACCAGTCTATTGTTTTGTCGGCTGCGGCGTATACCTTAAATAAGGTTTCACAATACGATGTCCTTCGGGAAACTTTGATTCAATATCTTCTGTTTTAACACCTAAGCCAATAATGACATCCTCGCCTGCTTCCCAATTCGCTGGCGTAGCTACGCTGTATTCGTCGGTTAGCTGTAAAGAATCTATCACCCGTAATACTTCATTGAAATTACGCCCGGTAGATGCCGGATAGGTGATCATCAGTTTAACTTTTTTATCAGGCCCGATGATAAATAAGGAACGAACGGTGGCTGTTGCCGATGCATTTGGATGGATCATATCATATAACATCGATACTTTTCGATCTTCGTCTGCAATAAGTGGAAATTCTACGCTGCAATTTTGGGTTTCGTTAATATCACTGATCCAGGCAAGATGCTTATCAAGCGGGTCTATACTTAAAGCAAGTGCTTTTACATTTCGTTTATCAAATTCGCTTTTTAATAGAGCAGTCTTACCCAGTTCAGTAGTGCATACGGGAGTATAGTCGGCAGGGTGAGAAAATAATACGCCCCAGCTATCGCCCAGGTACTCGTAAAAATCAATTTCCCCGATGGTAGTTTGTGCGGTAAAGTTTGGAGCTAAATCTCCTAAATGCAATGACATATTTTTAATGTTAATGTTCGTTTATTATTTGGTTGTAAATCCGTATTTGCGGTATATCGCTTTGGCTGCCGGGCTAACCAAAAAGTCCATAAAATCCCTGGCTGCCTGTGCATGCGGCGCATTTTTTAGTTGTCCTGCAACATAAGTCGCGTTGATATTCTGATCAGAAGGGATCTCGACCATATCAACCGGGTGTTTGATCATCACCTGGTAATAAGCCTCACTATACCATACCGGGGCAGCGTCCGATTGACCGTACATAATACGCATCGGTGATTGACGGTGATGGATCTGGGTAAGGTAAGTGGTACTATCCTTTAACTTATCTTCCATAATAGTCTTACGCAAAGATTCTGTACCTGCGAGTACATAAGCCTGCTCAATGCGTTTACCTATCCCTTCAAAATCCGGGTTCGGCATACTAACACGAATCGCAGCCTGCCCTAAATCTTTTAATCCTTTAATATTTTTCGGATTGCCTTTCTGTACCATTATAGCCAGACGGTTATAGGCGTACGGTTCGGTTTTGCTGAAGTATTCCGGCATTTGATCTGTACGGTTTTTTCCTGCAGTATATACATCAGGTTTAAGCGTAATACGCAGGTTTCCGATGGTGATCGAACCACCCATAATTTGTTTGGCTAAAATGCCCGGAGGCAACGTTTCCGCAAATACCCGCTGATATTGCGGATAAGCCTTCTTAAATGCCGCCATCATATCATCCAGGCACATAAACTGGTTACCGGCAAAGAACACAACTAACTGCGGGTCGTTGATGTCACCAAACAGGTCGGGAACATTATCAACCCCCGGCACGGTAAACATCACCTTGCTTTCCGGCGGAGTGTTCCAGGGCGGATCAAACCGGTGCTCCTGGGCTTTAACTTGGTTGCTGCATGCAATAAATGCTGCTACGCTAAACAATATATTTTTATAATTTTTCATTTGACTTTAATGTTTGTAAATGATTTTTAGAATGATAAGGAGGTTATGGATGAACGACAGCCCAGCCTTGATATTGACGGATGATAATCTCGCCATTACCGCTTGGTACGTAGGATACAAACGGGAATAGGTCGTTTTTATCTATTTTTCGTTCTTTGATCGTATTGCTGCATTGAGCTAAAACAACACCTTTGGCTTGCAAGTCTTTTAAGGTTTGCTCATATGCGCCGCTCTTCATATAAACGGCAACGCCATCGCCGAAGGCGATAAGCTCCACATGCAATTTGCCTTTCAGGCGGACATCTTCCAGCGCGTTGTCAATATTGCGCAGCGTGCCCTTTATTTTTTTATCGTCGTTTGAATTTAGGATGTATAGCGCATCGTAATGCTTCAATTTTGCTGTTGCGCCGGTAAAAGCTGCCGGATCGGTTTGGGCGCTTGCTGTTTTTACAAAAGTTAAAAAGGCAAAGGCTACTAAAATTAAGGTGTACTTTTTCATGGTTTTTATGTTTATGATTTTTTAACGGTTAATTCTTTTTGTGCGTCTTTGATTGGCTTAAAGGGGCCAAGTTTGTGCTGTTTTTCGCTAAAGGCATCCGCATACGGCCCAAAAGGAAAATCTATCGGTTTCTTTTTCAAATCCTTCCAGTCATTGTGCTGGTCTTTGTGCGGACGGGGTTGGGTGTTAATAAAGGCTGCTACGTTCCAGGCTTCTTCATCTGTCAGCTGTGGACTTTCATAAGTGGCGCCGAAAGGCATATTGTTTTTAACAAATCCGGCAAGATTGGTCAGCCTGTACATACCCGCACCATCATTATAACTATGCTTACCCCATAGAGGCGGATTGGTGTAGGATTTTTTATCGGCCGCTAACATGCCTTCTCCGTTATTGCCGTGACAGCTTTGACATTTCATGGTAAAAACCGCCTTTCCTTTTATCGGATCGGCAGCCCCATCCATGAAGGCCAACTTTTCTGTTGCACTTCCGAATAGTTTCTGCCCTTTTTTTACATCCTTACCGATCCATTTCATGTAGGCCAATATAGATTGGATCTCTTTTTTTGAAGTATCCGGTACTTTACCTGCCAGGCTGCGTTCAAAACATTCCGCTATTCGTTCTGAAGCTGGCTCTACCTTACCGCTGCGCCCACTCATTTTTGGATAGCTGGCAATGAAACCGGCGTAATCGTTTCCGAACAATTTAGTGCCGCCTGCAAGGTGACAATTCTGGCAGTTCATGCCGTTGGTAATATGCGCAACCGAACCCTGCGGGCCAAAATATTGAGATGTATGTACTAAAAGCTCTTTTCCATAACGAATCATGTCGCCTGCTTTTCCTGCCGGGATGGTGCTTTCATCCGGCGCTTTCCAGGCATCTGCAGGTATGGCTCTCGGCGTAGTTCCAGCTGCGGCAAGCGGAGATGAAGGAGCAGTAACACTGGTTGTAGCTGCGCCCTCATTTGCTTTGGGGCTTGCTGTAGTTCCCGATCCGTTATTGAATAAGGAAACTATTGTAATTGCCATACATGCTACAGCAATCAACGTAATATAAATCGTATAGCGTGATACCTTTACTATCGTTTTAACCAGTTCTTTTTCTTCTTCGGGTTGCATGATACTATTATTTATTAAGAGGATTATTATAATTCTTTTAAGCTTAAAAGAGCGCCGTTAATGTCGTAAATTATCTGGTAATCTTCCCATGAGCCGTAACCCTCGGTAGCCATTGTACTTCCGCTATGATTGTCAATGGTTAAAACATATAGCGTTCCGTTTTGGGTGGTAACTTCCTTGATCTCATCTTCATAGAATGAAGCATATTTGCTGTTCCTCAATGCAGTTTTAACTGCCAACGGCATGTCTTTGGTCCCGCTTAGCTTTATCGAACTTTTTAACCAGGTTCCGTCTGCAGCGTAAACAGCAGTTTGTTTTTTGTGGTTAAGCTTAAATTCTGCCTTGTAACCGGCTTTGTCCATTTTCCAATCCTTAAGTACTGCGCCGGGATATTTAGCTGTAAATTCAGCAGTAACTTGTTCTGGCGCTTTTACACCGCCTGTTGCAGCATTGGCGTTAATTGTAAATCCTGATACCATCAGGATAAGTGCTGTTTTGATTATTGAGTTTTTCATTTTGTAATATTTTGTTGTTATTTAATACATCAAAAGTAATTACAGAATGAAGGGTATTTTTATCATGATTAATGATGTTCAATAACTAAATGTTATTAAACAATTTTGATTATAGACCCGGTATCAGGTAGATCACTAATAAGGCACCTACTATCACAATAGCTAGGGTTAGTAAAAGTGAAGGAAGCTGTGATGGCTTATAGGCCTTATTTAAGAGTTGCTTTTCCGTATTTCGATATCTCAAGTACGAATACAAAGCCATAAAAGCACCAATGGCCACCAGTAAGATTCCAATTTGTGTAGAATAACCTTTGCCGGGTAACACGGTTTGTTTAGTATTCAAGACTAATGAGATCTGTTTAATAAAAAGCGCAAATTTTACCACCACAAAGCCGAAGCCCATTATGGCAACACTGGTCCTGATCCAGGCTAAAAATGTTCTTTCATTAGCGAGGTGGTCGCTGGGGTTTGAGGTTGGCTTGTTTTCTTCGGTTGACATAAGTGTTTCATAAACAACAAAATGTTTAATTAGTTAGCAACGATTTACTTTATAGGACGGTAAGCCACGACAATTAAGCTATTGAGGCTTTACTAATTATAAGATAACTCGTTAAACAAGTATAATCTCAGGTAATGAAACCATAACTTGTGCTTAATGTTATTGAGTAGATAAATAATTAAAACATGGATGAATCGATAAATGCTAAAGAGCGCGACGAAAGGGAATTTGAATCAAGTGAGGCTTATGATTTTGAGTATTGGGCAAAACACTTTAAAATTTCAGTCGATGAATTAAAGTCCGCAATAAGTAAAGTAGGAAACTCTACAGAAGAAATAGAAAAGTATTTAAAAAAATAAGGTAGTGAAGATTACAAAATACATTCATTCTTGTCTTTTATTTGAAAAAACTGGCTTTAAAATTCTATTTGATCCTGGAAAGTTTTCTTTTGCTGAAGGGTTAGTCACAGCGGAAATGTTTAATGATGTGCAATCGGTGATTATCACCCACAATCATCCCGACCATTTGGATATGGAGAATTTGAAAAAGATAATTGAACTAAGTAAGGCTACTATTTATACTAACGCAGAAGTTTCGAAAGAACTTTTTGCCAATGGTTTGGAAAGTATTCTTGTCGAAGAAGGCGAAATGACAATTGGTCCTTTTAGTTTGGATGTTTTAAATGTTGCTCACGAGCCTATATTGGATAGCCCCTTCCCGGATATGCAAGCTTACGTTATTGACGATACAATATTGAATCCGGTTGATTCGTTTGAGCTAAAGCTTTATGCATATGAAGGAATAAATTTATTGATTCTTCCAATCATGGCACCCTTTACTACCGAACTGAAAGTTGCTGAATTTGGCGACAAAATTCATCCAAAGCATATACTTCCGGTTCACGACGGCTATGCGAAAGACTTTTTTCTGAAGCAACGGTATGAGAACTACGCTAAACATTTCAAGAAGAGAAATATTGAATTTTATGCTGCCGGAGAGGCTGGGTTTAGTGTAGAAATTGATTAAAGGTGGCTTTCCTGCTTGTCCTTACTATCATAAAAATGTTCCTTTATGATAAGGTTCTTGTTATTAAAGACATTTCTTTTACAGATAAAATTCTAACTTAATTAGTAGTTGAATTCACCATCCCATTTTCAACGCTTAGGCACCAAAAGCGCAAGGTGGATGAAATGTCAAGGCCGAAGCACCGCTAAAAAACAAATTAAAATGCTTCGCTTGTATAGCCTTTACATTTCATCCGCCGGTCGGTAACTTTGCCGAGCGCGGTGAAATGGAATGTTTACCGACCAATTCCACGTGATTGATCTTTTTTATTTTCTTGATTCTGTTCGGGTTGCTGCTTGTCCATGATTTTTGCATATTGATTTAACTCAGCAGTTTTTACAAGGTCATTCGCCCAATCAGGAATTAATTCTGCTCGCTCCTCAATTTGGCCAGCCTCGATTGTTAAATAGGAGGTTAGCTTCCTATCTAACTCATTTGATGCAAAGCTCTTCACTAAGTGAACAGAGTCGAAATCTTGATAGTATTTAGTCAAATTCTTCAATCCCATTTCATAATTAGCTTTTATATTATCCAGGCTAACCTGATGACCACCATTCGCCACCCGAAGTTTTACGCGTTCGATAGAAGCCTCCAGGCTATCAAGTCCGAAAAAGATGAGCCTGGCTTGATAACCGGATTTTTTAAATTCAGTTACAGAGTTCATCACCTCTGAGGATCTGAAATTAGTTTCAAAGGCACAATCGAGCGACTGTTCCATTGCTTTATTCTTCCAATCGGAAAATATATGCCCATTTACGGCTTCGTAGAGATTGCCACTATCGGTGGACGGGAATTCTTTCTTTAACAATGCAAACTCCTTATCACCGTCAAATATGGGCGTACCAGGCAAAAGCATACTCGCCGACAGCGTGCTCTTACCGGCACCATTGGGTCCGGCAAAAACATACAATTGTGGATGCTTCATTAGAAACTTCTCCTGATAGTTTGGGTTTGGCCCGTATCCGCATTTACTTTTACAAGTTCACGGTGGTCAGTATATTGATGTATAAAGACATCTTTGTCTTTGCAATATGTATCGTCCTGATAAATATTATATAATCCTTTTTGCAGGTGTTCTGCTTCAACCTGTTCAATTTCCTGATCCAGCCAATTATTCTGCTCTTTTAAAGAACGTTCAAAAATCGGTTTAAATGTTAATTGATCCATTAGTTGATGCAGTTCAGAATTTTTATCTACCGTAGGTGCTATCTTTTTCCATTGCTCCAATGGAATTAATACACCAATTGGCTCATGTTTAGCATTTATAAAAATGCTAAGTTCGCTGTTCTTCTCAAACTTATTCAAATTTAACGTTTTGTTCATTGTCTTACAAATAAAGGGTTCACTTATTCTGTTTTGTCTGTATGGTGCAAAAACTGTTTTATTCTTCCAGCTTTCATTTTATGTTTTTTAAAAGTTTTATTTGGGGAGAACCGGTTAACAGTATCTCTAGTTGATATATTTTCAGCGTTGTTTTTCAGTTTAAATTCATATGCTTCGAATGCGAAGCCCATTGTCGTACCTGTCAATGCGGCTACCAGTAGGATGAGTATGCTGCAAATGATAAGCAGCCAACTTGTCTTTGGATCAAAGTAACGTTTAGCCAATGCCCTTATATCTATATTTAAGGCGTCTATTTTATCTATAACTTTTTGGAAGGATGCAGTGGACGTTTCTTTGCCGGATTCGGCATAAGCTTTTTGAATTTCCGCAAAGATCTGTCCGAACTCTTCACTGTAGTCAGGTATATAAACCTCAGGATAATTCGTTTTACTTTCCATTGCTTTAATTATAGGAACAAGGTCTTTAATATTCTCTATATGCTCTTCGAGTTTTACTTGTCTTCTTTCCATATCCGTGTTGGTTTTGACTAAGGTGTCAATAAGTTCATCTACTCCATTTATCCTTTGGTTTAGTTCATCTATTTCTTTCATCTTGATATTCCTTTACTTTGCTGTTGTTCATTTTTCTTTCGCCGTCTTCTTTCCGGGCTGTCATCGTCGTCGGCTATATTGCCAAGCATGCCACCTAATAAATCCGCTCCTGCTGATAGCGATTGCCTCAGGTAATGGGTTTCCGGCTCCGGCTTTAAATAAGTTATTTTTTCGGTCTTGTCCTGGCTTTCTCTTTCCTGCTTTGCGTTTTCCATTACTTCTCTTAGCTGGTCTGCCAAACTCTTTTCCGGTTTAGCCTGCTGTTGTTCTATTGCCTGGCTAAGCTTTGCATAACTTAAACTCCGGTCTATCTCTGATCCTTTAAATCTATATTCGCCTTTACTGAAACTGATGCCCTGTACCTCAGTGGTGCCGCTCTTATATTTCAAATAGGTAACAATACCCTGTTTAGCTAATACCTGCTTTAGCTCATTGATATTTTTTACTTTTTTGCTGGCGGCCCTGATGGCATCGAATAATTCATATTTAATTTTATCCTCACCTTTAAGCTGCTGGCGGTTAACGCGCTCTTTACCCGATGACAGGTAAAGGCCATGCTTTAAAGTCAATTCTTTAGCAACCTGTACATTGCGCTGTTTTTGAAAGTTATCGGATATGGTTTTACCATTATTACTTACCCGGTTGTAAACGATGTGGATATGCGGATGATCTTTATCTTGGTGTTTTACGATTAAGTACTGCGTGTCCTGTATCTTCATTTTTTGCAGGTACTCTTTCGCCAATGTCACCATTACCTCATCGTTCAGCTTAGCGGCATCGTTAACGCTCCAGCTTAAAGCAATATGTCCAACTGCTTTTCCTAAGTTGGGATTGTATTTTCGTTGCAGGTTAAAATCGTTGATGATTTGATTAACCTGTTGCATTCGTACGCCAGCTGCATCCAATACCACTGCATCATTTTTTTGTACCACATAGCGGATGCACCCGCCAAAGCTTCTACCCGTTATCACTTTCCCTATCATTGTTATTGAGCTGTTTTAAAGTAATATCTATCTCTTTCAAAATTTTATCGCAGTTACGAACTACCGTCAATAAACCTACCTGGTGCGCAAGCTTTGTCAATTGATTCAGGTTATTGGCAAGCTCGGCAAGCATCCAAAGGATGCGCCGCTCATCGTCTGTTAAGCGGGGAACCACCTTGGCACTTTTGGCTGCTGCTCTTATCCAACTGCTTGAACGCATGCCTGCGGTTTTGGCTTTGCTGTCAATATAAAAGCGCTCGGTCGCTGTCATCCTGATACGTATAATCAACTCCCGTTTAACCCTTTTCTTTGGTGCGCCTCCTTTGTTTTTGGGCTGGGTTACCGGTTGTTTATTAGTTGTCTTAACTGTTGCTTCCATCGGTTACCTCCTTACTTTTTCTTTCGTTTTTCCCTTTTGCAACCATCGGGCGCAAAAGGCAAGTTTGCCCGGTGCCGACAGGCATCCGGGATGTTTTTGTGGCAACAAAAACACAAACTTGCTCCTTACAAGCGGATAAAAAACGGCCATTCGCCGTTCGCCCTTTATACCGATATACATCTATACAGCAAGCAGTATTTGCTGATGAAAAAAAACTGGTTTACCGTCCCAACCCCAGCCCCTTTTCTTCAGGCGCTTCGCGCCTTGCCTCCGCTCGCAAAGCGCCCCTCCTTTGGGCGCTCAGGTAATCGTTCACATCGTTATAGCCTTTGTAAAACTCGCTGGCATCAATGCCGTTGATATCTGCTTGTCTCAACTTTTCTGCGGCGGTTTGTCCGGCCTTGTCGTTGTTTAAAAACAGAAATACATCTTTGTAACTTTTCAAAAAAGTGGTCTTGCCTGTATTCCGTTCGGTGCTGACCAGGCAAAGGATGGGCAACATCTGCATCGGTATTTCGAGTAGAATTTTTAAATAATCCAAACCGTATTCGAGCTGGTCGCCGAAAATATGGCCCAGGTAGGCCAGCGTCCGTTCTGGCTGGCCAATCTTCGGAACATGTATAAATGGATGATACCGATTATAAAAATTGCCGATAAACCGCTTGTAATGCAGGTGTGACGGTACAAAGCAAAAGCCATCATATTTCGGTATACCGGACAGATAGCTCTTGCCATGATCTTGCTTAATGCACTCTACCGAACAGGGAAGGAGCAGTGTCATGCGGTCACCCGAAGCGAGGGGCTTTTGAACGATCTTGTAATAGGCCGTGCCGATTCGGAGATAAGGATATTCCTGTTCCATATTTCCCCTTATTTTCTGCGCAAACGGCGTTTAAAAACAAAATTTTCTGCTTTCTCGGCTATGTCTTTGTCGGTTAGCCTTTTATGGGACATCAGCCAGCTAACGATCTCCTTTTTAGAGAACCTGACACCACCGTTAGGAAGGACAATGCAGGGAATCTTTCCTGCAGATTTTAACTGGTAAAGGGTTTGGCGTGCGTAACCCGTAGTTTTCTCTGCTACCTCATAGCCTCCTATTTCATCTTCGTCGCTTGGCACCAGTATTGGTGCGGGCAAAGCTGTTGCGGATTCTTTTAAAATGGTCAACAGATCTGATACTTTAAGATCTATTACCCTGGTGTTTTCATTGATATTCATTCGACCTCCGTTTTGGTTAACGGAAGCAAAAAAATAGAACAAAATAGACCTATACGACCGATTGGGCGGTATCGTACGAACGTACTTTATGTCATGCTTGGGTACATTATGGAGTTCTATCCAAAACGTTTATTCTTTAAGGATTGATTTATATACCTCGACATAATCATCGGGTAAGGTTTTAAATCTTTCGTTCTCTAATACGACAAGTCCTTTGTTTTGACCGATCATAAAAACGGAATGCAATAATCCCCTATGACTTTTTTTCAAAATATCCTCCGAAAGTATTTTCCGGTCTTTAATGCAGTATTTAAGGAAACCTGCCAGCGTTTTGTCGGGCGCACCATTACGTATAATTTCGGTAAGCGCTATTTTTCCCTGCTCATTATATTTAAAAAGTGGCCCGCTTTTACTATGCCTGTTTAGGTCTTCTATTAATTTTTTAAATGCCATTTCCTTTTCTTCTACTGTTTTACCTTGCCGCCAAAAATCATAGAATGACTGCGGTTTACGCAATAACTGAAAATCCTCCTTGTCTATCTGAGCAAGTGCAGAAAGTTGTTTTTGCCAGTCCTTGCTCCAAAACAGATAGAAAACAGCATTGATATTTTTCTTGTTTCCGTCGGGAAAAATCTGACCAATCAAGACGTAGCCGATAAAACAGGTAATAATAAATCCCAAAAGACTTATAGCAACAAAATACGTACCTTTAGAATAGACACCGAAACCCAAAAACAAAAGGCCGATCAACAAAAATGACAGGCCATAGAAAATCATCAGCAGGTAGTGAAAAATACTTATATTGATATAAAACAAGCGAAGCTTGTTAACCTCTATCGGGTCAAGACCCTCAAAAGTACCCTTAACCTGCAATAAACGCTCCTGTGTCGGCAAATGATGAAAACGGCCACTAAGTTCATCCTGCCAGTTTTTAAAACTTACCGATAAAAATAATTGGACGGGTAATAGCCAAATGCCTAATACGCCAAAGGTAATAATCAGCGGCAAGCGTATTCCCGGAACCAAAAGGTAGACCAGGGTAAACGCTATTACTAAACCGATTTCAAAAAAAACCTTTTTCATATTCAAAGTTTAGGAAATTTCAACATTTCGTTTCGTTTCTTTTCGTCAACGATTTTAGCATAGATTTGGGTCATTTCAATTTTACTGTGTCCCAGCAGTTCTTTCATGGTATATATATCGATTCCAAAAGTCAGGCCAATGGTTGCAAAAGTGTGCCGGGCAGCATGGAAATGGAGGTTTTTTTTCAGACCGGCTTCCAATGCCCAAAATTTTAAGTAAACATTTACCACCTGACTTGTTGGCAAATCCCAAAACACTTTCTTATTTATAGGATGCTTGACCACTTTTGCAATAATTATTTTTGCTTCATCGGCCAATGGTACAGTAACAATTTTCTTTGTCGTTTTTGCCGGTCGAAAAATCAGCTGTTCGTTAACAATTTCATCGTAATGCAATTTCTTAATATCCGAAAACCGCAAACCAGTAAAACAAGAAAATATAAAAGCTTCCCTGATCTGGCTGTTTCCTCTTTTGGGAACGTAATTAGCTAAGGTTCTTACTTCTTCAATAGTGAGCGTGGTGCGCTCCGAGTCTTCCTCCTCGATAATCTTAAAACTACCAAAAGGAGAAGTTTGAATAATCCCTTTAATTACCAGTTTATTGAAATGCTGCCTGAATACGGACATGTAGGCATTAGTTGTATTTCGGCTAACCTGATTAAGCAGGTAACTCTGAAACTTATCTAAAAATTCTTCATCTACTTCCTGGAATAATATGGTTCGTTTGGGGCAATACTTTCCAAGATGAATGATCAGGCATTCCAGTTTATAATTAAATTTCTTTGCAAGGCATTGATCAAGATAGTCCTGAAGATAATAATTGATCTTGGCAGGTTGCTTATAGCCATGCTCCGAGAAATTCAGTTCGTCCTCTCTTTTATTACGAAGTGCTTTAATAATCTTCAGTTTTTCTTTATCAGGCTCGCTAACACGGCTTGCTGCATCAGAATAGTCTTTATCTACATAAATCTTAAGAAACTCGTAATTGCGTTTACCTTTACCCTCACCAGTATTGGAATAGACATCCAAATAAGCACTAAATTTGCCTGTGCTTAGCTTTTTGTATCTAATAGTTACCATGACTTATTAATTACTGTTTATTTGTTACTTTTGTTACTCGTCAAATCTGAATAGTAACACCTGAGTAACAAAAGTAACATAAAATAGAATAAAAAACAAAAGATTAAGAAAGCTATTAAAACATTTTTAACATTGACAATCAATACATTAACATCATTAACCTATCCCATTCTTTATGGGATTATATACTCTTAAAAGCATGGCAGGCATTTACATTCATATTCCTTTTTGCAAGCAGGCATGTCATTACTGCGATTTCCATTTCAGCACATCGCCAAAGTATAAGGACGAACTTGTACAGGCCCTGGTAAGCGAGATCAGGCTACAAAAAAACTTTTTAAACGGCGAAACGGTAGAAACCATCTATTTCGGCGGCGGCACCCCATCAGTGTTAGCGGCCGATGAGATCCACCTGCTCATCAATACCGTTACGGAGTTTCACACCGTATCATCAACGGCCGAAATTACACTGGAGGCTAATCCTGATGATTTGGATGTGGCTAAAGTGAAAGCTTTGCGCCAAACAGATGTAAACCGTTTCAGCATTGGCATACAATCTTTTTTTGATGAAGACCTGGTTTGGATGAACCGGGCACATCGCAGCCGGGAATCAGAATCGGCAGTGAAAAGAGTACAGGATGCCGGTTTTGAAAACATCACAGCCGATTTGATCTATGGCTACCCCCTGCTAACCGATACCAAGTGGAAACAAAACCTGGATAAGATGTTCGAGCTTTCCATTCCGCACATTTCGGCATACTCCATGACGGTGGAACCGCAAACAGCGCTTGCCGCTTTTATCAGCACAAAAAAGCAGCCCCCCATGAACGATCAGCAAAGCGCCGCCCAGTTTATGGTGCTGATGCAAGCCATGGCCGATCATGGTTTTGAGCACTACGAGATCTCGAACTTTGCCTTGCCCGGTCAATATTCAAAACATAACTCCAATTACTGGCAAGGTGTAAAATACCTGGGCATAGGCCCATCGGCACACTCCTACAACGGCGAAGTAAGGCAGTGGAACATTGCCAACAACGCCAAATACACGCAAGCTATTGTAACCGGTAAAATACCCGCCGAAACAGAGACACTGACCGAAGAGAACCGCCTGAATGAATACATCATGACTTCCATACGTACCATGTGGGGACTTGACCTGGACAGGCTTAATACAATAGCAAAAGGCTCGGCTGATCAATTGCTGATTTCGGCAGGGAATTATTTCGACAGGGAGTGGATCACCCAAAAAGATAATATCATTTTCCTTACAGCTACCGGTAAGTTATATGCGGATAACATTGCCGGGGGATTGTTCTTTTAACACAGTATACCCTAAAAAGGTGTAAGAAACATCCCGTCCCTCTAAATCCAACTCCACTAACTACCCGTATCTTCTTATAAATAACAAACAACTAAAAGCCGGTTAAACGTCAAGAGCTCGTGACAGTTTAATCAGCTTTAAAACAACCAACCAGGCACCCTTGTGCTATTTAACCACATTTATAAGAAAACACGACAATGAAAAAATTAATCATCGCTGCATTTGCAGTAGCAGCTTTAGCAGTAACACCAAAAGCAAACGCGCAAAATAAAATGGTAGGTGGCGCGGCCATGTATCCCACTAAAAATATTATTGAAAACGCTGTAAATTCAAAAGATCATACCACGCTGGTAGCAGCAGTAAAAGCCGCGGGTTTGGTTGAAACACTTTCATCTGCAGGCCCATTTACTGTATTTGCACCAACTAACGAGGCTTTTAATAAATTACCGGCTGGTACTGTTGATAACCTGGTAAAACCAGCTAACAAAGCAACACTTACCAAAATTTTAACTTACCACGTTGTTGCAGGCAAATTAAGCGCTGCCGATTTAGTAGCCAAAATAAAAGCAGGCCATGGTAAAGCCGAATTAAGCACAGTAAGCGGTGGCACTTTAACCGTTATGGCGAAAGGCAAAAAACTTTACCTGGTTGATGAAAAAGGCGGCAAATCATGGATTACTATTGCCGATGTAAACCAAAGCAATGGCGTAATACATGTAGTGAATACCGTTTTAATGCCCAAATAAGTTCTTTACTGCAGGCGGGCTTTAATACTAACCCGGTACTGTAAAACCAAAAACAAAGGCCGGATGCATTTAGCGTCCGGCCTTTGTTTTTGCAAGGAAATTATACCATTTGAAGTTTTATTTCGTTCCTTTGTTTACTTTTTGGTAATATGAAGTAATTGTTAAAATAAACACACCCGGAAAGCACCCCTATATGAGTTTTATACTTAACCCGATTGATACCGTTGAAAATATTTCTCCCGAGGATTTTAAGAAGAATTATTTAAACCCACGTCGCCCTTTGGTAATTAAGGGACTAACCAAAAGCTGGCCTGCCCGTGAAAAATGGACCCCTGAATATTTAAAAGAAGTTGTTGGCAAAAAGGTTGTGCCTTTATATGATAACTCCAAAGCTGATCCATCAAAACCCATCAATTCATCAGCAACAGAAATGCCTTTTGATGATTATATTGATATGATCCGCACCCAACCTACCGAGCTGCGTATCTTTTTCTTTAATATTTTTAAACAGGCGCCGCAGTTATTGGATGATATTGTACTACCTAAAGACCTCATGGGTGGCTTTTTAGAAAGCATGCCGGCCATGTTTTTCGGCGGCTCAAACTCCGTTACTTTTTTACATTACGATATTGATCTTCCGCATATTTTCCATACCCATTTTGGCGGACGCAAACATGTGATCCTGTTTGAGAATAAGTGGAAACGCCGCTTGTACTGTATCCCCAACGCTACTTACGCGCTGGAGGATTATGATGTACAAAATCCCGACATTAAAAAATTTCCGGCCCTTGATGGTGTGGAAGGCACCGAGGTATTCCTGGAGCATGGCGATACCCTGTTTATGCCAACCGGTTATTGGCACTGGATGAAATACATCGACGGATCGTACTCACTAAGTCTGCGTGCCTGGGATGCATCATTAACCCGCAAAGCTGCCAGCTTATACAACCTGGCTATCAAAGGCGGTGTTGATAGTGTACTAAAGATGGCCTTCAAAGAAAAATACGCCAAATTTCGCGAGGAACTGGCCGTTAAGTGGGCTAATAAAGAACTTGCAGCCGGCAAACCTTTATAAGGTTAGGTCCGGGTTTCGGGATGCCTGTTGCGGGCTTTTGATAAAGAATTATTTATAGCGATGAGGGGTCCTCATCGCTATTTTTGTTTTTGAGTGTAAATGTTGGCTGTGAGGACACAGCCAACGGATTATGCCCGTCAACGCACATCTTTGATTATAGTTATTTATATCTTTAGGGAAAATCCTTATCCTTATGATTTCCGAGAAATTAAAACTTCACCTGGGCAACTATGTCAAGATCACAAGAACAGTAGCCAAAGGTGTCGACGAAACAAGCAGCGGATATATTCTTGATTATTCTGATGATTTTGTTTTGATGCAGGAGGCTGGTGATTTTACTCTTCACGGCTATATTGTTTTACCTGTTAACCAGTTAAAAAAGATTCGCCATAACAAATATGATAAGTGTTTTAAAAAAATAATGATTGCCGAAGGCGAAGCTGATAAAGTAGGTATCAACTACAAAATTGACTTGAGTAGCTGGCAAACAGTTTTTAACAGCATAAAAGATATCCCACAAAATGTAATTGTTGAATGTGAAGATCCTAAGATCGGCAGTTTCACCATCGGCCCCATTGTAAAGGCAAATAAAAAAAAGATTAATATACAATACTTCGACCCTACCGGCTTGCTTGATGAAACGCCTACATATGTCAATTATGAAGATATAACCAAAGTTTCCTTTGATAGCAGATATATTAATGTTTTCAGTAAATACTTAAGGGAGAAAAAAAGCTTAAGGCCGTTTATACAGCAAAAGTTGGCTGTGAGGACACAGCTAACGGAGTATCGGTGTAGATGTTCGGAAGATTTGTTAACGGATTTTCAATTCCCTCCCTCGGGAGGGGCGCGGCTGTAATGTGCGCAATGGCAGGGAGGGGTTTCGCCGACATCCATCTGCGACGTGCCTGAACGCCTGATTTAACCCCTACCTCCTCCTTCCCCGAGGAAGGAATCGCTCATTGCCCCTACCTTTTTTATTTCTTCCGAACATATATGGTGAGGACTCAGCCAACGGGCATCGGTGTAGATGTTCGGAAGATTTGTTAACGGATTTTCAATTCCTTCCCTCGGGAGGGGTGCGGCTGTAATGTGCGCAATGGCAGGGAGGGGTTTCGCCGACATCCATCTGCGACATACCTGAACGCCTGATTTAACCCCTACCTCCCCCTTCCCCGAGGAAGGAATCGCTAATTGCCCCTACCTTTTTTATTTCTTCCGAACATATATGGTGAGGACTCAGCCAACGGGCATCGGTGTAGATGTTCGGAAGATTTGTTAACAGGTTTTCAATTCACTCCCTCGGGAGGGGTGCGGCTGTAATGTGCACAATGGCAGGGAGGGGTTCCGCCGACATCCATCTGCGACGTACCTGAACGCCTTATTTAACCCCTACCTTCCCTTCCCCGAGGAAGGAATCGCACATTGCCACTACCTTTTTTATGTCTTCCGAACATATATGGTGAGGACTCAGCCAACGGAGTATCGGTGTAGATGTTCGGAAGATTTGTTAACGGGTTTTCAATTCCCTCCCTCGGGAGGGGTGCGGCTGTAATGTGCGCAATGGCAGGGAGGGGTTTCGCCGACATCCATCTGCGACGTGCCTGAACGCCTGATTTAACCCCTACCTCCTCCTTCCCCGAGGAAGGAATCGCTCATTGCCCCTACCTTTTTTATTTCTTCCGACCATATATAGTGTGCTCACAGCCAACGGGCATCGGTGTAGATGTTCGGAAGATTTGTTAACGGATTTTCAATTCCCTCCCTCGGGAGGGGTGCGGCTGTAATGTGCGCAATGGCAGGGAGGGGTTTCGCCGACATCCATCTGCGACGTACCTGAACGCCTGATTTAACCCCTACCTTCCCTTCCCCGAGGAAGGAATCGCTCATTGCCCCTACTTTTTTATGCCTTCCTAACATATCATAGTGTACTCACAGCCAACGGGTATCAACATAAAACAGAGTCATTTTATTTTCTACCACCTCTCCAATCCTAAAAGCTTCTTCCCTAAATCAGTAAGCTCTGCAACAGGGTTTTGTTTTTCCCGTTCCATCGGGTCGCCGGGGAAAGCGTAGCCTTGCATCGCTTCACGGCTTTGCCAGCTGTTAATGCGCCATTGCCTTAAGTCTTCATTATCTTCCTGGGCGGGCATCATGGCTATGTATTGGGCTATCCTAACCTTATCATTGCTGGTGTTGGGCCGGATGCCGTGTGGCTGCAGGCTGTTAAATATCAACAGGTCGCCTGCTTCCAGTTTTACTTTTACAATATCAAAACCGGTGGTGTCGGGTTTGTAATGGTCGCGGTCTTCGGGCTGGGTAAGTTTCCAAGTATCGTAAGTACGGTACAATTCCGGGATGCACTGAAAGCCACCCATGTTTTCATCTGTTTGATCGGCAAGGGCTAAAACACCCTGTACATTTTGTGGTTTTGTTTCGGGATCATAATCCCAGTGTATAAATCCCTTGTATTCAAAACCTGGTCTTAACGGAAAATTCAGGTTAGCCCTGTCAATAGTTACCCAAAGCTTTTCGGTTCCCCATATATCAGCAAACGCCTCATGCACCTTTGGATACTGGCGATTATCCCACAAAAACTGTTGGTTATAAATTTCTACCATACCAGTGTTATTTAACTCGGTCATTTGCATTTGGGCGTTGGGTTTTTTATACCAGGTTTCTATATCATGGGCATCTTTACCTTCGTACTCCCACAGGTAATCAGCCAGTTTTGCAACCTGCTCTTTAGGTACGGCGTTTTTGATGATCACGTAACCATTCTGTATCCAAAACCGCCAATCATCTTCAGTCAATAAGCGCAATGGCTCGTTGTTTTTACGCTCGTTAAGGCGTATCTGGCTTGATTTTGCTGTTGATGGATTACCGGGTACTTCCTTATGAGCGTTTTCGGGTCCCGGAGTCATGGTCATGGTGGCGTTTTCGGTTTTCATAATTTGTATTGATTTAATAATTCAAATGTAGGGTGATGGCCATACCTGTCTATTCTGTATAATGACCAATATTTGCTCTGTATTGACCAATTAAGTACATTTATATAAAATATGATTACAATACAGCATGAACAAGATAGAACTGGAGAAAGTAGAATTTGAACCGGGCAAATCGTTTAAGCTTTTTTCGCCGCGATTAAGGAACACCTTCCTGTGGCATTATCATCCCGAATACGAATTGGTATATGTGGAGGCCGACGCCGGAATAAGGCACGTAGGCTCACATATATCCGGCTATACCCAAAGCGACCTGGTTTTAATTGGCAGTAACCTGCCTCATTTAAATTTTGATTACCGCCTCAGGAGCGAATATCACCAAATAGTAGTGCAGCTTAAGGAAGATTTTATGGGAACGGCTGTGGCTATAACGCCAGAATTTGCGGGCATTAACCAGCTATTTAAAACAGCCGCTAATGGCATTGCTTTTCATGGCGATACTAAAGCTATGGTTGTGCAAAAGCTGAAACAACTTTCGGCATTGGGCTCTTTTAAACAACTGTTGGAGTTGATGGAGATTTTTCAGATCCTGGCCAAATCCAATGAAATGACGATTTTAAATGATGACGACTTAAGTCTGCAATTCTTTTTAAAAGATAAGATAAGAATGGGGGCCGTTTATGAATATATCGACAGCAACTACAACCTAAACCCCGATGTAAATGTAGTGGCTGCCAAAGTCAATTTTACTACCGCTGCTTTTTGCCGCTACTTTAAAAAACAAACCAATATTACCTTTACCGATTTTGTGAACCAATACCGCATTGATGTTGCCAAAAACCTGCTCATGCAAGATAAAAACGTTACCGAAACCTGTTATGCCATAGGTTTTGAAAGCTTATCCTACTTTAATAAACTCTTCAAAAAAATAGTTGGCGAAAACCCATCAGATTTTAAGCGCAAATGGGTTAGTAAGGGTAAAGAAAATTTATAGCCTTACTATTATAAATAAGGCTGTTTTACAAGGATCGCTGTTTGCTGTAATAAGCTTTTACAACATCGGGCAAAAAAGCTTCATATACCGCGGGGTTATTTAAAAGCTGCGTGGCCGAAACAGGCACCATTTTACGGGGTTCGCTAAAAATAACGCTTTCGCAATTTAAAAACCGGCACATGTAAGCGCCATACGGTTCCGAAGCAAAGATCACATCAATAGGTGGCAATTTTACCTGCAGGTAATTAGCCCAAAGCCGGGATACCCCATCTGCCGATGCAGAAGTATTTGGAGATACAGCTTCGTCGTAATTCAATAAAATTGGTTTTACCTTGCTGTTATTTTTATATACCTGCTCGATCCACTCCAACCTTTGGCTACCTGCAATAGGTTCATCATCACTGGCGCTCACCACAACAAACAGCTCGTCGCAATGCTCCAAAGCAAAATCAATTAAGGCAGTATGTCCAATATGCAAAGGCATAAACTTTCCAATAACCAAACCTGTTTTCATACCCTGATTATAAAGTAACGGGCCAAAGTTAAGAAGTATGGTCACATACTATCTTCCATTCTCCTTTAATTTTCTTAAACCAAAGGGTATAATACCCACCCAGGTCGCCCTTAACCCGCTTAAGGTGCCATCCGCCCAAAACAAAAGCGTTAGCAGCATCCAGTACTTTTACCTGCATTATGTTAAATTTAAGCTGCCCCATAGCAGCTTTACCCGGGTAACGTTTTTTATAATTATCAAGCGTAGTTTGCCAGCCATAGGCAGGCGCGGTTTTACCTACAAACACCAACGAGTCTGATTTCCAGTATCCCTGCATAAAACCTTCCACATCCGCCCGGTTCCAGGCCAGCTCCTGATTATGCATTACGGTTAATATGGCTTGTTTATCCTGCGCGTGCGAGAGAAAAGAACTTAGGATCAAAAAGAAAGCCAGGATGAGTTTTTTCATAGTCTGAATATAGGAATTTTGTTTGAACCGGGATTTATCGAATTTATAAATTAACAGCATGAAAAAAAATCCAAAAATTCTTTAATTCCACAATTCCGGTTCACACAAAAAATCAGCTATATTTGAATTTCACTGCCTAACAAAAACTTACTCTATGAAAAATCAGGTATTAAGCTTCGGCGAAGTTTTATGGGATGCTTTTGGCGATGGTAAAAAAGCTGGCGGCGCGCCAATGAATGTAGCCAGGCATCTGGTACAGCAAGGCGTAAAAGTAGCCTTTGCCAGCTCTGTTGGTATGGATAGCAGCGGCGACGCGCTGATTGGATTCCTAAAATCAAACGATCTTTACTCTGATCTGATCCAGCTGGATGATGAGTTTCCTACCTGCGAGGTTACCGTACAACTGGATAAAAACAACCAGGCAACCTACATCATTCCCCAGCCTGTTTCATGGGATAATATTCAAACTACGGCTGAGCTTAACGCTGCTGCAAAAAAAGCATCCGCCATTGTTTTTGGCAGCCTGGCCTGTAGGTTAACCACCACGCGGGAAACCTTGCTTAACCTGCTTGATGAAACCCCCGCACTTAAAATTTTCGACGTAAACCTACGTCCCCCTCATTTTACACTTTCAACCATAGAAACCCTGGTGGCGCGTGCCGATGTGGTGAAGATGAATGAAGAAGAAGCCAACTTGCTTATAGGTGGCAGCAATAATTCATTAAAAGACCAGATAGCAGAGTTTCGTTCCAAATATCATAATCAAACCATTTGTGTAACGCGTGGCGAACACGGCGCCATAGTTTGGCATGATCATGAGTTTTATGAAAGCCCCGGCTGCCCTGTAAAAGTGGGCGATTCGGTAGGTGCCGGCGATGCATTCCTTGCCACTTTCATTAGCGGTTTATTAGCCAAACAGCCCATGCAACAGGTTGTTGAAAGAGCTTGTACGGTGGGTGCCTTCGTTGCCAGCCAGCGTGGCGCAAACCCTATTTACCCACCAGAGTTGCTGAATAGCCTGGTTTATATTTAGGAAGAAATTCAAAAAAAATTCGTGATGTAAGTTTGAAAAAACCTTTTTGTCATCCTGGAACGCAGTGAAGGGGCTGTTATTCGCCATACTTCTTCGCCCTGTACAGTCTGCGAATAGATGCTTCACTCCGTTCAGCATGACAATGGGTTTAAAGAATCCTGTCATCTGAATCTGCATATCTAACAAATTGTCATACTTACCTAACAATTTACTTTAATCCCCGGCACTCCAAACTTTTAAGAATAATTATCCGTTTCTTTATATTAAGAAAGGACGAAATATGCGCGGTTTTGGATTTTCCAAATTTATACCCAACCAGATCCCTAAAGGCGGATTTGAAGAATTACTGAAATTATTCCTGGAATTGCTCAACTATACTTCGGGCGATGCAGGCGAAGCTTTAGCCTGGCTTAACGAGCTTGATAAACAATACAACCTTACCAACGATGATTATGGTATGGGCGATTTTATTGACGAGCTGAAACAAAAAGGCTACCTAAGCGATGATCAGCAAACGGGGGGCTTTAACATTACCGCCAAAACGGAGCAAAGTATCCGCCAGTCGGCATTGGAAGAGATCTTTGGCAAACTTAAAAAATCGGGCAAGGGAAATCATATTTCACCTCAATCCGGCCAGGGCGATGAAAAAAACGCAGAGCGCCGCGAATTTGAGTTTGGAGATAGTTTGGACCAGATAGACATGACCCAATCTATTCATAATGCACAGGTAAATCACGGCATAGGCGATTTTATGATGACCGAGCGTGATTTGGAAGTAGAGGAAATGGACTATAAAACCCTTACTTCTACCGTGCTGATGATTGACATATCGCACTCCATGATTCTTTACGGCGAAGACCGGATAACCCCGGCAAAAAAAGTGGCCATGGCCCTTGCCGAACTCATCCGCACCAAATACCCCAAGGATACTTTAGATATTGTTGTATTTGGCAACGATGCATGGCCTATAACCCTGCAGGATTTGCCTTACTTACAGGTTGGCCCTTATCATACCAATACTTATGCCGGCTTAGAATTGGCTACCGACTTGCTGCGACGTAGAAAAACGCACAACAAGCAAATCTTTATGATCACAGATGGTAAACCTACTTGTTTAAAAGAGGGTACCAAGTACTATAAAAACAGCATTGGCCTTGATAGAAAAGTGGTGAACAAAACCCTTAATATGGCTGCACAGTGTAAGCGCTTAAAAATACCTATCACCACTTTTATGATAGCAAAAGATCCTTACCTGCAGCAGTTTGTACGCCAGTTTACAGAAACCAACGGCGGCAAGGCTTTTTACAGTTCATTAAATGGCCTCGGCGAATACATTTTTGAGGATTACATTAAAAACAGAAGAAAAACAGTTAGGTAAGATTCAAGAGATTAGAATCAAGAGTTAAGACAAAACAAATTGGTGGTTTCGCTTCAATTGGTGAAATCACTTCCACGGATGTAATTATCATCGGTGAAATCAAAATAAAACATGAGTAAATTATTAGATATAAAAACCCTCGGTCAGCTAAAAAAATCTGCTTACAAAAGCCGTTCGGTTAAAGATGAATTACGTGCCAACCTTATTGAGCAACTTAAAAAACGCGAAGGTGGCTTTGAAGGCATAATCGGTTTTGAGGATACCGTTATTCCTGATCTGCAAACCGCCATACTATCGCGCCACAATATTTTATTATTGGGTTTACGCGGCCAGGCTAAAACCCGTATTGCACGTTTATTGATCAACCTACTGGATGAATATGTGCCTTACATCGAAGGATCTGATTTATTTGATGACCCTTACCACCCAATATCATGGTTTGGCCATAGTACCATAACCGAAAAGGGCGACGATACCCCAATCGGCTGGATCCACCGGTCTGAACGGTATACAGAAAAATTGGCTACGCCAGATGTTACCGTTGCCGATTTAATTGGTGATGTTGACCCTATAAAAGCGGCAACATTAAAATTAACCTACTCTGACGAACGGGTTATCCACTTCGGATTAATTCCGCGTGCTCACCGTGGTATATTCGTGATCAACGAATTACCCGATTTGCAGGCCCGTATCCAGGTTTCATTATTTAACATTTTACAGGAACGGGATATCCAGATTCGTGGCTTTAAACTGCGTTTGCCATTAGATATCCAGTTTGTGTTTACTGCCAACCCCGAGGATTATACCAACCGCGGCTCCATCGTTACGCCACTTAAGGATCGTATTGAAAGCCAGATATTGACGCATTACCCCCGCACGGTTGAAATTTCAAGAAAAATAACCCAACAGGAAGCTTCTCTTACCCCGGAGCAGCTTAGCACCGTTGAAGCAGATAGCCTGGTTAAAAACCTGATTGAGCAAATAGCTTTTGAGGCACGCAGTTCTGAGTACATTGATAAAAAATCGGGGGTATCTGCACGTTTAACTATTTCGGCCTATGAAAACCTGATCAGCAATGCAGAGCGCCGCATGATCATGAACCATGAGTCAAATACATTTGTACGCATAACCGACTTTTTAGGTGTTATCCCTGCCATAACCGGTAAAATTGAGCTGGTTTATGAAGGTGAGCTGGAAGGTCCCGGCAAGGTGGCCAATATATTGATAGGCAAAGCCATTAAAACCACACTGCTTGAATTTTTCCCAGATCCGGAAAAGGCTAAGAAAGCAAAAGGTGTAAACCCTTATGCCAGCATTATCAACTGGTTTGGCGAAGGCAACAACCTGGCTTTGGTTGATGATATGTCATTAATTGACTACAAAAAAGAACTTAATGAAGTTGCCGGCCTAAAAGACCTTGTTAAAAAACTGCATCCGCGCATAACAGAAAACCAGCAATTGTTGCTGATGGAGTTTGTACTGCATGGCCTTTCAGAGTTTTCGCAACTAAACAAAGGATTTTTGGATAACGGCTTCGCTTTCTCAGATATGTTTAACAGCCTGTTTAACCTGCAGCCTGATGAAGATGATCTTGATTTAGACGACGACCGTTATAATTGATACCTTTGCAATAAATGACAGAACAGGCGCTTAACATCATCCTGATTATAGCGGCACTATTGCTTATTGACCTGTATGTATTACACGGTATACGCGGTGCCTTTAAAAATTGGAAATTGCTCAGTAAAAAAGGCTTTACTTTTTTTTACTGGGCAATTAGCATCCTCATTATTGCGGGGCTGTTAATTGGTGTTTATCTTCATGTAGGGCTTGGTCTGCGTGCAGCGGGCCTGCTTGTTTTTTCCCTCATATTTATAGGCAAGCTAACGTTTTTACCTTTCCTGCTAATCGATGACGCGAGAAGATTGCTGGTATGGCGTAAAAACAGGTTTAAAAACCTATCTGCAAGAAGCACCGCCCTGGTGCCACCTAATACTATTCCCCGGTCGGAGTTTTTGATGAAAGCCGGTTTATTGGCTGGTGCCGTACCTTTAGCTGCCATTAAGGTTGATATGCCCAAAGGCTTATATGATTATCATATAAGATATCAAAACCTGTATTTACCAAACTTGCCCAAAGCTTTTGATGGCATTAAACTGGGCCAGATCTCAGATATCCACTCAGGTAGTTTTTTCAACAAAAAAGCTGTACTGGGCGGTGTTGAAATGTTATTGAAAGAAAAGCCCGATTTTATATTTTTTACCGGTGACCTGGTTAATGGCCAGGCCAGTGAAATGCGGGATTACCAGGATATTTTTTCTAAAGTTAAGGCGCCGCTTGGTGTTTATTCATCGCTGGGCAACCATGATTATGGTGATTATGGCGACTGGCCAAACCCAGCCGATAAAAAGAAAAATCATGAGGACCTGATACTCACCCACAAAAACATGGGTTGGGACCTGTTGCTGAACGAGAACCGCCGGCTTAAAGTTGATGGCGAAGAAATAGGAATACTCGGGATAGAAAACTGGGGTGAGTTTAGTCGCTTCCCTAAGTATGGCCGCATGGATCTGGCTACAAAAAACACCGGTGATTTACCTGTAAAGCTACTCCTCTCACATGATCCTTCTCACTGGCGGGCGCAGGTATTGGCAGATTATCCACAGATAGATGCCATGTTCTCTGGCCATACGCACGGTATGCAATTTGGAGTGCGTTACAAAGATTATCAATGGAGCCCTATTAAATATGTTTACCCGGAATGGGCCGGTCATTACCAACAGGGTAAACAACAATTATACGTAAATGTGGGCTATGGCTTTGTAGGTTTATACGGCAGAGTTGGAATATTACCGGAGATTACGATATTTACATTAAAAGCCGGGGACGATCCTTCTGGAAGTAGAACTTAAGATCAACGCGGGCAGATCATAATCAATGAAAAAAATATTTCAATCCGTTTTTGATTTTCTGCTGTTCAGTAATATCTTCATGTCGCTTTGCGCCGTAGCGCAGGCCCTGGTTACTTTTCACCTCATAGGAACCGCGCCAATTTTATCCGTTTTAGGATTGCTTTTTACCTCTACATTAGGCATATACAATTTCTGCATCATTATTACCAAGCCTAAAAAGCCCGAAACATCGCCCTACAAACGTGTGCGCTGGTTTTTTTCGCACTACCGCCTCATGGTAACATTTACCATCGTTTCGCTGCTTTCTCTTATTCCCCTGTTTTTTCTCATCACTACAGAATCAAAAATACTGCTCATCTTTTTGGGTATTTTATCATTTGGTTACAGTTTGCCACTATTTGCCGTTGGCGAACAAAAGTTTGGTTTACGTAATATACCCGGTTTAAAACCATTCCTCATCACCCTGGTATGGACCATGAGCTGCGTGCTTTTCCCCGTGCTTGAAGATATGCACCTTCATGCAACTGATATATCCATGCGCGATACCACTATACTGATCGCTAAACGATTTTTATTCATCGGGGCGCTTACTATACCCTTTGATATTCGCGATTTGTTTGATGACCGCAAAATGGGCCTCAAAACCATCCCTGTGGTCTGGGGCGAAAAAAATGCATACCTGTTTTGCCAGGTTTTGCTGGCCGGTTATATAGGGCTGCTTTTCCTTTTCAGGGACAACGGTTTCAATGCCGACTTTTTTGCATTAACGCTCACGGTTTTCCTTACTGGCTGGCTTATCTTTAAATCAGACCGGAAGAAGGATGAGTACTATTATTTCTTTTTTATGGATGGTGTGCTGATCCTCCAGTACGTGGTATTGTTAGCAGTTAACCTGATCTTCAAAAGCCATTAATATGGCGGCCAGCTTTAATAATTCCGCATGGTTTTATGATGGCCTTTCACGGTTGGTTTATGGCAAAGCCATTATAAACGCACAACTTTATTTACTCAGTTTTATAAAGCCTGGCAGCAACATCCTTATAGTTGGCGGCGGCACCGGCTGGATACTGGATGAGCTCACAAAACTTCAGCCCTCCGGCTTGCAAATTACGTATGTAGAAGTAGCTGCGGACATGATGGCATTATCCCGAAAAAGAAACACCAGTGGCAATAAGGTAGCTTTTATAAATGACGCCATTGAAAAGGTAAACATAGCGCAACAATTTGATGTCGCCATCACCCCTTTTTTATTCGATAATTTTGTAGAACAAACTTTAAAAAACGTATTTGATCATATCCATTCATTATTAAAACCGAATGGGCTATGGCTTAATTGCGACTTTCAGCTAACTGGTAAATGGTGGCAGAAGATTCTGCTTAAAAGCATGTTCCTGTTTTTTAGAACCATATGCGGCATAGAGGCCAGTAAACTACCAGAGATTGAGCGCTGCTTTACTTTAAATAGCTACGAGATTTTAGATGAAAAGCTGTTTTTTAATGATTTTATAGTGGCAAGGATGTATAAGAAGCAATAAGCTCAATATAATCGCCATTGGGGCAAAATTTGGAGAATTTCACCTCCATGTGTCGTCCTGAACGCAGTGAAGGATCTGTTAGCAGACTGTACAGGGCGAAGAAGCATGGCGAATAATAGATCCTTCACTGCGTTCAGGATGACAAAAAAGGTTTTTTCTGGTCATTGTAATGACCAGAAAAACCTTTTTACTGAGTATACACAAACTTATATCCTATCCCTCTCACAGTTTGTAAATACTGCGGCGAATCGGCATTGGTTTCTATCTTTTTGCGGAGGCGAACAATGTGCATATCCAGGGTGCGTGTGTTTACATCGGCGTTGTAGCCCCAAACTTCCATCATTAGTTCTTCGCGGTTAATTACCTTGTTTTTGTTTTTCAAAAAGTAAAGTAATATCCGGTTTTCCAGTATGGTGAGCTCAATTTTGCGGCCATCCCTGATCAATAGGTGCGTATTGGGCAAATGCTCCATGTTGGCAAACTTGTATGACTCTGCCTTTTCACTATTCAGGCTAAACTTGATCTTGTTATCAATCAACGCTACCAGCACATCCATGTTAAAAGGCTTGGTAATATAATCAGATACCCCAAAGTTGTAGGCTTCAATTTTGTCAACATCCTGTGCCTTGGCGGTCATTAATATCACCAGCCTATCATACCCCTTTTCCCTGATGTTACCACAAACCTCAGAGCCCGGTTTGCCGGGCAGCATCCAATCAAGCAGTACAATATCGGGCTGCTCGGCCAGTATCATAACTTCCGCGTCGTCGCCGTTATCGGCTTCCAAAACCTTATACCCCTCGGTTTGCAAGCGCTCTGCAACCAGGAAACGCAGGTTTTCATCATCTTCAACCAGCGCAATCTTAATTTCTTTGTTCATAATTTAATTTTCGTTTGGAAGCGTGACTATAAATTCCGAACCCTCATTAATTTTACTGTTAACCACAATCTCTCCGTTCATAAAATTAACCAGCTCTTTACAAAATGCCAAACCCAAACCTACGCTCCCGTTTTGGTTATATTGGTTCTCAATTCTGTAAAACTTTTTAAATACGTTACTCTGTTCATTTTTAGGAATACCTATGCCCCTGTCAATAAAGGCAAACACTATCTTTCCCTTTTTCTGCGTTATGTTTATATTAAGTTCCTTTTGCTTCGGGTGCGAATATTTATAAGCGTTCTCTATCAAATTTTGAAATACACTACCCAAAAGTACCGGATCGGTATAAAAATCATGTACCCCATCAATTTTATATTTTAGTTTAAAATCGGGGTATTTAATTTTAAAAGTAGCAATATAACGGCTCACAAAATCATCAATAACAATTTTTTCTTTTTTAATATTGATAGACTTATTTTCGAGTTGGGTGAATGATAACAACTTATTCATCAAATCGTTTAGTTTATCTGCTTCTTCATCCAAAATTTTACCATAGTGCTTTCGCTGCCGCTCGGTGAGCTCGCCATCGCCCCTCAGGTTTGAGCCCGCGATTTTTATAACGCTAACAGGGGTTTTAAACTCATGCGTAAAATTGTTAATAAAATCATACTGCAGTTTAAACAGTTTAAGGTTCACATTAAGGTTGCGATAAATGAGCCAGCCTATTAACACCAAAAAAAGCGTTATTAATAACACAGCAGCGCCAATGGGCATAAACCTGCGGTTTGTCTCGCTGCTGAGGTATCCCTGTTCCGAACTAAAAAACAATTTATAATCAGAAAAAGCGCCGGGGAACGATACCTCGGTTATCAACTTATTCCCATCGCTATCAATAGGGTCATATACCACAGGTTGTATAGATACGCTTTGATAAAGCTCATGGTGGGTATTTTTTACCTTGAGCAAAAAAGGATCAAGATAAAAGGTCATCATGTTTTGCTTATATGATTCTGATAGCATATCGCGTTGCTGCAATTCGCGGTAAACCTTAACATCCTGCCGGCGTAAAATATTGGTATACGTTATTTTATTAGGTTTAACATCCCAAAATGTTTTGTACAACTCATCCTGGGTTGATACACGGGTGGTATCAGAAAAAGCAATATAATTGCTCAACTTGGCTGCCATCTCCCTAAAATCAGATTCATCGGCCGGGCGTAGCTGCTTTGCTCCCCATATTTTACCCTTTTTATGACCATACAGATAAGTACCCTTTAGCGAGATCTTCAGGCTATTTCTTTGGATTGATATTGGCGCTGAATGCCCGCCGATGAGTGCATCATAAAATACCACTCTTTTTACAAAACCATAATCATGAAAAACAGATGCGGCATACTTAGCCGCCGATGCCGAATCAAGGAAACCCTGGTATGATGTAATTTCGGGTATTTTATTCTGAAAAAAGTCATTGTAAGGTTTAATGGTTTGCTCCAATACCTCAATCTTTTTCGAAGCAAACTCATTTTCAACATATTTTGATGTAAGGTTATAGGATATAAAAAGCGCGACAACAAAAGTTATGGATATGAGCACCAGAAAAATGATGATCAGCGAAAAGTTTTTGCGGTAAACATGTTTTTGTGCCGGCATAACCACTATGGTTTAACCCTCATATTATAATCCAGGAATTTTTCTATTTCGGTGTACATTTCAAGGCGGTTACGTTCGCTCCTAAAGAAAGCGCGTTCATTAGGCTTTAAAAAATACTTCACATCTACATCATGCTTACGCAATTCGCGTACAAATTGGTTCAGTTCGCTGATGTTGGCCCGCTGATCTTTAGCCCCCTGGAAAATAATTAACGGCACTTTTATCTTATCCGTATGAAAAACCGGAGAAATCGCTCTAAACTGATCGGCATCCGTTTCCGGGTTGCCAACCATTTCATAAGTCATCTTTAAATAGGGTTTAAAAAACGGCGGGGCATCTTTAATGTAGGTAAAAAAGTTGATCAGCCCATACTGTACAACCGCGCAGCTATATAATTCCGGATGGAAGGATACGCCGTACAAAGCAGAGAAGCCACCAAAGCGACCGCCAAAAATGGCAATCTTTTTAGGGTTCGCTATCTTTTTATTTATAAGCCAGTGCACACCATCGGTGATATCATCCTGTATCTTACCTCCTACCTGCTTATAGCCGGCACTCCTGAAAGCCTTACCATACCCGGTTGATCCGCGGTAATTAACCTGGAAAACGGCATAGCCGCGGTTAGCCAAAAACTGCACCTGCTCGTCATACCCCCATGAATCACGTGCCCAGGGGCCATCATGTGGCATCACTACTACAGGTAAGTTAGTTTTTTTATTACCTAACGGCATGGTTAAATATCCATTAATGGTGAGCCCATCTCTTGCCTTGTATGATATAGGCTGCATGGCACAAAGCTCATCAGGTACCAGCGACGAGTTGATATCACCCAGCTTTGTTAATTTACCGGTAGTTTTTTCATACAGGTAATAGGAGCCTGGGTTACGGTCGGTATAAGTATTCAGTATAAACCTGTTCTCTGAACTATCGCGGTCAACTACCTTAATTTCGTAGCCTTTTAGCTGTTGTTGCAAATTGTAATAAGTATGCTCAATATCGGGCACCAAAAAATGCTTACGGGGCTTGGCTTCTTCCCAGCTGATAAACTCAACACGATGTTTGTTTTTAGAATACTCCACATACGTTACATCGGCTTTGTTGCAACTAAAAATAGTTTTTTGCTCCTTCCCATCTTCCGCGTTAATTTCAACAAGGGCCACCTTATCACGATTGACGTTTGATAGTGCGTAGAAATTGTTTTTCACCCCCGTAAAAGCGATAGGCCTTACCGAATTTTTAAAATTATTTTGAATGATAGGCTTAAAGGGAGTAGCATCATCAGGGCGGTATAAAATAGCCTCGTCAACCCCATCTGATGCTTTAACCAGGCGAATTTTTCCATCAGCATCCGGAAACCACTCTGTTATATTACCCGGGTTAACCAGGTAAGGGGTAAGCACTCCGGTTTTAATATTAAGCCGGTACACGTCAAAATTAGCCGGGTCGCGCTTATTCATCTTTATGGTAATCAGGTCTGGTTGCTGCCTGTTACGGTTAACCAGGTTTACCCTCACTTTTTCCAGCGATAGTATGGTGCGCACTTTATGTGTTGATACATCAAGCGCGTACATGATAAAACCATCATTTGCTACAATATCCTGGTTAAATACAAGTTGGTTATTATAGGTCCAAAAATAATCATTACGTACCGGGTAATCCTCAAATGAGGTTTCCATATGTTCAGTACCATCTGCCAGCGATTGGATAAACAGGTTCTGCTTATCCTTGTAAGGTTTTAAATAAGACACGTACTTACCATCAGGCGATATTCTGAAGAAGCTTTTCTCGGGCGTTTTAAAAAAATCAACAATAGGGATCTGCTTTACATGATCTTTGCAGGAACATATAACGGTAATTACACCAATAAACAGAAAAATCTTTAACCGGCCCAACATATTTGTTTTAACCTATTTTATTAATCAGGTCAAATTAGATAAAATAAGTTGACGATATCAAGATGTCACTACAATTTTACCCGGTGAATCATTATATGAATATTAAGCAAAAACGGCTATGTTATATACATTAATTCCCTATTTTTGAATAGATGAGGTGTTTATTTGCAATTGTTATTTTTGTTTTGTTTGGCTCGGTCAGGCTGTTTGCGCAGAACAACGAACTGCAGCTTGCTGCGCAATATAATGCTAATGGCGAACCTCAAAAAGCGCTTGAAATTTACCAGAAGCTATACAAGCAAAATAATGAAACCTATTACTCCTATTACATAAACACCCTGCTTAGTCTCAAAAAATTTGACGAGGCCGAAAGCGTTGCCCGCAAACTTGTACGCAAGCATCCCAATGTTAATGAATACCAAATAACACTGGGCACCATTTATACCCAGCAAGGCAATTTGGATAAAGCCAATACCATTTACGATGATATGCTGAAAAACCTGCCGGCCGATCAGATGGAAATTGCCAGCCTGGCTAACCAGTTTTATCAGAACGCCAATATTGATTACGCCATAAAAATATTTTTACAGGGCCGCAAGCTGCTCAAAAGCGATGAAGCATTTACTTATGAACTGATAAATCTTTACCGTTTTAAACGGGATAAAATATCCCTTACCGAAGAGTATCTTAATTTTTTGCCAGCTAACCCCAACTTTATTACCCAGGCCGAAACCACCTTTGCCACCATATTTGAAGGGGATACCGATTATGATTTACTTAAAACCGCACTGCTAAGACGCATACAAAAAGATCCACAGCAAACGATGTACGCCGAGCTACTTTCCTGGCAATACATGCAGCAAAAGGAGTATGAGCTGGCACTTAACCAGGCCCTGGCGCTCAGCAGGCGGCAAAATGATGATGGAAACAGTATTTATGAACTGTGCCGCACCCTTAACGCCAACGAAGCCTATGACGCCGCTATTCGCGGGTATGAATATATTATTGCCAAAGGAGCAAGTAACCCATTATATATTCCTGCTAAAATTGAGCTTATCAATACCAAAAACCAAAAGATCACTGCAGGCAAATACCTCCCTACAGATTTATTGGGACTGGAGCAGGACTATATAGCGTTGCTTACCGAGTTTGGCCGAAACAACAATACTGTTTTTGCGATGCAGAAACTGGCCGCCCTGCAGGCTTTTAAACTGCATAAAATTACCGAAGCTCAAAAATTACTGGAAAGCGCGATAACGACCCCCAATATCCGCACCGATTTGCTGGCTTCCTGTAAACTTGATCTTGGCGATGTTTACCTCTTAAACAACCTGCCATGGGAAGCAACCCTTTTGTACAGCCAGGTTGAAAAGGATTTTCCGAATACGGCCATTGCACAGGATGCCAAATTCCGGAATGCTAAGCTGGCCTATTATTCGGGCGATTTTACCTGGGCAAAGGGTCAGTTGGATGTATTAAAAGCTGCTACATCACAACTGATAGCCAACGACGCCCTTAATTTACTGCTACTCATTAATGACAATACCGCTGCAGACAGTTCCGGAGCAGCCCTTAAAATCTACGCCCGCGCCGATTTGCAGATTTTCGCCGAGCAGCCTGCCAAAGCCCTGCTGGCACTTGATAGCATCGACAAAAAATTTCCGGGGAATAGCCTTAGCGATGATATTCTGATGGCAAAATCGCGCATCCTGATCCAGCAAAAAAACTATGCTGATGCTGTTCCGCTGCTTAAAAAGATCTTCGCCGATCATCCAACAGAACTATGGGCCGATGATGCCGTTTTTATGTTGGGCGATATTTATGAAAATCACCTTGATGATAAAAACAATGCCAAAGCCTGGTACCAAAAAATTATCACTGATTATCCCGGCAGCCTATGGATCAATGAAGCCCGCAAGCGTTTCAGGCTATTAAGGGGCGATAAAGCGGATTCATAGCGGTGGTGAGTGGTTGATTGGGTGAGTAGTGAGTGGCTTTTAAGCGCCGTAAGTCAATCGTATATTCGTTAAGTTAACCCTTCAACCAATCACATTATCAACCACTCACCTAATCAACTTTAAATACCTATTTTTGCAATATCATGATTGTATACAACGATACTATAATACTGGATGAAGCTATCCAGGAAGAATGGCTTCATTATATGAAAACCATTCACATACCAGCAGTAATGGCTACCGGGCTTTTTAGCTCACACCGGATTTTAACTGTTATTGATTCGCCAAACGAAGGCGTTACCTATTGCATCCAATACCATGCGGATAGCATCGAACAATTTCAGCAATACTATATGAATCACCTGCACAAAATCCAGGCAGCACATCAGCAAAAGTTTGATGAAAAGTTTGTGATATTTAATACGGTGATGGAAGAAGTGGAGTAGATATCATTTTTATCGTACCGGATAAAACTTCTAAAATAAATGCTTATTTTAGTATTAATTAAGCCATGAACATGCATGCAGCAAAGTTGGATATTTTACAAACCATCATGAACACCAATGATGAAGGTTTGATTTTGGATGTGAAAGCTTTTCTATCCAGTAGAAAAGCAGATTGGTTTGATGAGTTAAACGAAGATCAGCAAAGGGATGTTTTAGAGGGTTTGGCTCAGGCTGATCGAGGTGAAACCATTTCTCATAACGATGTTGTAAAACTATTCGGAAAATGGGGCTTGAAATAGTCTGGACGACTAAAGCTATTGATACTTTTGGCAAACGGATAGCTTATTTACAAGAACACTGGACCGATAAAGAGATATACAATTTTACTACTCGTGTAAATGAATATTTAGCATCATTACAAACACAACCATTTATGTTTCGCAAATCTCTCGTCAAAATTATTAATGTTAAAACGAAATAATCAGTAATAATAAAAAAGCTCCCGAACACACGCCGGGAGCTTTTTTTATTAATTAGATATGAGGTTATACAACTCATCGAGCTTAGGACTAAGCACAATCTCTATCCTTCTGTTTCTGGTTCTGGCGTCATCTGTGCCGGCGCTGTCTATGGGCTGAAACTCGCCTTTGCCAGTAGCCGTTAATCTGTGCGGATCAACCATTTCAACTTCGGTGAGGTAACGGGTTACTGATGTTGCCCGCAGTACACTCAGGTCCCAGTTGTCTTTTATCTGGCCCAGGTTTTTTACCTTCTTATCATCGGTATGGCCTTCCACTGCCATGTTGATATCCGGTTCTTTATTTAATACCTCTGCCAGTTGTTTCAGGGCTTGTTTACCTTTATCATCAATTACGATACTGCCCGATGGAAACAGCAGCTTATCGGTAAGCGAAACATATACTTTTCCGTTACGGATATCAACTGTTAACCCGCTTGCCTGGAAACCCAGCAATGCCTGCTGTAATTTATTTTTCAATGCATTGGTAGCTTCATCTCGTTTTTTCAAAATAGCTTCAACCTCTTTTAAACGGGCTTCACGCTTTTGCAGGTCGGCGGCCAACTGGTTTGCCTTGGTTGATGTAACATCCAGGTTATTGGTAAGGGCGCTGTTATTGTTCAGCAAGTCGGCAATCTGGCGGTGCAGGCGGATGGTATCGCTCTGCAATTGTGCCAGCTGTGATTCTAAAGTTCCCGTACGGGTATTTAATGAATCGCGCTGCGCTACTAATGATCTGTACTCCTTAGGAGATAGTATTTTGCATGAACTAATGGCAATGCAAAAAGCCGCGGCTAATAATAAATATTTAGTTTCCATGTGGTTATTTTTCAAGTGATTGCTATGCAAGCGCATTTTTCAAAAAAACATTCAGCGGGTAAATTTTGCTGCACATATCAGCTACAAGCTGTACAGCACCATCTTTCATAATTTCCTCGTCGCTAATTTTATGCCAGCCTACAAAGCTTTTCAACTTCAGCAAGTCGATATTTTCATTCTCGGCGCTATATTCTCTTGGTACAGATTTTAATTGCTCCTGCTTCCTGAAATCGCCAAAAAGCTCAACAAACTTTTCATCATCAATGATCTGCTTCAGTTCCGATGCGTTGTAATCAATTTCCTGGCGGATGGCTTTAAGATGAGGAGCCTCGGGCATCCAGTATCCTCCCCCAATAAACGAATTTCCCGGCGAAATCTGTAAATAGAACTCCACACTGCCGCTTTTTAAACCAGCAGAAGGTATACTTACACCAAAATTATTTTTATAGGGAGTTTTATTTTTGCTGAAACGGATATCGCGGTAAATGCGCATCACACGTTTTTTAGGATCCATGCTTTCATCAATAGCGGGATCGATCTTTTGCAGTTTTACAAGTAGCTGACCTGTAAAATCAATTACATTTTCACGGGCAGCATCGTAACGTTCTTTATTGGCCAAAAACCATTCGCGGTTGTTGTTTTGAGCCAGATCATTTAAAAATTCAAGACTTTGCTGGTATATCATCAGTATCTAAATAGGCCTGGTAATGTATTTTGGGCGATAACCAATATAACAAAAGCACTCGCGAATATCTGAAATTTATAGGTGCAAGTACAAGGCAGCCTAAAATTATTACACTAAGATACAACCATGGCGAATCGGAATTATGTGTAATTAGATAGGTAAGCCAGGCCAGACCCAATGCTTCGCCCACGTTAAGTGCATAGCTTACATACATGGCCGCGTAAAAATACCCCGGCTCAATCTCAAAATGCATATTACAATGCGGGCAGTTGAGATTTATTTTATTTGAAAAGCTGTAGGGGCCTCCCTGAAACATATCACCACGACGGCACCTCGGGCATTTACAATGAAGCATTGCCCATGACTTTGATGTTTCCGGCATGATAAAAATGAGGAGATTATTATGTAATTACTTAGTTAAGGTTAAGCTTTTCATCGCGCATGTTAAAGCTAACATTTTTACGACGATATTTCTTGTACCAAATATACCCTGCAGCGGCAACAGCAAAGTAAGGTGCACCTAAAAGAAACAGGATACCTTTATTTAGGCCTTTAGCTGCGTTACCGCCGCTTTTAGTATTCGTTTCAACAGTTGCAGCACATTGAGCGCATTGGGCCTTTACCGGCTGCCTTACGCATACCAGCAACCCAAGGGCCATTACGAAAAGAATGATTTTTGATACTCGTTTCATACCTGCAAATTTAACTAATTATTAATAAAAAAAATAGAATTGTATGTGTTCTGCTCCGCGTTTATTCTATGCTTAGATTTAAGAAGTTATTTAGCTCGTTTTCCTTTACCCCTTAGCGTTTTAAGGAGAGCTTAAAATCACCCCTTAAAAATGGTAATAAGGCTTAATCATTAAATATACCACTACACCGCTCACCGTTACAAATAACCATATCGGAAACGCCCAACGCACCAGTTTGCGATGCTTTTCTACCTGCATTTGCAGGCCACGGTAAAAGCTTAGTAATATCAGCGGTAACACTCCCGCTGCTAATACAATGTGCGGTATTAAAATACCCAGGTACAGGGTACGCAGTACACCTATAGATTCGCGTTCCTCAATGGAAAGCACGCCATCGAAATTAGCATCGCCATAAAAGGTATCATTACGCATCAGGTAATGGAACAGAATGTAGGATACCAGGAAGGTAGATGACAAACAAAAGGTAATAATATTAAGCCTTTTATGAACTTGTATGTTCCCTTGTTTAATAAAGTAAAGGGATGTAATTAAAAGCACAGAACAAGTACCGTTCAATACTGCATTCAGCATTGGCAGGTATGGCGTAAACGCGGGTGCTACTGCCGGGCCGGGGATAAGGTGGCGATTTAAAACAACAACTACCAGTATCACAAATATGGTAACCGACGCCACAAAACGAAAAATAAATTTATCTGTCATATCACTTAGTATAGTGCTTTATCAACTTTACGCAGCTCTTCGGCTATCAGCACTTTTATCTCATCGTTAAGGCGATTTACATCGGTTGTGTTGGCACCCGAGTAATAACCCCTAATGTGTTTATCCTGATCAATAAGTATCAGCTTATCGCTGTAAATAAAATCATCCTTACCCGCCTGTACTGCATCAACCAAAAAACCTTTACGGGCCAGGTTATAGATAGATGAGGTGTCGCCGGTTAAAAATACCCAGCGGTTTGACTCGGGCTTATAGCTTTGCAGATATTTATTCAAAACGTCCTGGGTGTCGCGCTCAGGATCAACAGTGATGGATGTAAAATACACCATCTTGTTTTTCCAGTAGGTACCTACCAGGTAGCTTAAGTTTTTATTGATAGTAGTACATACCGTTGGGCAATGCGTATAAAAAAAACTGGCTACAAATATCTTACCTTTCAGGTTGGCTTGTGTAAAAGATTTGCCATCCTGATCTGTGAGCTTAAAGTCGGGGACCTTGAAATAGTTGGTATCGGGAATATCCTTGCCATGAAACCTATGCGTGGTTTTGGCAACTTCCTTTGGGCCGAAAAAGCTGAGTGGCTTGTAACGGTTTTTACCTTTTGCAGTTAGTAAATAATACAAAAATCCTGGCACTGCTAATATGAGCACCAGGACTGTAATTTTTTTCCAGATGGCAGCTTTCATTACCCCCTCAGATCAATCCAGTGGTGGCTCTCGTTAGTAAGTACCAGGATTAAACCGATTATAAATATAATTGGAACGATAATAGCTAATGCCAAACCCAACTTCTCAAACTTTAAGTGCATAAAGTAAGCAACAATGTAGAATGCTTTAAGCAGTGTTAAAGCTATATAAACAGGGTTTGCAACTCTCAGATACTCCGGATGACCCGGTACTATCACCAATGCAATTACGAATTCAACACAGGTAATGGCCAATAATATAAAAAACACCTTCCAGATCTTCTTCCGGGTCATTGTTTCGTGTTCACCGCCTTCGTGATGAACTTCGTGTGATTCTGACGACATATATAATTTTTTAAACTAAGTAAAAGAATGTAAACACAAATACCCAAACCAGGTCTACAAAGTGCCAGTAAAGACCTACTTTTTCAACCATTAAATAGCTACCGCGTTTTTCATAGGTACCTCTTAACACGTTAACAGTGATAATAATGTTGATTATAACCCCTGTAAATACGTGAAAACCGTGGAAACCTGTTATAGTAAAGAATAAGTTAGCAAACTCCTGGGCCGTTAAATGCCTTGCAGCATCAGTACCGCCAGCGTTGAAAAATTTACCCAGCTCCTCTAAAGCAGGTGTACTTCCCCACCAGAAACCTTCATGGTGCAGGTGGCTCCACTCTAATGCCTGGCAACCCAGGAACATAAAGCCTCCGATAATGGTCGCTACCATCCACCATAAAACTTCTTTTTTAGCATTACGATGGCCTGCCTCAACAGCTAATACCATGGTAACCGAGCTCATGATCAGGATAAAGGTCATTAAACCCACGAAAACTAACGGCGCACCGCTATCTAACAAACCGGGTACCGACTGGAAAACTTTATCTGCCGCTGGCCATACGCTTGCGCTGAAACGTAATGATCCGTAAGAAATAAGCAATGATGAAAAGGTAAATGCATCCGATAGGAGAAAGAACCACATCATAATTTTCCCGTACTCAACATTGAAGGGAGATCTCCCTCCTGACCACGGAGTTGTTTTTACTTCATCAATTTGTGATACTGTTGTACTCATTTGTACTTAAAATAATGGTGTGTTAATTTTGGTTCAAAAGTAAAAAAACATACAGATAAATCCATATAATTCCGAGAAAATGCCAAAAAATAGAAGTCATTTCCATTTTAAACATGTTTCTTACCTGCGGAATGTTTCTGTATGTGCCCCAAAGGGTATTTAGTAACAGCAATATAGCTGCAATAATGTGTATTAAATGTGTACCTGTAAACGCGTAGATAAATGAACGCGATGCATTAGGATCGGTAAAATAGATGCTCATTTTGTAAGTTAACACATACCAGGCGTAGATCTGTATGCCAAAAAAAGCCAAACCCAACACCAATGTTAACCACAAATACAATTTCTGTTCGCCAAACCTTAAGCCTTTAGCTGCCCTGCTGGCCAATAATAATGTACCACTGCTTAATATAATAGCAGCAGTGCTGTACATAAATGCGCTGGGCATAATTACATTGAGGCCATGCCCTTTACCCCCGCTATAAACAATAAACCCACTGGTTAAAGCCGCAAAAAACATAAATGATGTGAATATAAAGATCCACATATTGAATTTTTTGGGAGCCAGATCAAGCCTATCGTTGTTTTTTTGAATCGAAGCCATCATTACTTTCACTTTCCTATAAAATCAAACAAAAACATTAACTGCACTATGGGCAGATACATAAAAGAACCGAACATCAATTTACGGGCCGATTCTATCTGCTGCGTGCGTAACAAGCCATACGCCTGGTACAAAAATACTAAGCTGCATATCAACGATACACCTGCCACCCAATAACCACCATGATGATAAAAATAGGGTAATAAGCTAACTGGCAACAATATCAATGTAAATATAAACGTAATTATCGCACTTCCTAAATCACGGTTACCGGTAGGTAACAGTCTGAAACCAGCAAGCTTGTAATCATCATCCAAGACCCATGCAATTGCCCAAAAATGTGGAAACTGCCATATAAACTGAATTGCGAACAATATGAGCGCTATTTCATCAATGCGGCCATGCTGCTGTGCAGCAACGTAACCAATAAGCGGTGGCAACGCACCTGGTATAGCTCCTACAAATACCGCTATAGGCGATTTACGTTTAAGCGGCGTATATGCAAAGGCATATAGCAATATCGAAAATACCGATAACAGTCCCGTTAACAGGTTAAGGCTGCCTAACAGGTAAGTACCAGCCATGCCCATACCCAAACTCATAACCAGGGCTTGCCCCGTTGTCATTTTTCCTGACGGAATTGGGCGGTCCATGGTGCGTTTCATTAACTTATCCAGGTCCTTTTCAATAATCTCGTTAAAGCCATTGGCCGCTGACGTTACCAGGAATCCCCCTACAATCAGTTTCACCCAGTTTATCCAGTCGATATGACCATTTGCCCTGCTACCTATCAAAAATGATATAGAGGCCGAAAACACCACCAAAAAGGTGAGCCTTAATTTGATCAGTTTTGAAAAATCACTCCACTTCATTTGCTTACTCCCCTAACATTAACCGACTGATGCAAATTCAACAGCAAATAAAACTGTGCTCCAAATATTAAACTTGCCAATAAAATATGCGCTGCCTGTGCAACCGGCGGCAGTGCCGAATATGATAATAATATACCTGTAACTATTTGCAGCATGATCATCAAAAAGTTGAAGCTCATTAACTGCTGGTGGATAGAATGCCGGTTAAAACGCTTGCGTATTAACGCATATAACACAATATTTACAATAAACACCAAAATGGCCATGTCCCGGTGATGTGCAAAGATCTCGCCTGCGTTAACAACCCACTTGTTGCGATAACCACCCTGAAAGTGAGTTGCCACTGCGTCAATTTTTTCTCTTACCTCGGTACCAAAAGTAATTTGCAGAATGCTTAATAATAAGGTCACCACTGTAATAACATAGATAAGCGGGCTGGTATTCAATTTGCTGTTACCGTAAACCTTTGCCAAATGATAGGTATAGATACACAACGCTAATATGGCCAGCGCAAGCAACATGTGCACGGTAACTATCCATGCCACCAAATTGGTTGACACTACTATAGAACCTAACCATCCCTGGAAACCCACCAGTATAAGGTTTAGTATACTTAGTATGGTGATCTTTTTATCTTTACCCCAATAGCTGAAACCATATATAGCAGAAAGCAGCAGAAAAATGCCCGATATAGCTCCTATTAAGCGATTGACATATTCTGTCCAGGTTCTGCCTGCGTTAAATTCTTCCGGGATCAGGATTGACCTATCTTCACGAATACGCCTGGCCAGCTCGCTATAACCAAATACATCAAGTGTTTTGGCGAAGCGTTGGTTTTTGGCCAAACGCTGATCGACATATTTTTGCTTATAATCTTTAGGCAGATCATTGCTGCTTACTGGTGGGATATATCTGCCGAAGCATTTAGGCCAGTCCGGGCATCCCATTCCAGAACCTGAACTGCGCACAACACCACCGGCAAGTATCAAAACAAAAAGAAGAACGATTGTTATGAGGTTGATTTTTTGAAATCGTTTATTAGATGCGGTTGTGCTCATTTAAATATTTCTAACAATTTAGGGTACCCTTTTCAAATTTGAACATTTGAGAATTTGAGGATCTGAAAATATTAATTTTCAAACTGCCTTATTTTCAAATCTTCAAATTAAAGAGGTACCCTAAAAGATCAGATCAGTATTAAGATTATTTAACTTTTTCTTCGGCCTTCAACGTACTTGTATATTTGTTCAGCTCCTCTAACCCAGCTGGGTTATCTTCAAAATCATGAGGAAGATTTGAGCTCATGGTTTGAGAAAAAGGAACAGTTTGAGGGATAAAATCCTCTTCAGCGCCTGGCTTGCTATAGTCATATGGCCAACGGTAAACAGTTGGAATTTCACCTGGCCAGTTGCCGTGAATATGCTCAACTGGTGCAGTCCACTCCAGGGTGTTTGATTCCCATGGATTCTGTGTACTTTTCTTACCGGCAAATATCGATACGATAAAGTTATATATGAAAGCCACTTGTGCTAAAGCTGCCATAATAGCTGCCCAGGTGATAAATGTATTAATGGTTAACCATTTTTGCATAGAAGCAAACTCGGTAAATGCATAGTAACGACGAGGTACGCCATCCAGACCCATAAAGTGCATCGGGAAGAATACAAGGTAAGCACCGATGAAAGTTAACCAGAAGTGCAGGTAACCTAACTTTTCGTCCATCAGTTTACCAAACATTTTAGGGAACCAATGGTAAACACCGGCAAGCATACCAAATATAGCTGCTGAACCCATTACTAAGTGGAAGTGGGCAACAACAAAATAAGTATCGTGCAGGTTAATGTCAAGCGCGGCATTACCAAGGAAGATCCCGGTTAAACCACCAGATATAAAGAATGACACCATACCTATAGCGAACAACATCGCAGGTGTAAACCTGATGTTACCGCGCCATAAAGTTGCCAGCCAGTTAAACGTTTTTACCGCTGATGGAACCGCGATGATCAATGTAGTGATCATGAACACGCCACCCAGGAACGGATTCATACCCGTTACAAACATATGGTGACCCCATACAATGAACGATAATACTGTAATACCTATCAGTGAGTAAACCATCGCGTGGTAACCAAAAATTGGTTTACGTGAGTTTACAGACATAACTTCAGATGAGATACCCATTGCAGGCATAATTACGATATATACCTCAGGGTGACCAAGGAACCAGAATAAATGCTGGAACAGGATAGGGCTACCACCTTCGTAAGGCTGCTGAACACCATTTAAAACGATATCAGACAGGTAGAAGCTGGTACCAAAGCTACGGTCAAATATCAACAACACAACACCTGCAACTAATACAGGGAAAGCAAGGATACCTAATATAGCGGTAAGGAATAAAGCCCAGATAGTTAAAGGCATTTTCCAAAGGTCCATCCCTTTTGTACGCATGTTTAATACAGTACTCACGTAGTTGATACCACCCATTAATGATGAAGCAACAAACATTACCATACTGATAAGCCACAAGGTCATCCCCTCACCAGATCCCGGCATAGCTTTTGGCAATGCTGATAGCGGCGGATAAATTGTCCAGCCACCACTTGCAGGGCCTTTTTGAACAAAGAATGAAGATAACATAACCACACTGGCCAAAAAGAAGAACCAGTACGATAGCATGTTCATGAACGGCGAAGCCATATCACGTGCACCTATTTGCAATGGGATTAATAAGTTGGCAAAAGTACCGCTCAAACCGGCGGTTAATACAAAGAATACCATGATGGTACCATGAATGGTAACCAATGAAAGGTAAAACTCCGTGCTGATACGTCCGTTTGGCGCAAAGTGACCAAGTAATGTAGTCAACAAAGGGAATGTTTTATCAGGATAAGCAAGCTGGATCCTGAAAAGTATTGATAATATCATTGCGATAACCGCCATAGTAATACCTGTGATCAGGAATTGCTTGGCGATCATTTTATGATCCATGCTAAATATGTATTTAGACACGAAAGTTTCGTTATGGTGATGTTCGTGACCGTGTTCGTCGTGATGTGCTACTCCGTGATCGTGAACTGCTAATGTTGACATATCGCTCTTTTATCTTATATTAATTATTTAACGCTAACCTATTTTGAGACACTGTTTGTTGCGGTTCCGCAGCAGCGAAATGCAATTCCTTCCTTAAACCATCGGTTAAGTAAGGTTTTTGGTGTGATAACCATGTCTGGTATTCGGCTTCAGTAACTACACGCACAACTTTTTGCATGTTATAGTGTCCGCCACCGCATATTTTGTTACAGTACACTAAGTACTCAAATTTAGGGTCGTCTAATCGGGTGCGCATTTGCGCGGTTGTAATAGTTGGGGTAAATTTAAAGAAGGTAGGTAATCCTGGTACTGCGTTAAGCTGAACCCTAAAGTGTGGCATATAAACACTATGGATAACATCCTGTGCCTGTATGTTCAATCTTACAGCCCTGTTAACCGGCAGGTACATAGTATCGGCAGATAAATCATCAAAGCTGCTTTTCTTTTTAAAATCAACACCCAGTTTGTTTGCTGCTGTAGTTAATTTAAAATCTTTAGGGCCTAATTTACCATCTTTACCCGGGTAACGTAGCTCCCATGCAAACTGATGACCAGTGATATCAACGTTTATTGCTGCAACTTCTCCTTTAGCATCTGTGTTATCCATAATAGATTGCCAGGTGAAAAAGCCAAATACAACCAATATAGTTAATACAATAGCCGGCACAATAGTCCATATCTTTTCGATAGTATTATTGTGAGGTAAAAAATGCGCTCTGCGTTTTTCAGAGTGACGGTATTTGAATAAAAATCCGAATAATAATATCTGTGTTAAGAAAAACACAATCATGGTTAAAATAGTAGTGACGGTAAACATCTCATCAATTTTAACACCATGAATAGACGCCGCCTCTGGCAATGTCATGCTACCCTGAACTGTAAATGACCAGTAGGCTCCGTATAAACCTGCAAGCAGGAATACAAGGCATATAAAGCCCATTACATTATTCCACCTAAGGCCTTTTTTGCCTTGAATTTTAAGGGTCAGATCGTAGATCTTTAAAATTTTACCTACTACAGCTACACCAACACATATCAGCAAGAATAAAAGCACATAGTAAGAAACACCTGTCCAATCAACTTGTGGGGCATCTTCGGTAGTACCGGCAGCGGGTGTTTGCGCATTCACCAGGTTAGTGCCCATAAGCATAAACGCAGCGAAAAACGATAGTAAGGATTTAGAATTTATTAATTTTTTGAATGCCATTTTAATGTTTGTTTGGTATTCTGTACTTGATGCAAAAATAACAATTATTATATGTGATGATGTAGACTCTCCTGAAGGAAAGGGTGCTTTTTAGGAATTATCGACTTGAACTTGCTTAAAGCATTCAAAGTAGTGAAGATAAATAACCCTACAAAGCCTACAAAAATACCAATTTCAAGCACTGATATCTCTGTGTACCAATGTGATGTTGCACGTACAGTACCCGGCATAATCATCATAAAATAATCAAGCCAGTGACCAACAATTAAAATACCACAGGTAATTGCAAGGATATTTGTTTTACGTTTTGAATCGCGGGACATGATCACCAATAAAGGCGCTAAAAAGTTAATCACGATATTTAACCAGAACCAAGGTTTAAACTCAGGCTCCCATCTGCGTACAAAATAAACTGTTTCTTCAGGTATGTTGGCGTAATAGATCAACAGGAACTGTGCAAACCATACATATGTCCAGAAGATAGAGAAGCCAAACATTAACTGACCCAGGTTGTGCAGGTGATCCTGTGAGATCCATTGCATATACCCTTGAGTTCTTAACCAAATAATAGTTAAGGTGATTATGGCTAAACAGCTAACCCACATGGCAGCAAAATTGTACCAGCCAAACATGGTAGAAAACCAGTGTGCTTCTAATGACATGATAGCGTCAAAAGCGAATATTGGGGTAGTGAAACCAAATATTACCAGGAAAAGGCATGATATAGTAAAGCTTTTACGGTAATAAAACATACCTCCCAATTCATCTTCACCTTCTGAGTATTTAACAAGCAACCAGCCAAAAATAGCATAGCTTCCCATAAATACAATCAGGCGGGTAATAAAGAACGGCCTGTTTAAGAATACAGATTTACCAGTGATAATAGGATCAAAATGAGGGTTACCTGGTGTTGTAACGCCTGCTAACGCCCATAATTTATAAAGGTAAGGAGCTACTACTTCTTCACCGCCTGGTTCCAAAGTTGTTTTATGGGTAAAATATAACCCACATAAAATTATTACTAAAAGTAGTGTAGCCGCAAATGGTAGTGTTTTAGCAAATGCCTGTGGTACACGAATTAGTGACGCCGACCAACCCGCCTGGGCCACATACTGCAATGCGCAGAAAAATACACCGGCCATGCAAACGCAGGCAAAGTAGTAACCCATCAGCAATAAATTTGCAAATGTACGTTCACCAGCTCCGGTTAAAAACCCGGCAAGTATGGTTATAACCCCAACTGCTATGGCAGCAAGGCTATATGTTTTTACCTTGCCGGTAAATTCAAATTGCTCGTCAAAACTATTGTGAGTGCTCATTCAATTTTATTCTATAAAGTTTGTAAATGGTGAACATACATGATCACTTTCCAGCGTTCTTCAGGGTTTAGCTGCGAAGCGTAAGAACCCATAGCATTTACACCGTAAGTAATGGTATGATAAATTTTACCGTCTGTTAAATCTTTCATGGCACCACCACGTGATGATTGTCCTTTTGAATAAGATGGCGGCGGCGGATATCCGTGCTGAACCACCAAACCATCACCTTGCCCGTCTAAACCATGGCATGGTGAGCAAAAATGCTCAAACAAAAGTTTGCCATCTTTATAATTAGCCTGTGTTTGCGCTAAAACTGTTTTAACCTCAACACTTGCCAGTTCATAACCGTCTTTAGTGTTTGGATAGTCAAATTTTATAAAGCCTACAGGTATCGTTCCAGCTGGTGGTAACTGCGCTGTTTTACCGTCTTTAAAGTTAGGGTTCTTTTGATCCGGATCGTAAGCGGTGTGCTCATACATGTTAGGTGCATACTCCCAACCCGTACTTCTTTTATCTTTGCACGATGTTACAACTATCGAAGCAGCGATAATGATAACTATTGTTCCTAATATTCTAAATTTATTCATAGCTAACATATTTTCTGTCGTTATGCTTAACTTCTACAGCTCCTGCTTCTTTTAATAAATTGGTGATATCCGCATGTGGTGTATTACCCTTTGCATCGATGGCAATAATAAACTTGTCATTGGTGGCACGCAGATCCATTACCCTTGGCGCACGGCCCGGGAAAAGGTGCGTAGCAAAAAAGAAAGTAAAAGTCATACCAAAAGCGGTCCATAACACAGTCCACTCAAAGGTTACCGGTACAAAGTCAGGTATGGCAAAAGCATTCTTTCCACCTATGTTGATAGGCCAATCATGAACCAGCATATAGTAAACCATGCTGAACATGATGGTTCCGCCTAAACAGCCAAACATGAAAGCCGCATAACCCAAACGTGAATCCTTGATACCTAACTTAGCATCAATACCGTGAATTGGACAAGGTGAATAAACGTCATAAATAGGTACGCTATTCTTTTGTAATTTATCGATCCCGTGCATCAGCTCATCGGGATCATCGAAAATGCCTAATATATATTTGGTGCTACTCATTTTTATACTTTTTCGTATGAAGACTGTTCAACACTATCAAACTTGCCTAATGAACCAATGTAAAACTCAGCCTCGGCAGGTTCAACATGACCATTTTCAAGTATTTTCCTCTTAGCTTGCTCGCTTGAGCTCTTAAGTATCAGTTTTACTTCGGCCATAGCCACAGAAGGCAGCACCCTTATAAATAAAAGGAACATGGTAAAGAATAAACCTATTGATCCAATAAAGATACTTACATCAACCCAGGTTGGATAAAACATTGCCCAGCTTGAAGGGATATAATCACGGTGCAATGAGGTTACGATAATTACGAAACGCTCAAACCACATACCGATGTTTACAACGATTGAAAGTGTCCATGCCAATGGAATATTGGTACGGATTTTTTTGAACCAGAACAACTGTGGCGTAATTACGTTACAGGTCATCATGCTCCAGTATGCCCACCAGTATGGTCCGGATATACGGTTCATGAAAGCGTACTGCTCATACTCGGCCTGTGAGTAAAACGCGATGAAAAGCTCAGTTAAATAAGCCACACCTACGATAGAACCAGTTAAAAGGATAATTTTATTCATCGATTCGATGTGGAACATGGTAATGTAGTTTTCTAAACCTAATACCTTACGTGCAACTAACAATAGCGTTTGCACCATGGCAAAACCAGAGAAGATAGCTCCCGCAACGAAGTATGGAGGGAAGATGGTGGTGTGCCATCCTGGTTCCAATGATGTTGCAAAGTCCATTGATACAATGGTGTGTACAGATAGTACCAGTGGTGTTGAGATACCCGCCAGGATTAATGACACGGTCTCGAAACGTTGCCAGGTTTTTACTGAACCTGTCCATCCGAATGACAATACGGAATAGATGCGGCGGCGAAGACCTGTTGCACGGTCACGGATGGTAGCGATATCAGGCAATAAACCTGTGTACCAGAATACCAATGAAACCGAAAAGTAAGTTGATATCGCGAATACGTCCCAGATAAGCGGTGAGTTCCAGTTAACCCACAATGAGCCGTATTGATTTGGTAAAGGCAATGAGTAAACTGCCATCCATGGGCGCCCCATGTGAGCACCGATATAGGTAGCAGCGCAAATTACCGCGAAGATGGTCATGGCCTCGGCCGAGCGGTTGATGGAGTTACGCCAGTTTTGACGGAACAACAGCAATACTGCCGAGATAAGCGTACCAGCGTGACCAATACCTACCCACCATACGAAACCGGTAATGTCCCAGGCCCATCCAACTGTTTTATTTAGTCCCCAGGCTCCGATTCCAAACCAAAATGTATAACTGATGGCTACAACCCAAAGCGTGGCGCCTAATGATGCTACTGTAAAACCGATCCACCATGCTTTACCCGGCATGTTCTCTACAGGGCGTAACACATCGTCAGTAATCTGACCGTATGTGATGTTTGTACCCGTAATTAACGGTTCCCTTATTATTGATTCACTATGAGATGCCATATATTTTAATCTCTGTATATAAAAATTTTAAGCCTCTAATTCTGATAAATTCCTAACCTTAACCTGGTAACCGATACCTGGTTGTACATTCAGTTCTTCAAGTACGTAGTAAGTTCTTTCGCTCTGTAATGCTTTGTAAACTTCAGAGTTTTTATCGTTCCTGTTACCAAATACAATAGCGTTTGCTGAACATGTTTGCTGACAGGCAACCTTGATCTCACCATCCTTAAGCGGACGTTTTTCCATCTTGGCTTTTAACTTACCAGCCTGGATACGTTGAACGCACATAGAGCATTTTTCCATTACCCCACGGAAACGTGTAGTAACATCAGGGTTTAATACCAGTTGTGTATGTTCGTTGTTCAGGTAATTATCAAAACGAGAATCGTTCCAGTAGTTAAACCAGTTAAAGCGGCGTACTTTGTATGGGCAGTTATTTGCACAATAACGTGTACCGATACAACGGTTGTAAGCCATCTGGTTTAAACCTTCTGATGAGTGAACGGTTGCTAATACCGGGCAAACTGTTTCGCAAGGAGCGTGATCACAGTGCTGGCAAAGCATTGGCTGGTGAACTACCGATACATTATCAAAGTTAGTTAGCTTAGCAATTTCCTTTTCTTTGGTTACTGCTTCTTCGCTGTTACCGTGATCGTTAAAGCTGTAGTAACGGTCAATACGAATCCAGTGCATTTCACGACGACGTTTAACCTCGTCCTTACCTACAACAGGAATGTTGTTTTCAGCGCTACAAGCTACCACACAGGCACCGCAACCGGTACAAGCGTTAAGGTCAATGGCCATAACCCAGTCATAAACAGGGCGGTCATGATCATCCCAAAGGCTTGTTTTGTTGTAGTCTTTATGTTCGCCCTCATTACCGCTACCGGCAGCAGGGTTCTTCTTGTATGCTGTAAAAGAAGCTTCGCGGATAACGCTCCTACCCTCATATGAGTGGTGAGTTTGTGTTTGCGCAAGCGGCGATATGATACCTGTTTTACCGAATTTGGTAATAACAGCAGTTGTTTGCAATGTTCCGTTGCGGAAGCTGTAGAAAGGGAATGCGTTTTTACCCACATTATTACCTACCGGACCAGCACTCACACGACCATAACCAACAGCAACAGATATTGTGCCTTGTGCCTGACCTGGCTGAGCCAATACAGGTACTTCAACGCTATAACCATTTGCTTCAATTTTGATCACATCACCTTCTTCGTAACCAAGCTTCTTGATGTCAGATAATGACATGGCAGCAAAGTTATCCCAGGTAACTTTAGATACCGGATCTGGCAACTCCTGTAACCAAGGGTTGTTGGCACGTTTACCATCGCCCATTGCTACAGACTGATAAACCTGTAATTCAAAGTTATCACCAGATACAAGGCTGGCGCTATGATCTAATATAGTTTGTGCTACAGCATTAAGCTCGTGACCAAAAGTATAAGTACCTGCCGTAAGCGGAGCAGTTTTGATCATACCTTTCTGCAACAATTCTTCCCATCCTTTTTGACCAGATAGACCACCTTTTGCTAATAAGCCTTTATCCCAGGTATTACGTACATAAGTGTAGTAATCTTTAACAGGGCTTTCGCTCCATACCAGTAAGCTTTGTTCTGCCTGGCGGGTGTTATAAACCGGGTTAATGGTTGGCTGCACTACAGTATAATAACCTTCTACTGCATTGGCATCGCCCCATGACTCTAAATAATGATGATTTGGAGCTATTACATTTGATAGTAAAGCGGTTTCATCATCATGATCTGAGAATGATATTTTTAAACGTACTTTTTTAAGTGCGTCAGTAAAGTCTTTTGCTTTAAAGTAATCGTAAGCAGGGTTAGCGTTAAGGAATAATACCGCGCCAACTTCGCCACGTGTTAATTCATTTACAAATGCAACAAAATCCTGATCGTTACCGGCATATTGTTTTGACGGATTATCCAAATCAATAGTACTGCCATAGCTACCCAATAATGAGTTAATGGCATTTACTAAAGTTTGTGTAGCTACATCATTTGAACCTGCAACTACCAATGCTTTACCTTTTGCAGCAACTAATTCTTTAGCGGCAAGGGTGATGGCATTATCAATTGCTTTATTGCTCAGTTTTTTTGAACCGGCTAAGCTTGTACCTGCTACAGCATTGTATAAGCTTAATAAAGCAACACCTTCTTCAGATGGTTTAATAGGATAGCGGTTATCGGCATTTGTACCGGTTAAGCTCATTCCTGCCTCAAACTGAATGTGGCGTGACATTTTTTTGCTTTCAAGCGATTTGCTGTTACGGTTTGAAACGTACTGGCGGGTAAATTCTTCTGGCGAGATCCATGAACCAAGGAAATCAGCGCCGAAGCTTACAATCACTTCTGCTTTATCAAAATTGTAATGTGGTAATACGGCTTTACCAAAGCTGTTTTGATTAGCCTGGATAATACCTGTATATGATACCGCATCGTAATTGATATGTTTAGCGGTTGGATATTTTGCAACAAAATCAGCAATAACCGCTAAAGTAGATGGGCTGTGGATAGTTGAAGTAACTATACGGATACCTTTACCACCTGCTGCAATAGCGGCAAGCTCTCTTAAAACAAAAGCATCAACTTCTGGCCAGGCGGCATCGCTGCCGTCAATTTTAGGATCTTTTGTACGGTTTACATCATACAGGTCTAATACCGAAGCCTGTGCTTGTGCACTTAAACCACCTTTTGCAAATACATCATTTGGGTTACCTTCAACTTTAATAGGGCGACCTTCACGTGTTTTTACCAAAATAGCCTGTCCTTCGTAAGTCGAAGAATAATAGTTAGCTACACCAGGTGTAACTTCCTCAGGTTTTATAAGGTAAGGAATTGATTTATGTACAGGCACTTTTTGACAAGCGGCCAGTGTAACAGCACCAACACCAAAGCCAAGCGCCTTTAAAAAGTCGCGGCGGGGAGTTTTAGCCGATAAACCAGATCCGCTCAGCACTTCCTCAATCGGGATTGGCTCTGCAAACTCGTTTTTATTTTTCTCAACAAATTCTGGCGTTTTGTTTAGTTCTTCTAAACCTTTCCAGTATTTTTTATTGCTGTCCATTTAAGCTATATAAACTGTAATGCTAAATTCTTATTTATTAATAATGACACTTACCGCACTCGATACCACCTAAAACTGCGGCAGTAACTTTTTCACCTTTTTTAATCTTGTCATGCGCTGCAAGTATGCTGTCGTAATAAGCGTTTCCTTTACCGTTAACTTCGGTACGTTTGTGGCACTGTATACACCATTTCATGGTAAGTGGTGAGTATTGGTAAACCTCTTTCATTGTTTGAATAGGACCATGACATGTCTGGCATTTGATACCGCCCACTTTCACATGCTGTGAGTGGTTAAAGTAAGCCAAATCTGGCAGGTTGTGAATCCTCACCCATTGAATAGGCTTAGCTGCGGTGCTGTCATATTTCTGTGTTTTTGGATCGTAACCCAAAGCATCATATATTTTATGTATCTCCGGCGATTCGGTTTTAACAACCTTGTGGCAGTTCATACATACGTTTAATGATGGGATAGACGCATTTTTTGATTTGTATGCACCTGAGTGACAGTACTGGCAATCTATTTTCATAGTACCTGCGTGTAACTCATGCGAGTATTTAATTGGCTGTACCGGTTGGTAACCTGTGTGCACATTGGTGTTCCACAGTGAAACCCATCCCCAGCTGCCCATTGCTATGGTACCGCATAAAAGGATAAAGAATACCAGCTTTTTGTTTTTAAGGATCTTTTTAAGTAAAGCGTTCTTATCAACAGCAATACCGTGTTCGTCAACCGCAATTGCTTCTTCTTCAATTACAAGATCTTTGTTTTTTAGCAGCAAACGCTCTAATGTTCCAACAACCTTGTTTAAAACAAGTATTACGATAAACGCGATAACAATAACGCCAACTAAACCCCAGATTACCAGGCCACTTGGGCCTTCTTCTGCTTTCACAGCACCAGCGTTGTTAGCCGGGTTGTTTTTTGCATCCTGGATGGTTTTCCAATCGGCACGTATGTAAGTAATAACGTTACTTACGTCGGCATCAGAAAGATCCGTAAAGGTGGTCATCGCTTTTTGCTCAAACTTGTTGAAGATGGCAAGCGCTTTTGGGTTTTTGGCGGCAATTAAAGCCTGATTGTTTTGAATCCACTTGATAAGATATTTATCATCTGTTTCTTCGGTAAGCTGCGGGCCAAGCGCAGGACCGGTCATTATCTGATCGATCTTGTGACATGCAGTACATTTGGATTTAAAAATGGTTTCGCCTTTAGCAGCGTCAGTTTGTGCGTAAGCAGCAGAAAGACCTAAAAAAGCAAACCCAACAATCAGTAAAACCGACCTTGAGAATTGTTTAAAAATGAATGAGAAACTTCTCATAGAGTGTATTTATGCTAAATAATTTTTATATTAATGTTTTATTCCGCTGTAACGATGTATGCACCATCTGAATATTACAGGCACAAAAGTAAAATTTATTACAGTATCGCTGACACATAAATGACAGTAACCTTTAATTTATAATCGTTCTAAATAAATACAAAAAGCCCTTTAAACGTAATCAGAGAGCTTTTTGCCCGCAAATGAAAAAAACAGGTTGTTTATTCACTTGCGGTATATTCAAAAAATAATTATTGTTTTAGTATCCAGGCAAATATGAGCGGCGCTACAATAGTAGCATCACTTTCAACTATAAACTTCGGCGTATGTATATCCAGCTTACCCCAGGTTATCTTCTCATTTGGCACAGCGCCCGAGTATGAACCATATGATGTAGTTGAATCCGAGATCTGGCAAAAGTAAGTCCAGAATGGTACATCATGCATCTCCATATCCTGGTAAAGCATAGGTACAACACAAATTGGGAAGTCGCCGGCAATACCACCACCTATCTGGAAAAAGCCGATGCCTTTACCCGATGAGTTTTTGGTATACCAGTCTGCAAGCCATACCATATACTCAATACCACTTTTCATGGTTGATGCTTTCAGCTCACCTTTAATAAGGTATGAGGCAAATATGTTACCCATGGTGCTATCTTCCCATCCTGGTACAACTATAGGCAGGTTTTTTTCGGCAGCAGCCAGCATCCATGAATTTTTGGGATCAATTTCATAGTATTGCTCCAGCTCGCCGCTTAATAATATTTTGTACATGTACTCATGCGGAAAGTAACGTTCGCCACTGTTATCGGCATCTTTCCATATTTTGTGGATGTGCTTTTGCAACCTGCGGAAAGCTTCTTCCTCGGGGATACAGGTATCGGTAACACGGTTGTAGTGGTTCTCCAACAGATCCCACTCTTCCTGCGGACTAAGGTCGCGGTAGTTGGGCACCCTTTTGTAGTGCGAATGCGCTACCAGGTTCATGATATCCTCTTCAAGATTGGCCCCGGTGCATGAAATTATGGAAATTTTATCCTGGCGGATCATCTCGGCCAGTGAAATTCCCAGCTCAGCAGTGCTCATGGCACCGGCCAGGGTAACCATCATTTTACCGCCTTCATCAAGGTGGGTCTCATATCCCTTGGCAGCATCCATTAATGCGGCCGAGTTAAAATGCAGGTAGTTTTTTTCAATAAACTGCGAAATAGGTCCTCGTGTTGTGCTCATAGCGTATCAATAAAATTCAGTGCACAAAAGTAGGCATTTTAGTTAAAAATGGTTTTTAAATTCAAAATACCTAAAATGGAACTACCATAAAGGCAAAATGCAGTTATATTAGCCATATATTACCTATGAAGACATTTTTCACAACCCTACTGTTTATTTGCTGTCTGCAAGCCGCGTTTTCGCAAACGCATATATTACCCAAGTTTATCCGCAAAATGTATTTTGACAGGGATAGCAGTAAAAAAAGCAGTTTTGTAATACTCCCGGTGCTTAGTTCGGCACCCGAAACCGGGCTTGAGGTAGGCGGCGCAGGCTTATATTCCTTTTATACCGATAGCTTAAAAAGCGATACCCGGGTATCCAATATTTTCACTTATGCTACCATTACCACCAAAGGCCAAAACCGCCTTAGCTTGAGCACCAGCTATTGGACACCCCATAACAAATATCATTATACAGCCGGTGTTAGTTATATTAACTTTCCGTTTGATTTTTACGGCATTGGCAATAACACCCTAAAAGCCAATACTGACCGTGTGGGGCAAAAACGGGTTAAATTATATGTTGGCGCCGAAAAGAAACTTACCGATAACTTGTACGCCGGTTTTGTGGCGGGTGCTTACAGATACACTTTTGGTGATGGCCAGCCCACCAGCATTTTTTATACCGACCCAAGAGTTGAAAACCGCGGCGGGGGAACCAGCGCTTACATTGGCCCAAGCCTTATTTTTGATAGCCGTAACAACAATACCTATACCACCAAAGGGGCCATTATAAACACATCATTTGAAATTACTCATGGCTTATTTGGTAATAACGATTACAAAGGCGGCTTATTTAATATAGAATATTCCCAGTTTTTCTCGCTAAGTAAAACGCTTGTTTTGGGGGTTGATATACAGGAACAAAGCCTTACCGGGAAACAATCTCCATTTTATTTAATGCCGGCCCTGGGTAATGACGAGCTGATGCGGGGATATTACAACGGCCGTTACCGCGACCGTAATATGCTGGCCGGCCAAACCGAGCTGCGTTATCGCCTAAGTCCGCGTATTGGGTTGGCTGGCTTTATAGGCACCGGCGAAGTTTTTAATAAAAGCTTTAGCTGGGCACAGTTGAAACCCAACTATGGCGCCGGCATACGCTACTTTTTTGATATTGAAAAAGGACTTAGCATCCGTGCCGACTATGGCATAGGTCAAAAGGTTGCGGGAGAAGCACGGCAAAGTGGATTCTATGCGGCACTGGGGCAAGCGTTCTGATAGTAGTTTACAGTGGGCAGTATTCAGTTAGCAGATTTGACTATCAATTGATGAACTAATTAATACTTCACCCTGAAATGTTCCTTAATGCTCCTCCCCTGCTTAAAAAACACAAGACCGATCCAGAACAAATCAACGGTTAATGTTACCTGTGGATGCGCTTTGATCTGCATCCAGGCTTGCTTCATTTCCCGGCTTCGGTAAATACCGGTAAAAATGAGCACAGTATCTTTATGCGTTTTGGGTAAACAAAGTTCAAAATAGTTCAGGATTTGATTTTTAAGTTGACCGCTGAAAAAAAGGATCAGGTCAACGGGTTTATCGGCTATGCCCGCGATGTTGCCATCATTTTCGATGGTGTAAATCACGGCCTTTGGTGCCGCTTTTTGCAAATAGACATTTGTTACGCTATTGCCCCCGCCTATCTCAATAATAGTAGCCGGATTAAAATAGGCGATGAGCCGATAAAGCAGCTGGTTTACTTTCGGTTTTAATCCACCCGTTTCCCCACCTGCCGAACGGAGCGCCCCGGCCTCGTGATATACTTTTTGGTCTCTATAATCGTATATTACAGTATCTATCAGCTTATATACAAACGGAGAATGTATGCCATGCCTGTTGTTTGCCCTAAGGCGGTGCCACACATAATCTTGCACTAATCTGAAACTTAACATCACTGCAAAAGTAAAAAAGTTTAGTATTTTAGCAGTATAGCGTATGATAAATCCGACGGAAGTAAACTCTTTGATCCGATTACTGGACGACCCTGATAACCAGATCTATGAGCATGTTCATGAAAAACTGCTCGGCTATGGCATCGAAGTGATAGCATACCTGGAAACCGCTTTTGAGCAAGCCTTTGATGCCGTACAGCAGGAACGCATTGCTAACCTGGTACACGAAATTCAATTCAGCACCTTAAAAAACGACCTGAAGCTTTGGCATCAGAGCGGGGCTTTTGATCTGCTGCAGGGTATCCTGATCGTTAACCGCTACCAATACCCCGACCTTGACGAGCAGAAGGTTATAAACCAGATAGAAACCATCAAGCGCGACATCTGGATACAGATGATGAATGAGGCCAGCCCCAAAGAACAGATCAAGCTTATTAACCATGTGTTCTATAACATTTACGGCTTTAGCGGTAACACCTCCAACCACCTCGATCCGCAAAACAGTTTCCTGAGCCAGGTGCTGGAGACCAAAAAAGGTAACCAGATTTCATTGGCCATCATCTACTCCATCGTAGCCCAAAAGCTTGATATCCCCGTTTATGGCGTAAACCTGCCCCAGCATTTTATACTGGCCTACCTTGATGAAAGCATGGAGAATGAATTTGAAGGCAACATCCTGTTTTACATTAATGCGTTTAACAAGGGATTTATATTTGGCAGGCGGGATGTGGATATGTTTTTGAAACAGCTTAACCTCAAGTTTGATAAGCAATTTTACGAGCCGTGTTCCAACACCGATATCATTAAACGGGTGATTCGCAACCTCATCAGCGCCTATGAAAACTTAGGCTCGGCAGAAAAAGTGGTGGAGTTGAATGAGCTGCTGGGGATATTGGGGTAACCACAAAACCCAACACTTCGGACTTACACAGTGGTCAAGCTGAAAGCTTTAACCAATACTGCACACGAGCTATAAGCTCGCGCGAGAGAGAATGGCTAGCATTTTCCAGTTTCACACCTTTCACATCATTTGCACAGTTTACTTTACAATTTTCAGATTCTTGACGCCAAAATTTTAGTAATAAATAAATTTATTTCATATTTGGAATGCACTGTGTGTGTAACAAGAGGGGGAAATTAGTTTAGGGGACTATTTCCCCCTTGGCAATTTAGGCCAGATCTCATGTACTTCACGGACAGATTAATGCATAAAAGCTCGGCAAAAAAGAAATTTGCTATTTATTAGGCTTGCTTCTCTATTATCCGTTTTTCCCGCAATTGTTGCGATATGAAAAAAGCTATTACAGCCGTCACAAATATCCACTCATGATATTTAACCGTCCAATAAATGAATGGACTGCTAATAATAAGCCATTCTATTAAAAGTCTTGTTTTAAGATTTTTCCGGTTAGGTACTATAAGAATCAAGTCTAAAATTATCAACGACACTAGAAACAATGCCCAAAACATCATTCCGTAACCCAAAACAGAAAATAAGGCTGCAAACACAACTTGAAAGATGTTATATGACAAGTTTGCGTCTGTTAAAGTTAGCACAACTGAGAATGCGAAGGTGGCTATAAAGACGCCTAAAAGATTTATCCAGTTTGTTAAAAGTATTTTCATTTTATTCTATTGCGTCCCTGTCGATTTACTTTGATTTGTATTATTCCATTCAGCTGTTGTATATTTTCATCACCTTGCTGAACTCCAGTAAATCCCTCTGCTGGAACACACAAGCCGCGTGTACCCGACTAACAAACGCATGCATATTCATTACTTAGCATGTGTACCTAAGGCCAGCAGGTTAGCGGTAGCGATCAAAAAAAACTTTCGGCAGTCTGCGAAAGCTGAAATCTAATGTCGAGCATTCATCTTATATCCGGATATTGGATTTGCTGTGTATACTTCAACATATATAGGTAACCCTTTGCAACTATTAAAGGTTCCCTGGAGAGCCGGTTCGATTAGCATAGGTATGCGGGAAGATTTCCTGGCAATGCTTAATTTAATTCGTTCGTTATTTGAAGCTGTTTTATGAAACAAGGTGTTACCCTCAATGTCGCCACCACATAAAAACACAGCGTTTTTCACCTTGATTATTGCAACATAACTAGTTTCTTTTGCGTCATGCCACTCGTCGGTAAAGACCTCCAAATACCTATAACCTTTTCGATTATTAAAATGAAGGCCATAAAATGATTTACCCCTTTTGTAATATTTGCTATTGGATTTTGCGACAGCTTCCAAAAAATCTCCTATACAAGGGTCTGCCACCAATACCGGTAAGTCTTTTGTAACGTATAGACCATCATTGTTTGAATAAACATTCTGATGAGCATTCAAGTTCAAATGATTTAATTTGCTTTTGTTAGCAAACAACAAATTAAATAGTAAGAAGAAAATGATACAGGCTTTCATGTAAAACAAAGCATTTGTTGTTATGGAAAGGTACAATTATATGTACCACAGGCCAAGACGCCGCGGTAGCGATCAAAAAGCTCTTGCGAAGCCTTGCGCCCATTTAAATAATAAAATGAGATATTAATTCAATTTTTTGATCTATAACATCTATTGCAGTATTGAGTGACAGTTCACCAATTTTAAACCCATAGATATTGTTCCCACACTTGGTGCAATAGTTGCCGTCGCCAACTGTATAATCATTTGACTGCCCACATTGACATGTCCAGATATCTTTTTCTTTTGAAGACAGCAGTTGCTTTTTGGTTGATCGTACTCCAATCTCCTTAAATTTATCGATTATTACTCCCCTTATATTTTTGAGATCTGTTATATCTTCTTTATCATAAAATGCTTTATCATAGGCTAACATCTGTACTGCTCTTTTCTGATTTTCCAGATCATCATTAAGCAATACATTATATATAAGTTTCAAATCCAATATTTGAAGCTCTTTGATAATGTCACTTAAATCTTTGGCTATCTTTTTATCCTTTTCATTAAAGACAGCTAAATAGAGAATATCACTCTTTTTGTTTTCGGGGAAATTACTTAAATAGTTAACCATTCTTTTATAAAGGCTGCGCGCAGAGTCAACCTGGTAACTTGCCACAAGACTCTTATACTTATTTACTATGGCAGGAAATACCTCTTCAATTTGGTTATCGGTTAAAAAATCCCATAACTCTTCATCAATTTGCCAATTTGGTTCGTTGGCTTCCTGCACTATCTTATTCCTTTTCCTTAATATGTTTATTTTCTCAATACTAACATTTTCAAATTTTTGGTTTGTATCAATATTGGACATCGGCTTGCTTATAATTTCGGCAATAGCTGCTGTACCCACACATGTTATCATGAACATGGCTTTACCTTTGCCAGATATTTCATCAATATCAACCTTTAAACCTAATACACAATTAGCTCCGATTTCAAAAGCTGATATCTTTATGCGTTCAATGGCCTCATCATAAAGAGATGACAATTGTCTTTGATAGCTTCCGGATCTGCCACCAAAAAAATCGGTAACCAAAGCGGATATGTCACTAAAAACATTAGTTCCAGCTACAACGTGGGCAGAAACAGGTTTTAAATGTTTGATGATTTTAATTTCTCCCAAATCGGAAGTGGTTACTACAAGGACTTGTTTAGGTGAGGACATCGATTTAGTTTGGTTCTTTATAAAATATATACTGGTTACTTCCCGCTCAAAAACCCGTTCTCATCCAGCCAATTGGCGGCCCAGTCAAACCACTTGTCTTTGTTTTTTGAGTTAACCATCCCAAAGCCGTGGCCTCCCTCCTGGAACAGGTGCATCTCGGCTTTTACTTTGTTTTTTAATAGGGCATCGTAAAACATCAGGCTGTTTTGTACGGGCACCACGTTATCATCCTGAGCATGTACCAAAAAGGTTGGCGGCGTGTTGGCAGTAACTTGTTTCTCGTTGGAGTAAAGGTCAACTTGCACTGCCGATGGTGTTTTGCCTACCAGGTTTTCGCGCGAGCCAACATGGGCCTGTTCGCCAAAACTAATTACAGGGTATATCAGCATCATAAAATCCGGGCGCAGGCTAATGTTTTCTTTATTTTCGATAACCGGTTTATCAAAATGCGTTCCTTCTGTAGATGCCAAATGCCCTCCGGCCGAAAAGCCGATAATGCCAATTTTAGCCGGGTTGATGCCCCACTCCTTTGCATTTTTGCGTACGGTAAGTATAGCCATCTGCGCATCCTGCAACGGCCCGATTGATCTATCCACCATGATATCATCACTTGGCAAACGGTATTTTAGTAAATACGCGGTTACGCCAATCTTATTAAATTCCTGGCATATGGCCATCCCCTCGTGTGCATTCGCCAGACCAGAATACCCGCCACCCGGGCAAACTACAATGGCCGCTCCGTTAGCTTTACCTTTTGCAGGCAGATAAGGTGTAAGCGTTGGCTCACTTACCCCGGTTATCCAGGATGACTTATCAGTTTTTTCTACATAAGTGGCCGGTGTCGACTTTGAATTGGGGATACCTTTGGGATATAAAGGCATTGGTTTTTCCTGGCTGTAGGCGATGGTTGAGGCAAGAGTCAAAATAAGGGCTGATAGAATGGTTTTCATAATTTGTTAGGTATGTACAATTATAGGTTTTTTTATTATAAACTTTTACCTAAAGCATCTTTTACCATTTCGCGGTTTTGGCGCGAGATGGGTACTTTGGTTTGATCGTTTAACAATAAGGTTCCGCCATCCTCCTTTAAATAACTTTTTACAAATTGCAGGTTTACCAGGTGCGATTGATGCGCACGCACAAACTGATGCGGCTTTAAAATATCGGCAAACTCCTTCAGCGTTTTACAAACCAATACACACTCGCCGCTTTGCAGATAAAAACTGGTGTAATTGTTTGATGCTTCGCACCTAATGATATCAGTAATTTTTACGTACATGATCTCGGTAAGCGTTGGCAGCGTAATTTTGGGCGTTTCTTTTTGGCCCGCCTTGATGTACTGCAACAGGTTTTCGATGCTGTGGTTTTGTTGCCTGCCGCTTATTTTTTGTTTTGCTTTTTCAATAGCCAGCTTAAACTCGGCTACATCAATTGGCTTTAACAAGTAATCGAGTGCCGAAAATTTAATGGCCTGAATACCGTATTTATCATAAGCGGTAATAAATATCACCTCGAAGCTTATTTTATCAAAAGCCCTCAGCACATCAAAGCCGGATTGACCCGGCATCTGAATATCGAGAAGCAACAATTCCGGCTGATTGACTTTTATGGCTGCTATAGCATCACTGGCATTTGACGCTGTTGCCACTACATCAATCTGGGGGCAATAGGTTTGGATGATCTGCTGCAAATTTTCGATATTGTTCGACTCATCATCAACTATAATACTTCTGATACTCATCTGCATAAAATTATAGCCAGTTTGTTAAACGGATACTAACAATGGTACCCTCACCGGCCTTTTCTATATATAAACTCACCGGCTGATCTTTATATAGCTGATTTAATAAAGCTACACGTTCTTCGCTTAATTTCAGTCCGTAGCCCCTTATTTCCGTTTGATTATTTGCAGTGATCCATTTGCCATTATCCCGTATTGAAAAAACTAAGTCCTTCGCGTCGCGGATGACAGCTATTTCTATTTTTCCTTTGTCTTTTAAAACAGCTACACCATGCTTAACCGCGTTCTCTACAAATGGCTGTAACAACATAGCCGGGATCTCGGTATTAGCCTTATTTAAATCAGTATCTACAATTATCTCATATTTAAAGCTGAAACGTAACTGCTCCATTTGCAGGTAATCATCCAAAATCCTTATCTCTTGCTCTATACTTAGCAACTCTTCATTACCTGTATCCAACACCTGACGGGTTAGGCCCGCAAATTTTGACAGGTAATGATTGGCACCTATCATATCATTTTTATTCACCAGGTTTTGGATAGATGTTAGCGCGTTAAACATAAAGTGAGGGTTGAGCTGCGTCCTTATTGATTGTAGTTTTAGCCCGGCGGTTTGCTTTTCTTGTGCCGCACGCAATAATTTCACCTGGTTGTGTCTGTAATAACCTCCAAACAGCAAAGCAACACCTGTAAGTGTTGCCATAATATAAGGAAAGGCCTGCTTTATAGAAACTTTTTTATCTAATATAGGGAGCGGCTTCACCTCAAATGGAATTCTGAGTACCTGGTTTTCGGACCAATGTCCAAGGTCATTTGCCCGCTGTATAATTATTTCATATTTACCGGGCCGATTATAGTACTTGGCTTCTACATTGGCATAATTTTCAAGATTGTACCACCCAATTGTTGTCGTATCAGTTTTACCGCTAATATTTTTAACAAGATATATTACGTAAGGGATCGTAATATGGTCTTTGTAAGATAAACGTATGTTGGCAACGCTGTCAACCGGAAATTTTAAATCAAGGGGCATACCTGTTTTGGAATCAAACCGGGTAGCATACCCCTTATTCATTTTTGAATAATTAAGGTTAAAATAATTGATCTTTTTAGTGTAATCGTTAATGCCTTTACCATCATCGGGGGTTTCTAACATAATTTCGGTAACTACGGGTTTAAAATTAACCCGCCAGTCAAAAATCACTCCGTCTCTTATACTATAATCATTAATATTCCGAACTTCAACTAATATTTGTTTTCCCGGCGATTGGAATTTTCCCAAATATCCATACGGCTGTTTTGCACCGTATTTTTGTTCCAATTGAGGAATCCTTGACCAGGGAATTATTTCTAAACTATCATTTTGAACAACATGATAGCGATAATTTTTGATATTACTTTTATCAATACCCATAGCAATCAAAATAGCGGCAGAACTATCTTTAATAATATAGTTGGAATATTCTTTTGAAATTGATTTTACGGGATTTGAAAAAAAATCTTCGAGATTAGGGTTAAGTTTAACCCCAAGCATAATTGGGCTGCGGGGTATTTCGTCCTGGGAATTAAAATAATGCCCTGCTCTATATTCCATTACATTACTAACAGCTGTGTCTGTTGCTCCAAATGTAGAAGATTGCCTTACCATCATTCGTTGATCTGTTGTTACAAAATCGAAATAAAAAAAATTCCCGGACTTATTTGAGGCCGCAGTTTGAGCAAAGGCAACAGGCGTCAAATTAACACCGATAAGATGTAATAATAATAGTGCTAAAATTCTTTTTTTCATGGTGTGTTTAAGTTTATAATTTAATTTTCACATCACAAAAATGTATTTCCGAGGGTGAGCCACCAACCCATACCGAGTATTCGGCATCAAGCGCTTAGTATTTGGCAAAATATGCCTAAATAAAATGGAGTTACCTATTTAGATAACTCCATTTTGGATTTATTCATATAATTTAAATCCTTCCGAATGTACTATATTAATCTTCCTTTAACTCTTCGGCCCGCCAAATTCCATCAGGTAAGCTTTCAAAAATTCATTAAGCTCACCATCCAAAACTGCTGCTGCGTTTGATGTTTCATGATCGGTACGTAAATCCTTCACTAGTTTGTACGGATGCAAAACATAGTTACGAATCTGTGACCCCCACTCTATTTTCTTTTTGTTGCCTTCAATGGTGTTGGTTATCTCCAGGCGCTTGCGCATTTCGGCCTCGTACAATTGCGATTTCAGTAAACGGATGGCGTTATCCTTATTCTGTAATTGCGAGCGCGATTCCTGGTTTTTGATCACAATTCCCGATGGCTTGTGATATAAACGTACGGCGGTTTCCACCTTGTTCACGTTCTGCCCACCTGCACCGCCAGAGCGGAAGGTTTCAAACTCAATATCCGCAGGGTTAATATCTATCTCAATGGTGTCATCAACCAACGGATAAACATATACTGATGCAAAAGAGGTATGGCGCTTGGCATTGGCATCAAACGGAGATACACGTACCAAACGGTGTACGCCATTTTCGCCTTTTAAATAGCCGTAAGCAAAATCGCCTTCCAGTTGCAGGGTTACAGTTTTTACACCGGCCACATCACCCGGCTGATAATCCTGCTCGGTAACCTTGTAACCATTTTTTTCGCCCCACATAATGTACATACGCATTAGCATACCTGCCCAGTCGCAGCTTTCGGTACCACCGGCACCGGCGGTAATTTGCAGTACGGCATGAAACTGGTCTTCTTCGGCCGAGAGCATGTTTTTAAATTCAAGCTCTTCAACCGCCTTTATCGCCATGTTGTATTGCTCCTGCATTTCGGCCTCGGTGGCATCGCCGCCCTGGTAAAATTCAAATAGCACACCGGTATCTTCAATTATCGCCGATACTTTTTGAAACTCATCCGTCCATACTTTTTTTACTTTGATGGAGGCCAGTACTTTCTCGGCTTCTTTTGGGTGATCCCAAAAATGCGGACCAACGGTTATTTCCTGTTCCTGATGCAGTAGCTCAAGCTTCTTGTCGATGTCAAAGATGCCTCCTCAGGGAAGCTGCTCTATCCCTTAAATCCAGAATCTGTTCTTTAGTCATGTGGCAAATATATGCAATTTGATATTTGGCATAAATAAAAAAAGGCCTGCAAATTGTATTACCAATCTGCAGGCCCATTTTAAGGAAAATGTTATTTTTTTAAGCTACCATTAAATCGCGAACCAGCAAACTCAGGTCGGCACGGTTGCCATTTAGTTTAGTAAGCATATTAGTTAAGCCAAACTCTTTAATCTGCTCGCTTTTTGAAGCTTTAACAAGCTCAGTCATTACCTGCGGAATCAGTGTTTTTGCAGTATGCATGGCCTGTGCCGGTTCCATATGGTAAAATGTGTTAAGTCTGTTTGCAAATCTACTTACCATGCTTGATACTAATGAACGATTGTAAATACCCGAAGACTGGAAATACTTTACTACATCTTTCAACTTACCATCTTCCATCTGTCCTTTTAATACCTCGATGATCGAACTTGAAGCCTCAATCATTACACTTTCATGGTGTTTTGCAGGAATTGCGGGATTGTTAATAACTGCCGTCCCGGCGTTATTTTTTACAAGCAAAAAAAGTTTTTCAAACATGGGCGTAAATAGTTTATTTTAAAATTTACAAATTGATGATAAATCACTCATTTGGTTACCAACAATACAAATATATCAAATAATCATTTTAAAATTCAAAACAATTGGTAAATATTTTTTTAATTTTCATAATTTTCAAGTGTATAACAAACACTATGTAAAAGGTGTTTGTTATACACGAAGATTACTTAATTTTATATTTAATATCGGTCTAACAATTAACTTGTTACTTTTGTTAAAAACACTTCAATTATGCTGCCAAACACCGATTTCACCACCACACAGAGTTATAAATATTTAGCAGACCATTACATTGATATTGTATCAAAAAGTTTGAAAGAATTATTTGATACTGACGATCAGCGGTTTACTAAATTCTCTATTCAATTTGAGGATATCCTGCTTGATTACTCCAAAAACCGTATCGATGATGAAACTATTGCCTTATTGATACAGCTGGCTAAGGAATGTTCAGTAAATAAGGCAATTGAAGCCATGTTTGCGGGCGAAAAAATCAACGTTACCGAAGGCCGCCAGGTACTGCACATTGCGTTGCGTAACCGCAGTAATACGCCTATTTATGTTGATGGCAAAGATGTTATGCCTGATGTAAATAGCGTGCTTGATCATATGAAGGAATTTAGCAATGCCATCATATCGGGCTCATGGAAAGGCTATACAGGCAAACCTATTACCGATGTAGTTAATATTGGCATCGGCGGGTCTGATTTAGGTCCGGTTATGGTAACGGAAGCCTTAAAAGCTTACAAGAATCATTTAGACCTCCATTTTGTAAGTAATGTGGATGGTACACATATAGCCGAAACGCTAAAAGCAGTTGATCCGGAAACTACATTGTTCCTGATTGCTTCAAAAACATTTACTACCCAGGAAACCATGGGTAATGCCCACAGCGCACGCGATTGGTTTTTAGCTGCCGGCGCTACCGAGGCTGATGTCGCCAAGCATTTCGCGGCCCTGTCAACCAATGCCGCAGCGGTTGAAAAATTTGGCATCGATACCAAAAACATGTTTGAGTTTTGGGATTGGGTTGGTGGCCGTTACTCTTTATGGAGCGCTATTGGCTTATCTATCGCCCTAAGCATAGGCTTTGATAATTTTGCCGAACTGCTGGAAGGCGCCCATGCTGCTGATGAGCATTTCCGCACCGCAGAATTTGAGCAGAATATTCCTGTTACACTTGCTCTTTTAGGTATTTGGTACAACAACTTTTTTGAAGCCGAAACCAATGCCATTTTACCATACGATCAATACATGCACCGCTTTGCTGCCTACTTTCAACAAGGTGATATGGAAAGCAATGGTAAACATGTTGACCGTAACGGCAAACATGTGGATTACCAGACCGGCCCAATCATTTGGGGCGAGCCAGGCACCAACGGCCAGCATGCTTTTTACCAACTGATTCACCAGGGTACCAAACTGATCCCTTGCGACTTTATAGCTCCCGCACAATCACATAACCCGCTTGGCGAGCATCACAATATGCTGCTATCAAACTTCTTTGCACAAACTGAAGCTTTGATGAATGGTAAAACCGAAGAAGTGGTTATTGAGGAATTAAAAGCCGCCGGAAAAACAGACGAGGAAATTGCAGCGATTGCACCTTTTAAAGTATTTGAAGGTAACCGCCCAACAAACTCCTTCCTGCTTAAAAAGATCACTCCGCGCAGCCTGGGTTCATTGATAGCTATGTATGAGCACAAGATATTTGTACAAGGCATCATCTGGAATATTTACAGCTTTGACCAATGGGGTGTTGAACTGGGCAAACAATTGGCCGGCAAAATTCTTCCCGAGCTAAAAGACGACGCCGAAATCAGCAGCCACGATTCTTCAACCAATGGGTTGATCAATTTGTATAAGGCCTGGAGGTAAGCCCCCCAGCCCCCTAAAGGGGGAGCTTTAGCTTTTGATTAGCATATTATTTATAAAGCAGAAAAGCCGCAAATTTGCGGCTTTTCTGCTTTATATTTTAGGTAGCTACCAGTTCCCATTTTTTAAAATCAAAGATTAATCCTTGTACTCCCCTCCTATTGTTGGTTTATCCGGAAAAGGACTTTCATATTGTTCGGGATCAAATGGCTCCAATCCTTTGGGGTTGTCGCCGTACTCATTTTCGCCCAGATCTCCATCCTGGAATAAGAGCCAAAGACAATAAAAGGGAATTAATTGCCACCACCCACTTTTTCCAAGATCATGGCATCTTTTTGCGCCTTGCGACCATAAAAACCAAAGGAGAGGAATAAACGCAAATAAAAGTATTTTCATTCCACCGCTCCCCTCAGATGATAGCCTGATTGTTAAATATGATATAAAATAAATAATGAAACTGATGCCGTATTCAGTCCTTCTGATACGGCCGTCAAATGAAAAAAGATTTTTAAACATACATTAAATGATAAGGTTTCACGAATGTATGTAAATGCTTAATATATTGAATTATTTATTTCTTCACAAACTTTACCTGATACATCTTAGGCCATTTTTTGCCGGTTACAAAAATGCGTTTGGTGGCGGCATCGTAAGCTATCCCATTAAGTACATTATTTCCCCAATCACGGTTTGATGGTCTTTCTGATTCGGGGTACAGGTTTTTCATATCAATCCTCTGCTCTACAGCACCGGTTTTGGGATTAATAACCAGGATTTCATCCGTTTGGTAAACGTTAGCATAAAGTTTACCATCAATATACTCTAACTCGTTAACAGAATCAATTTGCTTTTTATCATCGCAAACATCAATAAAGCCGATTTGCTGATAAGTGTCTTTATCAAGGAACCAAATACGGTTGGTGCTATCGTCCAGATACAGTTTTTTGCCATCAAAGCACATACCCCAACCTTCTACACCCACATTGTTGGCAAAGGTTTTAAGTAGCTTCAGGTTGTTTTTATCGTACACAAAACCTGTTTTTTCACGATAGGTCATTTGTACAACCTTATCGCCAATTACTGATATGCCTTCGCCAAAGTATTTACTTTCCAGTTTTGTTTGCATCAGTACTTTACCGGTTTGCAAATCAACCTTGCGAATGGTGGAGTGTCCATAATCACCAGTACTTTCATAAATTACACCATCAACATACTGCAAGCCTTCGGTATAGGCACTGGTATCACGCGGGAAGGTTTTTTCAACCTTATAAGTTAACTGTTCCGGCGCTTTGGCGGCAAGCAACAAAATATTGGTGGTAACATCCTGGCTTTTTCCGCCCTGGTAAACTTTGGCAGTAATTAGTTTAATGCCCAAAGGAATGGTATCTGTTTTTAAACTAATACCCAATGTATCCTTTGCCACCCCTAAACGGATAGCCTCCATCATATACACTACCGAATCGGGTTTGGTATCGGCAGGTAAACCAACTTTTACTTTCACCTCATCGCCTGCCTTATAGGTAGTGCCAGCCTCCGGACTAATCGTATAATCCGCACCGCTATCTGCCGTCTTTGGACCACAGCCATTACAACCAAATGCCAGCAATAAGCCGGCAGCAAAAAATATTTTTAATTTATTAATCTTCATAAGTTTAAGTTCCTGTCGGCCAAAACGCGTCTTCAATATGGTTTAGTATATAATTCTTATTCTTATCAAACAAAATGGCAATAATATCAAACCGCACATCGCCCTGGTGGTTCATCAGGTAAATATATTCGTCCGCGGCAGAAGCCAGTAGCTTTTGCTTACGGGCATCTACAAAATCCTCGGGCTGGCCAAAACCTGTTCCTGTACGGGTTTTAACTTCGGCAAATATAATAACCTTGTTTTTATATGCAATCAGATCAATTTCGGCTTTCCCATAGGTCCAGTTCTCGTCCAGGATTTCATAACCGGAGTTTTCCAGGTGTGTTTTGGCTAAAGCCTCGCCCGCGCGACCCAATTCGAGGTGTTGGGCCATTTATTTGATAATTACTGAACCTAAAAAGTCGGAGATACTTTTTTCTACCTTTTTCATACGGATGTATTGGTTAAGTAATATCTCCTGATCGGTTTCGGTAACGGCGGTTTTGAGTTCGGCACGCAGGCCATCAAGAATCTTCTCTACCTTATGCTTTTTAAGGTGAAAAATAGCACCCAAAATGGCGGCTTTCATATTAGCCTGTTCATCATGTATCATGATCCGGTGCATCTCGTACCAGTTCTCGCTCAGGGTGTATTTAGTGGTAAGCAAATCTATGGTAAGGTCAACAATTCCTTTATTCTTATGATGAATAAAATAATTATCCTCGGGTAGTACCCCGTTTTCAACCTCCTGGCGATATAACTCCACAAACAGCTTACAGGCATCATGTACAAAAGTAACGTCGCCAAGCTCGGCAATCATAAACGGACCGATATAGGTATTGGCAATGCCATCCCAGTCAATCATTCTGCTGCCATATAAAAGCAGCAACCGAATAATTTCCTTTTCCTGAAAATAATCCTCCTTGACTACTTCCTGTACATCGGGCTCATCAAAAAAGTTTGGCTCATCTGGCTGCGGGGCATACCGGGTATTGGTTTGTTGCTGCTGTCCGTCTTTTTTTGCCTTAGCCTGGCGCATTTTATTCAATTCGGATAGCAGCGCCCGCTCATCTATCTGCAATATATAACTACACTCTTTTATAAAGACTGATGCCTTGATAGAATCGGGGATTTTGGCAATACTCTCCACTATCTCCCGGATGATCTCGGCTTTCTTTATCGGGTCGTTACCCGCTTCTTTTAAAAGAATACTGGCTTTGTAAAGGATAAAATCCTTTTTATTTTCTTCAATATGTTTTTTGAAGGCATTGGTACCCACGCTTCGTACGTACGAATCGGGGTCATGCCCTTCGGGGAAAGACACTACTTTTACGTTGAGGCCTTCTTCCAGGATCATATCCAGCCCGCGCAAAGAAGCCTTAATACCCGCCGCGTCGCCATCATACAAAATGGTGATGTTTTTGGTAAACCTGCTAATGAGCTTAATCTGCTCCACAGTTAACGAAGTACCAGACGAAGCCACAACGTTTTCAATACCGGCCTGTACTACCGAAAGCACATCGGCATAACCCTCAACCAAATAGCAGTTATCCTCCTCGCGAATGGCCTTTTTGGCAAAGTAAAGCCCATAAAGCACATTGGATTTATGGTAGATCTCGCTCTCTGGCGAGTTTACGTATTTAGGTACGTTTTTATCTTTTTTAAGGGTACGGCCGCCAAAGGCTATCACCCGGCCTGTAAAGCTATGGATGGGGAACATTACCCGGCCACGGTAACGGTCATACAATGTTCCGTTATCCCGTTTAACAGATAACCCGCTCTCTACTAAAAATTGTTCCTTATAACCTTCCTTAATAGCATTGCCGGTAAAAGCTTCCCATTGATCGGGCGAGTAACCGAGTTCAAACTTTTTGATGATATCGTTACTAAAGCCGCGCTCTTTAAAATAGCTAAGGCCGATGCTTTTGCCATCATCAGTATCCAGCAGGCTTTCATGAAAAAATTTAGCGGCATAAGCCGTAACTATCATGAGGCTCTCGCGGCGTAACTCTTCTTCCCGGTTCTCGGGGGCTTCAACGGTTTCTTCAACCTCGATGCCGTATTTCTTGGCCAGCCATTTCAGGGCTTCGGGATAACTGAATTTTTCCAGCTCCATTAAAAAGGTAACTGCCGAACCACCTTTACCTGTCGAAAAATCCTTAAAAATGCCTTTAGCCGGCGATACCGTGAACGATGGTGTACGCTCATTGGCAAATGGCGACAGCCCTACATAATTGGCCCCCCGCTTTTTTAACTGCACAAATTCCCCTATCACCTCCACAATGTCGGTGGCTTCCATAATACGGTCGATGGTGGATTTTATAATCATGAGCTAAAATGCAAATGTAGGGCAATTCATCAATTGATGATTAACAATCGTTAAGATACTATTTTATTTACTTGATTACGTGGCCTTAAAAATGTTACGGCGATACCAGCCAACACAATAACGCTGCCTATAATTTCTTTTGCCTCCAATTTTTCTTTCAAAAAAACCGCTGCAAGCAGTCCGGCAAATACAGTTTGACTCAACAGGGCTATGGCCACCTTGGTTGATTCCAGGTACCTTAATGAATAATTAATAGTTAACCAGCCAATAAGCTGACATATAAGCCCCATCCCCACAAAACACAGCCAAACCTTTAAGGAGTAATCAACAATATTATTACCCATGAAGCTGCTGATCATCAAAAGAAATACACTTGCGCTTAGCATGCTGTAAAACATAAACGTAAATACATCCAGCCGCCCCATGATTGTTTTGGTGATCATAATATAAGTAGCATAAAACAAACTGGCCAATATGGCCAATAAAATGCCTGCATTAAGCTCAAGGTGCAATATGTGCTCATAGCCTACCAGCACTACCATACCGGCTATGGCAACTACGGTACCTATCCAGAATAATAAGCCAGCGTTTTTTTTGAATATCAGAAAACTCAGCAAGCCAACCCAAACGGGGGCCAGGTTAGCTATTAAAGTTGATACCGTAGCACTGATCTTTAATAAGGAAAGGTTCCAGACCGCTATATCCGCAGCGAATACGATGCCGGCGGTTACCGCAATTATCAGCTGCCGTTTTTCAATCCGGAATTTCTTTTTAGCAATGCAAAAAGGCAACAGGCAAAGCCATGCCACAAAAACCCTGTAAAACGCGGCCCCAATTGGCGATACCCCGGCAAGCTTAACAAATATGGGCGAAAACGAGATGCATAAAATGCCAATAACGAGGCTTACTTTAGGATTCATGGCAGCTTTTAAATGAGCGGCAAACTTAAGCAAATAGGCTTTTAATATGGAGCTTGTTTATATCATAAAACTGTTATTTGTTTTCATGTAACTGTATCAAAACCAGTTGATGCTCCGTAACTACATTAAAACCTGTTACCATGAAAAAAAACCTGCTATTACTTTCTGTCCTGTTCCTTTTTTTAACTGCCTGCGGCAAAAAAGATTGCTGCGTTATGCCAAAACAACCATTCATTACAGCTGAAAAGAACAGCGCTCATTGGACCGCCGACCCAACAAGCAGTACCCTGGTAGGCGATACCGTAGCCATATTTGGCACCAATTTTAGTACAACCCTCGAAGAAACCTTATCCCTGCAGTTTAAGGCATCGGCACCTGGAAAATATGCTTTAAAGGGCAAACAGGCATGGTACTATAATACTGTTGGCCGGGATGTTATTGTAAGCGAATATCAACTTGATGATACCTTTGCAAATTCGGTTGAGATTACTGCCTTTAATAAAGATTCAAATGTTATAGCCGGCACTTTCAGCGTAAAATTAAAACACACCTATCCCTCCGATAAGCCAGCCAGCCTTCAATTTTTAAATGGCAAATTCCAAATTCAATTACATAAATATAAATAATTGAATTTTCGTCTAAAAAACGCCAATCATCATCATTATCAAATATTTGATAATCAGAGCAGCAGTCATAACTTTTGAATATCTTTATGAAGCCAGTTATTGATAACTTCCTACAGTTAAATTGTTATGAAAAAACGCCTGCTAGCTTTGCTTTCCATAACACTGCTGCTTATTGCTTCATGTGCCAAAAAGAAATGCTGTGATTTCCCGACGATAGCCAACTTTATTATTACGCAGAAAAACGGTGCGGAATGGAAATTTGATCCATTAAGCCTTGCCACAGCACAGGATACGGCCATCATATCGGGCACAAACAATGTGGCGGATATGATGGAAACATTCGGCTTTAAATTAAAGTTAAACGGTCTTGGCTATTATGAACTGAAAAGCGACGAAGGTTTTTATCATATTACCAAAGGCAATGAAATTGTAGCCAGGTATAAGCTAAGCACAACCCACAACAATACGGTAATTGTGGTTGCACTTAATGAGAAAGACAAAATCATCCAGGGGCTTTTTAACGTTAGATTTGTTAAAATTTTCGACAAACCTGTAGGCAGTCAACCGGATAGTATCCGTTTTTTAGAGGGAAAATTCAAAGTATCATTACATAATTAATTGTATTTTTGCGGCTCTAAAAAATATACTTATATGAGTCAGCGCACAAAGATCAAAGCATTGCTGCAGAGCCAGCAAACTGATATTGATGTAACAGTTAAGGGATGGGTACGTGCCTTCCGGTCAAATCGTTTTATTGCTTTGAATGATGGCTCAACCAATAACAATATCCAGATCGTGGTTGATTTTGAAAACACCGATCCTGCTTTGTTAAAACGCATTACTGTTGGCGCTGCAATCAGTGTATCAGGAAAACTGATCGCCTCATTAGGCAAAGGCCAAACGGTAGAAGTTATAGCCGCCAATATTGATATCTTAGGCGATAGTGATCCAGAAAAATATCCTATTCAGCCTAAAAAGCATAGCCTGGAGTTTTTAAGGGAAAATGCGCACCTGCGTTTCCGTACCAGTACTTTTGGATCGATATTTCGCCTGCGCAACAGCCTGGCATTTGCAGTACACCAGTTTTTCCAGGAGCGCGGTTTTGTTTACCTGCACACGCCGGTTATAACACAATCTGATGCTGAAGGTGCAGGTGAAGCTTTTCACGTAACCAACTTCGATCTTAACAATATCCCTAAAACCGATACTGGTGAGGTTGACTATAAACAGGATTTCTTTGGCACTTCTACCAACCTTACCGTATCCGGGCAACTGGAAGGCGAGCTGGGTGCTATGGCCCTGAGCGATATTTATACTTTCGGACCAACCTTCCGTGCAGAAAACTCAAACACTACCCGTCACCTTGCCGAGTTTTGGATGATTGAACCGGAAGTTGCCTTTAACGACCTTGATGACAACATGGACCTTGCCGAGGACATGCTGAAATATGTGATTAAATACGCGCTGGATAAAAACCCGGACGATATTGAGTTTTTAACTCAACGTCTGCAGGAAGAAGAAAAGCAAAAACCACAGAACGAGCGGTCGGAAATGAGCTTACTGGAGAAACTTCAGTTTTGCCTGGATAATGATTTTGAACGCCTTACTTATACCGAGGCTATTGATATTTTAAAAGAATCGACACCGAACAAGAAGAAAAAGTTCCAATATCCTATTGAAGGCTGGGGAACGGATCTGCAATCAGAGCATGAGCGCTACCTTGTAGAGAAACACTTTAAAAAACCCGTAATCCTTACCGATTACCCTAAAGCTATTAAAGCATTTTACATGCGCCAGAACGAGCCTGATGCCCAGGGTCGCGAAACTGTACGTGCCATGGATATTCTTTTCCCTGGTATCGGTGAAATTGTTGGTGGTTCACAACGTGAAGAACGCCTTGATAAACTGGAACAACGCATGGACGAAATGGGTATCCCTAAAGATGAACTTTGGTGGTACCTGGATACCCGTCGCTTCGGCGCCTGCGAACATGCCGGCTTTGGTTTAGGCTTTGAGCGTTTAGTATTGTTTGTTACCGGTATGGGTAACATCCGTGACGTGATCCCTTTCCCAAGGTTCCCGAAGAACGCGGAATTTTAAACAGGATTAAATGGATTTTGCAGGATTTCTCCTGCAAAACTCCACAAAACATAAGTCCATGTCATTGCGCCAATTAAAATTGTGCGAAATGTTAAAGGAAAAAGACGCTCTAAAGGGTTTGTCATCCTGAACGCAGTGAAGGATCTATTCGCAGATTTACAGGGCGAAGAAGCATGGTGAATAATAGATCCTTCACTGCGTTCAGGATGACAAAAGTTTTTTTTATAATATGCCTATTATCGAATTAGCCACCCATATCAATGCTCCTATTGCAAAGTGTTTCAACCTTGCCAGGAGTATCGATATCCATGTGGACTCGATGCAGCAAAGCGGAGAATCGGCAGTTGCCGGGCGCACCAGCGGCCTGATTGAGTTGGGCGAAACTGTTACCTGGCGCGCAAAGCATTTCGGCATATGGCAAACCTTAACCTCAAAGGTTACCGAAATGGAATACCCCAATTACTTTACCGACGAAATGGTACAGGGGGCATTTAAGAACTTCAGGCACGAGCATTATTTTTATCCCATCAATAACCAAACCCTGATGAAAGACATTTTTATGTTTGATGCACCATTGGGTTTCTTAGGAATTATAGCTAATTTTCTGTTTTTGGAAAGATATATGCGCAACTTGCTGCAACAACGGAACGAGGTGATAAAACAGGTAGCGGAAGCCCCCCGGCCCCTTGAAGGTGGAGTTGGACTGGATACATCTTTTTAATAAAAAATTTGTCATTTCGATAGAGCAAGGGGAGGAATAAGCGGTAGGGCGAAAGAGAAATCTTCTACGCCCTGTATAGCTGACATTGCATATCGTACAAGATTTCTCCTCGTACCTCGGTCGAAATGACAACGCTTTTTAATTCAATAGAGGAAAGGGAGTTGGCTTCGGTTAATTAACAAACCAAAATCTTTTTAATCACATAAAAATCTTATAAATCGTGTTTAAATCAACTATACTTATCATTCCTGGCCTGGGCAATTCCGGACCTGAGCATTGGCAATCTATTTGGGAAAAGCAATTTAATCTTATCCGCGTTGAGCAACAGGATTGGGAAACACCTGTTTGCGCGGATTGGATCAAAACACTTAACGATTATGTTAACCAACATAACCCTGCCGAAGTGATCCTGGCAGGCCATAGCCTTGCCTGTGCCACTATCGCCTATTGGGCCAGAGAATTTAACGTTACCATAAAAGGAGCGCTGCTGGTTGCTCCCAGCGATACTGAGGCCGACACTTATCCCGAAGGCACTACCGGCTTTTCACCCGTACCGTTAATAACGCTGCCGTTTAAGAGCATTGTAGTGATGAGCACCAACGATTACTATGTACGCCCGGAAAGAGCTCAATTATTTGCTGATAGCTGGGGCAGTAAGCTCATCAGCATTGGCGATGCAACACATATTAACGCCTCATCAAATTTAGGCGAATGGGAAGAAGGATTGGCGTTGTTGAAGGAATTGGATAGTGATTAAACCTTTATCTGCCAATTGGGGATATACAGAGATACTGAAAAGGAAATGACCTTTTAAAAAAAAGGCTGTCCTGCTGAGCCTGTCGAAGCATGTGGGCAAAGGCCTCTGCGCGCGCCCCTTCGACAAGCTCAGGGTGACCGGCCCTTTTTGAATGCAAATACTTTGATAATAAATACTTCAAAGGTCATGCTTAAAACATCTAATCTACGCCGCGCATATCCGATCTGCATAGTTTACTAGTAAATCGTTCGTACCTTAGGATTGAACTTCCTTCAGCACCCTAATGCTAAGTATATTACATGTGGTCTACCTGTCCTGTGGGGTCCTGAAACAAGTTCAGGATGACTTCATTTTTATAACTTGCCATAGGTAATGAGGAATGACAAAAGTTCAACAAAAAAGGCCCGGCTATTTCAACAACAGCCGGGCCTTTTAAGTATCGTGATAATATTACCTGATAATATTAAACAACCTGCTCCACCTGATCTTGCTCAGGAAAGAAGCCTGGTCATCAATACTCATCCAGATAAAGAGCGCCTTGCCCACAATGTGATCTTCGGGTACAAAGCCCCAGAAACGTGAATCTTCGGAGTTGTGGCGATTGTCACCCATCATAAAATAGTAGTTAAGCTTAAAGGTGTAGCTATCGGCTTTTTTGCCGTTGATCATAATATCTTTACCTACTACCTCTACTTTATTACCCTCGTAAATCTCTATCGCGCGACCATAAACCGGGAACGTTAAGCTATCCAGCTTCACTGTCCAGCCTTTTTTGGGAACTATAATCGGACCAAAATTATCCGGGTTCCAAACAAAATTAGGAAAGTTTGGCGTGATTTTATAGTTAGGGAATTTTGCAGGGAAAACGGAGTAATTAACATCCGGTGAGCCGGCAGGCGTAATTTCGGGCGTAACCGATTTAATATTTGAATATCCTTTTAAAGTTTTTGCCGATGCAGCCGTTGTATTGGTTGTAAACTCATTGGTCTTATCGCTGTTGATATCTTCCAGGTGCAAATCGGAAGTAAGCTGTGGGTTCAGCGGCGTTCCATCGTACTTAACCCTGTAAGTCATTTCACCGTTTACAGGTGTAGTTTCAGTTTTGCCGTTTATAAAAACCTGCGCATTAACAATACTTAATGTATCGCCGGGTGTACCCTGGCAGCGTTTAATAAAGTTTTCGCGTTTATCAACTGGCCTGTACAAAGGCGAATCAGCATCCATAGGGTAATTAAATACCACAACATCGCCTTTTTTAATATCGCTTAAGCCAGGTAAGCGGTAATATGGCAACTCGATGCCATCCCAGTAAGCTTTGGTATTTATGAGTGGCATGGTGTGGTGCGCAAAAGGGAAGGCAACGGGTGTCATCGGTAAGCGGGCACCATAGTTAACCTTGCTTACAAATAGGTAATCGCCAATAAGTAACGAGCTTTCCATAGATGCACTCGGGATCACATAAGCTTCAATAAAAAGCGTACGGATCATAGTGGCCGCTATTACCGCGAAAATAATGGCATCGGCCCATTCACGTGTAGGCGTTTTTTTAAGCGCCTTTTTATATTTCTCCCTAAACTCCGGACTTGCCGATTGGCCCAGGTATTTTGTATCCTTATCAAACCCCCACTTTGGTAAAAATATAAATGAAAATGCAACAGCGCCTATATGATCAAGCAAGGCAAACTTGCCGTATGATTTTACAAAATCAACAATGATGCCTATCAATACCAGGATATTGATCCCCGGCAATAACATCAGCGCCAGCCACCACATGGGCCTGCCGCTTAGTTTCAACATCACATAAATATTATAGATGGGCACAAGGCCTTCCCAGCCTGGTCGGCCAGCTTTTTCAAATAATTTGTATAAGCCTATGTAAGGCAGAACTATCAGTAATAAAACCCCGATTACAATATTCACTATATGTTATTTTAATTTTCTAATTAATGTATCCCTCTAAATAACCTGTTCCAGCGTATTTTATTTACAAATGATGCGGTGCTATCCACACTCAACCAGGTAAATAAAGCTTTGCCTACTACATGATCCTCTGGCAAAAAGCCCCAGTAACGCGAATCTGTTGAATTATGGCGGTTATCACCCATCATCCAGTAGTAATTCATTTTAAAGGTGTAAGTATCGGCTTTTTTTCCGTTTATAAAAACATCATTGCCTACTACTTTTACAGTATTGTGCTCATAAATGGCAATAGCCCTGCCATAAATTGGAAACGTAAGGCTATCGAGTTTAACTGTCCATCCCTTTTTGGGGATAATAACCGGGCCAAAGTTATCAACGTTCCAACCGTATCTTGGCATGGCGCCTATTTTATAACCCGGGTGCGATAGTGGGTAAACAGGGTTCAGGTCATCAACTAAACCTTTTATGGCAACATCTGGCGTAACTGATTTAATGTTCGAAAACCCTTTTAATTTATTTGCCGATGCTACGGTTGTATTGGCTTTAAAATCGGTGTTGTTGATTACCGCGATATCAGTTAAATGAAGTTCGTTGATCAGCTCCGGGTTAATAGGGTTACCATCCGACTTGATTACATAGGTCATTTCGCCGGTTACAGAAGTCAGCTCGGGTTTTCCATTGATATACACCTGGGCCTGGGCCAAACTTAATGTATCGCCGGGCGTACCCTGGCAACGCTTAATGATATTTTCACGTCTATCCACCGGGCGGTAATATGGCGAATCGGCCTCCATGGGTAAGTTAAATACCACAACATCTCCCTTTTTAATATCACTAAAACCAGGCAGACGGTAATATGGTAGTTGTAAACCGCTCCAGTATGATTTTATATCTGTATAAGGGATATTGTGTGCAGTAAACGGGATAGCAAACGGCGTTATTGGCATACGCGCGCCATAGTTTACTTTACTTACAAACAGGTAATCGCCAATGAGCAGCGAACTTTCCATAGATCCGCTGGGGATTACGTAAGCCTCAATAAAAAGTGTACGGATCAGTGTTGCAGCTATAACAGCAAAAACAATGGCATCAGCCCATTCACGGACAGGGCCTTTTTTCTTTTTTACTTTGCTTTTATCTTTTGTGAAAAACTTCATAAATGTGCAGTTTCAAATGTGCAAATATGCAGATGACCTATTTCATATATGCAGATTACAAATTTGTTAATTTTTTAGGTGACTATAATTTGTTAATTAACCCTAAGACTATCATGTAAGCAATATGTTACCTGGGTAGATGTGCAAATTTCAAATGTGCAGATGCCGGCTCTGTATAGTTCGCGATTGCTTCGTTCCTCGCAATGACATGGGGCTTCCATCATCTGCATATCTGCACATCTGAAATCCCCACATCTACTAATTAATCCAGCTCATTACCCGGTTCCATCTAATTTTATCGGCAAATGGTGATGTTTCATCCCAGCTCATCCACACAAACAAGGCTTTACCTACAATATGATCTTCTGGCACAAAGCCCCAAAAACGTGAATCTAATGAATTGTGGCGGTTATCGCCCATCATCCAATAATAGTTCATTTTAAAAGTATAGCTATTAGTTTTTTTACCGTTTATGCTAATGTTATTCCCGTTTACCTGCAGTTTATTATTTTCATATACCTCTATGGCCCGGCGATAGATTGGCAACGTAAAAGCATCCAACCTCACCGTCCAGCCCTTTTTGGGGACTATAATTGGGCCAAGGTTATCAACGTTCCACCGTTGATTGGCATCATGCGGAAACACCTCAGGATCATAAACGCCCCTAAATTGTATATCGGGCCGGATGTATTTGACATGGGGAACTTTTTTTAAAGCACTTGCCGACTGCTTTGACATGTTCATCATGTAATCAACATTAGTAAATGCCTGGATATCTGACAAATGAAGATCATATTGCAATTTGGGACTGATGGCATTACTATCAATATTAACCATGTATTGCATTTGGCCATGCGGCGGAGTAATAACAGGTTTGCCGTTCACATATACCTGTGCGCTAATTAAGCTAATTGTATCGCCGGCAACTGCCTGGCAACGCTTAATATAGTTTTCCTGTTTATCAACGGGCCTATAGTAAGGTGAATCCGCATCCATTGGATAATTAAAAACAACCACATCTCCCTTTTTTACCTCACTTAATCCGGGCAGCCTCAGGTAGGGCAGCTTTAAACCATCCCAGTAGGATTTTGTGCCTATATATGGCATCTTATTATGCGCAAAGGGGAATGACACCGGCGTCATGGGCAGGCGGGCTCCATAACTAAACTTGCTTACAAAAAGGTAATCGCCAATCATAAGCGAACCTTCCATTGATGCAGACGGAATAGTGTAGGCTTCTATAAAAAACAGGCGAATGATGGTTGCCGCCAATACAGCAAAAAAGATAGCTTCTGACCACTCCCTTACCGATGATCTGCGTATAATGGGCTGGTATTTTTCATGAAAATCATCACTGGCAGACTGACCCAGGTAATGGGTGTTTTTATCAAAACCCCAAATTGGCAAAAAAACAAATGGCAAAATAATAGCTCCCGCAATATGGGTCATTTTTGTTTTACCAAATGATTTTATAAAATCGATAACTATACCAACGCCAATGATGATATATATCCCGGGGATGAAACATAGCAAAAGCCACCATAAGGGCCTGCCGCTAAGCTTCAACATCATATAGGTACTGTAAATGGGGATTAGTGCCTCCCAGCCGGGTCGTCCTGCTTTTTGAAATAGTTTCCAAAGGCCAACATGCACTAATATTAATAAAGGGGCTAATATGGTATAAACCCCGATATAACCAGCTATTTCCATTTACTGCAGATGGAAATTAACTTTTAAAATCAAACATGGCCTCAACCGAATAAAATCCTTTTTTATTATGAATCCACTCGGCAGCAAGCACGGCGCCAAGGGCAAAACCGTTACGGTTATGGGCGGTATGCTTAAATTCAATGGTATCAACTTCGGAATCATAAATTACGGTATGCGTGCCGGGCACACTGTCAATCCGCATAGATTCTATCAGCAGCTGATCTGGCTGAACATTTTCGTCGTCGTCACTATCATCGGTAGTTAAAACATTAACCCAATCCGATTTAGATTCCAGGTTATCAATGATCCCTTCGGCAATGGTTATTGCTGTTCCGCTTGGGGCATCCATTTTCTGAACGTGGTGAATTTCTTCAACCTGTACGTCATAATAAGGATAGTTATTCATCACTTTGGCAAGCATCCGGTTAATGTGGAAAAAAATATTAACCCCCACACTAAAGTTGGTAGCGTACATTAATGAATTGTTACCCTCTTCGCATTGCTGCTTCACCTGGTCTATTTTATCATACCAACCGGTAGTGCCTACCACAATAGGCACACCGGCATTAAAGCAATGCTCAATATTGCCCAACACAGATGCAGGCATAGTGAACTCGATTACAGCATCGGCCTTTTGAAGGTTTTCGGCAGTAAGCTCATGCAGGTTTTGATGATCAATGGTTAAAACAATTTCATGCTTGCGGCTAATGGCGATCTTTTCTATGATCTTGCCCATTTTTCCATAGCCAAGTAACGCTATCTTCATTTTTAATATTTATTGAATTAACAGCTAAGATATAAATGTGCCGTTAAAACGTAAAGGTAACTTTTATACCCGGAATATAGGAACCAAACGAACTTTGGGCATAAACCGGCTGGTTGATAACACTTGGTGTAACCCGGATAGCAAAATTATTATCAACCGTATATGCATTTATGAATTTTGCATCAATATAGGCATCAATAGTTTGTATTCCCCAGGCACCTAAAATGCCCAATATACTTAAATCGCGGTTACGACGGTAGCCATCAAGCGCATCATATATATTTTGTGCAGGCACGCCAGCGGCCGTATACGCCTTATACTCTGCATAATACTTGTCGGTAACTTTTGGTGTTACGCCATTTTTATAATAATGTGCCAGTACATTAAACTGGTTATAATATCCCTGGTTAAAGATCACTGCCGAAGCCAGCAGGCCAATCCCTCCATAAACAATTGGAACTTTCCACCAGCGGTGATTGTACAGCTGGCCCCAGCCAGGTATCATCAACGAATGCATCACAGCTTTATGCGGGCTATGGGTACTATCGGGATGATATTCTTTTTCCTTTTTAATAGGCGGCGCAAATGAACCCGGAGCTGTTCCGGTTGCCTTTTTAAAAGTATCTTTTTTAGCTACCGATGCGGTATCTGCCTTTTGCTGCGCTTTAACAGAAAAGACACACGCCGTTAACATCCCAATAATTAACAAATATTTATACATTCTTTTTATAAAAAATAATAAAGCACTAACGCCACGCTATACAGCGCGCCACTTTTATCTTATTGCAAAGGTAATTTTTATACCCGGATTAAAAGAGCCCCTATGGCTTACTCCATACACCTGCTCGACAAGTACATCACTAACTGGTTTAACCGCCAAATTATTATCAATAGAAAATGTATTTATAAATTTGGCATCAATATAAGCATCAATAGCATTAATCGCCCACATGGCAGCTACGCCTAAAATACAAATATCGCGGTTACGGCGCCAGCTTTCGGCCAAATCGCCCACTTCCCTATCAGAAAATCCCTGGTAGTATCCGTACTCGGTTTTATACTTTACATATAATGCGTGGTTAGGATTTTGTGGCGATGTTAACGCGGCCGAATAGATGTAATGCTTTAACCTGTACACCGCAATTAGCTGTGCATAGTTTTTTTGATTATATATCACAGCCGATCCCAAAAATCCCAAACCACCATAAACAATGGGTATTTTCCACCATCGATGATTATATAGCTGCCCCAAACCCGGTAACATTAACGAGCGAACTACAGCGGTATGTGACTTGTGCAGACTATCGGGATAATATTTTTTCTCTTTTCCTGCAGATAACCCAAAGGAGCCGGGCGCTACTTCATTCTTGTTCTTAAATGCATCTTTTGAACTTAAAGATAACCTATGCAAATAAGGGGATTGCGCTTTAACAGTAAAAGTAATAATTGTGATAAACCCAATAACCAATGGATATTTATACATAAGGCAGGTAAATTATAACATAAGCGTCAACAGGAATTTAGCCTGTTGAATAACCATAAACTGATTTGGCGGCCTATTATTATACCTGGGGTAGTATTATATAAACATATAAAAACAACGGTGATAAAAAAATGGCCGATCTGCTCAAAGCCAGTGCATGGGTGTAGTTCTACGGGTAAAGACAACCCCATTATCACAAATTAAAAAGGCCGCATCATGTTATTTATGATACGGCCAATTATAAGGATATTGTTAACTTTTACCAATCCAGCATCTCGAGGATACGGCCCAGGTCATCTTCTGAAAGAAAGGGAATTTCGATAACCCCATTGCCTTTATTGCCTACTTTAAGTGTTACCCTGGTGCTAAACTTTGAAGCCAGGTCGTCCTGAATTTTTTGTAGCTGATATGATACCGGTTCGGGTTGCTTGCCCTCTTTTTTTACAGGCGCCTTTTGCATATCACGAACCAACTCTTCAACCTTACGAACAGATAAACCTTGTTGAATGATATGCTGGTGTAAATATAGCTGCTTGGCAGGATCATCAATATTTATAAGCGCCTTGGCATGGCCCATACTAAGTGCCCCATCGCGGATGGATGCCTGGATGCTTGGTGGCAATTTTAGTAAGCGCAAATAATTGGTAACGGTCGAACGGTTTTTGCTCACCCTGTCACCAAGTTCTTCCTGTTTAAGGTTACACTCCTCAATCATCCGTTGAAAACTCAGAGCCACCTCGATAGCATTCAGATTTTCACGCTGAATATTTTCTATCAATGCCATTTCCAGCATTTGCTGATCATTGGCAGTACGTACATAAGCCGGTACCTGGGTTAGCCCGGCCAGTTTTGATGCCCTGAAACGGCGCTCGCCCGATATTAGCTGGTATTTATGTGCATTAATGCGCCTTACAGTTATTGGCTGTATAAGTCCCTGCAATTTGATGGAATCGGCAAGCTCATTAAGCGCTTGCTCATCAAAATCGGTACGCGGCTGAAAGGGATTAACCTCAATTTCACTCAGACGAATTTCATTAACTGAACCCAGGCTATTAACCTCGGCAGCTGATGTTGATGCTTCCTGCTGTTCTTTATTTTTATTTTGGTAGGGTTGTACGTTTACAGAGTCATTCAACAGCGCACTTAATCCTTTGCCCAGGGCATTTCTTCTTTCATTACTCATCTACTATACTGTTGCTGTTGCCGTTACTGTTTCGCTTTTTACAAGACCATTCTTTTGAATAATTTCGCGGGCCAGATTTAAATAATTAATTGCCCCCCTACAGGTGGCATCATGCATAATAACCGATACGCCAAAGCTTGGCGCTTCGCTTAAACGGGTGTTACGCTGTATAATGGTATCAAAAACCATATCCTCAAAATGTGTTTTCACCTCATCAACCACCTGATTGCTCAGACGTAAACGCACATCATACATGGTTAACAAAATACCTTCAATCTCCAGTTGCGGGTTAAGACGCGATTGAACTATTTTAATAGTGTTTAACAACTTACCCAATCCTTCCAATGCAAAATACTCGCATTGTACAGGTATAATTACCGAATCGGCAGCGGTTAAGGCATTAATGGTAATTAAACCTAATGAAGGCGAGCAATCAATAATGATAAAATCATATTCATTGCGTACCGCTTCAAAAACCTGTTTCATTTTGTATTCGCGGCCGCTCAGGTTAATCATTTCTATCTCGGCACCTACCAGGTCAATATGAGCAGGCAGCAGATCGAGGTTTGGAGTTTCGGTTTTCTGGATAGCCTCATGAGGATCAACCTGGTTGATGATACACTCATAAATACTATTCTTTATATTACGGGGATCAAAACCTATCCCTGATGTGGAATTTGCCTGTGGATCGGCATCAACCAATAGTGTTTTAAAATCTAATACGGCCAAACTTGCAGCCAGATTTATAGATGATGTAGTTTTCCCTACGCCACCTTTCTGGTTGGCTAAAGCAATAATTTTACTCATTCTATATGTTCAAAATTTGATATTACAATGATTTATAGTAACGTAAAGTAGCTTCAGAAATTTCTACTTTCGTAAAGTTTTTATCCCGTGATAAAGATACGAAATTAAACAATTAGGAAATCCACAGGTTTAGTCAATTTACAAACATATTCGTTTAATTAGTGAATTAATGATAGCGTGAATTAGTGATTTGCTTAAGCACTGATAATTAAGGATTAAGCTATTATAAATTCATTCAAATTCAAAAATACTAACTCGCTAATTCACTAACTCACTAATTAAAAAGAATGATAACCATCATAGCATCAACCAACAGACCGGGCAGTTCAACACTAAAAATGGCTAAATATTACCAGGAGCAATTGCAGGAAAAGGGGGTTGAAGCTAATTTGTTATCGTTAGAAGATTTACCACCAAACCTGTTACAAACAGATCTATATGGTAAAAGAAGCTCTGAATTTTCCGAAATTCAAAAGCTGATAACTGACACTGATAAGTTTTTATTTATAATACCTGAATATAACGGCAGCTATCCCGGTGTGCTTAAAGTATTTATTGATGCCTGCGATTTCCCCGAAAGCTTCTATGATAAAAAAGCGGCATTGGTAGGCGTATCATCAGGCAAATACGGTAACATCCGCGGGATAGACCATTTTACAGGTGTTTGTCATTATGTACACCTTAACGTGATGCCTCTAAAACTGCATATATCAGCCATCCACAAGGAATTTGACAAAAACGGCCAGCTTTTACACGCCGATACATTGAAGTTTACCGACGAGCAAATAGACAAGTTTATTAAGTTTTGATCATTCGCTCTTACTCCATAAATATCTCCCTTAATTAACAATTAATACCCACCCCGTTAGCTTTGGCGAGCCTAATTTGAGATCGATAATATAGTAATACGTACCCGAGGGTAGCTTGGCACCGTTGTAAGTACCTTTCCAGGGTTTGTCATAACCAATACTTTTAAATACCTGCTGCCCGTAGCGGTTAAATACTGTAAGTAAACTTTGGGGGTAAGTTACCAGCGCTTCAATATCCCAAAAATCATTATAACCATCCCCATTTGGAGAAAACGCGTTGGGTATAACAATCTTGTGATAAACCTTTACAAAAACACTGCTGGTAGCTTCACCACAATTTTGCGCCGAACTCACTGTAAGGTGATAGGTGATATCATCAGCGGGGGTAGCAATGGGGTTAAGCACATGCGGATCACTAAGCCCGGTTGCAGGCGTCCAATTAAAAATATTGGCATTTTGGGCTGTTCCGTTTAACATTACCGATTGGCCCTCAAATATTTTCTTATCAGCTCCGGCATCGGCCAATGGATTTCCTAATACATTTACTGTTACCGTTTTAGTATCTGAACAATCATTAGCATTGCGTACTGTAACCGCATAAGTAGTCGTTTCGGTTGGGTTTGCAACCGGATTACTGGATGCTGGGTCAGACAAACCTGCCGCAGGGCTCCAACTGTAACTTGTAGCTCCCGGCGCCGAAGCGCTTATGGTAACCGAATTTCCTTTGCAAACAGTTGCTGTATTGCTTACCGTAATTACCGGCTTTAAATTAACAGTAACCGGAAATGTGTTTGAAGAAGAAGTACAACCACTCGCTGATGTTACATCAACCGAATAATTACCCTGAATTGCAGGTGTAATATTTTCAAGTTGCAATGGGTTCTGATTTTTGTTAACCTGGGTTATGCCAGGCCCATGCCATTCATAAACTACCCCTCCTGTCGCGTTAAGTGTTAAGGCACCTCCTTCGCATGCAGCAGCAGGCTCCATATGTGGCACCACCGGCTTAGGATTTACTGTAATGGTAAGCGGTTCTGAATAAGTACGGCATGTTAGCGAATTTATGTTTTCTGCTTCGGCGGCGGCAATTCTGTATTGATAATTACCGACCGTCATATCCGGGGTAGTTGTAACCTTCAAAATATTGCCGGTTTCATTTAATATATCTACCCATGCACCTCCATCAGCCTTCCGTTGCCATTGCCTGCGGACATCATCATAACCTTCGCCTATTTGTGCAACTAAGTTATAGGCATGGCTTTCGCCTATACATACATTTTGTGGCGCGGTTGCGGTTATACTATTAAACCCCAATTGAATGACCGGACCACAAGCCCTGAATGCAATATCATCCAGCAGCAAATCATTGCCATTTCCGCCGGGGGCCTGGTTCTCTATTTTTAATACTACCTTATCTATATTACCGGGAGTTGCAAAAGTGACACTACATTTTACCCATTCAGGTGTTGTTGTGGGGTCAATAGTTTTGGTAATGGTAGCTAAAGGGGCTCCAGTTATTGTTTCAATGGTAAACTTTAATTTGGGTTGGTTGGCGCCACCGCTTGCCGCCGGGGTAAGCAAATTAAGCACATATGCCGAAAACTCATAGGTAGTTTTTTGGCACAAGGGAACATCAGTTACCTGTTTAAAAAACTCACTGGCGTCATATGATGCATTAATAAACATCATATAACCATTAGGGTCGCCTGTATGATCTTGAGGAACCGAAAACCAGTTCCCGGGAATACAATTTGAGCCACCATTTTTCACATCTGTGCTGTTTACAATAGTATAAAAATTATCATCTGGACAACCTGCTACATAAAGCATGGTAGAATAAGGCGACGGCGGACCAAAGTTTGCTCCCGCACCAAAAGTTACATTAATAACAGGATCGCCCAGACTGCCTTTACAGATTACGGGATCTTGCGCTTTAACACGATTAAGCGCCATTGCAAATAGAAGCAGCAATAATAATTTTAGGGTATAAGACCGCATTAATAGATTTAGCTTGAAACGCTATCTTCCAAAAGTATATTTTTTTATTGATGGATAGGATATAATTAACGCACAATTACATCACATCCAAATACTTAAAAGCAGTTTGCTACCAAAACCAACCACGGCCTAAAAAAATTAATTAACAGAAGAAACCGGCTAAATTAAAAAGAAATTCTATCTGAAAAAAAGAGACGACTGCAGGGCAATCACAGCTATAAGGCGTCCCTTACTCCTTCTCATAATCCTTGTGCACAATTAAAAAGCTGGCTCGTTCTTCTTTGTGGAAAGGGATATTCCAGTTGCCCTGGTAAGTGATTTTGATGGGCAGCAACTGGCCATTAAAATTATTAAGTTCGATGTTCATCTGTACATTAAAATCAAAGAACATATTGCTGAATTTCATGTCAATGTAACGCCCAAGGATCTCGAACGTGCGCTCATCAAAAATGGTGGTCATTTCCTTAATCATAGTGTCCCCATCTGACGTGCTTGGCTTGCATCTAACTTTAAAGCGATAAACGGGAATGGTATCCAGGTACTTACCACGGGCAAACTCATAAAAGTAAAATTCGCGCATGTCTTTGGAAAAGATCTCTGTTTTGCTCCCAATAAAAGGAATCCCCTTAACCTTGCGACCGGGGGTGAATATCAGTGTCTTTAATTTATCCTTATAGCTTTCGTTTTTTCCGCCGGTGCCGGGCAGTTCATCGCCCTTCACAAAATCGGAGTTATAGGCGTTCTGGAAAATAAAGTCGAACATTTCTACCGTGTACAACTGGTACTTGCCATTCTTTTTATAAACAGAACCACTATCCTGCTTAGCAAAATATTCTATTTTATGCTGACCAACAACATTGCTGTGGCGAAGCTTGCGATAAACCTTGCCGTCAACTTTGTTTTTCTTATCGTACGTATAAATGCGATTCTCGGCAGTAAAAGCGTAAGCCTTCATATTCTGAAAAGCCTTGTAAAAACTGGTATCGGCCATTACCGCGTCTATAAAATCCTGTGCACGAAGCTTATGCGACCGGATATCAACCAATGAGTCGATAACGATGGTACGGATGGTATCGGGATTAAAGCGTTGTATTTGCTGGGAGAAGGCAAAACTGCTAACAATAGTAAATCCTACAACTAATAATAATTTCTTCATCACACTATTAACATTTTAGTGGAGATGGTTGTTACATCCAACTATCTCCAACATGTCATTGTTTCGTAGTTATCCATTATAAACCTCATCATGTCATTGCGAGGCACGAAGCAATCGCATACTTTATAGGGCGGATTAGAAAAGTTCGCGATTGCTTCGTGCCTCGCAATGACATAGCTTTGTATTGTCATTTCCTTCTTCGATGCCCATGGATTTCACAACCCACGGCAACATAATCTATCCTATTTCTAATTCCCCAACTGCTTAATGGCCAGGTAAGCCATTAGCCCGGTGCTTATTTTAAATGCGTCCTCTTCCACATCAAAGGTGGGTGTATGTACCGATGAGGTAATACCACGGACTTCGTTACGGGTTCCCAGGCGATAAAAACAGCTATCGGCTGCCTGCGAGTAATAGGCAAAATCTTCAGCAGCCATCCAAATGTCAAGATCAACTACATTCTCTTTACCTAAGTAGTCCTCGGCGTGACCACGGGTAGCATGGGTAAGTACTTCTTCGTTGATCAGGAACGGGTAACCGCGCATAATATTAAATTCGCAGCTACCGCCCATACTTTCGGCCATGCCTTCGGCCATTTTTTTCATGCGTTTATGGGCTTCTTCGCGCCATTTTTCATCCATGGTACGGAAGGTACCTTCCAGGTAAACTTCGTTAGGGATCACATTGGTGGCACCATTAGCTATTACTTTGCCAAATGACAATACAGAGGGGCTCTTAGGATCAGCAAAACGGCTTACTACCTGTTGCAGGGCGGTTAATATATGGGCAGTGATAATAACAGGGTCTATATTTTGTTGAGGCTGGGCGCCGTGGCCACCTTTACCTTTAACAGTAACATATATTTCATCTGTTGAAGCCATGTATTTACCGGCACGAAAACCCACCTTACCAGCTTCAATCAAAGGCATTACATGCTGCCCTAATACGGCTTGTGGTTTTGGATTTTCCAGTACCCCCTCTTTAATCATGATGCTTGCACCACCGGGAAGTTTCTCTTCGGCTGGTTGAAATATCAATTTAACGGTTCCGCCAAACTGGCTTTTCAATTCGGTTAAAATACGGGCCGTACCCAATAACGATGATGTATGCGCATCATGGCCACAAGCGTGCATTACGCCTATATTTTTTGATTTATAGGGCACATCATTAGCTTCTGTAATAGGCAAGGCATCCATATCGGCACGCAGAGCCACTACTCTATCAGAGGGAAGGTCGCCTTTTATCAGGGCTACCAAACCGGTATCGGCCATTTTTTGGTATTCCAAACCCAGTTCTTCCAACTTGCCGGCCACAAAACCAGAAGTTTGCTGTTCATGAAAGGAGAGCTCGGGATTGGCATGCAGGTGGCGGCGGTTGGCTACCACATCATCAAATATTTTTTGTGATAAATCCTGTATTTTTTCTTTAATCATCGTTGGCATCAGCTTTAGGTAGATTTATTTTTTCGGATATGATGAACAGACTCGAAAACGAGGCTCTGAGTTCCTGCATCAGTTTTTGGGCTTCCAGGCGGGTCCTGAAATCGCCTGCACGAACTTTAAAATTGGGTTCGCTATAAAGAATATAGGTGCGCAGTTCGGGATATTCGCGTTGCAGCCTGGCCTGGGCACTGTAAGCTTCCTGCCTGCTGGATCCGCTAAAGAACTGTACCCGGTAACCATACGATGAGGATACCCCAGGTGCAATCCCGGTTTCTTTATTTAAAGTAAAGCGTTTGGCTATCAGTGTATCAACCAATGGGTCTTTAACTACTTCAACCTTGCCACGGGTTTGGGCAAAGGTTTTGGTTGAGGCAATTATCAGCACAAAAAAAAAGCAGTATTTGATGAGGGCTGATTTAGCTTTATGATCAAATACTGCTTTTTTCATGATATTTTAAAAACCGTCATTGCGAGGCACGAAGCAATCTCTACATAGGCAAGTCGAACATGCAAGTCCGCTCTGTACAGCATAGAGATTGCTTCGTTCCTCGCAATGACGTGGTTATTTATTACTTACTCTTAATTCTGCCCTACGCCATGGCAGTTTTTAAATTTTTTGCCACTACCGCAAGGGCAAGGATCATTACGACCTATCTTTTGCTCAACCCTTACAGGTGTAGCTTTCTGCTGGTCGCGAAAATCATCCATAGGGATACCGTTAACTTCGTTAACAAGCTCGGCTTTGGTGGTTTTCATTTTGCGCAAATCAAGCTTAGGCTCTGGTTTCGCTTCCCTGATCTCTTCAGCTTGTTGCTGAACCGGGATGCCTCCCCTGAACAGGAAACTTACTATTTCTTTATTCACATTGGCCAACATGCCACGGAACAGTTCAAAAGCCTCAAATTTGTAAACCAACAGTGGATCCTTCTGCTCATAAACCGCGTTCTGTACAGATTGTTTTAACTCATCCATCTCGCGTAAATGCTCTTTCCAGGCATCATCTATCAGGTACAGGGTAACGTTCTTTTCAAAAGATTTGAACACTTCATGACCGTGGTTGTCAATCGCTTTTTTAAGCGGAACAGAAACCTGGATACCATGAATGCCATCGCTGAAAGGCACCACAATGTTTTCTACGTATTGACCACGGGTATCATACACATCTTTTAATACCGGGTAAGCCTGTGCAGAAACAGCATCGCCTTTACGTTTGTAAAAATCCATCACCGTTTGGAAGGTATGATCAACCAACGCGTTAATAGAGTTTGCAGCAAACTTATCAGCATCAATCTCCACATCAACCGAGAACAGCCGAATCATCTCTAAAGTGAAACCTTCGTAATTGTTAGCCTCTTTATATTCTGTGGTGATATCTTCAACCACATCAAAAATGGTATTGCTCAAATCAACATCCAAACGTTCGCCAAACAAAGCGTTTTTACGTTTAGTGTAAACAACTGTACGCTGTGAGTTCATCACATCATCATACTCCAGCAAACGTTTACGAATACCAAAGTTATTTTCTTCTACTTTTTTCTGCGCGCGTTCAATTGATTTAGAGATCATGGAGTGCTGAATAACTTCGCCCTCCTCAATACCCATACGTACCATCAGGTTCGAGATTCTCTCTGATCCAAATAAACGCATCAGGTTATCCTCCAACGATACAAAAAACTGTGAAGAACCCGGATCACCCTGCCTACCGGCACGACCGCGTAACTGCCTGTCAACACGGCGCGACTCATGGCGCTCTGTACCTACAATGGCCAAACCACCGGCTGCCTGAACTCCGGCACCCAATTTAATATCCGTACCACGACCAGCCATGTTGGTGGCAATGGTTACTGTGCCCGACTGACCAGCTTCGGCCACAATATCGGCCTCTTTCTGGTGCATTTTCGCATTCAGTACGTTATGTTTAATGCCGCGTAGCTTAAGCATACGGCTCAATAGTTCAGAAATTTCTACCGATGTAGTACCAACCAGTACCGGACGACCGGCCTGTGTTAATTTTACAATCTCATCGGCAACAGCATTATATTTTTCGCGGATGGTACGGTATACCAAATCCTGCCTGTCTTCGCGGCTTGCAGGGGTATTGGTTGGTATCTCTACCACATCCAGTTTGTATATTTCCCAAAACTCACCGGCTTCAGTAACGGCAGTACCCGTCATACCGCAAAGCTTGTGGTACATCCTGAAGTAGTTTTGCAGGGTAACAGTCGCAAATGTTTGCGTTGCATCCTCAACCTTTACATTTTCTTTAGCCTCAATAGCCTGGTGTAAACCATCAGAGTAACGGCGGCCATCCAATACACGACCTGTTTGCTCATCTACAATTTTCACTTTGCCTTCGTCCAAAATGTATTCGGTATCCTTTTCAAATAAGGTATAAGCCTTCAACAATTGGTTAACAGAGTGGATACGTTCAGATTTGATAGAGAAATCACGCATCAGTTCATCCTTGCGGGCAATTTTCTCTTCGGTGCTCAGGTTTGATTTTTCGATCTCGGCAATTTCGGTACCTACATCAGGCATTACAAAAAAGTGAGGATCTTCGCCAGATGAAGTAATCAATTCGATACCCTTTTCGGCCAGTTCAACCTGGTTGTTTTTTTCGTCGATAACAAAAAACAGTTCGGCATCTACCTTAGGCATATCCTTACCCTGATCCTGCATGTAGTGATTCTCTACCTTTTGCAGGGTGCTCCTGTTACCGCCTTCACTTAAAAATTTAATAAGTGCTTTGCTTTTAGGTAAGCCCCTGTAAGCACGCAACAACGCTAAACCACCGCCATCAACATCGGCATTACCATCGTTGATTGCTTTTTTGGCTTCATTTAATACGCTGTTTACATAAGCTTTTTGCGCGTTAACCAAACGTTCGATACGTGGTTTCAACTCATAAAACTCATGCTCATCCCCACGTGGGATAGGCCCAGATATAATTAAAGGTGTCCGGGCATCATCAATTAAAACTGAATCGACCTCATCCACCATTGCATAGTGTAGTTTACGCTGAACAAGTTCTTCCGGACTACGTGTCATATTGTCACGCAGGTAATCAAAACCGAACTCGTTGTTAGTGCCAAAAGTAATATCGGCAAGGTAAGCCGTGCGGCGTTCCTCAGAATTTGGCTCATGTTTATCAATACAATCAACCGATAAACCATGAAACTCATATAAAGGCCCCATCCACTCACTATCCCTGCGAGCCAGGTAATCATTCACAGTTACAATGTGTACACCCTGACCAGCCAGGGCATTAAGGTATGCAGGCAGCGTGGCTACCAGCGTTTTACCTTCACCCGTTGCCATTTCAGATATCTTACCCTGGTGCAAAACAATACCACCTATAAGCTGTACATCGTAATGAACCATGTTCCAGGTCATTTCATTACCGGCAGCAAGCCAGGTATTATGATGAATGGCTTTATCGCCCTTGATCAACACATTATTTTTACGTGCGGCAAGGTTACGATCAAACTCTGTTGCGGTAACTTCAATGGTTTTATTTTCAGAAAAACGCCTGGCAGTTTCTTTTACAACGGCAAACGCTTCCGGCAATATATTGATCAATATATCTTCAAGTTCCTTATTACGGTCTTTTTCCAGCTTATCAAGTTGAGTATATAGCTCAACTTTATCGGCAACATCCATGTCAAGCTCGTTTTCTGTACGATCTTTTATGGCTTGGATCTCGCTATCGATGCCAGAAAGTCCTTCGGCGATAGTTTGTTTAAAACCTATTGTTTTAGCCCTAAGCTCATCATTACTGATGGTACCGAGTTTTGCAAATTCAGCCTTTACTTTTTCAACTATCGGCTTAATACTTTTTACATCCCGTTCTGATTTGCTTCCAAAAAGCTTACTGATAAAATCTAACATATTATTTTGATATAACCCTTCAAACTCAATAATTACGCCATAGCGACAATTAGAGTCATATTGACAGGCAAATGTACGGTTTTAGTTTTGAGTTTTAAGGGAAAACAAGGTGTTTTAGGTGATGATTGGGTGCGGGGAGCGGGCTTTTAGGTGATGATATTTTGTCTGAAGCGGAATTTGTCGAATTAAAGAATTATTTAGTTTTCTTTCTGAAGCTGAATATTCAACGTTCAAATAATTCTGTAAATTCATTAATTCGATAAATTCAGGTTCAGATACTATCTAATAATGCCGTCACATCTATCTTATCCTGCGCCAACTGTACTTTCAGTTCATCCAGCGATGCAAACTTCACGTCGCCCCGCACATAATGATGAAACTCCATTTTTATAGGCTGATTGTAAATCTCTTTGTCAAAATCAAAGATGTTTACCTCAATATTGTGGGTAAGGCCGTTTACGGTTGGGCGGCTGCCTATATATGCCATGCCTTTATAGCGTTGGCCTGCAACCAATACCGTTACTGCAAAGATGCCATCTGATGGGATGAGCTTATATTTCTCTTCTACTACAATATTGGCTGTTGGATAGCCTATTTGCCTGCCTAACTGGTCGCCACGGATAACGGTACCTGTTATAAAAAAGGGATAACCTAAAAAGGTATTGGCAAGATCAATCTGGCCCTTTAAAAGAGCAGCCCTGATACGGGTTGAGCTGATGGCAACCTCATCGATATCCTGCTCAGGAATCTCCTCTACGTCAAATCCGTAAACCGGACCAAGTTTAAGCAGATCTTCCAGGCCGCCCTGCCTGTCTTTACCAAAACGGTGATCGTAACCTATTACTATCTTTTTTGTACCGATTTTGTTCACCAGTACATCACGAATATAACCTTCTGCGGTTTGATTGCTAAAATCTCTTGAAAACGGGGTGATGATTAAATGATCGACACCTAATTGCTCCATCAGCTGGGCCTTTTCGGTAATGGTGGTAATTAGCTTAATGCTTTCATCCTCGGGATGCAATATCATCCGCGGATGCGGAAAGAAGGTAAGAATAACGGTTTCGCCTTTGATCTCGTCGGCAAGTTCCTTTATACCTGCAATAATTTTACGGTGCCCAATATGTACCCCATCAAAGGTACCAATGGTAACAACCGCATTTTTTATAGCTGTAAATTCGTCAATATTGTTGTATATCCTCATTTTATGAGTAAAAACACAAATTTAGTTTTTTAGTTCACCTGGCTATGCCAGGCAGCATATTTTGACCCCGAAATGGTTTAATGATCAACCCTGATCTGCAACCGGCTCGGCGGGAGCTTTTAAAGTCCTGATCATATCCACCAGCTCCATCACCTCCCAGGCGTCTTCTACCTTATAATTACCACTCCGTGTACGCCTTAATTTTGATAAATAAGCCCCATTATTTAAAGTCGCGCCAAAATCATTAACCAGCGACCGGATATAAGTACCCTTGCTACATACTACCCTAAAATCAATTTCGGGTAATTCTATGCGGGTTAGTTCAAATTCGCTAATGGTTACATTGCGCAGGCGCAGTTCAACTTCTTCGCCACGACGGGCCTTTTCATATAACCGCTCACCATCAATTTTTATAGCAGAATGCGCCGGCGGATATTGTTGAATATCACCTGTAAATTGTTCGCAGTTATTACGCAGCTGTTGTTCGGTAAGCTGGCTGATGTCGAATTTATTATCCGGCGCCGTTTCCATATCATATGATGGCGTGGTTGCACCAAGCACCATGGTTCCGGTGTATTCCTTTTCTTCGGCCTGGAAAGTATCAATCTGCTTGGTCATTTTACCGGTGCAAATGATAAGCAAACCGGTAGCCAGCGGATCAAGCGTGCCCGCATGACCTACTTTTAATTTAAGCGGCTTAAACGAATTACGGATTTTGCCCACTACATCAAAGCTCGTCCAGCTATATGGCTTATTAACCAGCAAAAGCTGACCTTCGGCAAATTCCTGTATATTATTGTAGATGTTCTTCAATTATTGCTATTAAAGCTGCAAAGGTAGGGAAATTTTGAAAGGAAACATTCATTCCAACATTGCGGGGGGATACGAAGCAATGGCATCCATTGGTTAACCATACAGAAAATCGAAGTTTTCAAATCTTCGACCTGGGTTATAAAACTAACGCGTCATCACTGCTTTTCAAGGATTACCCTGTTGTATCAGTAATGACGCGTGTTTATTGAAGTTGAAAAATCTTCTGCCTACAATGTTTCCAGCTGGTGGCCACTCACTATTAAACCGATGATCACGATACCGATAACAATACGATACCAACCAAAGATAACAAAGCCCCTACGCTCCAAAAAAGTAATGAAAGTTTTGATAGCCAGCATAGCTACCACAAAAGCAATAACATTACCTATAGCCAATAATTTAATTTCTTCGCCGGTAAAGGTGTGCCCTTCCTTGTAAAAATCATACAGCTTTTTACCTGTGGCTGCAAACATGGTGGGCACAGCCAAAAAGAATGAAAATTCAGCAGCAGCGGTACGGGTAAGTTTTTGCGACATTCCACCAACAATGGTTGCTGCCGAGCGGGAGGTACCGGGAATCATAGCCAGGCATTGGAAAAAACCAATTTTCAAAGCAGTTAAATAGCTGATGTCTTTCTCCTCTTTTACAGTCGGTTTGTTAAACCATTTATCAACAAAAAGCAAAATAACACCACCAACTAATAAGGTAATACCTACAGTAAGGGCGCTCTCTAATAAAGCATCTATTTTTTTACTGAACAGCACGCCAAACACAGCTGCGGGTATAAATGCTACCAATAGCTTGATGTAGAAATTAATAGTTTGAAAAAATCTTTTCCAGTATAGCACCACTACCGATAATATGGCGCCTAACTGCACCGCGATAGTAAATAATTTAATAAAAGGATCTGTAGCTATGCCCATTATAGACGAAGCAATGATCATGTGCCCGGTTGATGACACTGGTAAAAATTCGGTTATTCCTTCAATTATAGCAAGTACAATTACATGTATAAGTTTTATAGTATCCATTGTTTTGGGGGAGTGATTGGATTAGGTGGATGGATTAAGTTGGAATGGTTATATAAGTGTATCTAAATTGGGTTAACCAAGCCAGGCATTGAAGGATAATACCATCAATCGCGCTCTTAATTAACCCAATCAAAAAAAAGACTTACTTTACTTCTGGCTTTTTTAATATCGCGTAAAAGCCTAATCCAAAACCAGCCAATACTACTATTGGAGCAATAACAATTTTGGTGGTACTGTAAATATCTGTAGTGCCAGACATTAACACAAAGCCGAATGCTACTACCAATACACTGATAATTAAAAACTTGTAATTTCCTTTATCAAATATAAATTCAACCGGTGTGGTACTGGTAGTTTTAAGTGCTGGTTTAGCTGCCTGTGCCGATGATTTTAAAGGCGTAGTGGGTTTAAATTGCTGTGCCATTTTTTTAATTAGTGATTTATTTAATTGGTGACTAAGTGATCAAACCTATTCACCTCACATTTTTCTTTATTTTTTTATTTTGACTTACCTATACAGGTCGTATATTTTTAAACGTAAAAACTTGTTAACCGCCAGGAATGTACTAAACGCGGATATAAATACTCCTACTCCAATAACGCCTAAAAATACGATACCAAATTCTGTATAATCCTGCAGAATCACTAAATCCGGCACTTCTCTGTAGGCCAGGTAAAGGGATCCAATGAGTATAATAATTGCTATTAAACCACCTAACAAACCATGCCAGATACCGTATAGTAAAAATGGCTTGCGGATAAATCCTTTTGTGGCGCCTACCAATTGCATTGATTTTATCAGGAACCTTTGCGAGTATATAGCCAGCCTGATAGTATTATTAATAAGTGCTACCGAAAGCACCACAAAAATACCGGCAAATACCAGGATGATCAAACTGATGGAAGTCAGGTTTTGATTCATCTGATCAACTAATGATTGCTGGTATTTTACCTCTTTAACCAAAGGGTTCTTTAACAGGTCGGCTTTAAATTTCTCAATGTCTTTGTTGTTAGCAAAATCAGCCTTCAGGTAAACATCCAGCGATTGTGAAAGTGGGTTATATCCTAAAAACTTTACAAAATCCTCGCCCAGATCCTTTTGCAGGTTACGGGCAGCAAGTTCTTTACTTACGTATTGGGTCTGTTTAACTATAGGGTTGCCATCCAATTGTTTCTGTAACTGCAGTACATCAGTTTCATGCGCTGCATCGTCAACAAAAATGTTCAGTACAATATTTTCCTTAACATAGCGCGAAAGATTTTTGGCATGTACCAAAAGCAGGCCCAGCAAACCTATCATCAATAATACCATCGCAATACCAAATACCGTAGAAATGTATATGGTTTTGGTTTTTTTTGCCGATGCACTTGCTTCAAATTCTTCCATGTTGTTTAGATATGAGAAGTGAGATTTTAAAATTTGAGACCAAAAAAAACAGCCGCATTTTGAAGCTTGTCTTACGTCTCACATCCAATATCTCACACCTACTATTCGTGCGAAATTAAGAAACACGCCTTAAAGGTAAAAGTTTATTGCTTATAAATGTTGTTTAATGCGGTAATAGTATGCAGGTTTTAACATTTATTAACGTCTCGATCAGAATTTTTTGTCTGAATTCAGATTAACCCGATTCAGCTGATTCCCGGATTTGGTAGTTCAACGTCGCGTCTGATGAATCCATTAGCTGGCTAAATCCTGATTCAGAAAATAAACAATTCCGCCCCTCCTCCTGTTATATCATCATGAATATATCATCATGAAAAAGCCAGCAAACGATAAAAGCAAACCATCACCTTCTGATACTCCAACCCGGCGGCCCGATGATAGGGGTGGTAAAAGCAAACTAAGAGAAGAAGACACGCAATACAATGCCGATGAACCTCACGGCGGTGACATTGCCAAAAAACACGAAAAAGAGGAGCAACCCGTTGAGTCGGTAACGGCTGTACCGAAGGGGTGAGGAGGATTATGGGGTTCGGGTTACGGGGTTCGAGGTTCGGGTAAAAGCAACAAGTGCCAATAAATTCTTTATCCGGGCAACTCGCAACGCGCAACTGATCAATTCGGGTAAAAGTTACCATTAGAAATAAAACTTTTAACCGGGCAACACGCATCACGCAACCCGCAACTCAAATCACGCAACTCGCAACACGAAACCCGCAACAGATCACCGTGCTATTCCGGCCGAGTTAAACTGCAGATCATACAGTTTTCGGTAATGGCCATTCTCTATTTTAAGCAATTCCTGGTGGGTGCCTGTTTCCATAATCTCCCCATGATCAAGCACAATGATCCTGTCGGCATTTTGAATTGTTGACAGGCGGTGTGCTATCACTATAGCTGTACGGCCCTGCATTAATTTGTTTATGGCATTTTGTATCAGGATCTCTGTTTCGGTATCTACAGAGGATGTTGCCTCATCCAAAACCAAAATCGCTGGGTTGTATACCAACGCCCTGATAAAGGAAATTAACTGCGATTGCCCTGCCGACAGCGTTGCTCCACGCTCCATTACATTATAATCATACCCGCAAGGCAAACATTCAATAAACTCATGCGCACCCACATCCTTTGCCGCTGCAATAATTTGCTCGCGGGTTATTGATGGATTATTGAGGCTGATATTATTGGCAATAGTATCTGTAAACAAAAATACATCCTGGATCACGGTAGCAATTTGCGAGCGTAAAAACTCTACCTCATATTCGCGAATGTCATGTCCATCTACCTTAACATTCCCCTGCCCTATCTCATAAAAACGATTCAGGATATTTATGGTTGATGACTTACCCGCACCGGTAGCGCCAACCAGCGCCAAAGTTTCGCCTTGCTTTATGTGGAAGCTGATATTTTTCAGCACCCAGTTTTCATCGTTGTAAGCAAACCAAACTTTGTCAAAAACAATCTCGCCTTTTAACCTGCCGGTTTTAAGTGTTCCGTTATCTGTGGCTACCTCATCTGTATCCAATACTTTAAAAATCCTGTCGGCCCCTACCATACCCATTTGCAGGGTATTGAATTTATCGGCCAGCTGTCGTATCGGACGAAAAAGCATGTTCAACAACACAATAAAACTGGTTATTAATCCAGGAGTTACCCCTTTCCCGGACGCGGTTAAAGCCATCTGCTGGCTATCCGACAGCATTCGTTTACATCCATACCAAACCAGCAAGCCCATGCAAATAGCAAACAGGATTTCTACAACCGGGAAAAATATAGAGTAATACCAATTGGAACGAATGTTGGCATCGCGGTATTTTAAATTAACTGCTTTAAATTTGCGCATCTCCTGATCTTCCCGGGCGAATAGCTGAATTATACTGATCCCTGAAATATGCTCAGCCAGGAAAGTATTTAACTGCGCTACCTGCGTGCGCACTTCCTGGAAGGAAGATTTAATAGCTTCCTTAAATACATAAGTTGATGCAAAAAGAAAGGGCATTGGAATCAACGTAATGAGCGCCAGTTTCCAATCATTAAAAAGCATTAAACCAACTACAGCAACTACCAGCAGCATATCTCCCATAATGGAGATGAGGCCTTCAGAAAATATATCAGCAATGGTTTCCAGATCAGATACTGTACGGGTGATGAGCATCCCGATAGGCGTCCTGTCAAAATATTTTAAGCGTAAACTGGTGATATGGTTAAAAATATCAATCCGCAGATCGCGAATAACCGACTGGCCCAGCGCGTTAGTTAAGTAGGTTTGATAATACTGCGCCACAGTTTGAATAAGCAGCTGTGCTATCATCAGGCCAACCATGAAAACCAGCCCGTTGTAATCATCATTTAGTATATCAACATCCAGCGTGCGTTGAATCAGGATAGGTTGCAGCAAGGCGCTCACCGCCAAAAAAACGGTTAAAAATGCAGCCACCACAAACGTAGTGTTGTACGGCTTTACATAGTGCATCACCCGTTTTAATAATTTCCAATCAAGCGCTTTACCGGTAACCTCGGACATATTATCAAATAGTTAGTATCAAGTATCAAGACCTTAGCTTCGCAAATATCGAATAAAAAGTTTCAAGAGTATGTTAGCCAACTGTAATATCAAGCGCTCAAATATAATCGCAAGACATCTTGATACTTGATACTAACTACTTGCTACTAAATAAGGATACTTCACCTCCGTTAAATATAACCCGCAGGCCGGCACACTCATGCCGGCGTTTGAGCGGTTTTTACTTTCAATTATTCCCCTTACAGCTTCGGGAGGTATTTCGCCTTTGCCTACCATCATCAGGGTGCCCACTATAGCCCTCACCATGTTGCGTAAAAATCTATCAGCCGAGATATGAAACACCATACCTTGTTCCGTTTTTACCCATTCGGCCCGGCTAATTTTGCAGTTATTGGTTTTTACCTGGGTATTTGATTTACTAAAGCAGCTAAAATCAATATAATCCATGATCATGGCAGCGGCCTGGTTCATCAATTCCATATCGGGCACATCACGTAACTGCCACGAATATCCCCTCAAAAAAGGATCCTTATTAAAATGGATATGATACTGGTATGATCGCAGTGTAGCATCAAACCGGGCATGAGCACCCTCATGAACCGGGATAATGTTTTTTATGCTGATATCTGCGGGTAAGATAGAGTTAAGGCCCCGAACTTTTTGGCTCATGGCTGATAGTTCATTGTTCATGACTAAAACATCCTGAACTTCATCCTTCGCCTTGCCACCAACTATGATCGATGGGGCATTAGCTTCCTCTTTCCCACTACGATCTATGACCAACGATTCATGAACCGCTACATCAAAATGTGCAAAAAACTCCTTTGCATGTACACCTGTATCTGTGCGCCCGCACCCCGTTGTTTCCACAGGCTGGCGCAGAATAATGGTCAGGGCTTTGTTCAAAGCTTCCTGAACACTGTGCGCATTTTGCTGCACCTGCCAGCCATGATAGGCTGTGCCATCATAAGCCAGTTCAATAAAATAGCGTTGTTTATCTGCCACGCGCCAAAGTTAATTATTATGCCGGGCTCGTGCGTTCATAATTTGGTCAAAGTAATTATCAGCGTTCTATTGAGATACTGGCTGGCAATATATTTACTCTGCCGATGGCTCGCTAATGTATTCCTTGTAAATGGTTTCAAACATCAGTTTATCTTCCATGGCCTGGTTAAATGGCTTATCTAAAAAAGTGTTGCTGTATCCAATAGCCTTGGCCAGGTTTTTTAAAACTTTAAAATAGGTTACCTCGATACCTTCAATTATTTGCAGGTAAAAAACAATAAAAACATCACGCTCCATTGGAGTTTTACCGGCTTTTATGGCCGATACGTAAGCCTCCAGTGTCATGGCTTTCATTCCCAGCACACTTATTTTTGATTGATCTTCATTGATAGACTTAAATATGCCTTCTATATGCTGCAACTGAGCCAGGGCATCGTCACAGCAATCCTGTATGGCGTTTTTTAAATATTGTAAAGACGCAAGTGCTTTTATCTCCTCAAAAAAAACAACCAGGTGTTGTTTACCACAGTAAATACTGTTTAAATGTTCAAGAAATATTTTCTTTAGATGGGCATCTTCAAATTTTACCTCCTGTGGAGATAAATCGCTAATTGAGGTCATACAAAAAAACGGTTAAATAGAAAATTAGTTTAAATATACTATAATAATTATCATTAAAAGCAAAATATTGCCACCAATAAAAATGACTTAAGGCAATAGCTAAAACAACTATATTTGCCATTATAATTTTAATATCATGCTACAACGAATACAAAGCATTTACCTCTTATTTGCCAGCCTGGTGCTGTTTTCTCTATACTTTTTCCCGCTGGCTCATAACGTTTATGTTAATGATGTACCCGTAACTATTATGGTTACCGGAATTTTCCAGGACTTAGGCGGAGTACATAAAAACATCGAGACTTTTACCGCACTTACCGCTGTAACCGCCATTGTGGCGCTTATCCCCCTGGTTATCATTTTCCTATTTAAAAACCGCAAGCAACAAATAGCACTTTGCTATAGTGCCATGCTTGTATTATTTGGTTACAGTTTCTGGATGGCGCAAACCGTTAAGAATGCTGTGGGCGAAGGCGTTCAGCTTGGAACAAAAACAATGGGGATCGGGCTTTTTCTTACTTCTATAAGCATCGTGATGTTGCTATTAGCTATAAAAAGCATTAAAAGCGATGAGAAGCTGGTAAAATCGGCAGATAGGTTAAGGTAGTTCCCTAACCTTTGCTGTTATATGATGCTTGCATTGTATAATGATACAGTGCGCACCTATTAAATTAAAAAAGGCATGCTATAATGGCATGCCTTTTTTAATTTTTCACTAAACTTATGAATAATCAAAGCTCCCCTTTTTAAAGGGTAACTTAAAAAACGCTGTAACAACGTTTAAAATATGCTTGATGCGGTATGTTGCGTTCTTTTTAACCAGGGCAACGCCATGTGCTTCCAGGTTCATGAAAGGCGTGGTAATAGTGCCGGTTTTTGATGATGTTGGCTGCGGGGTTGGCCTTTTCTCAATCACCACTATAGAATCATAATAATGGATAGAATTTACCGAGCGGGTAAAATCATCAACCTTTAATGATTTCTCTACAGAATGATAAGCGTTTAGTTTATCAATAAAGTTTTTAGAGTACTCAATAAAGCTGCCCCTCCTTTTATGCCCACCTCCGTATTTTAACCAGTATGAGGTATGAATATCCTCGCAAAGATAAACACCATCTGGCTTAACATGATTAAACAGCTCCTCGTATGATACAATTTGCTGCAGCATGGTATGGCCTCCGTCATCAATTAAAATATCAATCGGAGGGATCTCTTCTTTAACCTGTTTCAAGAAATTGCGATCGGTTTGTGAGCCTATTAGTATTTTAATATTCTCTTCTTCAACGGCTTTACAGTTAGGGTTTATATCGATGCCGTAAATTTTCGCTTTATCGCCAAAATAGCTTTTCCACATTTGCAGGCTACCGCCGTGCAACGTACCTATTTCCAGTATTACGATGTCTTTACCTCTGTATTTACTAAAATGACGCTCATAAACATCAAAGTAATGTGCCCATTTATATATTACGCGTTCGGTATTATTTTTAAAATATATTTCCAGATCATTCATTTCTGCTTCAATTATTGGGTTTAAACCTACATAAAAAAACCTGTTCACCAAAGCGAATTTAAAATCGATTTAGTATAGGTGCCTATCAAAAAAGGTAACTATCAAATTTCCATGCAATTGCATAATTTTAATTATTATCAACCAGGCATTGCTATTGCTAAATATTAACGCTATCTTTGCGCCCGATTTGGCGATGTTGCCAAATTCGTTATTTTAATTCATGAACCCATTTATTCAACTGGGAATCCGTCATGATATTGTTAATGCCATCTCTGAGTTAGGGTTTGAAAACCCAACACCAATCCAGGAACAGTCAATTCCGGTATTGTTAACAGGCAGCAACGATTTTGTCGGATTAGCCCAAACCGGGACCGGTAAGACTGCTGCCTTTGGCCTACCATTATTAGAACTGTTGGATTTTGAAGAAAATCATCCACAGGCACTTGTTTTATGCCCAACACGTGAACTGTGTTTACAGATCACGAACGACATTAAAAATTACTCCAAAAAAATGGACAACGTTCACGTTGTAGCCGTTTATGGCGGAGCAAGCATTATGGATCAGTTACGCCAGATTAAACGTGGTGTACAGATCGTAGTGGCCACACCAGGCCGTATGCTTGATATCATTAACCGTAAGGCGATAGATTTTTCGAAGGTAAAATTCGTAGTATTGGATGAAGCTGATGAAATGCTCAACATGGGCTTTCAGGAAGACATTGATAATATCTTATCTACCACTCCGGACGAGAAAAAAACCTGGCTGTTTTCGGCCACCATGCCAACTGAAGTTCGCCGTATAGCGAAAAAGTACATGAATGAGCCATTTGAGCTTACCATGGGCACAAAAAACACTGGTAATGCCAACATTGAGCATGAGTACTATATAGTACGTGCCCGTGATAAGTATGCCGCTTTTAAACGTATTGTTGATTTTAATCCAGACATTTTTGGTATTGTATTTTGCCGTACCAAAATTGAAACACAGGATATTGCAGAAGCCCTGATCAAAGACGGTTACAATGCCGATTCTTTACACGGTGACCTGTCACAACAACAACGCGATAAGGTAATGAAACGTTACCGCGAGCGCAGCCTGCAATTGTTAATTGCTACTGACGTTGCCGCACGTGGTATTGATGTTAATGATGTAACACACGTTATTAATTATTCGTTGCCAGATGAGGTTGAAAATTACACCCACCGTAGCGGTCGTACTGCCCGTGCAGGTAAAACAGGTGTATCTATCTCTATCATCAACGCTAAAGAATTAGGTAAAATACGCCAGATAGAACGCACCTTAGGTAAGCGTTTTGTTAAAGCCGAAATACCAACCGGGTTTGATGTTTGCGAAAAACAATTATTCTCAATTGTTCATAAAGTACATAACGTACAGGTTAATGAGCAGCAAATTGAGCAATACATCCCGCGTATAATGGATGAGTTTAAGGATATGAGCAAAGAAGAGTTTATTAAACGCTTTGCATCAATTGAATTTAACCGTTTCCTTGATTATTACAAAAACGCGCCAGATCTTAACGCAAGCGTTGAAGAAAGCGGCCGTCGCGATAGGGACGATCGTTCTGACCGTGGCGAACGTGGTGGTGCGCCAAGCGGCCCATCTGCTTACACCCGTTTATTTATTAACCTGGGTTCTGTTGATGAGTTTAACCGCGGCGATTTGTTAGGTTACATTTGCAACACATCAAAAATTAGCGGCCGTAGCGTTGGTAAAATAGATGTTAAGGGTGTTTATTCATTCTTTGAAGTACCTAACGAGGATGTTGAAAAAGTAACCATAGGCTTTAAAGATGCCGAATACAAAGGTCGCCCGGTAAGGATAGAAGTATCCGGCGAAGGCACCAGCGATCGTCGCGAAAGCAGCGGTGGCGGTTACCGTGGTGGCGAGCGTCGCGAAGGCGGTGGCGGTTACCGTGGTGGCGAACGTCGCGAAGGTGGCGGTGGTTCACGTGGTGGCGATAGAAACAGGAATGCCAATAGTGGAGGCGGTGGTTTCCGTGACTTCTCTGGCAAACCCCGTGAGGATCGTCCTGAACGCAAAAGAAGATTCTAATTTAAAAGAGTCAAGAAATTAGAATCAAGAGTTAAGACTTTAGCAACACAAATGCAGCTGTCTTAATTCTTGACTCTTAATTCTTAACTCTTGATTCTGAAGAAAAAGATAGTTTTCATGAGCTTCCCTGGTAAGGAAGCATAGTTTAGTTTAGTTTTGTTAACAAAGCCTTCAACTGCCGCCAGCAGTTATGAAGGCTTTTGTTTTTTAACGGATAAATTCAACAATATCGGAGTCGGGATAAAAAAGCGTGAGCTTATGATCGTCCAGATTTTTGATCAGGAATTTAGTATAGGGTCTGGTCCCCTCATACGAAGTAAAAATAGTATCGTTTTTAACAAAATAATCCTCGGTAACCGGCTGCCCGTCATCGGTAGTAAAACTTTTTTCGGTTATTTCCAGCTTGGTTTCACCATCTTTTGATTTCCATTTGCCCAATAGCTTTTTATCAGCCTGGTTGGTAGTACAAGCAAAGGAAAATAGTATCAGCGCGCAAAACGAGTACGCAAAAATCATTGTGTAATTTTTCATGATAAGTTTTTTAAACCAATTGCTTTTGCAGGTACTGTTAAATTACAAAATTTTATTGAGCAGGTTTATCAATAAGCGCAGATTTTTTTACAAATACCCTGTGGCCTTTTTTGTTAATGTAGTAATAATGTGAATTTTCGTCTATGTAAACTGTTTGCCCACCTCGTGCCACTTTGCCCTCATATTTTTTATCAACTACACCTGCGGCACCTTTAGCAGCAATCTCCGAAGTTTTATGACCAACCTTTTTAGCTGTCTTGCTTATTTTGTGGCCAAGCGTACTGTCCTTGTGGGTTTGTGCAAAAGCTGGTGATATCACAAATGATCCCGCCGCAAACAGTACAATTTTGAATAGATTTTTCATGGTAATTTAATTGAGTTAATATTATTTAATATCAGCTCAATTTTTCTGCCAAAATCTTCATTTCAAGTACCGGGGAGTGTTTCTGGTACAAAATAGCATAAACAGCATCACATATGGGCATATTTACTTTGTACTGTTTGTTAACCTGCTGTAGGCAATTTACTGCATAATATCCCTCGGCTATCATATTCATTTCTAACTGGGCCGATGTTACGGTATAGCCCTTGCCTATCATATTACCAAAAGTACGGTTGCGGCTAAACTGCGAGTATGCGGTAACCAGCAAATCGCCCAGGTAGGCCGATTCTTTGATATCCCGGTTTATGGGGTGCACTTCGGCAACAAATCTTTCCAGCTCGCGTATGGCATTTGATATCAGCACAGCCTGAAAATTATCGCCATAACCCACACCGTGGCAAATACCACCTGCTATAGCGTATATATTTTTTAACACGGCGCCCCACTCGGTACCATAAATATCATCAGATACAATGGTTTTGATGTAACGGGTATTGATCATGCCGGCAAACTCAGCGGCTAAAGCGGCATCGCGCGATGCAATGGTGAGGTATGATAGTTTTTCCAGCGCTACCTCTTCGGCATGGCAAGGCCCGCTGATCACCATAAAATCATCAAAAGAAACCCCCATCTTCTGATTTAAAAACTCGCCGATAATTAAATTTTCATCGGGTACAATACCCTTTATCGCCGATACTACCTTTTTTCCGACAAGGTCCTCGGCGGTAATGCCGGTAAGTGCTGCTTTTAAAAAGGCGGCAGGTACGTTCAGTAAAATGATATCGGCAACAGCGATAAGCGCTTTCAGATCACCGGAGATATTTTCTTTAGGCAGTTTAATTTCAACCGAACTTAAATAATTGGGATTATGCCCAAATTTGTGCAAGTGCTCAACTGCCTGCGTATTGCGCATCCACCAAAAAATTTCTTTCTCGGTAGTATTATCAGCCAGCATTTTAACATTAGCCGTAGCCCAGCTACCGCCGCCAATAACGGCGATCTTTTTCTTTTCCTTTAACATTAAACAGCGTTGCCAGGTTTTAATTGACAAAGCAAATTAATGAAATATTATTTAGAATGGTGAAAGGATAAAGGTAAAAGGCCAAATGATGGATGGAACAAGGACGAAGGTTTTTCGGACAAAGGACAAAAGATCAGAGACAAAGGTTAAACTAAATTAGTTAAGTTTGTTTATAACGTATTACATTTAATACCGTCATTGCTTCGTGCCTCGCAATGACGGGTTCAGAAAAACGGAACTTATGAACCCATCAGCCAGGAAAACATTCAACGCAGGTTTCACCAACGAAAAATACCAGCAGTTTTTGCAGAAACTTAACAGCGGCTTGCACAGCCCGGTGGCTTTTCGCGTTGCCGAAACCCCTGTTTTGCTTACTACTGATTTCAGGGATAGGCTGATTGCTGCAGGCGATGACATTGTTGCCACTATTTTACAACCCGGTTTTAAGGACCTTACAGAGCGTGCCATTCCCGATAAATGGCGTGTAGCCAATGAAAATGACCACCCGCATTTCATCGCTTTAGATTTTGGTATCTGTAAAGATGAACAGGGCAACATAGTGCCCAAGTTGATAGAGATGCAGGGCTTTCCCTCACTATACAGCTTCCAGGTTTTTATGGGCGATACCTATAGGGAGGTTTATGATATTGCAGATGACCAAACCATGTATTTCAACGGCCTTGATAAAGCGAGTTACCTTGATCTGCTTAAAAGAACCATCATTGGCCCCCATACGCCCCAGGATGTGGTACTGATGGATGTGAACGCGCCCGAACAAAAAACCGCTGTGGATTTTTATCTTACCCAAAAACATCTTGGCATAGCAGTAGTATCATTGAGCGACCTGGTGCAGGAAGGCAATCAGCTTTTTTACCAGCTTAATGGCGAAAAGAAATTGATTAAACGCATATACAACCGCCTGATATTTGATGAAATTGATGGCGATGATACCCTTTTTGATAAAGTAGTTGACATACGCCAACCATTGGATGTGGAGTGGATAACACACCCTAACTGGTTTTATCGCGTTAGTAAATTTACCATGCCTTTTTTAAGCGGCGATTATATCCCCAAAACACAATTCCTGCACAAACTGGCTCAAATACCGGCCGACCTGGAAAACTATGTTTTAAAACCTTTATTCTCATTTGCCGGGCAGGGTGTTATTATTGATGTTACCAGCGACGACATCAGCAATATAACCCAGCCGGAAAATTGGATATTACAGCAAAAAGTAAGTTACGAACCCGTAGTACAGGCCCCGGATGGCGGCGTAAAAGCCGAAATCAGGCTGTTATACCTTTGGCCAAATGGCGATCCAAAACCCACATTAGCCATAAACCTGGCCCGGCTAAGCCGCGGAAAAATGATTGGAGTGCGTTATAATAAAGATTTTGATTGGGTAGGCGGAACAATTGCCTTTATGCCACGTTAAACTTTATACTATTAATAGCGTCTATACGTATATATTAAAAATTAAGTATTTTTGCATTATGAACATCCAGGTAATTTTAGTAATAATTCTTTTTGCCGCCGCTATTTTTTACATCGGTAAGATGATGTATAAAAGTATCGCTTCGAAAAAAAGCTGCGGTGGCAATTGTAAATGTGGTGTTGATTTTTCAGGTATTGAACCCGGAAAACCACATAAATAAAATTAAAATCATTCATCATATCTTCATTTGTTTCCTATACTTTTAATCAGAAGTAATCTCACTTAATGTCTTCAAATAAGCAAGTTTTTCAGGCAGATACTCCAGGCAGATGGAACCGCTTTAAATGGCTCAGCCGCATACTGTTCGTTTTCCTTGTAGTAGGAGTTATCGCTGTAATAGTTACCATCAAATCAACCTATTATCCAGATTTACCAAACCTTAATCCGGCTCCAAAAAAAATGTCAAAGGAGGAGCTTGAGCAGGTAAAAAGATCAACCAAGTACAAGTATTTTAAGATCCAAAAATCCGAGATCGAGGCTATGGAACGGGCAAAACGCCTGCACCAGCATAAGCATCCTAATAATAAAGATCGTATAAACGCTGCCTTTTACCGCCCATGGGAACCACAAGCCTATTACTCCCTTTTGGATAATATAAACAGGCTGGATATGGTAGTTAGTGAAGGTTTTTCTATCCTCCCAAAAACCGATACCGTAATTACCAAAATTGATACCGGGCTTATAAACCTCAATAAAAAATACAATAAGCCTATTATAATTACCCTATCAAATTATGTTAACGTTAACAATCAGGCGGGTGGTTATGATAGCAAGGATATTGAACGCATTTTTAAAAACCCCACATTACGCACAGGGTTTATCAACAGTATTGTAAACGCGCTTACCAAATATAAATTTAAGGGGATAAACGTAGATCTGGATGATATCAAAGATCGCAACAGCAAATATTACATTGCTTTCCAAAACGAGCTTTATGCTACTTTAAGTGCTAAAAAACTACTGGTTACCCAAAATGTGGTACCCGAGGATGAAACTTATAATCTATCGAGGTTACAGCACGTTAACGATTTCCTTTTCATTATGGCTATTGATGAGCATAATGAAGCAAGCAACGCCGGCGACCTTTCAAACCAGCACTGGGTAGAACAAATATTGGATGATGTTTGCAGTAAAGTACCAAGCGAAAAAATAATTTTAACTTTTGCAGGTGGCGCCTATGACTGGCCCGAAGGCAGCGTAGGTAAATCAATAGGCTATCAGCAGGCAGTAAGTACGGCCGACGAGAACAAAAGCAAAATCACTTTTGATCCTGTATCTGCCAACTCGCACTTTAAATACATGGACAAGGATAGTCTTGAGCATACCATTTATTTTACGGATGCGGCCACCAACTTCAACGTAATCAGGATGGCCGACGACTGGGCAACTGGTGGCGTGGCGCTTTGGCGCATGGGTACCGAAGACCCGCGGCTATGGTCATACTTTCAAAAAAATCTTTCTATTGATTCCTTGCGCAAAACAGGTGTCGATTTGAAAAAATTAACTACGGTAGGTTTAAATAACCGTAAAAACGTTGAATATGATGGTGATGGCGAGGTGCTCGATCTGATAACTTCACCAAGTATCGGCGAAATTAAAGTAAAACTTGATACCGGCGACTTTACCATAACAGATCAGCATTACATAAAATTACCTACAAAATATGTGATCCGTAAGTATGGTTATAAGCCTAAAAAAGTTGTTTTAACTTTTGATGATGGCCCCGATCCTGACTATACACCACGTATTTTGGATATCCTGAAAAAGGAAAAAGTACCGGCAGCCTTTTTTGTGGTTGGTTCTATGGCCGAAAAAAATATACAGATCCTAAGGCGCGAGTATGAAGAGGGATATGAAATTGGCAACCATACCTTTTTCCACCCTGATATTTCAACCATCAGCCTTGATCGTGTTGTATTGGAACTTAACGCCACCCGCAAGATCATCGAATCGGTAACGGGACGCAGTACAATACTGTTCCGTCCTCCGTTTAATGCCGATGCCGAGCCGGAAACACTTGCAGAGGTTATACCGGTGGCCGAAAGCCGCAGGCAAAGTTATATCACCATCGGCGAATCTATCGACCCATGGGATTGGCAACCCGGTGTAACTGCCGATAGTATTGTAGCGCGCACTATCAGGCAGGCCAATAACGGTTCAATGATATTACTGCATGATGCCGGCGGCGATACCCGCGAAGAAACCGTAAAGGCATTGCCTGCTATTATCCATTACTTTAAAACTCACGGCTACCAGTTTACTACCATTGCCGATGTATTGGATAAAACCAAAGCCGACCTCATGCCTCCTATTAAGGATGACCATAGCGGCATATTCGGTCCAATGTATGATGTGGTTGTACATGGCTACTTCTACCTTAACTGGATCCTGATCTATGTATTCTTATCAGCCATTTTCCTGGCAATTGGCCGCATAGTTTTAATAGCGATACTCGCAGTAAGGCAAAATAGCGAAAATAAAAAAACTGTAAAGTTAAGGGGCGACAACATTCCGCTGCCATCAGTAAGCATTATTGTGCCTGCTTATAATGAAGAAGTGAATGCCGTTGCTACCATACAAAGCTTGTTAAAAACCGAGTATCCGGTGTTCGAGATCATTTTTATAGATGACGGATCAACGGATAAAACATTTGAGGTAGTATCAGCAGCTTATGAAAACAACCCGCTGGTTAAAATACTTACCAAACCAAATGGTGGTAAAGCATCTGCATTAAACTTTGGTATTACCCATGCCAACAGCGATTTTGTAGTTTGTATTGATGCAGATACCCAACTTAAAACTGATGCCATTTATCACCTCATGAGTTACTTTACCGATGAGGAAATAGGCGCGGTTGCAGGTACAGTAAAAGTAGGTAACGAAACCAATATCATTACCCGGTGGCAGTCAATTGAATACATTACCGCCCAAAATATGGACCGCCGTGCTTTTGACCTCATCAACAGCATCACGGTGGTGCCGGGTGCTATTGGCGCGTTCCGCAAATCGGCTATTTTCCGTGCCGGCGGCTTTACCTATGATACCCTTGCCGAGGATTGCGATTTGACTATGCGCATCCTAAAACAAGGTTATATTGTAAAAAATTGTGCCGAAGCTATTGCTTATACCGAAGCGCCTGAAAGCATCAACATGCTGTTGAAACAACGTTTCCGCTGGAGTTTTGGGGTAATCCAAAGCTTCTGGAAAAACAGGGATGCGCTGTTCAATAAGAAATACAAATTCTTTGGGATGGTAGGTATGCCAAACATCCTCATATTCCAGATCATCCTGCCGCTATTCTCGCCGCTGGCAGATTTGATGATGATATTTGCCTTGTTTGGCGAAAAACCAGAGAAGATGCTGATTTACTATGTGGCTTTTGTTGTTATCGATTTTATAGTGGGCATTATAGCCTTCCGTATGGAAAAAGAAAGCTACAGCAAACTGATTTATATTATACCGCAACGTTTCTTATGGAGACAGCTCATGTATTACGTGCTGTTTAAATCAATACGAAAAGCACTTAAAGGCGAACTGAGCGGTTGGGGTGTATTAAAACGTACGGGAAATGTGAAGGTAAATAAAGTATAAAGTTCTAAATTCAATTTCGAGCCATAAAAAATGGTGCTGTCGGGTTAGCTGACAGCACCATTTTTATTTTATAGATTTATGTTATTATCTTTTATGTAAGCCTGCAAACTTGCCAATATCTCTTGTCTTGACTCTTAATTCTTGATTCTAAAAAGCTAATCCCGCTCTATCAAACAAACAGCATAAGCTACCACTCCCTCTTCGCGACCTATAAAACCCAATTGCTCATTAGTAGTAGCTTTGATAGATATATCATCCTCGCTAATAGAGGCGGCTTTGGCTATGTGCGTTTTCATAGCCGGGATATGCGGATTGATCTTAGGTGCTTCCAGGCATACCATGGCATCTATGTTACCAATCGAGAACCCTTTTTCTTTTATCAGCACAACCACGTGCTGTAACAGCACAAGGCTACTGATGCCCTTCCACCGGTTATCCGTATTAGAAAAATGGAAACCTATATCGCGCAGATTAGCTGCGCCCAGCAGTGCATCACAAATGGCGTGTAATAACACATCGGCATCAGAGTGACCATAGGCCCCTGCATGATGCTCCAGGTTAACCCCGCCTAAAACAAATGGATGCTGCTCTTTTAACTGGTGTACATCAAACCCAAAACCTACTTTAATTTTACCCATTACTTTGATACATTGGAAGTGCCCCCGAAATTAGCCGACAATGTAAATCGCAGTGTATTGGCCAATGGGCTATTTTGCTGGCTGGCTGCCAGGTACGAAAAATCAAACTTAAAAACATCATATTTAACACCAAAGCCCAGGGTTACATAGCGCCTGTCGCTTTTGTTGGGGTTTTCATATAAATAACCCGCCCTTATAGCAAATTGATTATTGTACCAATATTCGGCACCCGGCGAAAGGCTATATTCTTTCAATTCCTCTTTAAAACCTCCCGGCGCATCACCAAACGACTGGAAAATACCCGCAGGCACCGATACATCATCATTTTTACCACTTATGATAACACCATCCGCATCCCTAATAGGCGGCGTTGGCGTTAGCAATTTATTTACATCAAAGGCCAGGGTTATCTGGTTACTTTCATCCAGGTTCCAGGTATTGGCAACCCCGAATTTCAAGTTGGCCGGTAAAAAATATTTAGGTCCGTTATCACTGTAACTGATCTTTGAACCGATGTTGGATATGTTGGCGCCAAAAGCAAAAAGGTTATCGTCGCCATATGGGGCTTTGTAAAACATGGATACATCAGCAGCAAACGCATTCCCCGCCCTGCCTGTTTGGCTTGATCCAGGCGTGGCAAATGACACACTGGATACATTAGAATGGATGTAACGCGCCGTTAAACCCAATGAAAAATTGTCGCCGAATTTACGGGCATATGATACATCAAACGAAAACTCGTTGGGTGTATAAGTACCCTGGTCGTTAATATTATCATCGATTAATTGTAATGACCCATAATTAAAATAACGAAGGGATGCCCCAAGCGTATTACGCTCATCTATTTTGTGCGCGTAGCTAAGATACGACAGGCTGATATCCGGAACTAAATGCCTCAACCAGGGGCTATAAGAAAGCGAGAGTGCATCATTGCTTTCAATAAAGGCAAGTTTTGAAGGATTCCAGAAACTGGCATTAACATCAGGAGATAAAGCCACACCGGCCTCGCCCATCGCCCCCGAACGTGAATCGGGCGAAATATTCAGGAAGGGCACCTCTGCACGTGATCCTCTAAAAGTGCTTCCATCAGTGCTTGTTTGCCCTATAGCAGTTAAAGGCAGTAAACACACAACTAAGAACGTAATATTGTGAAAGGTAAAAAACTTCATTGGGTGCAATTTAGCTTTAATATTTTAATTGATAAATATACATTCAAAATCCACATTGAATTTCAATGCAGTGTTTTAAATTACAACTAACCAAAAAAAACAAAATATTGCAACTAATATTACCTATAATCCGTTAAAACAACCAATAATTGTTTCATTTATTCAGAATAATGGACCACCTGCATTAGCATTATATCCATTTTTTTCTAAATTTACGTCATTAATATAATTGTAAAATTATGAAAATACTTTTTACTAAAACTGCTTTAGTGCTGGTGGCCGCAGGTGCATTGGTAAGCAGCTGTAGTAAACCACCGCAATCGCAAAAAACCGGTTTAGTTTATAATCAAAAAAGTAATGGTGGTTATGAGCGCTACAGGCAAACACACCCTTCACCAGGACCAGGTTTGGTTCCTATTGAGGGTGGTACCTTTGTAATGGGTGGCAGTGCTGATCAGGATGTAACTTATGACTATAACAACGTTCGTCGCAGGGTAACTGTTCCGTCGTTTTATATGGATGAAACCGAAGTTGCCAACCAGGACTGGCTTGATTACCTGCACTGGATTAGCATAACTTATCCACAGGATCATGAATTGTACTACAATGCCTTACCTGATACCCTGGTTTGGCGTAAACCATTATCATACAACGATCCTTACGTAGATAACTATCTGCGTCACCCTGCCTTCCAGGATTACCCGGTTGTAGGTGTTACATGGGATCAGGCACAGGAGTATTGCTCATGGCGTACCGACCGTACCAACGAAAACATTTTGCGCGAAACAGGAAGATTAGTAGCCTGGAAGGATCAGAATGGGAAAGGCAAAAAAGCCGCTCCGGCTGCCGCAACCACCGCTGCTCAACCCTTTAATACCGATATCTATCTGAACGGCCAAATGCAGGGCCCAGGCATTAACGGTAAAAAAATGATGCCAAACCTAAGCCCTAACGCGGCCACAGGTACTGGCAAAAATGCTAAACCGGTAAGACCTGTACGTATGGAAGATGGTATTTTGAAACAAGGATACCGCCTGCCATCAGAAGCTGAGTGGGAATATGCCGCATTAGCACTTGCCGGTAATACACAGTTTGAAAACATCGATGATGGTAAAATGTACCCATGGAATGGAATGGGTGTACGCTCTGCCAAAAGCAAAACACGCGGTTTAATTTTAGCCAACTTTAAACGTGGTGCCGGTGATAACGCGGGTGTTGGTGGTTACCTGAATGATAAGGCCGATATTACAGCTCCTGTACGTTCATATGCTCCAAATGATTTTGGTTTGTATAACATGGCCGGTAATGTTAATGAGTGGGTACAGGATACTTACCGCCAAACTTCATTTGAGGAGTTTGAGGACTTTAACCCTTTCCGTGGTAACCAGTATACCAATAAACGTTTAGCCGACCCAACAAAAGGATTATACGCAAAGGATAAATATGGCAGGCCTATTAAAGATGCCGCCGTATCAAACAAAAAATTAAAATATGCCGACCTGATAGCTTTACAGCAGGCCCAACAAAGCCAGGTTGATGCAAATGGCGTAGCCGTAACACCTGCTAACGGAGCACCTGCACCTGCAATACCAAACTCAACAGATCCTTTATCACCAAAAAATTCGGGCAAGAAATACAATCCCGACTTTAGGGGCGAAAGAGATACCGTGAACACAGCTTTATATGGCACAACCACACTGGTTAATGACCATTCAAAAGTGTACAAAGGTGGTTCATGGAACGATATGGCATTCTGGTTAAACCCATCAACCCGCCGCTTTATGGACGAGGATGAATCAAGTGCCGAAGTTGGTTTCCGTTGCGCAATGACATTAGTAGGCGCACCAGAAATTTACCCTACAGGTAAACCTCATTATGGTGTTAAAAAACCAAAAGCTTTTAAAGCTAAATAATATCCAATTTTAAACGTAAACACGAAGAGGGTCGTTCAGCAATGAATGGCTTTTCTTTTTTATTGGGGATTTATAAAAAATCGGCACATAACCTGTTATCACTTCCCAAGCTCCCCCTTTCGTTAAAACACCACCTCCGCAACGATAACATAACTGCCCCCAGATTAATATTAATGCCTCAAAAAGCGATAGCAGAGTTTGGCATTTTGCACTTACTGGCGGATGTATTAGGGAGTATGAACAGGGATGACTCAGGGTATAATTCATTTTCAGCTTCCCGGCCTTTTATGATTCCCGGTTAGCTAAAATTTTTGCAAAATAAAAGCCTTGCAAAAGGGTAGCAAGTGTCTCTTATCAGTTATGAAATCATAATAATAACAAAAAACCCCGGCAGCATTAAGCAACCGGGGTTCATAAAACAATGCTTTATTTATTTTATTGATAACCTTCGTTTTGCGTCAAATTAGGATTTGCATCACGCTCACGTTTTGGTATCGGAAATATAAGCTTAGGCGAGTTCCAGTCAAAAGCTTCAACAGCATTACCGTCACCATCAATTGAATGCGTAGGTTCCATGAAACGCTTTAAATCGCCCAACCGCTGACCTTCAAAAGCCAATTCAACCCGGCGCTCCCGTTTTAAAGCAATAATCAACTTGGGAACTGTTGTAGCTGTTGTATTAGCTAATTTAGCTCTGTTTCTGATAACATTAATATCAGCAGCTGCTCCAGCCAGATTAGGAGTAGTTTTTAATATCCTTGCTTCAGCCCTGATGAGATAAATTTCTGCTAAACGAATGGTGACTACGTTACCAAATGTGTTGTTAAATTTAGATGTATAAACATCATAGAATTCATTAGCACGGTCATCACCGGCCTCGTAACGGGCATAATGCTGATCAAAAATAATTGTCTCTCCACGACCCGCAAAATCCGAGCTTGCATAAACCTCATTTAATGCATTAAAGCCCGATTGACTGGAAATCTGGATTGCAAATATATCTTCGGTAGAGTTAAACACCCGTGTAGCTTGCAGCGGATGCTGAAATTCATCGGCAAAGTTTTTCACCATCTCAAAAAGGCCACTACTAATAATCTTTGTGGCTTCAGCTTCGGCCAGGTCATATTTTCCCTGGGTAAGGTAAATTCTCGCTAATACCGCCGATGCCGATGAAGAGCTTGCATAAGGAGGATTACTCCCTGCAAGATTAGCTTCGGCCGTTGTTAAATCGGCTATTGCCTGGGCATAAATTTCGGCAACAGTATTTCTCTTTACATTTTGTATCCCTGCTATTGTTGTGGTTGGCGTTAACACCAATGGCACAGCCAGGTTTGTTGTTGGCGAACCATCATTCCAGGCCCTGCCAAATGCACGGGCAAGATCAAAATAAGTCATTCCCCGCAAAAACTTGGCCTCTCCCTCAACTTTTGCCTTATCGGCCGCTAAAACCAGGTTCAAATTAGCCAAAACAATATTACAAACGCCAATGGTATTGTAACCTGCATTCCACACGCCCTCAACAAAAAAATTATCGATAGTTATTTTTTTATTATCAAGTTCTGTATACTCAGAGAAAGTACCCTGATATTGAAAATCGCCATCGTCGGCCAAAAAATCTGTGGTCGCCTGTAATCTGCCACCATACAGCCCCCTTAAGCCAGCGGCTGTATACGCGCCGATAAGTACACCTTCTACATCTTTTGACGTTTTTAAAGCCTGGTTTGATTCTACCGTATCGTGAGGCTTAATATCTAACTGTTTTTGACAGCCGGAGTTATATAGCATTACTAATGTACTTAATGCTATAATTGAATATTTTATTTTTTTCATCTTCTTCAGCTTAAATTAAAATCCCACGTTAATTCCAAAAGTTATTGTTTTAGCCTGCGGAGCTGCATAAAAATCATAGTTCTGGGTAATGTTACCAGAAAATGCATCCGAGTTCAGCTCAGGGTCCCAACCTTTATATTTGGTCCAGGTGGCTAAGTTTGTAGCTTGCGCATAAACTCTTAAACTACGCAGTTTTATTTTTTCCAATACGCCTTTTGGGAAATTATAACCTAAAACAATATTCTTTAAACGGAGGTATGATCCATCACTCAAATACCTTGAACTTGGCGATACACCATTACCAGCAAACAAACGAGCCTCTGGCACCATAGTTATATCACCCGCCTTTTTCCATGATTGCAATTGATCTATGGTTTGGTTATCAGCTCCGTTATTAAAACCAACAGACATGTACTGGCCACCACCGTTATAGATCTTATCGCCATTTACTTCCTGTAACAGGAAGCTGAAATCAAATCCTTTATAACTTACCGTGTTATTTAAACCTGCAATAAATTTAGGGTTAGGATCACCAACAACAACCGGGGTTGCTGCATTGTAATCGTTTGTGGTTGCCCTATCGCGTTTGCCACCACCAAGATCAGTGTTTTTGTAATAAAGCGCATCTCCATTGGCTGGATCAGCCCCGGCAAACTCAACCGTGTAAAATATACCTAATGGCTGGCCTTCAACAGCTCGGTTAACACCATCACCGCTACCTTTAATAACCTGACCTTTCAAGTCGGTAATTTTATTGCGGTTGATAGAGAAGTTAAAACTTGTTGACCAGGTAATTCCATTACCAACAATATTCTTTGAATCGATCTGCATTTCAAACCCCTTGTTTTGAAGTTTACCAAGGTTTTGAGTAATAGTTGTAAAACCTGAAGTACCAGGAATCTGCACGTCTAATAACAGGTCTTTTGTTTTCTTTAAATACACATCAAACTGGCCGGTAAGTCGCCCATTGAAAAAACCTATATCTAAACCAACATCTGTTTGCGCAGTTGTTTCCCACTTCAAATCAGGATTAGGCAATTGAGTTGGCCTTGCTCCGGCAACACCTGCATACCCGAACGCCGTAAACAGCCCCCGAGAAGCAAAGTTACCAATCTCGGAGTTACCGGTAATACCATAACTGGCCCTTAATTTCAATTCAGAAACCAGCTGTTGCTTTTTCATGAAACTCTCTTCTGATACAATCCAGCCTACCGAACCTGCAGGGAAAAATCCGTAACGGTGATTGGCACCAAACCTGGAAGAACCATCAATACGACCACTTAATGATAAAAGGTATTTTTCATCATATTTATAATTTGCCCTTGCAAAATAGGACAATAATGAATAAGCTGCTGTTTTTGATATGCCATTTGTAATATCTGCCGAGCTGAAAAGTCTTTTATATGCATCGCTCGGAAACTGACTGCCATTAATTGAGTTAAGATCGTTTTGCTGACGCTGATAAGACATACCACCCACCGCATTAATATTACTCTTGCCTATGTCCTTAATAAATTGCAAAAAATTATTTGTATTAAAGTTTACAGCAGTAACGGATGAGCTAAAGCCGACGCCGTTGGGCGAATTGGAGTTTCGGGCAGTTAACGAGCCTGAATAACTATCCTCGCTTGAATTTAATATATCCACACCAACTTCTGACCTAAAGCTCAATGAAGGAAGCAGTTTTACCTGGGCATATAAGTTACCCAAATTCCGGTAATCAACGGTGTTAAAATAGCTATTTTGAGCATTTAACAACGGGTTAAAATAGATTGGGAAACTGGCGTTTGGAAGCCCTGTAGCAAGATCAAGTGCACCACTTGTTAATCCCGTACGAGGGTCGATAATCGGGGTAATTGGCGATAAGGCCACAATTTGCTCTGGCGTTGAAAAAGCATCGTCATTATCCAAACGATAATTTTTTGTGCGTGAAACACTTAAGAGAGCACCCACTTCTAACCATTTGGTAGCCTGGTTGCTAATGTTGGTTCTTAAGCTGTACTGGTTAATAGCGTTACCTATCAGGAAACCTTTTTGATTATTATAAGTACCAGATATATAAAACTTGGTTTTTTCGGTACCGCCCGATAATACCAGGTTATAATTTTGTACCGGCGCATGTTGTGTAATTTCTTTCTGCCAGTCGGTATTTACTTTATAGGTTTTATAATCATCATTACCGGCCGAGTATCTTTTTAATCTATTTGCAATTGAAGTGGCAGAATATCCACCAGCTATACCCGCTGCAGTTAACAACGTAACATATTGTTCTGAATTTAAAAATTCACGTTCACGAGTTGGTTTACTAAATCCATAATATTGATTGTAGGTTACTTTGGTATCGCCGGCCTTACCCTTTTTTGTAGTTACCAAAACTACACCATTTGATGCTCTTGAACCATAAATTGCAGCAGCCGAAGCATCTTTCAATATATCAATTGATTCAATATCATTCTGATTTAAATCCACAAGAGGGTTGGTTGATGCACCGTTGGTTGAAAAGTTATCAACAGTAATAGGCAAACCATCCACCACATATAATGGCTGGTTTCCGGCAGATACAGATGATGCGCCACGGATACGCACCTGGATTCCCTGGCCCAGTTTTCCATTTTGAGCCTGTATATATACACCAGGTGTGCGGCCCTGTATGGCAGATTCTAAACTTGGTACTGGGATATTTTCGATATCAGCACCTTTAATTTTTGAGATAGAACCGGTTAATGAACGCCTGCTTTGGGTACCATAACCAACTACCACAACTTCTGTAAGCTGCTTGGCATCAACCAGCAAACTGGCATTGATAACCACTTTATTGATAGCAATTTCGGCAGGTGTGTAACCTATAAATGTAAAAATTAAAATTTTTGCTGTAGCAGGAACCGACAAGCTGTATGATCCACTGATATCGGTTTGAGTGCCTATACTGGCAACTCCTTTCACGGACACGCTTACCCCAGGTAAGGGTGACCCATCTTTTTGATCTGTTACCTTACCAGTTATCACACGGTTTTGCCCAAAAACCAATGAGATGCAGGAAAATAACAACAAAATTGTTAGTAGATTTTTCTTCATAAAGTTAAAATGTTAATTAAAAAAGTAAGTTATTAACAAAACGGCAATAAAACAACAGAAACAGTAATAAATAGCTCAATCTTTTACGTAATTGTAATAAAAGTGGAAGCCAAAAAATTAATTTTTAAAATTCGATCAGAATTTGTCCCTTTTCCACTTTATCGCCAGCCTTAATTTTTATTTTTTTGATAGATGCATCAGCCGGAGATTTTATGATATTTTCCATTTTCATGGCTTCAAGTACAAACAGGTTATCCCCTTTTTTTATTTCTTCCCCGTCAGTAACATAAACCTTCAGCACCATCCCAGGCATTGGAGCCTTTACCTCACTCAGCCGCGCGCTGCTTAAACTGCTGAGACCTAATTTATCAAGCAAAATATCAAACTGATCTTTAGCAGTAATTACATAGGTATTATTGTTGACTTTAATTTCGGCAGTTTTATCGGCGTTGTTAAATGATACTACGTCTATATTATAGGATTGGTTGCCTTCTATGATGTGATAGATATTTCCACCAATATGTTTAATATCAGCGCCGGTTTTTGTTTTGTTTAAGAGCAAATCATCACTGTTTCTTTCGGTTTCAAAAACATATTGGCCATTTACTTTTATTTGATACATCTGTGGCGGTATTTGTGATATAAGGTTCTTGTAAGTTTAAAGGTATTAAATTTAATCTGCAATGAACGCCGGCTAAAAAAAGAAAAACGCCGGGCCGCTCCGCAAAAAAGTCTATTGAGTAAATACGTATTGTATCATATTGGCACCCATTTTCAGCGCCTTTAAGCGGCTTTCCTGTGTATCGCCGGCATAAGTACCGTAATCTTCCCATCCATTGCCCAAATCGCATTCATAGTCATAAAAACATACCAACCGGCCTTTATATATCAGGCCAAATCCCTGCGCGCGCGTGCCATCATGCTCATGGATCTTCGGCAGGCCGTTAGGGAAGCTGTATTTCTGATGATAGATTGGATGATTAAGCGGAAGCTCCACAAATTCAAGTTCGGGGAAAACTTTTTTCATTTGCGGGCGAATAAACTTATCTAACCCGTAATTATCGTCGATATGTAAAAAGCCACCACCGGTAAGGTATTTACGCAGGTTACGGGCTTCCTGGTCGCTAAATATCACGTTACCGTGACCGGTCATAAAAACAAACGGATAATTAAATATTGATGAACTGCCCACTTCTACCACATCGTCATCTGTATCAAAGTTCGTCTTCAGGTTTTCATTACAAAACTTAATGAGGTTAGTTAAAGCGGTACGGTCGCCGTACCAGTCGCCCCCTCCTGCATATTTAAGGCGGGCAATTTTATATGAAGGCACATTAAAGCCGCTCATTACTATAAATGCAGCCAAAGCAATTATGATATGCCCAATGCTTTTCATACCCTGTTTATAAAGTTAACTTCAAAGCAAGCCTCCAATGCGGCAGTTTCGGTACGTAACCTTGCCTCACCCAAGGTGATGGGTTTAAAATCATTCTCTAAAGCAAGTTCAATTTCGGCGGGAGAAAAATCCCCTTCAGGCCCTATTAATACCAGATATCTGCCGTTATTGGTTATCTCTTTACGCAGATCAAACTTTTCGCCGGCTTCGCAATGGGCAATAAATTTTTGCCCATCAAATGGCTGCGTCAGCAGTTGATTCAGTTTAACCGCGTCATTTAAAACAGGGTGATATGCTTTAAGGGATTGTTTGATGGCTGCTGTAATGATCTTGTTGAGCCTATCAACCTTTACCTCTTTTCGTTCGGACCGCTGGGTTATGATCAGTGAGATCTCATCGATACCTATCTCGGTAGCTTTTTCTAAAAACCATTCCAGCCGTTCAATATTTTTGGTTGGCGCTACCGCGATGTGCAGGTAATGATTGCGTTTGTTAAAGTTTGGAGTAACGGAAGTAATATTGAGGATAGTTCGTTTTGGATGAGCATCCTGAATTTGTGCATCATAAAAACCACCGCGACCATCAATCAGCTGAACTTTGTCGCCGGACTCTAATCTTAATACACGTATGGCATGTTTACTTTCTTCCTCGCTAAGAAAATATTGCGGGTGCGAGGGTTCAATATCGGGGGTATAAAAAAGTTGCATTGGCTAAGCAGATTAATGTAAATCTACTGCATCTTCTTCATTTATCAATAACTCAAGTTTAACAGATTCTATATTCTGGTCAGATTTTCTTAATACAGTAATGTTATAGCCGTTGGATTCCTTTTGCTCGCCTACATCGGGGATCTTACCAAATATATCTCCAAGCCATCCGGATACGGTATCAAAATCACCATCCTCGGGCAGGTCATGTGGTAAATGCTCGTTTACATCATATATCGGTGCAAGCGCGTTTACTATAAACTCACGTTCGTTCACCTTTTCAACTATAGGCTTTTCTTCATCATATTCATCCTGTATCTCGCCTACCAGTTCTTCTACAATATCCTCCAGCGTAACCATACCTGCTGTACCGCCAAATTCATCAAGTACAATAGCTATCTGTATTCGCTTTTGCTGCAATTCGGCCATCAGATCGTTGATCTTTTTGGTCTCGGGAATAAAGTAAGGTTTACGGATGATATCTCTAAGCACAATCTCCTGGTTCCGCGCCAGCAATGGCAATATATCTTTGGCGTGTACTATACCAATGATCTTATCTATTACATCATCAAAAACAGGCATCCGGGAATAACCTTCGTCTATGATCATATCCAATAGTTCCTGCGTGGTTGAATTGATATCAATACCTGATATTTTGGTCCGCGGCACCATGATATTTTTTACTACCCGCTCATTAAAATCAAACACGTTCTGGATCAGTTCATGCTCATTTGAATCAAGCGCTCCGGTCTCCTTACCTTGCTCAAGCAGGTATTGCAATTCCTCAGAACTATGATGCGCCTCGCCGCCCTCCAAAGTACTTATGCCCAATAGCTTCAAAATAAAATTAGCGAAGCCGTTCAGCAACCATATCAGTGGCTTAAAAAAAACAAAGAAGAACCTTAGTGGAAATGAAACTGCCAATACCGTGCGTGCCGATTTTTGAATGGCTATCGATTTAGGCGCCAGCTCACCAAATACAATATGCAGTATAGTGATAGATGAAAATGCCAGAACATGGCTTGTGGTTATAAAAACCGGTGTAAGCTTAATACCTACGGCTAAAAAAGCCCGTAGTACAATGTTGGTAACAACTCCTTCGCCAACAACACCTAAACCAAGCGAAGCAATGGTAATACCCAGCTGCGTAGCAGCCAGGTATCCATCCAAATTATGTAAAATGCCCCTTGCAACTTTAGCTACCGCGCTTCCGCCTTTAGCTTTAATCTCTATTTGTGAACCTCTTACCCTAACCATGGCAAACTCGGCGGCTACAAAAAAGCCGTTGAGCAAAACCAAAAGCATGGTAGCGATTATATAAAAGACACTTATTTCGTAAGGTGCGGGGTCCATCTATTAATTATTGGTAAACAGGAAATGTAGACTTGTACAATTCCAAACTTTCAAGTATTACTTTATGCGCATACCGCACACCTAATAAATGCTCGATGGTTACATTTTTGCCTTCCAGCTTTTTATAATCCTTAAAGAAACGAACAATCTCGGTCATCGCGTGCGGTGGAAGCTCGTTCAAATCGTTAATGTAATTTACAGACATATCGTTCTTGGCCACAGCAATGATCTTATCGTCCTGCTCGCCATTATCAACCATGTGCATTACACCTACAACCTTTGCCTCAATAATCGACATCGGGAAAACATCAATTGAGCAAAGCACCAATATATCCAACGGATCCTTATCATCGCAATAAGTTTGCGGAATAAAGCCATAGTTTGCAGGATACATTACTGACGAGAACAAAACGCGATCTAATTTTAACAAACCAGAATCTTTATCTATCTCGTATTTAGCTTTTGAACCTTTTGGTATTTCTATAATAGCGTTAACAATTTCGGGAATATTTTCACCTGGAGAAACCTGGTGCCATGGATGTTGTGTACTCATCGGTATTTATTATGTATTATGTTTTTCTTTACTCTCTACTAACTTCTTTTTGACGTAAGCTAAAATAAGCGGGATGGAGGTAATTATGATCAATCCCAGCACTATATACTGCATATAATCCTTTACCTGCGGAAACCTTCTTCCTAAGAAATATCCGCCTAAAGTAAAGGTACATACCCAGGTTACGCTTCCTATCAGGTTATATAAACCAAATTTTTTGATATCAACCTTTACAACTCCTGCAAATATAGGGGCAAATGTTCTAACTATCGGGAAAAATCTCCCTAAAATCAAGGCCATCCCTCCGTATTTGTTATAAAAATCGCTGGCCAGTATTACATACCGTTTCTTAAAAAATAGCGAGTCGTTCTTATTAAATAACACGGGCCCCGTTCGGTAACCAAACCAATAACCCGTAAAATTTCCTAATATGCCTGCTGCTATGAGCGATAACACCAACGTAGATATGTTTACATCAACCTTCCCCGCCGAACACAGCAAACCTGCCATAAATAGCAGGTAATCTCCTGGTAAAAAAAAACCAAAAAACAGGCCGGTTTCAGCAAAAACAACAACAAGCAGGAAATAAAAGCCTCCCCTGCTTATGATGGATTGAGCGTCCGTTAAATTTTGAAGGTAATCCCAAAAACTTTCCATTCACTATATCTGTAAAACTACAAATATTATATCAATTTGTAGTACTCAGTTAATATTAAATGAAACGCGAGATAAAATCAGGGTAGATACCGATGATAACTGTTGCTAAAGCAGAAACTGCAAAAACAAGTTTATAATATACCGGAACAATAACTTCGGCCCTATCAGCCGACCGGAAATACATGGCAACTATAACCCTGAAATAATAGAATATAGCTATTATAGCATTTACAACGGCTATGATAACCAGCCAAACCTGGTATTTTGACAACGCGCCCGAAAACATGAAGAACTTACCGATAAACCCTGCAGTAAGCGGAATACCAGCCAGTGAAAGCATTGATATAGTTAATACAAGGGCCAGGAAAGGATTGTTTTTTGCAAGGCCGTTAAAGCTTTCAAAACTATCGCTGCCACTTTGCTGATGAACCAATATTAAACTACCAAAAGCGATAATTGAAGCTATTGAATAGGCAGTAGCATACATGAATACCGAGTTTGCAGATGCTGAACCCAAAGCAACTATAGCAAATAACAAATAACCGGCATGCGATATGCTGGAAAAAGCCAGCATACGTTTAAAGCTCTGCTGATACAGCGCGGTGATGTTACCTACAAATAAAGTTGCTACAGTAATTACCAATAAAACCGGTACCCAAAAATCTGATAGCGGAGCAAAACACGCAGAAAACAAACGGAGAAATGCAGCAATACTGGCTGTTTTTACCACTGTTGACATGAAGGCCGTAATGATGGTTGGCGATCCCTCGTACACGTCAGGAGTCCAAAAATGGAACGGTGCGGCGCCAAGCTTAAAGCAAAGCCCAACAACAATTAAGCCTATTCCAGTGTAGAACATAGGATCGATATGCGGATGAGCCAAAACCCAGTCGCGGATAACTTCCAAACTAAATGATCCTGTTGAACCGTATATCAGCGTAATACCAAACAGTAAGAAACCTGTTGAGAAAGCACCCATCAGGAAGTATTTTAAAGCCGCTTCATTAGAGGCAAAATCGCTTTTCTTTATACCTGCCAGGATGTATAAACTTACAGACATAATCTCGATACCAATAAACATCATGGTAAGGTTATAGTAAGATACCATTACAATGATACCCGCCAGCGAGAACAATATGATAGCATAGTACTCCGCCACATGGTTGCTTATCCTCTCGAAATACCCCGCAGATAACAGCAGGATGAGGATAGTACTGATGATAGTAACAGATGAAAATACAACAGAAAAATTATTGAACATCATCATACCGTGATAAATTGGCATAGTGGTATCCGGAGTTTTATATTCGGCAATAGCACAAACCAAGGCGGCAATTAAGCCGATCACAGTAACGGGTAATAATGCTTTTGTAGCCTTGTATAATCCAAGATACAGCAACACTATTGGTAAAACAGATATGATGATTAAAGTAGTCATTTTTTTTAAACTCTAAATTCTAAACCCGAAATCCTAAATACTAAACTCTAAAACTTAAATACGAAACCCTAAGACTTGAATTTAAAACTCTAAAACTGTATCTAAAACCTTGAGTAATTTATGGATTAGTATTTTTAATTTTTTCAAGCATTGCTCCAAAAATCTTTGTTAACTCAATTGTTTCCTGAATTAACGCGTCTCTTGTAGCTGATAATTGTTGTTCATTTATATCAATAAGTCTAAGCCACAACCGGCTTTCCTTAGCTTCTTTTCTACATATCTTTATCCTATGAGAAAAATCATTACGACTAAAGCTCTCATTGGCCTCGATAAAATTTGCTGCTACCGAACCCGATGACCGAATGAGTTGTTTATAGTATTCAATATTATGTATATTTCTCTCAATCTTTTTTAAAAATTCTTTACAGTTATTAGCAAAATCAAATGTCCTGTCTTCTAGATTAAACTTCTTAACGTTATTCTCTCCAACATCCATTAATTTTCCCTTTTAGAATTTAGAAATTAGAGTTTCGAATTTAAACCTTTAGCGTTTAGAATTTTCAAAACTAATACACCAACTTTCCATTCAGGGTGCCCAACAAATTATTAACTGCCGCCTCAGATATATGCATTATTGGCTGCGGGTAAACGCCTATAACAATTATTAGTATACAGATAATAGTAAGAACCAATTGCTCAGATCCGCTTATATCTTTAAAAGTTGTTGTCAATTCATTAAGCTCGCCCTGCATTACATTTTTATACATGCGCAGCATATATACAGCTCCAAAAATGATGGTTAAGCCAGCAGCAATTACCAGGGCCAAATTCATGTAGTGATAAGCACTATATTGAAAAACTCCATCCAGCAACAAAAACTCACCCACAAAACCGTTGGTTAGCGGCAAACCTACTGTACCCAGCACAATAATTAAAAACGCTATAGAAAATTTGGGAGCCACCATTGCAATACCACCAAGCTGGCCGATATCGCGGGTATTTAAACGCCTGCTGATGATATCCCATATAAAAAACATACCTACCACATTAATACCGTGGTTAAGCATTTGTATCATGGCTCCCTGTAAACCCTGCACGTTCCAGGTAAAAATTGCAGCAGCAATAAGACCTACGTGCGCTATCGATGAATAAGCTACCAACAGCTTACCATCGGTTTGCTTAAATGCGATGATAGAAGCATACACAATACCTATAACGGCGAGTATGATAGCTATGGGTTGCCAATGAGCAAGCCCAAGAGGCGCAATTGGTATTAACCATCTGATAACTCCATAGATACCCATTTTAAGCATAATACCCGATAGCATCATCGTACCACCTGTCGGAGCCTCTGTATAAGTATCGGGCTGCCATGTATGGAAAGGGAATAAAGGCATTTTTATAGCAAATGCCATAAAGAATGCTAAAAACACCCATGACTGCTGTTGAGCAGTAAGCTTTAAAGCGTAAAAATTGTGGATATCAAAAGTCTTATCCGGAGATTGTAAATAAAGGTAGATGATAGCTACCAGCATAAATAACGACCCGGCAAAAGTGTAAATGAAAAACTTAAGTGTAATACGGATGCGGTTTTCGCCCCCCCAAAGGGCGCATATAAAATAAATAGGAATCAATGCGGCTTCCCACCCAACGTAAAACAAAAACCCATCAAGCGCGGTAAACACTACCAGCAAGCCAGCTTGCATAAATAGTATTAAAGCATAAAATGCACCCGCATTTTTGTACTCATGCTTGTAGGTAGTTAATATAATAAGCGGCACAAGCAAGGTGGTAAGTAATACCATGATCATGCTGATCCCGTCAATACCGGCGCTAAAATAGATACCAAATTTTGCTATCCATGGCACATCAATACCAAACTGTGTTGTTGCATCGGGCACAAAACGGCTTAAAAACAGGCCGGCTATTACCAGTTGGGCAACAGAGAAAAATAATGCGGCATGCTTAGCAACTCCATTTTTTAATAAGGCTACTATAACTGCGGCAACTACCGGTAAAAAAATTAATATACTAACGGTCATTTTATATTTTAAACGCTATCGTTTATACTTTAGTTAATCCAAATACACTGTAAAGCAATATGGCTATTATACCCAGCACCATTACAAATATGTAGAAACCCACATTACCGGTCTGCAATAAACGCAGCCCTTTACTGGTTTCAATAGTTCCTTTGCCTAAGCCGTTTACCAACCCATCAATACCCATCTTATCCACAACATTGTAGAAAAATGTTGACAGAAAATCCAATGGTTTACGAATCACAAAATCATAAAGCTCATCAACATAAAATTTATGGTATGATAAGCTGCTCAATGCCGGGCGCTCTTCGGTATCAGCTACCGGAACGCGGCCATTTTGCACATATTTGATGTACGCATATATCAACGCGAACAATGCAACACCTACCGAAACACCCATCAGGATCCATTCGGTACTTGATGATAATTCACTTGAAGGTAAAACGGCTGCTGAAGCTTTAAATACAGGGGCCAGGTAATGACCTAACTCATGATGACCGCCCAACACCTCGGGCACACCAATTAAACCTCCCACAATAGAAAGTATTGCCAATATGATCAATGGAATGGTCATGGTTGCTGGCGACTCGTGCAAATGATGTTCCTGTTCATGTGTACCACGGAATTTACCCCAGAAAGTAAGGTACATCATCCTGAACATGTAGAACGAAGTAAGCATAGCTGTAAAAACACCTACCACATAAAATGTGGTACTATGCGCATAGGCGTGAGCCAGAATTTCGTCTTTTGAAAAGAAACCAGAGAACGGTGGTATACCTGAAATAGCAATTGTACCGATAAGCATGGTAGCAAACGTAACAGGTAACTTACTTTTTAAGCCTCCCATTTTACGCATATCCTGCTCATCGCTCATCGCGTGAATAACAGAACCCGCGCCAAGGAATAGTAAAGCTTTAAAAAACGCATGTGTTAATACATGGAAGAAAGAGCCAGTGTAAGCACCCACGCCCAAGCCTAAAAACATATATCCCAGTTGCGATACGGTTGAATAAGCCAATACCTTTTTTATATCAGTTTGCGTTAGGGCAATAAGCGCGGCAAATAACGCGGTGGCCAAACCTACTATAGCTACAACTTCCATTGTAAATGGCGCCATGCTATACAAAATGTTTGAGCGGGCAATCATATAAATACCTGCTGTAACCATGGTTGCAGCGTGGATCAATGCAGATACGGGGGTTGGCCCTGCCATGGCATCCGGTAACCATGTAAATAAGGGTAACTGTGCCGATTTACCTATAGCACCCACAAACAGCAACATGGTAATAGCTGTAAGCGGTGCAGCACTCACTTTCAATGCGGCAACTTTAGGAAATAATGTAGCGAATTCAAGAGTACCAAATGCGTAGATCATTAAGAACACGCCTAACAAAAAGCCCAAATCACCAATACGGTTCATGATGAAAGCCTTCTTGGCAGCATCTGCATAGCTTGGGTTTGTATACCAGAAACCTATAAGCAGGTATGAGCATAAACCTACGCCCTCCCATCCTATAAACATAATGATGTAGTTTGATCCTAATACCAGTAAAAGCATGAAGAAAACAAACAGGTTTAAGTAAGCGAAAAACTTACCGAAGCCTTTATCATGGTGCATATAACCTATAGAATACAGGTGGATAAGGAAACCAACACCCGTAATAATAAGCAGCATAATAGAACTTAACTGATCTATCAAAAATGCGAAAGGCACATGAACAGGGCCCGCATTAATCCAGTCAAAATAAGCAACATTTACAGGGTTTCCGGTTGATTTGATCTGAAAGAAAACCGCAAGGCTTAAGCCAAAAGATACCAGCACCAGCAGGCTTCCAATAAAGCCTATTATTCCTTTTGATAATGAATTACGACCAAGTCCGTTAATAATAAAACCGGCCAACGGTAATATGGGAATAAGCCAGATGTATTGATTCATGTTTTGAGTTATACGTTTTACGTACTACGTTATACGTTTCTATTTATTTAATCGTCATTGCGAGGAACGAAGCAATCTCTTCACTTGCGATGACGGTCTGTTACTATATTTATTCTATTTCTTAAATCCGAAATCGAAATTCCGAAATCCGAAATCAGCCTACCATTTAAGCCTGTTCAGCACATTGATATCTATCGAATTGGTATTCCGGTAGATCATCACTATGATAGCCAAACCTACGGCTACTTCGGCAGCAGCAAGTGCCATAATGAAGAATACGAAAACCTGGCCCGAAGCATCGCCCCTGTAAACAGAGAATGCCGTTAGCAAAAGGTTCACCGCGTTCAGCATCAATTCAACCGACATAAATATTACGATAGCATTGCGGCGTATCAATACACCCATTACACCAATCGAAAAAATAATGCTGCTTAATAAAATGTAATGATTAAGCGGTACCGCATGTATTGTATTTGTTAAACTTTCCATTATGCAGTTTTTGTGTCTTTTGTAGCCAGTAAAACAGCGCCCACCATTGCCGATAGCAGCAATACAGACGATATTTCAAATGGCAGTAAAAATTCGTTAAACAATACTTTACCCAGGTTTTTTACCAGGCCCAAATCGGGGTTCTGTAATATTACAGGGTTAGATGCGCCGATAGATTTTAAAGAAGCCGCTAAAGCCACCATCAGTATACCACCACCAAACACACCGGCAAATTTTACCATAAATGGTTTAACGGGCTCGCTATCCTTATTAAGGTTGATAAGCATCAATGTGTAAAGGAATAATACCAGGATAGCCCCCATGTACACTATAAAATTAACTATCGCCAAAAACTGGGCGTTCATTAAAATATAATGAATAGTGAACGTAAAAAAGGTAAGTATAAGATAAAGGATACTATGTACCGGATTTTTGGCCGTAATAACCAATATCGAAAAGAATATGGACAAAAATGCGATGAAGTAAAATGTACTCATGTTTATATTTACAAAATACCCTTGCCCCATTAAAAGAGTTGGGCAAAGGTATAAAACTTCTTTATTGATTTAGGGGTGCCTCTACTAATTTGTCTTTACCGTAAATAAAATCCTTCCGTAAATAGTCGGCAGGTACAATATCTCCGTCAAGATATATGGCCTCCTTAGGGCAGGCTTCTTCACAAAGGCCGCAAAAAATGCAGCGAAGCATGTTTATTTCATAAACAGCGGCGTATTTTTCTTCACGGTACAGGTGCTCCTCGCCTTTCTGGCGTTCTGCAGCCGTCATGGTTATAGCTTCTGCCGGGCACGACAATGCGCATAACCCGCAGGCTGTGCAGCGTTCCTTGCCATCCTCGTCGCGTTTAAGCGAGTGCATACCTCTAAAGTTTTCAGAAAACTCACGTTTTTCTTCAGGATAACTGATCGTTACCGGTTTCCTGAAAAAGTGCTTCATGGTAGTAATAAGTCCACCCGCGATAGCCGGCAGGTAAGCACGCTCTAAAAAATTGAGCGGCTTTACTTCCAATACTTTTCGTTTATTGCTTAATGATTCCATTTAATTAATATCCAAAGTGAGTAAGTGTTGCACTAACTATACCCGTTAGTACAATATTGGCAATGGCCAATGGTATCAATATTTTCCAGCCCAGATCCATCAACTGATCGTAACGGAAACGTGGAATTGTCCAGCGTACCCACATAAAAAAGAAGATGAACAAGAAAGTTTTAGCGAACAAAACCACCACACCAATAATTGGCGCAATAGTTGGCCCTGTATGCGCAAGCATCCAATCCATACCCGGATAGTTATAACCACCCCAATATAAGGTAGCCATTACTGCCGATGAAATAAACATGTTAATGTATTCGGCAAACAGGTAAAAGCCCAGTTTCATTGACGAATACTCGGTATGATAACCACCAACCAGCTCAGTTTCGCACTCAGGTAAATCGAACGGGGTACGGTTGGTTTCTGCAAAAGCACATACAATAAATATCAAAAACCCAAGTGGCTGGCGTAATATATTCCAGTTCCAGCCGTGCTGTTGCTCGGCAATTTCACGTAAGCTTAAGGTACCTGTCAGCATTAATAAAGCGATGATTGACAAGCCCATTGAAATTTCGTAACTGATGTTTTGTGATGCTGCACGGATAGCCCCCAATAAAGAGTATTTATTGTTTGATGCCCAACCGCCAATCATTACGCCATAAACGCCTAATGATACCACACCGAAGATGTATAAAACACCTACGTTAATATCTGTAACCTGCAAATCAACTATATGCCCGCCTATGGTGATCTGTTGCCCCCATGGGATAACTGCTGAACCTATACAGGCTGTTAATATGGCCAGTGAGGGGCCAACTATAAACAGGAATGGTGTTGCGTTGGTTGGAATGATCTCTTCTTTCAGGAACATTTTAGCTCCATCAGCCAGTGGCTGCAAAAGTCCGAACGGACCGGCACGGTTAGGGCCTATCCTATCCTGGAAAAACGCGGCAATCTTGCGCTCGGCATAGGTTGAGTACATGGCCACAACCAAACTGATAAGGAAAATAATCAATATCAGGCCAAATTTAAATGCTATATCTACTAATCCCATTATAAGCGTGTGTCTCTTTCAAATTGTTCTTTATTCGCTTCCATCAATACCGGGTTGGTTTTAACAACCGGCAGCGGTGTAAACTCGTAGTGATTTGAGCTGATAACCGATTTATGCGATATTTTGCGTGGGCCTTCAATTACCCAATCAGCTGTTTTCTTTTTATCAAAGCGGCAGGTATTGCAAATAAATTCTTCAACCTCACCATAAACATCCTTGCGGCCTGTTACCCTTATCACATCCTCGCCTTTATACCACAAAGTTACTTTACCACAGCATTTATCGCAATCGCGGTGTGCATCTACAGGCTTAGTGAACCATACACGGTTTTTAAAGCGGAAGGTTCTATCTGTTAATGCACCTACAGGGCATACATCTATCATATTTCCAGAAAAATCGTTATCAACAGCTTTGCTGATATAAGTGGAGATTTCTGAATGATCGCCCCTATTCAGTATGCCATGCAAACGGGTATTGGTGATCTGATCGGCAGTAAACACACAACGGTAGCACAGGATGCAACGCGTCATATGCAGCTGAATTTTATCACCAATATCAATCTTCTCAAATGTACGGCGATCAAACTCGTAGCGTGTTTTGGCAGCACCATGCTCAAAGCCTAAATCCTGCAGGTGGCACTCACCGGCCTGATCGCAAACGGGACAATCCAACGGGTGATTGATCAATAACATTTCAACCACACCTTTACGGGCCTCCACAACTTCGGGCGAGGTAATGTTTTGTACTTCCATACCATCCATAACACCGGTACGGCAAGATGCAACCAGCTTAGGCATAGGGCGTGGATCCTTTTCAGATCCTTTAGTCACCTTTACCAAACAGGTACGGCATTTACCACCACTGCCCTCCAGCTTGGAGTAATAGCACATAGCAGGCGGAACGATGTCGCCACCTATCTGCCTCGCGGCATTTAGGATGCTTGTTCCTGGTTCTACTTCAACGGGTATTCCGTCTATTGTTACTTTCATTGACATTTATATAACGTCCTTGTATAAACTCTAAATCCCGATTTCTAAATCTTAAAGTTTAGAAACCTCTACATTTTTCCGGTATGTCATTGCGAGCGCAGCGCGGCAATCTCGTAATGCATAGTCGTCACCTGTCCTTATGAGATTGCTTCGTTCCTCGCAATGACATAGTGGTGTGTTATTTTATGCTGTCGCTGCAACCGTTAACGGATCAGCATAATGCGCTAACCCAAAATTACGGGTTGTAGCTTCCGCTCCGTTAGTTACATGCCATTCAAATTCATCCCTGAAATGGCGGATAGCACTGGCCACCGGCCATGCTGCCGCATCACCAAGCGGACAAATTGTATTTCCTTCAATTTTTTTAGATACATCAACCAGCAAGTCCATGTCGCTCATTTTGCCATGGCCATACTCCAAGCGGTGCAGTACCTTTTCCATCCAACCGGTACCTTCACGGCAAGGCGAACATTGTCCGCAGCTTTCGTGGTGATAAAACCGGGTAAAATTCCAGGTATTACGCACAATGCACTGGTCTTCATCATATGCAATAAAACCGCCAGAACCCATCATGGTACCACTTACAAAACCACCATCGGCTAATGATTCATAGCTCATTAGGCGGGGCTCGTTATTAATAGTTTTCAAGAAAAGATTAGCAGGCAAAATTGGCACCGATGATCCACCTGCAACAACCGCCTTTAAGCGTTTGCCATTGGCAATACCACCACAGTATTCGTCAGAGTATAAAAATTCCTCTACCGGTAAACCCAGATCAATTTCATAAACTCCAGGGTTTTTAACATTACCTCCAGCCGAGATCAACTTGGTACCTGTGCTGCGGCCAATACCTAATTTAGCATATTCGTCGCCACCTTCGTTAACGATAGGCACTACTGCCGCTATTGATTCCACATTGTTTACCACGGTAGGGCAACCATACAAACCCGCGATAGCAGGAAATGGTGGTTTTATACGCGGATTACCACGTTTGCCTTCCAATGATTCCAATAAAGCAGTTTCCTCACCGCAGATGTAAGCACCGCCACCAGGTTGAACATATAATTCAAGATCGTAACCCGATCCTAATATATTTTTACCTAAAAAGCCTTTTGCTTTTGCTTCGGCAATGGCTCTTTCCAGTATACGGATTTGCGGCATCATTTCGCCGCGAACATATATGTATGATGTTTTAGCACCCAACGCAAAGCTGGATACTATCATTCCCTCAATTAATAAATGGGGAATATAAGTCATCAAATAACGATCTTTAAAAGTACCGGGTTCAGATTCATCGGCATTACAAACCAGGTAGCGCTCTACGCCCTCGGGTTTAGCCAAAAAGCTCCACTTCATGCCGGTAGGGAAACCCGCACCGCCACGACCGCGCAAGCCCGATTTCTTTACCTCTTCCACAATCGCTTCTGGCGACATGGTTTTTATAGCCTTTTCAACAGCCGCGTAGCCCCCTTTTGAGCGGTAAACATCAAATGTATTGATGCCTGGTACGTTTATATGTTCTAAAAGTAATTTGCGTCCCATATTAACTGTTAATTTTTTGCCTTAACTCTTAAGTCGCCGATCAATTTATCAACAGACGCTTCAGTTAAATTTTCGTAAAAAGTATATTCAGGGCCTATTTGTAAAACCGGACCGTAACCACAGGCAGCAAGGCACTCAACACCTCTCCAGCTAAATAAGCCGTCGGGAGTAACTTCACCCTCTTTAACGCCTAAGGTTTTTCCAATATGATCCATTATCTTATCGGCGCCAACTACACCGCAAGGGCCTGTACGGCACACTTCCAGTACATATTTACCACTCGGGCGCAAAAGGTACATTGTATAAAACGTAGCAACCTCATACACCTCAATAGGTAAAATATCTAAATATGCCGCTACTTTATCCATCGCCTGCGGACTAACCCAGCCAAACTCGGCCTGTACGTAATGCAGGATCGGCAACAGCCCTGATTTTTGTTTTCCTGCGGGATAGCGGGAAACCACATCAGCAAATTTATTCAGCAGTTCCGGGCTAAACTCAACCGAAACCTGAGCATCTTCAACTCTAAGCATCTAATTCTCCGGCTATAACGTTTAAACTACTCATATTAATAATCGCATCTGATAATAACATACCACGGCTCATAGGCGCATACATCTGGTAATTGATAAAACTTGGCCTGCGGAAATGCAAACGGTATGGGCTGCGCCCGCCATCATTAACCAAATAAAAACCTAATTCGCCATTAGCTCCTTCTACCGAGTGATAAACTTCGGTATTAGGGGTAGGTATTTCGCCCATCACAATTTTAAAGTGATAAATAAGGGCTTCCATGTTATTATAAACTTCTTCTTTCGGCGGCAGATAAAACTCAGGCACATCAGCATGAAATATATCCGATGGTTCTTTTTCCAGTTTTACAAGAGCCTGCTCAATAATGCGCATACTCTGCCACATTTCTTCGTTACGTACCAAAAAGCGGCTGTAAACATCACCATTGGTACCAACGGGTACTTCAAAATCAAAATCTTCGTATGATGAATATGGGTTCATGGCCCTTACATCATAATCAACACCGGTGGCGCGTAGTATCGGGCCTGTCCAGCTATAGCTTAATGCATCTTCGGCTGTAACCGCGGCAACGTCTTTTGTTCTGTCAACAAAAATACGGTTACGGTTAAACAGCGATTCAAATTCTTTAAGCGTTTTAGGAAAATCAACTAAAAACTTACGCAGTTTTGCAAAGGCAATGCTATTGAAGTTACGTTCAAAACCACCTATACGGCCAATATTTGTAGTAAGGCGGCTTCCGCAAACCTCTTCGTAAATTTCATAAATGGCTTCGCGGTATTCCATCATGTACAGGAAACCGGTAAAAGCACCTGTATCAACACCCAGTACACCATTACATACAATATGGTCTGATATACGGGCCAGCTCCATCACAATTACACGCAGGTAGTCAACCCGTTTAGGGGTAGTGATACCCAAAAGCTTTTCTACGGTCATGTGCCAACCCATATTATTGATTGGCGATGAACAATAATTCAAACGATCTGTAAGTGGGGTGATCTGGTAAAATGGGCGGTGTTCGGCAATTTTTTCAAATGCCCGGTGTATGTAACCTATGGTTGATACGCCGCTTACAATCCTCTCGCCATCCAACTGCAACACGTTTTGAAACACACCATGTGTTGCAGGGTGGGTTGGCCCTAAGTTTAAGGTTGAAAGCTCGTTTTGAGGATCGTTATCTGTATATACAGGATGATTTTGCATCAGTATAAATTATTTTCTTTATGGTGATGCCGTTGAGGTTTCCCATACGGCATAATATTATCTTCCGAAAAAGTAATCCTTTTTGTCAACACGATTTGGATCTTCCAACGGAAATTCCTTACGCATTGGGAAAGCCGTCATGTCGTCTACGTTTAAAATACGGCGCAGATCCGGGTGGCCATCAAATATAACTCCGAAGAAATCATACGTTTCACGTTCCATCCAGTTGGCACCTTCCCATAGCACGGTAGCAGTTGGGATATGCACGTCGCCATCAACCAAAAATACTTTTATCCGGATACGGGTGTTTGTGGTAAGGCTATGCAAGTGGTAAATGATACCAATTTGCTTTTCCTGCTCAGGATAATGTATAGCTGTGATATCTGTTAAAAATATAAATCGAAGTGCGGCATCTGTCTTTAAAAAAGTCAACAGATCAATTATCTGCTCGCGGCTGGTCTCCACAGTAAGTAAACCATAAGGCTCGCCAACTAAAGTTACCTGCTCGCCAAATTTCTCACCAATTCTTTTTAAAAGCTCTTCGTTGGGTATAGTAGCCATTATTGGATTCCGTATTTAGCTAATAATTCCTGGTATTTAGGCTCATTTCTTCTGCGAAGCGATTCTGTCTGTACCAGCTTTTGAATGTTGATAAAGCCATCGATAATAGCTTCCGGACGAGGAGGGCAACCAGGCACATAAACATCAACCGGGATAACTTCGTCTATACCCTGCAAAACAGAATAAGTATCAAATATACCACCACTTGAAGCACAAGCACCTACAGCCATAACCCAACGTGGCTCGGCCATTTGCAAATAAACCTGGCGCAATACCGGAGCCATTTTTTTTGCAATGGTACCCATAACCATCAAAAGATCAGCCTGGCGTGGTGAAAAGCTTAACCGCTCGGCACCAAAACGCGAAAGATCATAATGAGAAGCCATAGTTGCCATAAATTCGATACCGCAACATGAGGTAGCAAATGGCAGGGGCCATAATGAATTTGAGCGGGCTATACCTATTACTTTATCAAGCGAGGTAGCAAAAAAACCGGCGCCTTCTACACCTGCAGGGGCATCAACTATTTGAATATCACTCATTGAACAATTTTAATAGAAAATTATTACCCTATACAAGCAAGGATAATGACGGCAAATTTACAATAATAACGATGTAAAAGATACACTATGCGTTTACAAGGGCTATATTTAGAATCGTTCTAAACTTAATCCCAGTCTAACGCGCCTTTTTTTACAACGTAGATAAAACCCAATAAAAGAGTGCCCATAAAAATGAACATTTCTATCATACCATCTTTACCCATCGCCTTGAAGTTTACTGCCCAGGGATACATAAAAATTACTTCCACATCAAACAATACGAATAGTATTGCCACCAGGAAATATTTGATAGACATTGGAGAACGGGCATTACCCACAACCTCAATACCTGATTCAAAAGGCGTAAGTTTATCCTTTGTAGCACGTTTGGGGCCAATTTTATGCGTAACAAACATGGTGGTTACCACAAACCCTAAAGCCACAAGCATTTGAAATATGATGGGCAAATAATTAACCGGTAAACTTTGTACTTCCATGCTGCAAATATACTAATGGAACAATAATAAAAAAGGCCTCTTTTTCAAGAGACCTTTTTTATTTATTAAAATATGAATTCTAAATTCCTGTTTTTCTCAATTATTTGCTTTTACCGCCTGCGGCTTTACGTGCAAAGTAATTTACTGCCTGTTTATTTGTAGGATCCAATTCTTTAGCCTTGGTGTAGTTTTCTACAGCTTTGGCTTCATCTTTTTCCTTAAACTCATAATAACCTCCAAGGTAAGCATAAGCTTCACCCATGAATGATTTATCAGCATCAGTTACTCCCTTTGCAGTTGTTAAAGCAATGTATTGCTCATAGTATGGCTTAGCATAACCCTTAAACGCAGTTCTGTCTGCTGGCTCTTTCTGATCATTAGCCCGTGCCTGGAATAAGGCTACAATTGCTGATGGTGCTTTTGCTTTGTGCTGAATATAGCTAAAAGCTGAGTCTGCTTTGGTCAATAAAGTGGTATCAGCAACCGGTTTAGGTTTAACTGTGCTAAAATATTGATCATTATATGCTTTGTAATAGCTCATACCCATTGATAAGTAATCATTAAGCTGAACCTTGCGTGATTTTGCAATATAGTTGGCATATGTTGCAGCAGCTTCGCCATATTTCTTTTTACCATATAGTGATTTGGCAATTTCACCATAAACATCAACCTGGGTAGTATCCAAAGAAATTGCTTTCCTTAAAGTGTTAATACCTGTTGAATCCTGTCCAGATGCAATTTGCAATCTGCCAAGGTATAAATAATCACGTGGCACAACCCTTTTTGGATCTGCTTGGGCCAACCAGGTGTTCATAGCGGCTAAACCAGCAGGATAATCTTTATTTTCCAAAGCTGCATAAGCTAAATAACGGTATGCCCTTAAGTTTGATTTTTTAGATTTTGACAAATCAGCAGCAACAGTTTGCAGCTCCTGGAATTGACCGGCGCTGATCAAAAAGTCGGCATAACGCATTTGAGACTCAACAGAAAGATCTGTTAAACTCAAATACTTTTTGTATTCCTCAACGGCTTGTTTAATTTTAACAGATGCCATTTTTGGATCGGCATTAGCCCAACGGTTGTCAGTTTCTGCCCATTCGCGGTAAGCCGGCCCAAAATTAGGGTCAATGGCTAACGCATCCTGAAATTGTTTTTCTGAATCTTCAAAGTTATTTGCATATCTCCACAAAACACCGGTTGCTACCTTAGCAGCTGGATTTTTGGGATCAATTGTAGTTGCATCTGAATAAGCCTGGTAAGCTTCATTACTTTTTACCTGTGAAGCATAAGCATCACCCAAAGTAATCAATAACTCAACATCTTTTGGATTGGCGGCTTTACCTTTTGATAAAACGGCAATAGCTGCGCTTGCATCATCAACAGATATTTTACCGTCTGCAGTTGTAGGCAGTAAATAAGCTTTACCTACATATACAAATGGCTTGCTGTTTTTACCGGCAAGGCTTACAGCCTGGTTAAAATTGGTAGTTGCACCTGATTTATCTTTATCCAAGCGGGCAACAGCACCTAAACCGGCATAATTTAAACCAGATTTAGGGTTTACAGCAATACCTTTATTGAACGCTGTTTTTGCAGAGTCGGTATAATCCTGTTTAATATATACCCAACCCAGGTAAAAAAAGTTCTCGTCCTTATCGGCCTGTGTAACCGTAAGGTTTTTAAGCATTGATTTGGCTTTTTGATATTGTTCGGCGTCAATAGCTTTTTTGGCGTCGGCTAGACTTTGCGCAAAAACTGATGATGAACCTATAAATACCAGTCCTAATGTTGCCTTAGCTATTTTACTGATCATTTTCATCTTATTTAGTTATAATTTACTTTTTAAATTTATCTCTCTTGGCGGCATAACATCAGGCAATAAACCCGATTTTAATATAATCCGCTGCCCCACATCACTGCCTAAAAATGTTGCAAACCCGGTAGCTAAACCATCTTTGCTCGACGTATTAACCAGATATAACCCCCTGCTTAAAGGATACTGTTTTAAGACGAGTGATTCTTGAGAAGGTTTAAAGTAGTACTCTCCATACTGCTTATTCGCCTCATCCTTAACCCCTACAATTTTAACTTTAGCCACATAAGGTATCATATCCTCATCCGGATCATTAAGCCAACTAAAACCTGTGATACCAAGTGCGCCCGGGTGTTCACTAACGTATTTAATAACCTCTTTATTTGATTTTAAGGCATAAATATTTTTCTGATTGAATTCTTTAGTACCAGAAAAGTACTTCAAATACCTTACCAAACTTGAGTTAGGGTTATCAAAAACAATTGTTTTATTTGCATCGCCTTTTCCACGAAGCATATTTTTTAATGCAGCAACAGTAATAGTAGTATCGTTTGATGCCTGATTTACTATCAATGTAATGGCATCAGTTGCAAACCGCAGTACTGCAACGTTTAAAGAGCGTTTAATGATAATATTACGTTCAGCAGTATCCAAATCCCTTGAAAGCACTGCCATCCTGACACTATCATTTAATAGCATATTCACCGCCTGATTTTCTGTTTTGTACAAAAAAGTGGGCTGTGCCTCCGGATTTCTGTTTTTATAAACATATTCCTCCTGCCCTACTATTGGTGCAAAAGATTCGTCGGCAACAAAGGTACTTTTACCAGAATTGAATGTATCGTCGGCAATCGGTTTTGCAGCTTTTTGTTTACAGGCCTGTAAACCAATTGATACAATCAGCGCAAAAAAAAAGTATTTAAAATCAAACCTAATCTTCATCCTGATCTTTTTTGAACAACCTTGAGAAACGCAAAATCGCGTATCCGATAATAAAAGCTCCGAAAAGTATCCGCTGATATGGCTGTAACTGTAATGGAAGTTTATCCCAAAACATGATCATCAGGCCCAAAATTACAAAGCAAATAAATGCGGCAGTTCCTAAAATAAGCAAAAACCGCCTTTTGGGCGATTTTTGCTCTTTATTGAAATTAAATGGCATTATTCTAGTTATCGCTGGCTAATGTAAAGCTTACGGGTACGCTATACTGTACACGAACCGGCCTTCCGTTTTGAATACCTGGTTTCCATCTTGGTGAACCTTTTAGTGCACGTATTGCTTCTGCATCGGTACCTGCGCTAAGGCTTCTTGAAACCTTAATATCAGTTAATGATCCGTCACGTTCCACAACGAAAGTAAGAATTACACGTCCTTGAGTACCGTTTTCACGGTCAACTGCAGGGTACCTGATGGTCTTGCTCAAATAAGCACCAAATTTTTCAACACCACCCGGAAACTCGGGTAAGTTTTCAACAGATGCAAAGATCTTATTAGGATCTTCTTCAACAACCTGCTTAATATCTGAGTTACCTACTGGCTCATCAATTCTGATATCAGCATTCGGATCACCTTTTTGATCTTTCTGACCTGGATCCGCTACAGCAAGCTCCTTAATGGTTGGTGGATCTTTTTCTTTTACCTCGTTATCTGGTTTTACAACCGGAGGAGGGAAACGAATCTGATCTACCTTTGGTTTTGGTGGTTCTGGTGGCGGTGGAGGTGGTTTTTTGGTTTGATCCACCGGTGGCGGAGGTAACAGCACTACGTCTGTTATCTTTACCTTTTCATCAGCTTTAGGTATCAAACCTTTCAGCTTGTTGATTATAGTAGGCAAAGAAATTATAAATACAAATAATATAATGGCAATAACCAGTGCCCTATTGGTATTTTTTGCATTATCCTTTCTCAGTTCATAAGCACCGTATGCTTTATTCCTGCTACTAAAAACAACGTCGATCCATTTCTGGTCTAATATGTCTAATTTTGATCCAAACATTATGTAAGGCTTTAATAGTTATTTAACGTTGTATATAATTTATTTATTATCGTTGTACAGATTGTTCTTTTTCAGGTCATCTATTTCTGATTGTGTGATATCAACAATACCGTAACCTTGTATGTTGGTGATGTTAATTTCATCCAAAACCGCTACTGTGTTTTTGTAAACAGATTTAGCACTTGGTTTAACTAAAACAAACATCCATTTTCCGGTTGCATCCTGTATTTCTTTACCCTTTTCAACCAGCAACTTGCGCAAACCATCTTTGCCGTAACCGATAATAGTTGGGGCCGATTTTCCCGGCTCGCCAATATACCACTCCAACTTGTCATTGCTGCCAAGTAAAAGGGTCAACGAACGAGATGCTGCAATAGGTTTCTCATCTTTGATCTTTTCATCTTTATCAGGCATAGCCAGGTCCATTGCTTTAGGTTTAGCTAAAGTAGTGGTCATGATAAAGAATGTGATCAATAAGAAAGCCAGATCCACCATCGCGGTTAAATCTATACGGGTTGATTGCTTTTTACTGCGTACCTTCCCGCCTTTATGTTTCCCTCCCCCGGAGGTGTCTAATTCTGCCATGATTCCTTATTTTGATTTAGGGGCAGGTCCACCGCCGCTAACTGAAGTTATTAAACTAAACTTATTAACTTTTTGCTTTTGCAAAATCCCAACAACATCCTTTATAACAGGGTACTCTTCCTTGCTATCACCTTTTATAGCTATACGCATTTGTACATTGTGCAGTGCTACGGTAGCTTTACGGGCTTCGCGTATCCAGTTAAACAGCTCATTGGTTACCGAATCTCTCGGGATACCTGGCTGAGTATACTTTTTCTGCTGCTCTGATGATAAAGCAAGGAATTGCTTCATCTGTGCAATCGGTACACCAAATGACTCTACACCCGAAAACTTTTTCAATTCTTCCGGAGTAAACCCGATTTTATAAATCGAGCCCATTTGCTCTAAAGTAGCTTTACGAAGATCTGTTCCCTCAATACCGAAAAAAGTCTTGTTACTACCTACAGTTACTGTAGCAAAATTCTCATCAGGAACAGGCTGTTGAATAGAAGACCTTGGTACATCGATTGGAATCGGGTCGTCAGTTCTTGGTTTTGCAGTTAATATAAAGAAAGTTAACAACAAGAATGCCACATCGCACATGGCGGTCATGTCAATTGCTGTACTCTTTCTTGGAACTTTTATCCTTGCCATGTTTTAATTTTTTTAAAATATATAGTATTGTTAAGTATTAAAATCCCCCGCTTTTATTTTATTCGGGAAAAACTAAGCACTACTATATTTTTATGCTCTGTTGGCGTTTTTGTGAGATGAAGCAAATGTTTGTACAATGCTAAATCCTGTTTCGTCAATAGCGTAAGTCAGTTTATCAATTTTTGATGTAAATACGTTGTACATGATAATTGATATAGCTGAAGTACTGATACCTAAAGCTGTATTAATCAAAGCTTCAGAAATGTGTGCTGAAAGTTCAGAAGGGTTTGGAGCACCAGCGGCGGCTAATGTAGAGAACGCACCAATCATACCGATTACTGTACCTAATAAACCGGTTAATGTACCGATAGATACTAATGTAGCGATGATGGTTAAGTTTTGCTCTAACATTGGCATTTCTAAAGCTGTAGCTTCTTCAATGTCTTTTTGGATTGCCAAAGTTTTTTGGTCAACATCTAAATTAGGTTCAGCTTCCATTTCGCCATATTTTTTCAAGGCTGATTTGATAACGTTAGCTACAGAACCTTTTTGTTTGTCGCACTCAGCTGCTGCTGCTGCAATGTTACCTGCGTTAAGAGAGGACTGGATTTTTCTAACAAAAGAATCAACACTGCCTGTACCTGATGCTTTACCGATTACTACGAAACGCTCGATAGAGAAAACGATAACCATTAAAAGGAAACCCATAATCATTGGTACGATAACACCACCTTTGTGTACAGTACCGAAGATATCTGCCGGGTTGCCGTGTTCAACATCTCCGCCTTTAAAGTGACTTGCATCGCCTAATATGAATATAAAAATACAAGTTGATACTATTAAACAAATAGGAATAGTTAAAGAAGCAAACATGCCCGATGCACTTGAGCTTTCTTTCTTAACAGGAGTAGTTGGTTTTGTTGGTGCGTTTGCCATTACTTTTAATTTTTAGTTTTTAGTTTTTGTTTATATTATAAGTTAGTTAAAATGTGCTCTAAAATGCGAATAACAAAAATAGAATTTTATTGAAATAAAAAAATCATTTATATTATTCTTTACAATTTTTTAATACCAAATTACATTTTGTGTGCAATTGGATATAAATAACGTAATAATGTCTGATTATTGTGTGTTGCCACTACAATTATTTGCAATGAAAACCATTTTTTTTAATATTATCAAGCAATCCTGATAAAATTTATGCTACTATTTCGTTACACTTCAAATTGGCGCGGCATTTATTATGCCCGTAATGCGAAACTCTTATAGCAAGGTTTAAATTTTCCAGTGTACAAAATACGCTATTAATTGGTTTAATATTTGGTTAATGAGGCACTTATCCAGCAGTTATCCGCCGGCCTTTTTTGCTTTATAGCCATCGGTTTGCAGCAGGATTAATATTTTATCCCTGAAATCACCCTGGATCAATATTTCGCCCTCTTTTACCGAACCGCCCACCCCGCATTTTGTTTTTAGCTTTTTTCCAATCGATTCCAGATCGGCATCAGTGCCTACAAAACCGGTTATCCGGGTAACCAATTTACTTCCACCCTTCCTATCAAGATATATTTTAAAGTTTTGCTGTTGTGGTGGCAGCGTTTGAGCAGCATTACTCCCATTTTCCTGGTATTCAAAGTCGGGATCGGTTGAATAAACTACACCTGTAAAATTCTTCTTAGCCATAATAATCTATTTTTTTAATAGCCGGGGCCTACAATTACTTTTAATGAGCCGGGTATTATATTAATATGTATATCGGTATCCATTACATGTGGCTCGCCGTCAAGATGGATAGGCCCCGCCTTTTGCCGGGTAATTTTTATATTCTTTCCTCTTATAATTTCTATATACTTAGAGGATTCAATTGTTTTAAGCATCAGGCGTGCGCCAATCTCGGGCAGGCGCCATATGGGGAATTTTTGAATCACACACACATCCAATAAACCATCCTGCACCGATGCCTTTGGTGAAATGTGCACATCATTACCCCATTGTGATGAATTGGCAATACTTATAATAAAAGCTTCGCGCTCATATATTTTTCCATCAATTTCAATCCGGTACTCCTGAGATTTATAGTTCATAATCTCCTGCATGGTTGATTTGATGTAGGTTAAAAAACCCCTCTTTTTACCATGCGAAAATACTTCGGCAATGTGAGCATCAAAACCCATACCTGCCATATTAAAAAACGGCAAACCGTTCATCTGTCCCGAATCAATGGTTTCTATTTTATAGGCACTTAACGCTTTTATTGATTCGGCAGTATTCATCGGAATTCCTAAAAACCGGGCCAATCCGTTTCCTGAGCCAAAGGGAACCACACCTAAAGCGGTACTGCTACCCACAATGGCCGAAGATATCTCATTTACAGTACCATCACCGCCAACAGCAACCACCACATCAAACTTATTTGCCGCTTCGCCGGCTATTATTCGGGCATGTGATACACCATCACTATAAACAATGTCGGCATTAAACACATTCTTATCAAGGTTCTGGTCTATCAACTCTGGCACACCATCCTTCTTCTTCCCCCCCGATATCGGATTTATTATAAATAACGCTTTACGTTTCAACTATCTGTATTAATATTAAATAAAGTATCAAAAGTAAATGTATTTTCGGCTTTGTAAAATTTGTTTTATTTTTGCTACCCGAAAGTGGAATGATTTAATTGATTACCGACAGGTAACTGGATTGCAACCACGTAAAAAAGTGCTAAAACCAATGCTTCTTTTTACTACGATGCCTTTAAATCTCCTCTTTTGCTGTTTTAAATTAATTGTATAAAAATTTTATATGCCATATTTATTTACTTCTGAATCCGTATCAGAAGGACACCCCGATAAAGTTGCAGACCAGATCTCAGATGCGCTGATAGATCATTTTTTAGCTTTCGACCCCAATTCAAAAGTTGCCTGCGAAACGCTGGTAACCACCGGGCAGGTATTTTTGGCCGGCGAAGTAAAATCAAAAGCTTATTTAGATGTACAAAAAATAGCCCGCGAGGTAATCAACAAAATTGGTTATACCAAAGGTGAATATATGTTTGACGGCAGCTCATGCGGTGTGCTATCGGCTATTCATGAACAATCGCCGGACATTAACCAGGGTGTTGATCGCCAGGCTAAAGAAGAGCAGGGTGCAGGCGACCAGGGTATGATGTTTGGTTATGCTACTGTAGAAACTGACAACTATATGCCTTTGGCTTTGGATATAGCTCACGCCTTACTAATTGAGCTTGCGGCTATCCGTCGTGAAAACAGCGAGATCAACTACCTTCGCCCGGATGCAAAATCGCAGGTGACGTTAGAATATAGCGATGACAACAAACCACAGCGCATTGATGCCATTGTTATCTCCACACAACACGACGATTTTGACGAAGAGAAAGCAATGCTTGCCAAAATCAGTGCAGATATCATCAGTATCCTGATTCCTCGTGTTAAAGCAAAATATCCAAAATACGCCCACTTTTTTAACGATCAGATCAAATACCATATTAACCCAACCGGCAAATTTGTTATTGGCGGTCCACATGGCGATACTGGTTTAACCGGTCGTAAAATTATTGTGGATACTTATGGTGGTAAAGGTGCACACGGTGGTGGCGCATTTTCAGGTAAAGATCCTTCAAAGGTTGATCGTTCTGCTGCTTATGCAACACGCCATATTGCCAAAAACCTGGTTGCCGCCGGCGTTTGCGACGAAGTTTTGGTACAGGTATCATATGCTATAGGCGTGGCCCAGCCAATGGGTATTTACGTAAACACCTACGGCACTGCCAAAGTTCAATTGCACGATGGAGAAATAGCCAAAATAGTAGAGGCTGTTTTCAATATGACTCCATACGCCATTGAAACCCGCTTTAAGCTGCGTAACCCTATTTACAGTGAAACCGCCGCTTATGGTCACTTTGGTAAACCAAGCGAAACCGTAACTAAAACTTTTATTGCCCATGACGGCAGCGAACTAAAACGCGAAGTGGAACTTTTCACCTGGGAAAAATTAGATTATGTTGATAAAGTAAAAGCAGCCTTTGGGTTGTAAACTATCCAATATATATTATTGCAAAAAGCGACTGGTAAAAATCAGTCGCTTTTTTTGTTTTATATCTGGAACAACGCTATTCAGCTATATCACTGTTTACTTGACGATATAAAGTAACGACACTAATTCAATGATTTACAATTACCTTATTTTCAGTAGATTAATAACATGGCTTTGAATTTGCCGTTCTGATAAATAAGACACAAAAGCAATGGCAAATAAATGGGAGGCAGATACCTTCAAGAGTGTGATTTTTAAAATTATTTTCCTTTTTATATTTATAGAGCTTTCATGGACACCTGTTTCGCGCGCGCAGGAAAGCAGTTCTGATGATTCGTCAATGAAAATTTACCGGGCTACGGCACCGAGGATCAATAATCTCATACATACCAGGCTGGTTGTTAGTTTTGATTATAAAAAACGGTATTTGTATGGCAAGGAATGGGTTACAATCAAGCCACACTTCTATCCTACAGATTCACTAAGGCTTGACGCTAAAGGAATGGATCTTCATAATATCGCGATAGTAAAAAACGGCAAAAATATTCCGTTGAAATATAAGTATGTTGACAGCCTTTCCGTAGCAATACAACTGGATAAAGTTTATAATAATAATGAAAGCTATACCATCTACATTAACTATACGGCCAAACCAAACAATTTAAAAACAGGCAGACATGGCATTATAAGGCACAAGGCTTTATTTTTTATTAACCCCGATGGCACCGAAAAGAATAAACCTACCCAGGTATGGACGCAAAGCGAAACAGAGAGTGCATCTGTATGGTTTCCTACCATTGATAAGCCGAACCAGAAATCGACCGAAGAGATCTCAATGACTGTTCCTTCAAAGTACGTTACGCTCTCGAACGGCCGATTGGCATCACAAAGAAACAATGCCGATGGAACCCGTACCGATACCTGGAAAATGGACCTTCCCCATGCCCCTTATTTATTTATGATGGCTGTTGGAGATTTTAAGATCTATCATGACAAATGGCGTAATAAAGAAGTTAACTACTACCTGGAGCCCGATTATGCTCCTTACGCCCGGGAGAATTTTGGGATGACACCGGAAATCATGGAATTTTATTCAAAACTATTGGGCGTTGATTTTCCATGGAATAAATATGCCCAGGTTGTAGTGCGTGACCACCCGGGTGGTGCTATGGAAAACACCTCGGCTACGTTGCACAGCGAGATAGTTCAGGAAACTTCGCGCGAGCTGATAGACGCCAATTACGATGTTGGCAGACAGACTATTGCCCACGAACTGTTTCATCAATGGTTTGGCGATTATGTGACCAGCGAAAGCTGGAGCAACCTTACGGTGAACGAATCTTTTGCCGATTTTAGCCAAATGCTTTGGGCAGCGCATAAATATGGCAGGGATGAAGCTGATGCCGTTAACTATGCGGCATTACAAAATTACCTGAGCTCGCCCGATGCACATACTAAAAACCTGGTAAGGTTTTATTACCACGATAGGGAAGATACTTTTGATGCGATTGTAACTTACAATAAAGGAGGGCGCATTTTAAATATGCTACGCAATTATTTAGGAGATGCCGCATTTTTTAAAGGACTAAACATTTACCTTAAAACGAATGCCTTTAAAACTGCAGAAGCACACCAGGTTAGATTAGCTATGGAAGAAGCAAGCGGCCTGGATCTGAACTGGTTTTTTAACCAATGGTATTATGGCGCTGGTCACCCCATATTAAACATCAGCTATAAATGGGATAACGAAGCTAAAACCGAAACCGTTTATTTACAGCAAACCCAGCAAGGACAAATATTCAGGCTGCCAATGGCTATAGATATTTATGCCGATGAAAAAAAAGAACGCCATAAAATTTGGATGAATGACAAAACGGACACATTAACGTTGCATGTTGCCTCAAAACCCGACCTGGTAAATGTAGATGGGGATAAAGTGCTGCTGGCTGAAAAAAAGGATAACAAAACGTTGCAAGAATTAGTGTTTCAATATTTTAACGCCCCTTTATATCAAGACCGTTTGGAAGCAATAGATTCGGCAGCAAGCCACCAGAATGAACGGGAAGCACAAAAAGTGCTGATAGCGGCCCTGCAGGATAAATATTATGGCTTGCGTATCAAAGCTGTCACGGCGTTAGATATGAGCAATGATGATATTCATATTACAGCCAAACCGATACTTACTTTACTGGCCCAAACCGATAAAAATACATTGGTACGTGCAGCAGCTATCTCCGTATTAGGTCAACTTAAAGTATCCGCTTATCTCCCTTTATATAAACAGGCATTAAGCAATAAATCTTATGCTGTAGAAGGAGCAGCTTTAAATGCCATTGCGTTATTAGATGCCGGGCAAGCTATAACTCTTGCCAAAAACTTTGAAAGCGACAACAAAGGCGAGCTCACCAAAGCTATTGTTGCCGTGTATGCCAAATATGGCAACAGCAAACAATGGCCTTATATTTATAATACTTACAACAGTAAAAACGCAAATAACCAGTATAGGATGATAGCTGACCTGGCCGCCATGACCTCCCGTATTGATACCCCTGCCTACGTACAGCAAGGCATCAATGCTTTGGTTATTTTAGGTACAGATTTCAAACAGTTTGGTTTAGCCCCAAAATTCATTAAGCTATTGAATGATATAAAAATCGGGCGTTCGCAACTGAACGATGTTGTAGGGGCAAAAGCTGCAGATGATGCTATCAAACAGATAAACGGCGCAAAGTAACCCGATCACCATTACAGACTATGGCCCGGGTTTATCGGCAGGATTCAACATCAACGAAATAAACTCAATGATGTCCATCCAAAATTTCTACAGAATTAATTAGGTAAATTGCGTAAAAACCAATTACTTATGAAAAACTTAAACCTGCTACCAGCAACCATCCTGGTTGCCATTTTTATAATAACCAATCCCATTTACTCCAGGGCTCAGCAAAAAACCGGGTTTCATATATTGAAGAATATTCCAGTAAACAGCAATGGCGGCTGGGATTATATAACTGTTGATGGGGCTCATAAACGCATTTACACATCACATGGTAACCAGGTTAATATTTTATCTACCGCTGGCGATTCTATAAGCTATATCCCCAATACTCCGGGTGTACATGGTATTGCACTGGTTAATGCATTAAATAAGGGCTATATCAGCGCCGGGCGCGTTAATAAGGTAATTGTGTTTGATCTTACAAGCTTCAAGGTTTTGGGCGAGATTGCTGTAGGTACAAATCCAGATGCTATATTTTATGAACCCTTTGCAAAAAAGGTATACGCATTTAATGGCCGAAGCATGGATGCCACTGTTATTGATGTGGCTACAGATAAAGTTGTAGCCACCATTCCCTTGGGAGCAAAGCCCGAAACCGGTGTATCTGATGAAAAAGGAAAGGTATTTGTAAATGCAGAAACGACCAACGAAATAGTAGTGATAAACGCCACCACCTTAAAAGTACAGGACAGGTATAAAATTAACGGCGGCGATGAGCCATCAGGCCTGGACATCGATCGTAAAACCAACCGCTTATTTATTGGTTGCGGCGGCAATACAACCATGGTGATCATGGATGCCACTAACGGTAAAAACCTGGCCAAATTCCCTATTGGCGGCTGCGACGGCCTGGTATTTGATCCTGAACTAAAAACAGCTTACGCTTCAAACGGCGAAGGAACAATAAGTGTGGTAAGAGAAATCAATGCCAATAAATTTGAATTTGTGGAGAATATTCCATCTGAGCCCAGCGCACGTACAATCGGTATTGATCTGCTAACACACAGGCTTTATTTACCGGCAGCTAAAACCACTCCCGTAGCCGCAACTGCCGAAAACCCAAACCCACGGCCCAAACAAGTACCCGGCACGTTTCATATAATTGAAGTTGGAAAATAAAACCAACATCAACTTATTTTGGGTACTGTATTGCGGAATGGGCCTCGCGGGCAATCAGGTATTGATATTAATATAGTTTAGTTGCGCTTGTTTAACTTACAAACAAGCGCAACTGAACTGAAAAACGAAGGTCAAAATCCTTCATCCTTCGTCTTTTAACCTTCATCTTAAAATCTTTCGTCCAAAAACCTATCTTTGCCCACATGAATATCCTGATCCTCGGTTCGGGCGGAAGGGAAAGTGCCTTCGCCTGGAAAATTGCACAGAGTCCTAAATGCCAAAAGCTTTTTATTGCCCCCGGCAATGCCGGTACCCACCAGTACGGCACCAACGTTAACCTAAAGGTTACCGATTTTGAGGGCATTAAAACTTTTGTTATTGCAAACGCTATCAACCTGGTGCTGGTTGGCCCCGAGGAACCACTGGTTAAGGGAATTCATGATTTCTTTTTGGCCGATGAGCAGTTGAAAAATGTACCGGTAGTTGGCCCGCAGCAGCATGCCGCCCAGTTAGAAGGTAGCAAGGATTTCAGCAAGCAGTTTATGCAAAAGCATAACATCCCTACAGCCGCCTACAAAACGTTTACCAAAGATACCCTTCAGGAAGGCCTTACCTACCTGGTTACGGCAGGTTTGCCCGTAGTATTAAAGGCTGATGGACTTGCGGCAGGTAAAGGCGTATTAATATGCCTTAGCCTTGAAGAAGCCCAATTGGAACTTACTCAAATGCTTGCCGAAGCCAAGTTTGGCGAAGCAAGTTCAAGCGTGGTTGTTGAGCAGTTTTTACAGGGTATTGAGCTATCTGTTTTTGTAATGACCGATGGCACCAACTACAAAATACTCCCCGAAGCAAAAGATTACAAACGCATTGGCGAAGGTGATACTGGTTTAAACACAGGCGGTATGGGATCTATTTCGCCCGTTCCATTTGCTGACGCTGCCTATATGAAAAAGGTAGAAGAACTGGTAATTATCCCTACTGTTGAGGGACTGAAAAAAGATAATATCCCATACAAAGGCTTTATATTTATTGGCCTGATGAACAAGGATGGTGAGCCATGGGTTATTGAGTACAACTGCCGCATGGGCGATCCGGAAACAGAAAGCGTTATGCGCCGTATTGAAAGCGACTTTGTAGACCTGCTCCAGGGCGTTGCCGAAGGTAACCTGGATGAAAAGGAACTCATCATATCTCCAAAAACAGCTGCCACTATAGTAATGGTTGCAGGCGGCTATCCCGGCGAATACCTCAAAAACAAAGTAATAACCGGTACCGAAAACGTGCGCGACTCCATAGTGTTTCATGCAGGCACCAGTAACGATGGCGAAAACGTAATAACTACCGGAGGCAGAGTTTTAGCTATCACTACACTGCAGGACAATATGTTTAACGCCCTGCAACAAGCCACAGCCGATGCCAGCCGTATTTATTACGATGGTATGTACTTCAGGAAAGATATTGGGTTCGATCTTCTTTAACAAGAAGTTGATTGGTTGATTAAGTGAATGGTTGATTGAGTTTTACCAGCCAAACTTAATCAACCTAATCTAACCCAATCAACCATTCTCTAAACTATATTTTCCCGAAGATCTCAGCAAGCTTATCTTCCAGATCATCGCCACGCAGATTTTTGGCAATGATTTTTCCATTGGGATCAATCAGAAAGTTTTGCGGAATACCACGAACGGCGTATAAACCGGCCGCTTTACTATCCCAGAATTTTAAATCAGAAACATGATTCCAGGTAAGGCCATCTTTGTGAATGGCGGCTAACCATTTTTCTTTTGCGTTTGGCTTATCAAGCGATACACCCAAAATAGTAAATTTTTGACCTTTATAGTGGTTATAAGCTTTTACTACATTAGGATTTTCCCTTCTGCATGGGCCGCACCATGATGCCCAAAAATCAATCAAGACATACTGCCCGCGAAATGATGACAGGTTGACAATCTTTCCGCTGGTATCAGCTTCGGCAAACTCAGGTGCAGTTGCACCCAATGCCACAGCCTTTAATTTAGGCATCCTTTCGCCCAGGGCTTTGCCTGCTTCAGTGCTCTTTACAGCAGGTGTTAAAGCATCGTATAACGGTTTAAGATCTACATAATCGGCACTGTAGGCTAAGGATTCAAGAGCATTGAGGCTGATAATGGAGCCGGGATTTTCCTGGATAAATTTCTTATCTATAGCAGCGCTCATATCGTCGATGGCCTTTTCATCGGCTTTTACTTTTTTGAGATACTCAGGCGAAGCTTTTTGCTCTTCTGTAGCTGCTTTTTGCCTTTCCTCAAGCGCAGCATAGGCATCACTTATTGGCCTTTGTCCAAGCTGGTATTTTTCGTTCTCCTGGTTTGTTTTTGGGCCTTCAACTGTTGCGTTTTCAATCTTGTCAGTAGCCGTTAGGTTGATAACACCCGGTTCCAGATAAATTACGCGGTAACCATCAGCATTACCTGTGCCGGTACCTTTACGATTAAATAACAGGTAAGCATTAAGTGGCGCAGCGCCAACTGAACCAGTAAAATGAAATTTACCGTTAACAACCATACAGGAATCATAAATAGGTTTGCCTTTAGGGAACCTGTATTCGAGGTAAACCTTGGCAGGCGCGTTAAATTCGCCTATCTTTCCTTGTATGCTATATTTAGTATCCTGTGCAAAAGCAACAGCGGGTATTACAGCTAATGCCAATAATATTATTCTTTTCATGAATGATAAAGTTTATATCGCAATATAATATGTATTAACTACATATTAGTCATAGTCAATAAAAAAGTTACATTGCTGAGCACCTGAATTAAGTTTAACTGACAGGTATTACTCAATCACCACTCACCAAATTATATCTTTCCAAACAATTCCTGCAGCTTGGCATCAAGGTCTTCGCCACGAAGGTTTTTGGCAACGATCTTTCCATCGGGACCAATCAGGTAATTTTGAGGGATAGAGGTTACGGAGTAAAGTGCGGCTACCGCATTGTTCCAGTATTTAAGATCAGATACCTGGGTCCAGTCAAGTCCGTCGTTTTTAATGGCGGCAAGCCAGGCCGATTTGCTTTCGGCTTTATCCAATGATACTCCTAATATTGTGAAGTTTTTTGTTTTGTATTTGTTATAGTTGCGTACCACGTTAGGGTTTTCCTGGCGGCATGGGCCGCACCATGAAGCCCAAAAATCAAGCAATACATATTTACCTCTAAATGATGATAGTTTAACAGGCGTACCGTTCACATCATTCTGTGTAAAATCCGGCGCTACTGAACCAACAGCAGTCGCTTTTAACATATCAAGCTGGCTTTTTAAAACCCGACCCGCCTCGGTTTCCCTTACACTTTGCGATAACGAATTGTACAATGGCTGAATTTCGCTGGGATCAGGCGATGGCCCACCTACCGAACTTAAGGCAAGTAAGCTAAGGTAACTATTAGGGTTATCGGTTATAAAGCTTTTTAAAGTAAAACTCTGCAGGGTTTGCAGCGCTTTGTATTTTGCCTGCATACTGCTTTGAAACGCTGGCGATTTTTGCTGTTCTGGTGTTGCAGCCTTAACCTCGGCCATTAATCTTTCGGCTTTTATATTGATACCTTTCAGTTGCTCCTGTAGTTTTACATTATCAATATTAAGTTGCGAACCTGTAATCTGTGCTTTTTTTAAAGAATCCTTACTGGTAATAGTTACTGTACCCTTATCAATAAAAAAACTCAGGTTATCGGCGTTATTGGAAAGTGTTCTGCCATCAGAGTATTGCTGCGTAAATTTTTCAATACCCAATCCTTTATAGTCAACTACCAATGTTGCATTAACGGGATTTAGCATTTTGCCGGTGAAACTAAATGCACCATTCTCCACGTTTGCAGAGTCGATAATGCTATTAGCGCCTAACTGGTATGATAAATAAACTTTAGCCGGAGCGCCAGTGCTTCCTATTTTGCCGTTAATGGTAAAGGTTTCAGGAGTTTGAGCAAATGCCATAACCGGCAGCAATGCAGTTACTAAAAAAAATATTTTCTTCATCAGAATATAAAAACTGTAAGTTTTGATAACGTTAAAATGCTGTTCTAATTGTAATTATCAGTTTAATTTTTGATAAGTACGCCACCAAAGGTCGGGCAGCTCGCCGGATGTGGCTGTTTTATAATCGGCATAGCTGCAAGGCACCAGGTGAAAACGCTCATTGCGCGATCCGCCGCTTGGGTAAGGTACCTGCATCCACCAACGATCTGATTTTTTACTTTTTACAAATACAACCTCCTGGTCTTCATGTTTAAGACTGGTTTTGTAAATAAGGTATTGTGATTTGGGATTGAGCGGAAAATCACTTTTCCTGCCATAAAAACCATCAACAAAGTACCATATCATTTGCGCCAGTAACATAGCTGTTTGGCCATTATTATCATAAGCGGGGTTAAATTCATAAAAGCCTATAGAGCTCAGTTTATCATTAAACCCGGCATAGCGGCATAGCTGGCAGGCTTCCTGCCCGTTAAAACCGTTGGGAGATGCATTGGCATTACCCATTGCATCTGATGACCGGATAGCACCCACATCAAAACTGATCATACTGGCATTACGGATAGCGGGCTCCGTTATGGCTATATTGCCGCTTAGCTCGCCAAGGCGGTGTACATCAAAGTATAGCTTATCCATAACCCGAAGGCTCTCCTGGCTGGCAAAATAAGTTTGATAACCCAGGTTACTGAAATTGAACAGGTAGTTGGGTTCATGTAAAAATATTTTATTGAGGTAAGATTGCGAGGTGGTTTCCAAACTTCCGGATGTTTCGTCTTCATCCAAATCGAACTTTGAATCAATCACCACCAGGTCTACCTTTTGCTCCAGATCTTCATATCCCATGTATTGGGCGTAGGTAAGATCCTGCCCGCCACCTATAATAATGGGGATGATATCTTTTTTAACCAATTCAGACACCACAGTTTTAAGCGCGAAATAAGTATCGGTAACTGTAGCCCCGGCAACAATATTGCCCAGATCGGCAATTTTTAAATTATAGCCGCCCTCGTTAAGCTGATACAGTTTTTCGCGAATGTAATCCGGACCAAGAGCACAGCCCTGGTTATCGGTTGCGTTTCTATCGTCCATAACACCAATAATGGCGAGGTCTGTTTTTTCCTCCAGATCGGGAAAATCGACAGAATAATGCACAATTTTATCGCCAAGCTGGCTGGTATAATACCCCTTTTTAGGAGCGATCTTTTTAAGATCAATGGGTGTAAAAAAATCAGCTAAGGACATAATGTTTGATGTGCAAATATGCAGATGTGCAAATGTGCAGATTGATGTGCAGATGTGCAAATTTGAAATGTGTAGATATAAGGGTTGATATACAGATGTGAAATTTAATATGAAAATAGTAGATATGCATATCTTTTTTGTCCGATTGAGATCATCTGCACATCTGAAACGGCGACGTCAACGAACTTAATTTGCACGTATGCACATCTAACTAATATCTGCATATTTGCACATCTGAAATCTGCACATATGATTCTTATTACTGGCGCAACAGGTTTTCTCGGGGCCGAACTGGCAAAGTTACTGGCTAAATCCGGTGCGCGTATTCGCTGTACTAAACGGACCACCTCAACTATACCCAATTTATTGGTTTCTTTTCAAGCGCAAATTGAATGGGTTAACGCCGATCTGTTGGATATTTTTGCATTAGAAAACGCGCTGGAAGGTGTAACACAGGTTTACCATTGCGCGGCATGGGTATCCCTCAAAGCTGCTGATAAAGAGCCGATGATCAATACAAACGTAACCGGTACAGCCAACCTGGTTAATTTATGTACAGAAAAGGGCATCAGGATGGTTCATGTAAGCTCCATTGCTGCCATAGGCCTTGCCAAACCAGGTGAATTGACTACCGAGAATCATCACCTAGAACAATCAACAGAAAATGATGGCTATGCCATATCCAAGCTGGAAAGCGAGATGGAAGTATGGCGGGGAATTGCCGAAGGGTTGGATGCTGTAATTGTAAATCCGTCGCTTATTATAGGCGCGAGTGCTGGTAAGGAAGGTAGTGGCGCTTTGTTCGAGACTATACGTAAAGGGCTTAAATTTTACACCAGCGGCAGTATCGGTTTTGTTGATGTGGAAGACGTGGCTAAATGTATGACGGGCCTCATGAACAGCAATATTACAGCCGAGCGCTATATCATTACCGCCGAAAACCATACCTATGAAGCTATAACTACAGCCGCCGCACAGGGATTCGGTATAAAGCCGCCTGCCATTTTAGCCAAACCCTGGCTGATGGAAATTGGCTGGCGCGGAGCTGCTGTTTGGGCCGCGCTTACAGGCGGCGATCCGGCTATTGATAAAACATCTGCACAGGCAGCCTCTGTTACACGCGAGTTTGATAACTCAAAAATTAAAAAGGCTATTGGGATTGAGTTTAAGCCGATAAGTAAAACGGTTAAGGAGATTAGTGAGGCGTTGAAATAATTAGCAGATCATGATAATTTGTGATCTAAATACGGCCCCCTCAGGGCAACGGCGTTTTCTATAATAAAGTAAAATAACAGCTCAGCCAACCAACTAATAAAACTCTACTTATTCTATCTACAAAATTTTTCGCACCTTTGCACCCAAGATGGAGCAGTACTTTATTATTGATTTCGACAGCACGTTTACACAGGTTGAGGCCCTTGACGAACTGGCCCGTATATCTCTCAAAAATCACCCCGACAGGGAGGGCATTTACAAACAGATTGAAGATTTAACCAATGCCTCTATGGAAGGCAAGTTATCCTTTACCCAAAGTTTAGAAGCAAGGGTTAAATTATTGCAGGCCAACCGCGATCATTTAAAGCAGCTGATAAGCCATCTTAAGAAAAAAGTATCTACATCATTTTCCCGTAATACCATTTTCTTTAAAAATCACCAGGACGAGGTTTTGATCGTATCAGGTGGTTTTAAAGAGTTTATTACGCCAGTGGTTACCGAGTATCACATCAAAAAAGAAAACATTTACGCCAATACCTTCGAGTTTGATGAAGAAGGTAATATTGTGGGTTACGACCGCACCAATCCCCTTTCGCAAGAGGGTGGTAAGGTTAAATTGCTGAAAGAATTACAGTTGCCAGGTGATATTTATGGCATTGGTGATGGCTATTCTGATTTCCAGCTAAAGGAATCAGGCATGATCAAAAAATTCTTTGCTTTTACCGAGAATATTGAACGTAAATCTGTAGCCGAAAAAGCCGACCATATTACCCCAAGTTTTGATGAGTTCCTGTACATTAATAAACTGCCGAGGGCTATATCATATCCTAAAAACCGCATTAAATGCCTGGTAGTAGGCAATATTGATGAGGATGCCCAGGCGCAGATGAAAAAGGAAGGTTACAACATCCGCAACAGGGAAGATATTGAAGAAAAATATTTAGAAGAAGCGGGAGTTTTATTCTGTGATGAAGGGCATCAGCCTAATCCAGAGCAGATCCAGAATGCAGGCAGGTTAAAAGTGATAGGTATTTTTGGAAAATGCAACCGCAAACTTGCCGATGCAGCTACTGATTGCGGCATTATCATATTTGACGACCCTAAGCATAACCCCCATAACAACGATTTTATCCCCAAAAGAGTTATGGCTTTCATGAACGAGGGAAAAACGCATACAAGCTGTAACTTCCCTGATCTGCAGCCACCGAGGGTTAACAACGCTCACCGACTAATTCACATCCACAAAAACGTACCGGGCATACTGGCCAAAATAAATGATGTATTTGCGCGCCATAACATCAATATAGTAGGCGAGTTTTTGGTTACCAACCCCCAAATAGGGTACGTAATAACTGACGTGAACACTGGTTATGATACCGAAGTACTCAATCAGCTAAAGGCCATTGAGCATACCATAAAATTCAGATTACTTTATTAAGGTTTCAGGATTCGGGTTGCATGGATTCATAGCGAAAGCTTTTAAACTTATGCCACCCGAGCCACGCAACACGAACCCCGAACCGGACCTATTCTGCAAAAGGTACTACCATTACAGGTATATCTGAGTGGCGGATGACGCTCTCCGCTATACTTCCCGACAGCAAACGATCAAGACCAGAGCGTTTGTGGGTGCCTACTACTATTAAATCTGCATTAAATTGTTTTGCACAATTTATTATCCCATTACCTGTATCGTCAAATTCAATAAACTTAGTTACAACCAGCCCGGTTCCAAATTCTTTTATCAAACTCTCTATAACGGTTGATGAGTGCTCACTCTGTAGGTTTACAAGCTCAACCTGCATCTGGCCCATAGCTGGATCCATGGACATACCGACTAAGCCATCGTTAGTATCGGGCGGATATATAACGGGTTCAATAATATGTACTAAACCAACTGCCGCGTTATACTTGCGGGCAATATCAAAGCCATAAGCAACGGCATTGTGGGCGAAGGTACTCTCGTCAACGCCTATGAGTACATTATTGATTTTCATGATATTTAAGGGTTAAGGATTTGAATAAACCGAATTTTTCTGGTTCTATAAAATTAACAGAATTACCTATACATCAAACAAGAACATAAAATTTTAGCAATTCGTTAATCCAATAAATTCAGATTCAGACATAATACGCTCTCATCTCAAAAATGTTTTATCTTTTGCAGATCAATACCCCTATTTAAGCTCATTTCATTTTTATTAACTTTGGCCATGCAATTCCATTCCGAAATTGAGGAGCGCCTGTCGCAACTACAAGAAAAATATGAGGCCATGGGCCAGGATATGAACTCATACTTAGACGGCCTACTGTATGCCGATTTTTTAACGTATTGGGATTATATCCACCTGGATACTTTACTGAGCCTGCAAAGCCCTAAAACACCTTTCCCCGACGAAGAAATATTCATCATCTATCACCAGATAACCGAACTTTACTTTAAGCTGGCCCTGCACGAGTGCCACCAGATTGCAGAAGCCCAACCACTAACCGTAGAATTTTTAACAGCGCGGCTAAAACGCATTAACCGTTATTTTGGCGCTTTAACCCAATCATTCGAGATTATGGTTGATGGTATGGAGAAAGAGCAGTTCCTCAAATTCAGAATGTCATTATTACCCGCCAGCGGATTTCAATCAGGACAATACCGTATGATTGAAATTTATGCTACCGATTTTATCAACCTGGTTGCTAAAGATAAACGGGAAGAATTGCGTGATGCCCCCATCGAAGAGCAGTTTGAATACCTTTACTGGAAATTTGGAGCAACCGAGCTATCAACCGGAAAAAAAACCTTGACACTTAAACAATTCGAAAAAAAGTACTCCAAAACTTTCATTGAACTTGGAAAAGCGGCGGCAAATTATAATTTTAATACCCTGGCCCTCAAATTTGAAGCGGCAGGTCAGTTTACCCCCGAATTAAAAAATGAGTTGCGCCAGCTAGACATCAATGTAAATGTGAACTGGCCGCTATCGCATTATAAATCTGCCGTACGTTACCTTAACCGCGAGCCCGAAGAAATTAAAGCTACCGGTGGCACCAACTGGCAAAAATACCTGCCTCCGCGTTTCCAGAAACGTATATTTTATCCATCACTCTGGACCGTCGAAGAAATTGAAAACTGGGGTAAGGCCTGGGTAGATAGCGTGTTGGCGTAGATGATAACTTACGCGCTGGCAAAGCTTTTTAACAACGCTGCCAGCCTGTTCCTTTCAAGGGTATTCATACCGGGGTACATGGGCAAGTAAACCAAATTTTCAAGATTAAGCTCATCATCGTTAACTACTGTTACCGGTGATGAAAGCTTTACCAGGCTTGATGCCTTTTGGGTTGCATCAAATCCGTTTGATCGTAAATAATCAATAAGCATAGCGGTTTTTTCTGCTTTTACAGGTAAAACCCAATGGTTATGCTGCTTTGCGCCCGCACCAATTAACATCGTTGCCGAAACATCTTTTAAAATATCCGATGCCAGCTTTTTCCTTTGATCAATAACATCCACTTTAAAGTTTTTCAGTCTGCTGTTAATCAAGCTGACGTTTGGCTCACAAGGCTGAAATCTTATTTTTACCAGCATACTTTCGCCGGGGAAACCCTTTGTAAAGCCGGATAACACTGCATCAAAATCTTTGCCTATGCATATTTTATAGAACAAAGTATAAATAACTTTAGCGGTAAGTATCTTCATCACTAAAACCTTGAAAAGTTTTTTGAAGAAAACAGAACTGCGCTGCGTGGGTAATTGCCTGTTAAGCGCAATTACTTTACTGCAAATGGAAGGAGATTTTATTTGAAGTAAAGCACCACTTACCGTAGTGTTAGTTTTGATAAGTCCAAAACTAAACATGACTACATCCGATAGTATATCCCTGCTAAGAACAGGTCCTGCAAAGGCCTGTGCCCTATCTTCAATCACCATTAGGTTATATTCCTTAGCTATGGCCGCAATTTCATCCAGATCTGTGATAACGCCGAAAAGATGGGTAATTAATATGGCCTTTGTATTGGGCGTAACAGCCTCTTTTAAATGCTGTGGCGAAATGCTCAACGTGTTTTTATTAACAGGCAACGGCACAGCAACCAATTGATGGGCAGTTATAATAGCAAACATATCGGGGATATTGATACTGGTAACTATTATTTCGCTCCCTATGGGCAAATCAAGCGCGCTCAATAAAACATCAAAGCCAGAACGTACAGAAAGGCAGATCACCTCATCCGCATTTGTAGGAGGGTTATATACTTCTTTAATTTTAAAAAAATCCAGGAAACAATAATACAGACTCCTGAACACATCTGTATAAGCTATATCCAATATCCCCCTTGGAATCATTTTACCATTATTGTTAGGTGATAAAAATATAAATACCCACGTGGTTAAACAGATGTTTCAGCTTCCACCTTGGGTGGTTGTATCTGTTGTAGCGATAATGGGATCAGCTTTTTAGTTTTAAGGTAGGTAATGCCCACGATGATCATAGTCATGCTTCCACCAAATATCACTGAAGGCACGGTACCCAACAGACGGGCAGCCGTTCCTGATTCAAAAGCGCCTATCTCATTTGATGAGCCGATAAACATCTGGTTTACTGCCGATACACGGCCGCGCATGTGATCTGGAGTTAACAGCTGCATAATGGTACCGCGAATAATAACGCTAACGCTATCAAATGCTCCTTCGGTAAATAAAAACAATAGCGACAGGTAAAAGCTACGCGATAAACCAAAACAGATAATGGAAACGCCAAAACCCGTTACCGCGATAAGCAAATTACGCCAGGGCTTACCCATAGGCGAAAACCTGGTCATAACCAGCATGGTTAATACTGCGCCTAATGACGAGGTTGCCCGCATAATGCCCAATCCTTCGGCTCCTACTTTTAATATTTCGTTGGCAAATATGGGTAACAATGCCACAGCGCCTCCAAAAAAAACCGAGAACAGGTCAAGACTCATGGCGCCAATCATCATTTTATTGCTAAACACAAAGTGGATGCCTTCAGAAAGGCTTTTCCAAATACTTTCCTTAGGTACAAATACCGGCGGATACTTACGTAATAATGCTACAAGCATTAGCGATACCAGCAAGAAAAAGATAATTACAACAAATGTTGCTGTAATACCGCTTAAGCCAGGGATCAGCTTATCAGAATAGCCATAGATTAAGCCACCAGCCGCCGGACCTATGATAGACGCAACCTGCCAGCTCGAACTGCTCCAGGTGCTTCCGTTAGGATATAATTCTTTGGGTATACTATGCGCGTAAATGGTGAAAGTTGCAGGTCCGTAAAAGGCCCGGGCAATACCATTGCAAAAGATCATGATATAAATGACAGGTACTATCCAACCGGTATGGATAACCCCGCTCATGCTTTTGAGGGTAACCGTAAACATTACAAGAGAGGTAAGAATTACCCCGCTAAATATGAATAACAGCATTTTGCGCTTTTCGGACTTATCGGCAATATAACCTCCATATAAGGCGATACACACTGCCGGTATGGCCTCGCACAAACCTACAAGCCCCAACGCAAACGCGCTTTTTGTTAACTGGTAAATATAAAAGCCGATTACAACGGCCTGCATTGAATATGCAAAGGTGAAACAAAAGCGCATCCCGATGTAAGACCTGAAATCTTTATATCGCAATGCTGCAAAGGAATCAATTTTGGGTTTACTATCTCCTTCTTCGGCCACAGTGTTATTTTAGATGTGCCGCAAATTTACGACACGTTTAACAAGATTTTGCAGTATTAACAGGATTTTTTTGTGATGCGGGATGTTGATGTACAGATATGCAGATTGCAATTATCAAAGTAAGGCTTCCTAATCTAACAGAATAAAAAAGCCGCCTGTGAGGACACAGGCGGCGGGAAAGAGTTATTAATCTATATACTTAATCTGCACATTTGAAATTTGCATATCTGCACATCTAACATCTGCACATCTACAATCTGCATATCTGAAATTATAACCCGTGCTGATCTATCAAATAAATTAAGGATGCTATACCTGCTGCACCCAGTTCAAGCTCGCGTTTGTTCACGTTCTCGAAAACATCGTTTGGTGTGTGGTGGATATCAAAATAGCGCTGAGAATCCGGCCTGAACCCTATCAGTATTACTCCTGGCAATTTCTCTTTCATGGGCTCAATATCTGTACCAGCTCCGCCAATGGTCAGCTGATCAACTTCATAAGGCTCAAATAAAGCTTTCCAGTTATTGTTTATCTTTTTTATAAAATCATTGGATACATCCGCGAAACTAAAGCCACGTGGCGTAAAGCCGCCTTCATCTGTTTCAATAGCTGCAATATGTTCTTCTTTGTTTTGTGCAGCAAGCTCGGCGTATTTGGCGCCGCCTTTGTCACCATTTTCCTCGTTCATGAAAAATACAGCACGTACTGAGTTTTTAGGACGATATCCTATCGCTTTAAATACCCTTAAAACCTCAACAGACTGCATTACTCCGGTACCATCATCGTGAGCACCTTCGGCCAGATCCCATGAATCAAGGTGGCCACCTACAGTGATAAACTTATTGGGGTGCTCGGTACCGGTTAACTCGCCCACTACATTGTATGATAACACATCGGGCAGTGTTTGGCAACTTTGCTTAAAGTAAAATTTAACCAATGGCAGCTTACGCAATTTAAGCATGGTGCTTAACCTGTTAGCCGCCTTTGTTGATATCGCTGCTGCCGGGATATTCTTCCCATCCTTATCAACCAAAGTTGCACCGGTATGAGGATAATCATCCAGTGATTCGGTAAGTGAGCGAACTATAACACCTACAGCGCCATATTTGGCCGCAACAGCCGGCCCCATAAAACGCTGATCACCAGCAGTTCCGTAAGCACGACCGGTTTCAATAAACCTTGGATCGAAGGGCCGGTTAAAGAAAACTATTTTACCTTTTATAACGCTTTCTCCAAGAGTTTCTACCTCTTTCAGGCTTTGTACTTCAATAACGTTTGCTGTAATTCCTTCTTTTGGTGTAGCAACCGTCATTCCTAATGCTGCTATCGGCACCGGGATACGGGTTTTGCCATCAATGATGAAGGCGGTTTCTTTTGCGCCCCTAACCCAATGCGGAACCATAACTTCCTGCAAATAAACCTTATCAAAGCCGTAGCTTTCCATCAGTTGCTTGCTCCAGTCCACCGCCTTTTGGGCGTTGGCCGAACCGCTTAAACGCTGACCGATACCTTTACACAGGTAGCGCAGGCTTTCATAGCTTTTGCCGTTTACAAGGGCTTCATCGTAAATTTTACGGATGGTTAATGAGTCCTGCGCGTGGAGCAGGTTTGCTGATAACAGCACAGAAAATAGTAGAGTAAATCTTTTTTTCATCGAAATTAATTAGTCAATAAACGGCGATAAATCATCAATAATGTACGTTTATGCACGATAATTATTGATGAAATGATCAACAAAAGTCAGTCGGAAACAAATGTAATATTTTGCGGCAATAATGAAAGACTCAGGAGATCTTATCCCAGCTTAAACCCGCATTTTTTGTTTGGAAGGAATGGTGCAGGACCTGGTTTTCGGGCAGGGCCAGTTGAGGGTCTTTAGCTAATATCTGTTCAACAGTTTTGCGGGCTTTAAATAACAGCTCCTGGTCTGTTGCCAGGTTGGCCACTTTAAGATCGAGCACACCGCTTTGCTGGGTACCATCCAAATTACCGGGGCCACGCAGCTGCAGGTCAATTTCAGAAATTTCGAAGCCGTTATTGGTTTTTACCATGGTATCCAGTCGGATCTTACCATCCTGACTCAACTTATGACTACTCATTAAAATACAATAGGATTGCTCGGCTCCACGCCCTACCCTGCCACGCAGCTGGTGTAGTTGCGACAGACCGAACCGCTCGGCATTTTCAATGATCATTACCGAAGCATTGGGCACGTTCACCCCCACCTCGATAACCGTGGTTGCTACCATGATCTGCGTTTCGCCTTTGATGAAGCGCTGCATTTCAAATTCCTTATCGGCAGGTTTTAGTTTGCCATGAACTATACTGATGCGATAATCGGGCAAAGGAAACTCGCGCGACATAACCGCGATACCATCCTCCAGGTTTTTCAGATCGAGCTTTTCACTTTCCTGGATCAGGGGATATACAATATAGATCTGCCGGCCCCGCGCAATTTCTTTTTTCATGAAGCCGAAAACCCGCAGGCGCTGATTTTCGAAAAAATGAAGTGTTTGGATAGGTTTGCGTCCGGCGGGTAATTCATCAATTACAGATACATCCAGGTCGCCATACAAGGTCATGGCCAGGGTGCGGGGTATGGGCGTGGCCGTCATCACCAGGATGTGGGGCGGTACAATATTTTTTCGCCATAGCTTTGCCCGCTGTTCCACGCCAAAACGGTGCTGCTCATCAATCACCACAAAGCCCAGGTTTTTGAATTGCACCTTATCCTCTATCAAAGCATGGGTACCTATGAGTATTTTCAATTCGCCGCTTTCCAGTTTCTGATGCAGTATTTTACGGTCTTTTTGTTTGGTAGAGCCGGTTAGCAATGCCACCTCTATAAAGCCCTCGCCTACCAAACTGCTGATGGTTTGAAAATGCTGACTGGCCAATATCTCAGTAGGCGCCATGATACAGGTCTGGAAGCCATTATCAACAGCAATCAGCATGGCCATCAATGCTACAACGGTTTTACCGCTACCCACATCACCCTGTAAAAGACGATTCATCTGCACACCACGCTGGGTATCCTGCCTTATCTCTTTCAGCACCCGTTTTTGAGGTGTAGTTAATTCAAAGGGCAACTTATGGTGATAAAAATCATTAAAATAATGACCAACAGTATTAAAAACATTCCCTTTAAATTTTTGAGTATGCAGCAGCTTATTGCGCAATAGCTTCAATTGCAAAAGAAATAGTTCTTCGAATTTTAAGCGATGCAGAGCCTCATTCAGTAAGTTGGCATCCGCGGGGAAATGAATATTCCTGTAGGCCTCTGCACGGCCAATTAGTTTAAAGTGCTGGAGGATATACAGCGGTAAATTCTCATTGATATCCTTAGCATGCAGACCTAATAAAACGGAGGTAAGTTTCTGGATTCCCTTACTATCCAGCTGAAACTGCTTTAGCTTTTCGGTAGAATTATATACCGGCTGCAAAGTAGCGTTTCCTTGCCGCTGCATGGTGGCAGGTGAGTATATCTCCATTTCGGGATGCGCCATTTGCGCCTGCCCGTTAAAAAAACCGGGCTTGCCAAATACGATATATACCGTACCGGGAACAATGGTTTTCTCTATCCAGTTAATTCCTTTAAACCAAACCAGTTCCAGTGTGCCGGTGTCATCACGGGTTTGTACTACAAGGCGCTTGGTTTGCTTTTCGCCCACTACCTGTTTGCTAATGACGCGGGCCAGCACCTGTACATAAGGCAGATCTGACTGAATATCTTTTACTTTATAAAACTTGGTACGATCTATAAACCGGAAAGGAAAATGCCGCAGCAAATCCTCGAAATTAGCTAAACCTAATTCTTTTTTCAAAACTTCGGCCCGTGCCTGGCCAACACCTTTTAGGTATACGATGGGTGTTTGAAAAGGATCCATAGGTTTATTTGAGAACCATATATTATAAAATCGTCATTGCGGGGAACAAAGCAATCTCCGATTTGCAGGTTCGCCCTGTATAGTTTGGGATTGCTTTGTGCCTCGCAATGACGCGTTTGTTATTTAACGTATTTGCATTCTAAAAAGGCCTGTCACCCTGAGCTTGTCGAAGGGTCGCGCGTAGAGGCCTTTGCCCACATGCTTCGACAGGCTCAGCAGGACAGCCTTTTTTTAAAGTTTCCCAAAATTTCACTCCTCGGGATGACATGTTTATTTTAACCAATTTGTCATGCTGAACGCATTGAAGCATCTATTATTCGCCCTGTACTGCCTGCGAATAGATCCTTCGTTCCTCAGGATGACAAACCTTTTAAAACTTCAATTTATTTTACTGCAATAACCGAGATCTCCACATTTACCCCTTTTGGCAATGCAGATACCTGTACCGTTTCGCGGGCCGGGAAGTTAGCGGTAAAATAAGTGCCGTACACTTCATTTACCTGGCCAAAATTCCCAAGGTCGGTTAAAAATATGCTGGTTTTAACAATGTTTTCGAAACCGATGCCAGCTTCAGTTAAAATGGCTTTAATGTTTTCCATTACCAGCACAGCTTCATCTTTAATACCGCTGGTTACCAGTTCGCCGGTAGCAGGGTTAAGCGGGATCTGGCCCGAAACAAATACAAAATTACCGGCAACAGTTGCCTGGCTGTATGGCCCGATAGGTGCAGGCGCGTTATTGGTGTTTATTATTTCCATCATTTTTTGAGTATGAACACTTGTATCAGCTTATAGATGATGCCAGCTAAAAACATAGTTATGGCAATAGCATTTATAATATGCATAATGCGCAGATTAATGTTTGTTGGCCTGTTGGGATCTTTTTTTCTAAAGAAATACATAATACAAACTTACAATATTTTTCCTTTTTGTCATCCTGAACGATAGTGAAGGATCTATTTACCGACATGCATCGTCAGCTTTTAAAGTTCAATAATGGATTCTTCGCTATCGCTCAGAATGACAGGACTTTTTTGGGCCCTACCTCACCGGTTTAGGAAACACCGGCAAGCTCTCATGTCCATCGGCATCTACGGCCTGTACTGCAAAAAAGTAATTATCTTTTGAGTAAGCCAGCGTAGCGGTTGTATCGGTTACGTAAAATTTCCTTTCCCAAAAAGCGCTCGTAGTTTCGCGCATCAATACGTAATAACCGGCTGGTTTTTTGCCGGTAGCCGGCACTTCCCAGGTGAGTTTGGTTTTATTGGTAAGATCGCTGGTTATGATGCCTACATTTTGCGGCCGACCGGGTGCTGAGGCAAGATTGGCCAGTACAGACAAGTTCATGCGGGCTACTTTTTGCACATAGTTAAAATCAACAAAATCGGGCAGATCGCCGTATTCCACTCCATTTTCCGTACGGATGTTCTGGTGCTGGCGGTTAAAGTCCTCGTTCATTTCGGTGAACCGCACGGCCGTAAAGCCCTGTTCCAAAAACGGCAGGTGATCACCACCACGCAGGTAACGGTCACGGCGGTAAATGAGTTTTACATCAAGCTGGTCAACATACCGCTCGCCGGTTTCTTTGGCATAACGGGCCAGCTCGCGCGAGGGACTGTCATTTTCGCCTCCTAATGATTTTAAGGCCGCCACCTGTTTATCAGTAGCATTGGTTGGTATCCCATCGCTAAAAACACGAACGCTGCGGTTATCCTTAAGGTCTGTTTCCATACCGTGGGTATTGCCTACAATATCATTGTTCAGCATGGCATCTACGTTCCAGTTTTCGGCTTTGGCGCGTTTGGCTACGTTTGTAGATCCATATAACCCTTGTTCCTCCCCTACTACCGTCATAAAAATTATAGTTGCCGGGAACGACCGTTTAGCCATCACCCTTGCCAGTTCCATAGAAAGCGCGGTACCTGATGCATCATCATTGGCGCCGGGCTCTACCCCGTTGGCATCCATTACATCGTTAATCCTTGAATCATAATGTCCCGATACCAGGTATACACGTGTATCGGCCGGGTCGGTACCCTTTAATATGGCCAGTACGTTTTTAAGTTTTACCGGTTTATCAATGCGTGTGCCCTTAGGCTGCGTGAACGTATCAAATTGAACGGTCATTCTTCCACCCGATTCGCTGGCATATTTTTCCATTTCTGCCTTGATCCAGTTACGCGCCGCACCGCTGCCGGTGATTTTGCTGGTGGTATCGCTCAGTGTATGTCTACTTTTAAAGGTTACCAATTTGCGAATGGTAGTCTCGATGTTTTTGGACGACACCTCATCAACCATTTGTTTAATTTTTTCATCCTGCTTGATGATGGTTTGGGCTGAGGCTGCTGCTGTGATTAAAAGGAGGATTAGGGTGATGTATTTCATTGGATGGTATTGGATTTCTGGCTGTTTTTTTTTCGGAACCTTGATTTATAGCATTAATTATTAGATTGATATGATTCTCTTTGTCATTTTTAAAATCCCCTCTCAAGAGGGGAATCGCACATGCCCCTATTTCTTCCCCACTTTACACTTCCTCTTCTTCTTCTTCGCTCGCCGCGGTTAAAAGCTCATCGGCCTGTTTAAAATTGCTTTTTACAAAATGGCACCACTGGCACTCCTTTTTGCCGCAACCTGTATTGAAATCATGGGCCAGTATTTTTTGATAAGTTTCGGTAATCTGACTGGTTACCAATTCTATATCCTGCGGACTTATCACGTATTTTTTCTTAAAGTATTCGCCTTCACTTTCGGGTTCTACAAAATCAAAAATTGTGTCAATTACTTCCCAATCGTTGGTGCGGTCATGGTCTACCAATATTTTGTAAAACACGCCCTGGCGCCAGTAATCGCCGCCCATAGGAGCCTCAGGGGTTGGGGGCAGTAACTTGTCTTTGGCATTTTTTACTTTACCGGTTTTATAATCCACAACTGTTACGTTTTTGCCGTCAAACTCCATTTTGTCCAGGTTACCTTTTATGGGTACGCCTTGTATCTCAATGTTTTTGATGGATTTTTCGGTTACGGCTATTTTGTTCCAGGTATCCACATTTTGCTCATAGTATGGCGGTAATATTTTCCAGCCGTAAGCTAACCGGGTTGCATATTCTTTTTTTGTAAATGAATCCCTGTTACGCACCATATACCATTCAAACTCCTTCATGAATTGCTCGGTAGACAGAAACTCATTATCGTTTTCCTTCAGTAATCTGTAAGTTTTATTGAGCGCCCAATGCACCGCCTGCCCAAACGTGGCCGACGGACTTTTTCCCGAAGGCACCCGTATCAAACATTGAAAATAAAAACGCAGCGGACAATCCAGGTAATTATTTAAATGCGTTACCGATAGTGTATAACTTTGCAGTAACTGGTTAATATAATTCGTATCCAGCAACTCAACCTTAGGCTTTTCCACCTCACTGAACTGGGTGGCAACAAAATCGATCATTACGTCGGGGGTAACTTTAGGGAATTGTACTTCCAGGTGTGTACTGGCCAATATCTCGCCTACAAATCTGCTGGCTTCCTGGGCCTTCCCCTTTTTATCCTGACCAGCGTAAGAGATCATGAGGCATTGTTTGGCACGGGTAACGGCCACATAAAATAAGCGACGCGCTTCCTCTATCTGTGCAATATCATCAGATGAGGTACTGGTAAGTGTATCTGGCAAGCTAAAGCCATTATTACGGCCCTTGCTATCCCAGGTGCGCTTATCGCAACCAATAAAAAACACATGCTCAAACTCAAGCCCCTTGGAACCGTGGGCGGTTAAAAAATTAACGCCGTTGTCACTAAAGATCACCTTGTTCAGATCAAGCCTGATGCTGTTCTTTTTCATCAGCTCGATGGTGGCCATCAGGTCGGCCAGTTTAATATCGGGACTCTTACGACTCTCGTCTTTCAAAAAATCAAAAAAACTGGTGAGCATTTGCATGTAGCCTCCTTTATCGGTTTGCTGCATGATGTAACGGAGGATACCCATTTTGGCTATCACATCCTGGAAAAACTGTTGCAGGGTTACATTCACGGCCGATTTCAGCAACTCATCAATATTGTTCATGAGGTACCTCATCTCCATATATTTATCCGGGGCAAACAGATCTGGCTGGGCAGACGGCCGCAGCTCGCTGATGTAACGACGGATGGATGTCCTTTGCTTATCCCGGTTATTGGCCGAAAAGTTTTCCTGCGATACCGCGATACTCGCTTTGGCTATTTCAATAGGCTCGATATTAAAGAAATCATAGTGCAATATCTCAAACAGTAACTCATCGCCGCTGTAAGGTGAATCCAGCTCCATCATGAGGTAGCTCATAATGTTGATGATCTTTTCGCCAAAGGGCTGGGTTAAGATGTCTATTTTGCGTTTGGTATTTACGGCTATCTTTTTTACCTCCAGGTATTGGATCATTTCCTCCACCTGGCTGTGGTTACGGTAAATTACCGCTATTTCGCCCGGTTCAGTTCCGTTATCAATCAGGTGTTTTATTTGTGCCGATACATCAACCAACTCCTGGTTGGCATTTTCATATTCACGGATCACCGGCTCCACCGTCATTTCCACAAAGCGGGGGTGCGATGCACGCAGATCTTTATCCAGTTGAAGCTGGGTAGTTAAACGCTCAAAGTTATTATTGATGAGGGCCTTTGAAATATCGAGGATATGTTGGTTTGACCGGTAATTGTGCCTGAGCACTACCGTCTGTAACGTGCTCACATAGTCGGTAGCAAAATCAAGGATGTTTTTCATATTGGCCCCCTGGAATTTGAAGATCGATTGATCATCATCGCCCACCACAAATACGTTGGGCACATCCCAGTAATTGAGTAAAAAGCGCAGCAGCTCGTTTTGCGATCCGCTGGTATCCTGAAACTCATCAACCAAAATATATTGGTAACGCTCCTGGTATTTACGCAAAATCTCTTCATTATCGCGGAAAGCCCTTAATACCCAAATGATCATGTCATCATAATCATACCGCCCGCGGGCCTTCATTTTGGCATCATAGTTCTGGTACTCGCGCACGGCGGCTACCAGCTTTTTCATGAGGTCATGCGCGGCATCAATATCCTTTTGCTTTGGGTCGCCTACTTTAATGCCTGTTTTGGAGTTGGCACGTTTGTAAACAAATTCCTCGCGGTTGGGGATATCATCCAGGTATTCCTGTACAGCTGTTTCAATCATTGCAGCATCCCAGTTCTCGCGTTTCATGGTGCTGAAAAGGTCTTTAAGGCGCTTGGTATCGTAATATACATCACCGGTAAAGCGCTTTAGCAGGTGGTCGTTATCAAACTCATCCACCAGTTCGCGAAACAGCATAGCCGATTCCAGGTCAGACAATGATTCCAGGTTCAGCTTGCCAAAATACTCCAGGTTCTCCTGGATGATCTCGTTACAAAAAGCATGAAAAGTATAGATGTTGATGCGGTAAGCATCCGGACCAATAAACTCAAACAAGCGCTTGCGCATGGCCACCGCACCGGCATCGGTATAGGTTAAGCACAGTATTTCATTGGGCAGGGCATCTGTATCGGTTAGTATCTTTCCTATCCGTGCCGCCAGGATCTGCGTTTTACCTGTACCCGGCCCGGCAACTACCAGTACCGGCCCATCCATTTTATTTACTGCTGCCAGCTGCTCGGGGTTTAAACCCGCTAAAGCCGCCTGGAATTTATCGTTGTACTTATTAAAGTTGGATTGCATAATTGTTTAGTAAAGATAGAAAACGATGGGCGGGATGGCAATTGGTAAAGTGAATGTTACTTGTTAGACAAAAGGGAATCCTTCTAATACGTAATAGGAGCTGTCAAATAGTGCATATAATATCTTTTTCTGTAAAGCAAAGCGTACGAACTTTTAATTTTTCTTAAAGCGACTTCTTCTCCTGATAAAGGAAAGATATTAAAAAAGTGACGAACAGTTCTTCCGTTACCCGCTGGAGATATTAAAATTATTAATCTGTATTCCCTCCCCAATATAGGCTCAATGCTATCCACACTATTTATATAAGTAATATCTAATATTTTACAGAATGCTACTTTAGCCGCCTTACTTGTAAAATAAATAACTTTAAGACTTTCGCTGTTACGGACTATTTCCTTTAAACTTTCATTATTACTACTATTTCTTAAATCCGAATCCAATGGGGAATAATTATTTCGCGACACGGAATTAAAAACATCAGAAATTAAAAACCCATATTTATTAAGCAGAGCAATGGCTTCATCTTTTGTGTTGGGTTTCTGTTCATTAAAAGAAGATGCTAATAAGTTCCAGAAGTGGCTTCCCTCGCTACCATAAAAATATTGTATAAAAGCTTCCGATTGCCAATTTCTTCTTTTTTCCACGCCAGTTTGCTCTATTGGGACTGATTCAGTTATGGCGTAAACGGGGAATGTTCCCACAATCAATTTAGTATATTTCGACAATTGAGATTTTTCAGTAAAAATATTTACTTGCTGCCTTAAATAAGGGTGACTTTCTTTTTCATTAATGGGCATAAAATTCAAGTTTTAAGTGATTAAAAAGGTTTGGGCTTTTTAATAATATAGCGAATTTATTTTGATGAAAAAACTTTTTTAGCTTTATTCGATAAATTCATCTAAGAAAATTTGGAGTCAAAAACTGAATGTTATGGGTAAACCACAAAAAGAAAAACATTACTTAAGTATTAACCAGCGCAATGAATTAGATAAAAGATTTGACGATCATCAAAATGGCATTGGACAATTGTTTACCTGGGATGAAACTTTGGCTATGGCAAAAAAGTTAAACCCTGCCAATGAGAAACTTACGAAGTTTTAAAAACTTCGTAAGTTTGATATTACATGCGATCAACGTTAAAGTCACCTCGAACAGTTCGCGATTGCCGCGCTGCGCTTGCAATGACATTTTTTGCTCGAATCTACATCCATTTTATTGCAACCCAATCCCCGTCCCAGTAGGGAAAAACACATTAACGCTTACCGGCAATTTACCGGTTGGTTTTAGGTTACCCGTTAACACCTTTGCTGCTGATTTTTGCAGCTCGGGGCTCATCTGGTAACATACCATCAATGCGTTGCAGTTTTCAATACCGGGCAGGCCGGCTATAGTGTATGCATTGGCAAATACACTCATTACAGTATTTTTGCGCGCGGCAAGGTCAGCAATCATCAGTCTCACATCGCTGGTATAGTCCAGCTTGCTTTGGGGGCGCAGGCGGGTATCATGTATACCTACTACTACTTGCTGGTATTGACTTAATAAACCCAGGATATTTTTTAATTCAACTGCCTGCGTATTTTTATCAACCATAAATAATTTACTGTTCGGGAAGCTTTTAGCTACTTCCTGCTGAAAAACGGTAGGCGACGAAACACCAATACTTAAAATGGCTGTTTTTAAAAATGGATTAAGCTTTAGTGTTGATGCATCGCCTTTTAATACGGTTACGGCGGCATCGCTCAATTGCTGCACCAGTGCTTTAGCGGCTACACCGTTAATATCCTCACTTAAATTTGCCGGCGGTACTTCCTGGTAATTATTCAGCCCAACCCAATATTTGGCGGCCAATACTTTTTTCACCCTGGCTTTAAATTCGTCTTTGCTTACTTTACCCTGCCTAACTGCTTTCCTGATTAGCTTAATGGCCCGTTTAGAATCTTCTGATAATTCAATGATGTCGTTACCTGCAATAAAAGCCCTTACATCAGCTTCGCCGTCGGGGAAGTATTTTACTACGCCTTTCATTTCCATTGCATCAGATACTACCAGTCCTTTAAACCTCAATGAATCTTTTAAAACACCGGTAATAATTGGGCGGGATAAGGTAGATGGTAAATGTGTAGTACTATCCAGCGCAGGAATGCTCATGTGTGCTATCATCACCCCGCTGATGCCTGCATTGATCGCCTCGCGGAAAGGATATTCTTCCAGCGAATCTAACCGGCCACGGCTATAGGGCAACAGCGGCAGATCAAAATGCGAATCAACATTGGTATCCCCATGACCGGGGAAATGCTTGGCCGTGGTTAGCAAACCGGCATCCTGCATGCCTTTAAAATAGGCAATACCCTTTCTGGCTACATTGTACATATTATCGCCAAATGACCGGTAATTGATCACCGGGTTATCAGGATTATTGTTCACATCCATATCCGGACCTAAATTTATCTGCGCGCCTATCCGTTTAAAATCATAAGCCACCTGCTGGCCCATTTTGTAAATGAGGTTATTATCCTGTATGGCGCCAAGGGTCATCTGGTATGGGTATGAAATGGTAGAGTCCAAACGCATACCCAGGCCCCACTCACCGTCCATAGCTATCAGTAATGGCACTTTAGCCAGTTTTTGGTATGTATTGGTGAGGCTTGCCTGCCTGCCCGGACCGCCCTGAAAAAATACAAGGCCGCCAATTTGCTGTTTTTCAATCACCTTGCCTACCGAATCTTCATAAGCCCGGCCTTTATTGGTATGTGCCCTAACAAAAAGCAGTTGGGCTACACGATGTTTTTTGCTCAGTTTTTTATAAACAGAATCCACCCATTGGTTTTGTTTATTTAAACTCTCTATATAGCTTTCCTTTTGCGCAAATGCATCAATACCCATAAAACTAAGGGCAACAATTGATATAAAGCAATAAATGATTTTCAATTTTGGCATGTCCAAATGTAGTGTAAATGTTGTTTTTGCAGCTTCACGACCGCGTAATTATTACAAAAATTAAATCGCTAATAAACCTTTAGTACAATTTTTACTCTATGAGTATATTAAAACATACTAACGATGAAAAAAATTATCTTTTTTACCCTTTGCTTATTTGCAGCCTACACCGCCAGTGCGCAACGATATTATGGACCACGCCGCAGACCTCCCTACCGCACCGAGCGACATGAAAGACAACGCCACCAGGACGATGATTTTTACCGTGTTAAAGTTGGCTTAACTGCAGGCTTAAATATTGCAAACACTATTGACGCGTATGATTCAAATTTTAGTACAGATGCCATAGCTGCTTTTAATGCGGGGTTAACGCTGGAAATTCCTATTGTTTACCCATTATCGTTTGCACCGGAGATCATGTATTCTGGCAAGGGTTACGCCGCGAACACCCAATATGGCAGGTTTACGCAGCGTACAAATTACATTGATGTGCCATTGCTTTTAAAAGTTAAACTTGCACCAAACTTTAACTTCCTGGTAGGGCCTTCTATAAACTTTTTAACTTCGACAAGTAACAAATACGAAACCGATTTTAATACCGATTATGAACACTTTTACAACAACCGCGGCGATCAAACCAATGTAAGCGGTGTTATAGGCTTAAGTGTTGATGTTGCCAGAAATGTGGAGTTAAGGGCAAGATATAATATTGATTTAACAGCTAACCATCCTGATAACGATTCATACCTCCCCGACTACCGCAACCAGGTTTGGCAAATTGGCCTTGGATTTAAATTTCAGTAAAAACAATTAAAACAGTATGAAAAGAGTCATCAGGGATTGCCGGGTGGCTTTTTTTATGGGACTATTTTTTAAACGGCGACTTGATCCATCGTTTAAACCTACGGCGCAGTGCTTGGTCTTTTTTACGGCCAACTACATTAAACTCGCGACTTAAAGTAATATAATCGGCCTGTTTTTGCGGCACCATGTAAACAGGATGCGTTATTTGGCCAATTTCAACAACGGGAATGTTTGACTCCGCGCTATCGGCATGGGTAGTATGTGTTGCATTTACGCCAAAGCCTATGTTGCTGATCAGGTTATGGTTGGGTATAATGGATAAACTGTTGTTAAAAAAATTGGTGAAAGTTAGCTGATAATCCCATGTATCTATCAAGCCGCCTTTCATCTCCTTAAAAATCTCTTCCCATGCATCAACTATTAACGGCTCGTCAAAAATATTTGATAATACGCTACGCACATCATTTTCATCATATCGCGAAAGGTTTTTATCATACTCTTTCCAAACGCGCCGCCAGCCGGCCCATCCCCAAACATGTGTCATATTTGAATAATAATAGCTGGCATCGCCCCATATTTTACCCCCCTGCAGATTACTGCCACCTATATGCCTTATACGTGTATCAAAGCGATACTTTTCAAGCAGTTCGTCACAATATTTAAAAAAAGTATCTGCCGGCAGGCAATCATCCTCAAGGATAATTCCTTCATCCTCATGCGAAAAAAACCAATCTAGCGCAGATGATACGCCATTTTTACAGCCTGCATTAACATCCTTAAAGAGCGTTTGCACCTGGCAGTCCCAATCTATTTCGCTTACAATCGCCCTGGCTTGTTTACATAACTCAGCCTCGTTGGGCTTTGTTACCCGTGGCCCATCTGCAGCTATGTAAAGGCGAGGCGGCTTCGCCTTCCTTATCTGGCTAAAAACCCTTTTGGTGGTATCGGGCCGGTTAAATATGATAAATAATACCGCCGATTTTGTTGAACTATTAGCAATAGCTGTTTCCATACTGCAAATATTGGTATAAAACTTTAGCTCTTGCTTATTTTGATTTAAATACGCTAATAGGTAAGGCTAACCAACCAAACCCTTATGCAGTAAATATTCTCTCGGAGTTTGCACCCTGGTAGGCTGTTATACCCAGTCTGTCAATTTCAATATGCTTGTCCATTACCATTAAATAGTTTTTTATATCCCATTCAATAGGCGTGTCATTAACAAGTGAAAAATCTATACTATTAATGGTATCCAAAAACAGCCGTTTTTTTAAGCAATAAAAAAAAGTATGATAGCCATTCCCCTCAAAAACATCATCATCGTTTTTAAAGATACTGTCGAATTTATACTGAAGCTCTATTACCTTCTCAAAAAAATAACTGTCGTCAATTATATATTTACCAGAAAGTTTAATGATAGGTTCTGAATCTTTTAATGTTGATCCCTCAAGAAAAACCCTCAAGTGATTTAACTCATTTAGTCCCTTATTAAGGTACAGATTTTCCTCTGTGCTGTAAACAGTATTGTATTGATCAAGATACTCTTCTTTTTCAGATACACATTCCAATACAGTGTAAGAACTAAAAAGATGCGAGTATTTTAAACATGTTTCAATGGAGTCGATATATTGCTGCTTCCTGCGCTCATATTGTTCAGGAATATTGGCAGTAGTAATTATTACATGGCTCATGCAAACAACAATCAATTAATGTTTTATAAATAGATGTAAGCTGTAAAAACAGCATAATATAATAACTCTTACTTGCTTGTATTATTTTCCCCGCCATCGTTAAAGGCCTGCATTTCTATCAATCTTTTGTAAATACCGTTCTTTAACAGCAACCCCTGGTGCGAGCCCTGCTCCGCAACACAGCCATTTTCAAGCACTATGATCAAATCGGCATTTTGAATAGTACTTAAACGATGGGCAATGATCAGCGAGGTGCGGTTTTTCATTAAATTGTTTAACGCGTCTTGCACCAGTTTTTCAGATTCAGTATCCAGGGCCGATGTAGCTTCATCAAGTAGCATAATAGGCGGATTGCTCAATACGGCCCGTGCAATGCAGATGCGCTGCCTTTGCCCGCCAGATAGTTTTGAGCCACGATCCCCTGTATTAGTTTGGTAACCATTATCGGTTTCAATAATAAAGTTGTGTGCATTAGCTATTTTAGCTGCCGCCTCTACCTGCTCTTGTGTTACATCGGGTTTGCCAAAAGCTATATTATTAAATATGGTGTCATTAAACAGGATAGACTCCTGGTTAACAAAGCCCATCAGCGCACGCAAAGATGTTGTTTTTAGTTCTTTAATTTCATGATCATCTATCATGATGCGGCCACTTTGAGGTTCAATAAAACGGGGGATCATATCCATAAGTGTTGATTTACCACCGCCTGATGGGCCTACCAGTGCTATTGTTTTACCTTTGGGTAAAGTAAGATTGATGTTTTTTAACACATCTTTTTCCTTATACGCAAAAGAAACGTTTTCAAACCTGATAGCATCTTTAAAGTCATCAACAGCAATTGCATCCGGGGCATCTACAATCATTGGCTTCTCGTCTATAAGCGCTAATATGCGTTCGCCGGCAACAAGCCCCGAATGGATGTTGCTGAACGAATCGCCGATGGCTTTGGCCGGCCGCATTAATTGCGAGAACAAGGCTATGTAAGCAATAAAATCGCCTGGGCTAAGTGCTGATGTATTATTAAAAATAAGATATCCTCCATAAAGCACCACAAATGAGATCATGGTTACCGATAATGTTTCGGAAACCGGCGAGGCAAGTTGCTGGCGCTTTGACATCGCCCTGGTTATCTTTGAATATTTTACATTTTCATCATCAAACCGCTTGATGCTAAAATCGGTAGCGTTAAATGCTTTGATAATTTTAATGCCGGATAAGGCCTCATCAAGTTGGCTTATCATATTGGCATATGAATTTTGTGCTTCAATAGCCTGTGAACGTAGCTTTTTTACAATACGGGAAATTAACAAGCCAGCCACCGGCAATATAAGCAGCGAAATAAGGGTAAGCTTTGCCGATATCATAAACAGCCATACCAGGTAACCAATTAACAAAAGGGGCTCTTTAAAAACCACTTGCAGGGTCCCAGTTACAGAAAACTGCACAGTTTGAACTTCAGATGCTATTTTAGACATGATATCGCCTTTACGCTCATTGCTAAAATAACCCATATGCAAACTCATTACGTTATCAAATACAGCTTTACGAATACGAAGCAACGTATGTATGCGCAGGCTTTCCATAATGCGCTGAGACAGGTATCTAAATATGTTACCTAAAAATACGGCCACCACTATTACACCGCATACAAATTTCAGTGCAAACCATTTTCCATAATCATTAATAAAATGGGCAGTATAATATTTAAACCACCCGGTTATATCAAAGGTGGATATATCTTTAGCCGCTTTAACGGCGGCTAAAGGATCGGTTTTGCTACTCCCCAGAAACAACGTATTAAGCAAAGGCCCCAGCAATCCCAATACCGACGTACTAAAAAGAACATATAGTAGCGTAAAAAATATATATGGGATAGCAAATTTCTCTATCGGTTTGGCAAATGAGAGCAGCCTGAAATAAATTTTCATTTAAAGTATTTATAAAAATGTGAAATTATACAAAATAAGGCATACTTAGCTTTAAAGGTGCATAATGATTAATGTCTGCTACTGCAACCACGGGCAGTTATATAACAGATTTATATATGTTTAACGTATTATTAACGCAGTTTTTTTGGGTAAAAAGCTGCAGCCTTTGCTGCCCGTTTTTAACAAGCTCCTGCCTTAAATCATTATTATATAAAACGTTGGTTACTGCTCCGGCTATGGCGGCTTTATCGAGCGGATCGAAGTATTCGGCTGCATTGCCGGCAACTTCGGGCAAGCTGGTGGTATTGCTGCATGCTACCGGGCAATTATTGGCATAGGCCTCCAGCAGTGGCAAACCAAAGCCTTCCTGTAATGATGGAAATACAAATAGTTGGGCCTGTTGATATATTTGCTGTAACTCCGCCTCGGTAGCGGTTAGCTGCCTGCATTTATCTGCAATTCCAAGCTTAGTTAGCAAATCACGGTCGGTTTGGTTAAAGCTGCCGCCCCCAACGCATAACAGGTTCAAATCTTTACCGTTTTGTAAAACAGGAGTTATTGCCTCTGCAAAAAGGGCAAAATTTTTATAATAAGCTCTATCGCCAACGTACAATATATAATTGCCCGGAAGCGATAAACTGGCTGGCGGTAAAACGTTCTGGTTGTACCCATGATGCACTACGCTTATTTTAGCATTCGTCCCCGGAAAAAATTTCACTATATCGCTTTTAGTATGTTGTGATATGGTAATTATAGCGTCGGCATTTTCAATCATCTGCCTTTTACGTGCAATAATAATATCCGCATCAGGAAAAAAAGCAGGGAATTGCTCATGGATCATGTCATGAACGGTTATCACAAAGGGCTTTTTAAGGTTTGTTAAAAGGTCTGTATCGTAGTAAGTGGGATGAAAAACATCAAAGTTATTTGCCTTTATCAGCAAATTGGAGTACCGCTTGTTCCACCTATAGGTACGGCTGTTATGGCCTTTAAAAAAGGCTTTCCCTACTGCATTGTTTAAAGGAAGGGCTAAGTTTTTAATATATTCATTTTCGGAATACAAGGCTCCTATTGTACATTTTGTGCCGGAAATTTCATTGAAGCCCCGGTTCAAATTTGCAAAATACCGTGTGATGCCGCCGTATTTTTGAGAGGAAAAGTATTGATGATCAAATAATATTTTCAACAGTTTTTATTTTGATGTTTTTATTTTGAACCATTGTTCTATTTTTAGCTGATTAAAACCTTGTTGCAAATTTAAGTAATAGTATGATGCTAAACGCGAAAGAAGAAGTTATAGCTGCAAACAGCAAGCTTATATCGGTTATCGTTGTTACCTACAACGCGGCTAAAACATTGCAAACCTGCCTTAACAGCATCTTCGCGCAAACTTACCCTGCTATTGAACTAATTATTGTTGACGGCAATAGTACCGATGGCACTAAGGAAATTTTAGAAGCCAACAACAGTCGTATCAATTACTGGATAAGCGAACCTGATAAGGGCATTTACGACGCCATGACCAAAGCACTAAAAAAAGCTACAGGCCAATGGATCTATTTTTTAGGCGCTGATGATGAATTACTGCCCGATTTTTCAACCATGGTTGGCGCGCTATCATCACCTAACAGGGTTTATTATGCCAGCGTGCTTACCCGGAACCTTAAACCATTAGGCAAGGTATCTGATTATTACCTGGCCAAGCTGGGCATAATTCAACAATCAATAATTTACCCCAAACTGGCTTTTGAAAAACATAGCTATAATTTAAAATACAAATCATCGGCCGATTTTGCTTTTAACATGACTTGCTTTGGTGATAAAGAGCTGGAGTTTTATTACCTTGATTATGTAATAGCAAAGTTTGCAGATGGAGGCATGTCAAGCCACTATAAAGATGTAGTTTTTGAAAAAGACAAACCTTTTCTTATTCTCAAAAACTTTGGCCCTAAGCTATGGTTCCGTTTTATGTTCAGGAAATTAAAAGGCAAAGCCCGGTCAATTGCCGGCTAAAACATCGTGGTACAATTGTAAATATTGCTGTGCTGTTGTATCCCAGTTATATTGGGCAGCATGCGCCATTACTTTTGCCGATGTATCCTGTTCATAGAAATGGCGTAAACCAATACTTAAAACCTGTTGCATCGCTTCCGGCTCAAAACTTTCAAAATAATAGGCTGCATCACCTGCAATTTCTGGCAGCGATGTAAGGGCCGACACAAAAACAGGCTTACCAAAGTGCATGGCCTCAATCACCGGCAAGCCAAAACCCTCGGCAATGGACGGAAATACAAAGGCTTCGCAATTTTTATAATACCATGCCTTATCATCGTCAGATACCGGTCCAAGTATTTTTACTCTATCGGCAACGCCGTGTTTTTTTGCCTCTGCTTTTATCTGATCAACATATGGAGTAATAATGCCGGCTATTATCAGCTCATGATCATTACCTACCAATAGCGCGGGCAGTACGTGAAAATTCTTTTTGGCCGATATAATACCTATAGCAAACAGAAACTTTTTTTGCGGTAGATATTTAGGCTGATGACCATGCTTTAATTCCAATTTCTCGGCACCATTATGAATAACGCTGATCCTATCAGCAATATCAGGGAAATAGTTAAGTATATCATTGGCGGCAAATTGTGATATAGCGACTATCCGTTCGCACTTGTAAATCCGCTCGCCCAACTTTTTAATATATGTATTTAATTTTTCTGCGCTCACGTTTTCATGTACCTGGTTGATATCATGAATGGTGAGGATCTTTTTTTCGCCCCAAACTTTCTTTGGCTTTAGCCTCGACATTTGGTCTGTAAAATGAAAAAGCTTTATTTTTTTATAGTTGACAAAAAAGAATTTGTGATATTTTTTAAGGTACATTTTATCCACTGCCTCATTATCAAACTCTTTGGTATTGTGATGTAAAAAGAAATTTAACTTAAACCGAGGATCGTCGGCCTTTATCAATGCATGCCCCAAACTTTTACCAAAATGATATAATCCCGTATTGGGATAACGCATGGAATCCAGTGTTATTAAAATATTGGTTTCATTCATCTGTACAATAATAGGTAGCGTGTTGTGCTGTTTTATAAAAATTTACGGCTGATGTTTTAATACATGTACTGGCTAATACCGGTACAAAAGCCATACCTGTTTTAGCACTCACCATACAGCCAAGTGTCATCAATTATAGAGCCCGTTGTAATTATGCGTAAGGCAAAATTACATTTTACAGTTTGCTCCATTTTTTTGCATGCCGTTATGCTAACGTCAACTATCAGTTATGATCATTGTTTTGCAAAGCGTGGTTACCAAACGCAAAAGTTTTTTGTCTAACAAAAGCTTCTTTTAAGCCCTATACGCATATCAATGGCTATCTGCTACAATTTGTTTACCTGCATTAAAATTGCAACAGCTTACATGCGGCAACCTGCGGATAAAACTGCATATTATTATTTTTACAGGTGGGCCACACAATACTACTGCAGATACCCTCAATAAGATATAAGGGAAGGTATTTTTTTCGCAATAACACAGATACACAAGTATTTTGATTTTGTATCTGTGCAAAATTACTTATAGCAGAACAGCGATGGCCTGCCTCCATTTAAACTTTAAATGCGGTATGCCTGGCAACGGCCCAGCTTGTTATTTATTTTTGCCAGGTGGCTATTTTTTCGGCCACTATATCAACCGTAATCTGGCTTATGGTAGCTGTATTACTTTCCAGGTATCCAGCCTTAACACCCAATGGTGCCCAACGCCCCGGATGGATCGGTCTTACCGATGGAAATAAACCCAATGTATTAATACCACCCATAGCCGCCAGGTGCAAAGGACCGGTTCCAGATGCTATCAATCCATCGGCATGGCTTATAAAGGCTATCAATTGCGGCAAGGTCATTTTACCTGTCATATCTGTTACAGTTGCCGGCAGCGTTTTAATCCAATCGGCCAGTAACAGTTTTTCTTTGTCTGATCCTGTTATAATAATATTGTATTTATCGGCAGACAAAGCATGAATGAGCTCTTCAAAATTATTAAGTCCCCACTCCATACCACTGCCATGGGATTTTGGGTGGATGATAAGATTAAATTTATCAACAGGAAGTTTTTTTGCTAATTCGTCAGGAAGCAAGGTTTTGCTTTCAAAACTAATATGACTGACAATATCCTGTAGCGATGGCACCAATTTTAGCCCCAACACTTTTAATAATATAAGATTAAGCTGAGCTTCATGCAGATCGGATTTTTTACGACTTAGTTTTACCAGTTTATTACAGGTAAACCAATGAAAAACCCTGTTGGTGGTACCTATTCTTAATTTTATCCCGGCTGCCTTTGCTATTTCGGCAACATGTTTATTAGGGAAAACGTGGATAATAGCATCAATTTTTTTACTTTTCAAGTAAAGAGCCTGCTCATTTTGCGGCAATTTCTTTATCTCATCGTAATTGATAAAGATATCTACGGCAGCACAGGTGTTTATAACCGGCTGGGTATATGTACGGCCCAAAAATGAAACAACGGCTCCCGGAATTAGCTCTTTTATGTAGGCTGCCATGGGCAGAGTAAGCACCACATCGCCAATGGCATCAGTCCGGCTGATTAATATATGCTGTATTTTTGTTTGTTCGGATTGGGGCATTGTGCTTATGATTGCATATTTACAGGCAAATTAACCGCTGTACAACTGCAATAATAAAGATTAAATTGCCTTATGTAATGATAATTTTCGTCATTTGCAGTTACAAACATAAATGTGGCAACTGTTTTTACCCAACCGGCAATGATTAATTACAGCGACTTTAAGCAGGTGGCGCGAGCCCTAACCATTGTTGAAAATGACCTGGCCGAAAGCAACGTCCTGTTAAAGAGTCTTACATTTAATAAACCCACCCCTATTATTGGTATTACCGGCCCGCCGGGGGCAGGCAAAAGCACCCTTGTTAACGCGTTGATAGATGTGCTTTTAAAGGATGGCAGCAAAATAGCTGTACTGGCTATTGACCCAACCTCACCATTTAACTTTGGATCGTTGCTTGGCGACAGGATCAGGATGGCATCCCATTTTAACCATCCCGATGTTTTTATACGTTCGTTGGCTACCCGGGGCTCATTAGGCGGCCTATCTGCCAAAACCATAGAAATGGCCGATGTATTACGGGCAGCCGGCTTTGATTATGTATTGATTGAAACGGTTGGTGTTGGCCAATCAGAAATTGAGATAACCGGGCTGGCTGATATTACCCTGGTGGTACTGGTACCCGAAGCAGGTGATGAGATCCAGCATATTAAATCGGGCCTTATGGAAATTGCCGACGCGTTTATTATTAATAAAGCCGACAGAGCTGACGCTGACATTTTTGCAAACAACTTAAAAAAAATATTAACTCAAAAGAAACATGAGCAACCCCCTGTTTTCAAAACCATCGCATCACAAGCAAATGGGATTAAGGAGGTTGCGGATTTCATCAAGGCATCAAGAAACTTTAAAAACAAGCGTCGCGAAATATTACTGGCAGAAAAAGCGTACAAACTAATCCAGCATAAATTAACTCAGCACATTGATAAAAAAAAGCTTCAGCAGGATGTTGCTGAAGCTTCGGAAAAAGGAAATTTTAACCTGTACAGTTTTGTGGACAAGTACATAAGGTAGCTTATTATTACAAAAAAGCCTTATTCATCAAACAATCAACTGTTCATTATCTCCTCTAAATGATCGGCCTCAATGGGTATGTTTACCATCAAATCGCGGTTGCCATCTTCAGTAATTAAAATATTGTTTTCTATTCTTATACCCAGCCCTTCTTCCTGGATATAAATACCTGGTTCGCAGGTTAGTATGTTTCCAACTTCAAAGCCTTTATACCTGCTTGCAAAATCATGAACATCCAACCCTAAATGGTGTGATGTACCGTGCATAAAATACTTTTTATATAAAGGCGCATTAGCATCCTGCTTAGCAACATCATGCTTATCAAGCAATTTAAGCCCTATCAGTTCGCTTGTCATTATCTTTCCTACTTCGTCATGGTAATCGTTCAAAATGGTGCCGGCCACTATCATTTTGGTTGCCTCACGCATAACACGCAAAACCGAGTCATAAACGGCACGCTGACGTTTGGTAAACCTACCATTTACCGGTACAGATCTGCTCATATCTGCATTATAATTAGCGTATTGAGCTCCAAAATCAAAAAGAATAACATCGCCATCATTGCACACCTGGTTATTATCAATATAATGAAGTACAACAGCATTTTTACCTGATGCAATTATAGGATGGTAAGCATGACCTGTAGCCCGCTGCCTTAAAAATTCATGCGTTATTTCGGCCTCTATTTCATATTCAGCAACGCCTGGTTTTATAAATTTCAGCACCCGCTTAAATGCATCGTTGGTGATATCACAGGCTTTTTGGGTAAGCTCAACCTCAATGCCGGATTTAACAACCCGTAAATCCCTCAAAATCAACGCCGATCGTTCATATTTATGCAAAGGATATTTCTGTTTTAAAGCCTCATACATCCGTAGATCACGGTAAGGTACCGTATGGGCATAACGATCATTCTCATTGGTATTGATGTAGATATGCTCGGCATAATTTATGATACTATGTAAAATCGTATCATATTCATGGAGCCAATAAACACTCTCGATGCCCGATGCAAGCCTTGCTTCCTCTTTGGTATACTTGTGTCCTTCCCAAATAGCAATATGTTCATTGGTTTGTCTTAAAAAAAGTACTTCTTTGTATGCTTTATTAGGACAATCCGGATATAAAATAAGTATACTTTGCTCCTGATCAATGCCAGTAAAGTAAAAAAAATCCGGATTTTGCTTAAAGGGAAAACTCTGGTCTCCGCTCACAGGATACTCGTCATTTGCATGAAAAATGGCAATTGAACCCTTTTTTGTTCTCGAAACGAAATTTTTTCTATTATTTGTAAACAAAGTGTTTTGAATCGCAGAATATTTCATATTTAATAATTGATTATTTTAATAAATCATTTTTTTTTCCTTATTTGTGTAACTATTACAATTTTTGGAACAATGTTTGGTCATCGTTTCAAACATAATTACTAAATTTGAAAAAAATCACAATTAAAATCGTTTAATCTTAAAAACTATGAATTATTCTACATTAAAGAAAACAGTCGCATTGTCATTTGCTTCTTTGATGGTTGTAGGTATGGCTAATGCTCAAACCGATTCCACCAAAACAGCAACTACAACTTCGTCTGAAACATCTACTGCCAAGGTATTTGGTGGTATTGGTCAGTACAACACCTTTAGTATCGGCGTTAACGTTGGTATTACAGACGGACTTGTTCCATTTACTATTAACACTACAAACAAATTAATT